>JAYZLL010000081.1:0-7793 GCA_036154315.1 Pseudomonadota bacterium
CCGGGCGACAACCTGCAGTTCACGGTCGAACTGATCGCCCCGATCGCGATGGAAGACGGTCTCCGCTTCGCCATCCGCGAAGGCGGCCGCACCGTGGGCTCCGGCGTCGTCTCGAAAATCATCGAGTAATTCAAACCGGGTTCGACGAGGGCCTCCGGGTGAGCCGGGGGTCCTCCTCTCAACTGAAAAGGACAAGACAATGGCCATTCAAAGCCAGAACATCCGGATCCGCCTGAAGGCGTTCGACTACCGCGTGCTGGACGCCAGCACGCAGGAAATCGTTGCGACCGCCAAGCGGACCGGTGCGCAGGTTCGCGGGCCGATCCCGCTGCCGAACAAGATCGAAAAGTTCACGGTTCTCCGTGGGCCGCACGTCGACAAGAAATCCCGCGATCAGTTCGAGATCCGCACGCACAAGCGTCTGCTCGACATCGTGGACCCGACCCCGCAGACCGTGGACGCGCTGATGAAGCTCGACCTCGCTGCCGGCGTCGATGTGCAGATTTCCGTTTAAGGAGGGCATGAGTAATGATGCGCTCTGGTGTTATCGCTAAGAAAGTCGGCATGACTCGCCTCTTCCTCGAAGATGGCAAGCAGGTGCCGGTCACCGTTCTGCAGCTCGACGGGCTGCAGGTCGTGGCCCAGCGGACCGCTGAGAAAGACGGCTACACCGCCGTTCAGCTCGGCGCCGGTTCGGCCAAGGCCAAACGGACCTCGAAAGCCATGCGTGGCCACTTTGCCACCGCCAACGTTGCGCCCAAGCGCAAGGTTGCCGAGTTCCGCGTGGATGCCGAGAACCTGATCAAAGTGGGTGAAGAGATCACCGCTGACCATTACTTTGCCGGTCAGTTCGTGGACGTCTCGGGCACCTCGATCGGTAAAGGTTTTGCCGGTGCCATGAAGCGGCACAACTTCGGTGGTCTTCGCGCCTCGCACGGTGTGTCGATCTCCCACCGTTCGCACGGTTCGACGGGTCAGTGTCAGGATCCGGGCCGCGTGTTCAAGGGCAAGAAGATGGCCGGTCACATGGGTGCTGCCCGTGTCACCACCCAGAACCTCCAGGTCGTGAAGACGGACAGCGAACGCGGTCTGATCATGATCAAAGGTGCCGTTCCGGGTTCGAAAGGTGGTTGGGTCACCATCAAGGATGCCGTGAAGAAGCCGTTCCCCGAGAACGCCATTCTCCCGGCCGCCCTGAAATCTGCTGCTGAAGAAGCTGCGAAAGCCGCGGAAGAAGCCGCTGCCGCCGCCGCTGCCGAGGCGGAAGAAGAAGCCAAGCGTCTGGCCGAAGAGCAGGCCGCTGCCGAAGAGGCCGCCCTGAAGGAAGCCGAAGCCGAGATCGAGGCCGACAAGGCCGAGGGCGGTGACGACGCCGAGAAGAAGGAAGGCGACGAATGAAACTCGACGTGATCAAACTGGACGGCGCCAAAGCCGGGTCGGTCGAGCTGGACGAGGCCCTGTTCGGGCTCGAGCCGCGCGCCGACATCCTGCACCGTGTGGTCCGCTGGCAGCGCAACAACGCGCAGCAGGGCACCCACAAGGTGAAAACCCGCTCGGAAACCAGCTACTCGACCAAGAAGATCTACCGCCAGAAGGGCACCGGTGGCGCACGCCACGGCGACCGCAACGCGCCGATCTTCCGCAAGGGTGGTATCTACAAGGGTCCGACCCCGCGCTCGCACGGGCATGAGCTGACGAAGAAATTCCGCAAGCTCGGCCTCAAGCACGCGCTCTCCGCCAAGGCACAGGAAGGTGCGATCGTCGTGATCGACACCGCCGAAGCCGATGGCAAGACCAAGGTGCTGGCCAAACTGGTCAAGGATCTGGGCTGGAAGCGCGCGCTCATCATCGACGGTGCCGAGGTGAACGAAAACTTCGCCAAGGCTGCCCGCAACATCGAAGGTCTCGATGTGCTGCCGTCGATGGGTGCCAACGTCTATGACATCCTCAAGCGTGACACGCTCGTGCTCACGAAAGCGGGTGTCGAAGCTCTGGAGGCTCGTCTGAAATGACCGACAAAGCCGCACTCTACGACGTGATCCGCAAGCCGATCATCACCGAGAAATCCACGATGGCTTCTGAAGCTAACGCCGTGGTGTTCGAAGTGGCGATCGACGCGAACAAACCGCTAATCAAAGAAGCGGTGGAAACGCTCTTCGGTGTCAAGGTGAAGGCCGTGAACACGACCGTCACCAAAGGCAAGCAGAAGCGCTTCCGTGGCCAGCTCGGCCGTCGCGTGGACGTCAAGAAAGCCTACGTGACCCTCGAAGAGGGCAACACGATCGACGTGACCACCGGTCTGTGATCGTGATCCGGCCCTCGGGTCGGCCAGGATAGGAAAGCCCTCCGGTTCGCCGGGGGGCTTTCGCCTTTTCAGGCGTGGTGTCACGCAAAAAGGATTTTGAGAGATGGAACGTGTGCGGGTCTCAAACCATTGGGACCGTGGCCGTCGCGCACAAAGACCACACACACGCGCTGTTGACGTCGTGCAGGGTTGTGACGGCCCCCCGACTCGGCAGACACTAAGAGTTCTGAATATGAAGGATCGTCCCGCCATGCTTACACGCCGCCATTTCGTGATGACGACCACCGCTCTGTTCTCGGCCCCGATCGCGGCCTGGGCGCAGGACGAAGACGCCGCCGTGACCGAAACGCCGCTCGAGACCCCGGTCGACACGCCTGCGGAGACCACCGAAGCCGCGCCGGCCCCCTCGGCTCCGCGCCCGACGTCGAACCCGGCCAACTGGGATCGCTGGGACGCGCAGATCACGCCGGCTGGCTATGATCCGGCCACGTCGAACCCTTGGGGTTTGGATCGCCGGTTCCTGCCGCAACGGGTGGAGGCGAATGCCGGTCTCACGCCGGGCGATCTGCATGTCGATGCGGTCGCGCGCTATCTCTACCACATCGAAGGTGGTGGCACGGCCATGCGCTACGGCGTCGCGATTGCACGCGGCAATCTGTATGAGCCGGGTGTCTACACGGTCGGTCGCAAGGCCAAATGGCCGATCTGGACGCCGACGCAGGCGATGATCAAGCGCGATCCGGGGCTCTACAAGCAGCACGAGAACGGGATGAGTGGCGGCCCCCGCAATCCGCTGGGGTCACGCGCGTTCTATCTCTATTCCGGCAGCCGTGACACGCTGCTGCGTATCCACGGTTCGCCTTCGCCGAGTTCGATCGGGGGGCGTGCAAGTTCGGGCTGTGTGCGCATGGTGATGGCGCACATCAACGATCTGTATCCGCTGGTCTACAAGGGCGCGACCGCCCACCTGCATCCGCCCGAGCGGATCACCGCGGCGAGCTGATCAGCTCGCCGGGGCCGGTTCACCGGGTGCCCGCGTGCAGATCGGGCGCCCGTCGTTCGTGCGCAGCGGCAGGAACGTTGTCTCGACCGGACCCACATGCTGATAGACATAACAACCGTCGACCGGATCGACGCGCACGGTGGCGAGGTTCTGATAGGGCGCGGCCATCTGCATCACACGCTCCGGCACCTCGGTCATGGGACCGGTGGGAGTGCCGCCGGTCGGCCCGGCGGGCATGTCACATGCCACGAGCACCCAAGGGGCGATAGCCAGCGCTGCGATCGTTTTCTTGTTCATTCCGGTCTCCTGTCTCTTGACTGCACCATGTTGGAACGCACCCGAGAAGGCCAGAGGTTTTCCGGAGAACGGGCGCGTCACCCCGACAACGACACCGGGGCGCCCAAGGTTTCGCGACTGGGCGGGTGACCGAACATCCGGCTGTAGTCCCGGCTGAACTGGGTGGGGCTTTCATAGCCGACCGCAAAGGCCGCCTGCGACACCGAGCGACCGCTCTCTACGATCAGCCGCCGTGCCTGAATGAGCCTGAGATCCTTTTGGTATCTGAGCGGGCTGGTTCCGGTCACGGATTTGAAGTGCTGGTGGAAGGACGAAGCGCTCATCCCTGCCGTGCGGGCGAGGTCGGGGACCGAGAGCGTTTCCTCATAGGAGGTGCGGACGGTCTGAATGGCGCGGGCGATGCGGCTTGCGTGGCTGTCGGCGACGAGCAGGTTGCGCAGCATGGCGCCCTGAGCCGACAGAAGCAGGCGGTAGTGAATTTCACGCAGGATGGCCGGGCCGAGTACGCGGGCGTCGAGCGGGTCGTCGGCAAGGGCGATGTAGCGGTCGAGCGCCGCGATCAGGGCCGCGTCGGCGGGCCCGCCGGTCAGGGCCGCTTCAGCGGCGGGCGGCGAATGTTCGTCGGCGACCTGTTCGTACAGGCCGCGTACGATGGCGAGGTCGAGTGTGACGACCAGCGCGACATAGGGCTGGTCGGCGCTCGCCTGCGTGATCCGGGACACGACGGGCAGGTCGTGACTGACCACGAGAGCGTCGCCCGGCCCGACCTCGACCGAGGCGGTGCCACTGGTCGTGGTTTTCGCGCCTTGCAGGATCAGGCAGAGCACCGGTTCGTAGATGAAGGAGTCGAGTTCGCTTGTCTCGTCGCGTCGGAACACCGAGAGACCGGGCAGGGCCGTCTCGCCGGCCCTTAAGCGGGCGTGATAGCGCAGGGTGCGGTCGGTCAGGGACTGGCGGCTCATGGCGGCTCCTTCCACGTTCACCGTAGCAGGGCCGTTTGGTCGATCCACTGAAAACCCGGGTGGTTTGGAGGATCGGGCAGGCATGCCAGAGGATGTGGCAGGCCGCCGGGCGCGGTCGGATGCTATTTCGGGGCAAGCGCATTTCAGTGCAGACCCGAAAGGATTTCTTATGTCGTCGATTCCCCTTCAGACCCCCGGCTTTTCCACCCACAGCGACATTTACCCCGCCATTGACCCTGAGGGGGCCTTGGCGGGGAGTGCGGCAGGCAAGGTCGTGTTCATCTCAGGCGCGTCGCGCGGGATCGGGCAGGCGACCGCGGTGGCCTTTGCCAAGGCTGGGGCGCGCGCGGTCTATCTGACGGCCCGGTCGCAATCGGCGCTGGAGGAAACCCGCGCGCTTGTCTTTGCCGCGAACCCGGAGACGGCCTGCGCCACGGCGGTCTGCGACGTGACCGTGGCGGCGGAGGTCGAGGGCGCTGTGGCCGATTGTATCGCGCAGTTCGGGGCGCTCGACGTGGCGGATGCGAACGCAGGGTATCTTGGCCCGTGGGTCAAGATCGCCGAGAGCGATCCGGAGGGCTGGTGGCGCAACTGGCAGGTCAACATGCAGGGCGCCTATCACGTGGTGCGCTATACGCTCCCCCATCTGATCGAGAGCGCGGCCCGCGCGGCGCAGGCCGGGGGGACCGGCGGGCATCTGATCCTCATCTCGTCGGTGGGTGCGCAGCTTTTGATGCCCGGTGCGTCGGATTATCAGACGTCGAAACACGCGATCAATCGGCTCTGCGAATTCGTGCAGTCCGACCACGATGCGGATGGGATCAAGTGTTTTGCGATGCATCCCGGCGGTGTGGCGACCGAACTGGGCAAGCAGATGCCCGAGGGGATGCACGACTACCTCGTCGATGATCCCGCGCTGGCCGGGAGCTTTGTGGTCTGGCTCGCCTCGGGGCGTGCCGACTGGGCCAAGGGGCGCTATCTGAGTGCGACGTGGGACGTGGATGAGGTGCTGGCGATGCGCGGCCGGATCGTGGAAGAAGACCTGTTCGTGAACCGTCTGCGCGCGCCTGTCTGACGGGATGCGGCCCCCCGGACGGACGGGGGGCCGCGATGCCGGGCCGGGATCAGGCCGCTTCGGCGTGTTTCTTGAAGTTGTTCAGGATCGACTGCCAGCCGCCGCGCTGCATTTCGATGTCGTTCTCGGTCTCGGCGTCGAACACGGTGGTCACCTGCGTTTTTGACCCGATCGGCTCGAAAGTGGTCGTGACCATGCGCCCGTCTTCCATCCGGTAGGTGAGGGCGCGCTCGGGCTGGAGGTCGGTATAGATCGCCTCGAAGTCGAAGCCGAAGCTGCCGTCCTTGGCCTCCATCCGGGCGGCGTACTTGCCGCCGACCCGCATGTCGTTCGAGGCCGAGGGGCAGCACCAGTCGTCGGAGGCGAAGTTCCACTGGGTGATGTGATCCGGGTCAGTGTAGCGGGCCCAGACGGTTTCGACCGGGGCGTCGACGGTGGCGTCGATGGTGATTTTCTCGGTGGTCATGGGTTATCCTTTCAGGGTTTCGATCAGGTCGTCCAAGGTCACGTAGGTGGCGCTCAGCCCTTGCTCCATGCCCATGTCGATGACGGTTTGCAGGCCCTCGGGCGAGCCGTAGTCGATGACGGTCTGCACGATGGTGTGGTCCCCCGCCTCTTCGAAGGTGACGACCCAGTCGGCGATGGGCAGGTCGGTGTTGGGCGCGCCGGTCGCGTCGGAGAACGCGTCGCGGCTGGTGAAGCGCGTGGTGGGGTCGATGGTCACGTAATCGGTCCAGCCCCAGTATTCGGTGCCGTCATCGTCATACATGGCGTAGTGCCAGTGCCCGCCCTCGCGAAACTCCATGCTCGCGGTCTTGGTCTTGAGCGGCTTGGGCGCGAACCATTTCTCGAGCAGCTCCTGCTTGGTGTAGCAGTCCCAGATCAGATCGCGCGGCCCCGCGAATTCGCGTTTGATGCGCAAGGTGTGTCCCGGCACGTCGGCCATGAACTGAAATTGCAGGTCACTTTTCATCTCTGTCTCCCTGTAGCGCTGCGACAAGATCGTCCAGTTGGGCGTATCTGCCTTGCCAAAACGTACGTTGCTCTTCGAACCAGCGCTCGGTCGCCGACATGGTGGCGGGGTTGAGCGAACAGGTGCGCACCCGGCCCACCTTGGCACTGTCCACGAGGCCCGAGGCTTCGAGCACGCCCAAGTGCTTCATGAAGGCGGGCAGACCCATGTCATGCGGCGCGGCCAGATCGCTCACCGTCGCCTCGCCCCTCACCAGCGCCTGCACCACCGCCCGGCGGGTCGGATCGGCGAGCGCGTGAAAGATGGCGTCGAGGTCTGTTTCATTGTTTTCCATGTGGTGAAGTATCTGCCGAGTCGGATAGTTCTGTCAATGGTGAAGTATTGAGCCGTTGGCGACAGGCGGCTGGGGCCGTATCCTACCTGCGCGAACAGGAGGACACAGATGGCGGGCCATCGCATCTATGGAATGAGCTTCGGCGGGGTCTATCCGGCCTATGTGAACAAGGCTGAGCGCAAGGGCCGCACCAAGGCCGAGGTGGACGAGATCATCCAGTGGCTTACGGGCTATGACGACGATGGGCTGGCCCGAGTGATCGACGACGGCACCACGATGCAGGGCTTTTTCGACGAGGCACCGGGGATGAACCCGGCCCGGGCCGAGATCAAGGGCGTGGTCTGCGGCGTGCGCGTCGAAGAGATCGAAGAGCCGACGATGCGCGAGATCCGGTATCTCGACAAGCTGATCGACGAGTTGGCGAAGGGGAAGAAGATGGAGAAGATTTTGCGGGGCTAGGGCCGCAGGCGTCGGGCCGCGGCGCACATCTTTGGCCGCACCGCAATCGGGCACACCGCACTAGACACATCCCCCCAACACCGCTATAGCGCACCAGTCCAGTGGCCCCGGGATTCGTTCCGGGGTCTTTGACTTATTGAATTCGGCCACCTTCGGGGGGCTATACCCCGGGCCCCGATCTTCGGACGAGGTCCACACACAGACAGGCGGGGCACGTACCCCGCTGCAAAGCAACGGAAGACAGAAAGCATGGCACTCAAGTCGTATAAACCGACGACGCCGGGCCAGCGTGGGCTGGTTCTGATCGACCGTTCGGAGCTTTGGAAAGGACGTCCCGTCAAGTCCCTCACTGAGGGTCTGACGAAGTCGGGCGGCCGGAACAACA
>JAYZLL010000082.1:0-44125 GCA_036154315.1 Pseudomonadota bacterium
CGTAGCGCCGATGGTACTGCGTCTTAAGACGTGGGAGAGTAGGTCACCGCCACACCTAGTAAGAGACACTATTCTCTCAATACGATAACAATACAAAACGCCGCCCAAAATCAGGGCGGCGTTTTTGTGTCCGGGGGGCTAGCTGCCCCCGATCAGACAGGTTCGAGTGTCTCCACGCTCAATACGGTCGGCAGATGCTTGGCAATCTCGCTCCAGCTGTCGCCCCCGTCTGTCGAGGCAAAGATCGAGCCCGAGTTCGTTCCGAAATAGATCCCGCCGCTTTCAGACGTGTCTGTCGCCATCGCCTGACGCAGCACCGTGAAGAAGCAGTTCTCCTGCGGCAACCCGGTCCGCATCGCTTCCCAACTGTCTCCAGCATCAGTCGAACGCCAAACCGCTGCCTTCGCGTCCGGCGGATAGCGGCCTTGGGTGTCGCCGTTCAGGGGGATCGTCCAGATCGTTGCAGGATCGTGCGGGTGAACGGCGATCGGAAATCCGAAAGTCGAAGGCAATCCCGCTGAAATGTCGTGCCAGTTCTGCCCGCCATCGTTCGACCGAAAAACCCCCTGATGGTTCTGCTGATAGATCAGCCCCGCATCCGACGGCGCCCGCATCATGTTGTGAACGCAGTGGCCAATTTCATGTGCATGTTCGTGGTCGTGATGCGCGTGAGGTTCCGCATTGTCGAGCCGGTTGGTCCGCTCCCACGTCGCGCCGTCATCCTCGGTGGAAAAGACCCCGGCAGCCGAGATCGCGATGGTCATGTGACCGGGTTTCTTCGGGTGCGGCAGCAGGGTGTGAAGTGTCAGACCGGCGCCGCCCGGATTCCAACTGTCGCGCGTCGGATCGTCGGCGAGGCCCGAGACAAGGTCCCATGTCGCGCCGCCATCGTTGGAGGTGAACAGGTTGGCGGGCTTCGATCCGGCGTAGAGCTTGCCGTGAGCCTTAGTCAGAGACCAGATCGACACCAGGTCACTGGCGTAGGGGGCTTCCGGCGGAACGCCCCCGATCATCTCGGCAAACCCCGGATCGTTGGCGGCCCATTCCGCCATCATCCCGTTGGACAGCTGCGAAAGCGCCCAGCTCTCGCCCGCGTCCGTCGATCGCCAGATGCCGGCACCGGTCCAATCGCCTCCTCCGCCAGCCCAGAGGTTGCCGGTTTCGGGGGCGCCTATCACATGGTTGATCGACCAGAGGTCGCAATGGGGCCCCGAGAGTGACCAACTCGCCCTCCCATCGGTCGACGTCAGAATGAACGCGCCCTTCGTCGTGCCGATCAGAACTTTGACAACACCAGACATTCCAAATGCTCCCTGAAAGATGAGTCGCTTTGAGGGTAGCACAGTGTCGGCATGCACCGTGTCTCTATCGCCGAGCGGCCAAACGATGAGCCAATGCGGCCCGTTCATCCTGCGCGGCGAGATGTGCCACTACGGTTTCTTCGATCTTAATCAGCGCGCCCTCGGCAAACTTTGTGTCGAACTTCTCGCCAATGCCGCGAGCGAGTGTCCGCGCGGCTTCGGGGTCGAACCCGGCGAGTTCTCTTAGGGAGACGAGGACGAAAAACCTTTGCCCCGCGAAGGAGGCCGACAAGTCCCGTAGGGGGGATAGTTCGCCCACCGCGCCGCGCGACAGAGCCCAGCCCCAACGGCACCGCAGAGTTTGCGCGGGTGTCAGAGGGACGTCCATTATCGAGCCATTTACGGCTGTTAACGGCAGCGCACCCATTGGGACTGGTCGCAGACCTGCCGCGCTACACCCCGCCTCGAATGTGTCCGCGTGGCCAGCCTCGGTCAGGTAGAAGTGCCGAAACAAGGGTTCGACGATGTCCGCCTCGGCCCGCATCCGCGACATCTCACCCGCCCGATTGATCTCCGCAAGAAGTGGGGTCATCTCAGCAAGCCTGAAGGCAGGGGGCATTCGCTCCCGCTCTCGCGCTGTCCGGAACTTGAGCGATGTAACGTCAGCCGAGGCCGCGATCCGGATGTCCGGGTGACTCAGATACTTGCGCCACATGAACTGGTCCGATCCCAGCCCCTCGACGGAAGTTTCCCAGCCAAGGCCCGGCGTGACGTAGGCCGAGCGTCGCAACGCGACGTTGTTGATGCCGCCGTCCAGCATGGGCCGAAATGCCTGCTGCGCCTGTGCCCGAACCTTCGGGTGCGCATGGTTCGCAAACCGGTAGCGAAGCTTGCCGTCCGGCATCAGCTGAAGCGTTCCCTGCATGGCCCAATCGGCATGATCGAGCATGCGAGTCATCGACGCCAGATGATGTTCGGACCACAGGTCATCATCGCCCAAATGGCACAGAAACTCCGAGTCGGTCCCCCGGACCACACTGTCCCGATAGACCTCGCCAAGCCGGGGCCCCTTCTCATGAGGTTCGTAACGTATGCGGTGGTCCTGAGACGTAATCGCCTCCATCACCTCGGTTGTCCGCGCAGGCGCACCGTCCCCGATCACAACCAGTTCCCAGTCAGGGTCAGATTGAACGCGAACGCTTGCGATCGCCGCAAACAGCGTGTCAGCATGATCGTGCGTAGGGCAGATTATCAAAGTACGGGCCATCCCCGCATTGGCCATGCGAAAACGAAAGAGATCAATGGAATTCATGAAACAGCTCGACACCATGCCGCGCGTCGGGATGTCGATCGAGCCCGGCCGCATTCCCGGCGTCTGGCGATTGGAAGGGCAACCGCGCGATGACGAGCGCGGCTTTTTCGTCGAAACCTTTCGCCAAAGCCTCGTCGCACCCGATCTCGGACGGCCCTACGAATTCGCGCAGATGAACCACTCGCGGTCCAAAGCACGCACGCTGCGCGGCTTTCGATCGGAGCCGTGGGACAAGCTCATTTACGTGCCGCGTGGAACGGCCCTGATCGTCGCCGTCGACAGTCGGCCAGACAGCCCGACATTTCGTCAGCACCAGAGCTACGTCATCGGCGACGCGCCCGGCACGCGTGACCACATCCTCATATCGCGCGGTGTGTCGAACGCGTTTTACTGCTTCACCGAAACCGATTACCTGAACAGCGTGTCCGACGAGTACGCGCCATCCGGTCGCCGCGGCTTCACGTGGAACGACTCGTCACTTGCAATCGACTGGCCGGACATGAGCCCGATTCTGTCCGAGGCCGACCGCAACCTGCCGAGTTTTGAGGACTTCCTGACCAGAGCTTAGGAAATCTTTGATCGCAAAGAGAAATTATTCCGGCCGACCCCCTTGCGGCCCGGGCGGAGTAGGCATATTACACCCGAACGAATTGGCGCGGGGTGGAGCAGCCCGGTAGCTCGTCAGGCTCATAACCTGAAGGTCGCAGGTTCAAATCCTGCCCCCGCAACCAACAAAATTCGCCGCTGAAAAGGTCGCCTGCGGGCGGCCTTTTTCGTTTCGGGCCCGGGCACGTCAGACGCCCGCGACGTCGTTTGCCGCACCGGTTTCCGCGAACAGCGGCCCCACTTGTTTGGCGTGAATGTCGCCATTGTCCCCTCGCAACAGAAACAGGACGTTCAGTCCATACTTGGCGGCGAGGTGTGTCCCTGCATCGGGGCCAAGCACCATCATGGCCGTGGCCCACGCATCGGCAGTGGCGCAGGTTTCGGCGACGACCGTCACCGAGGCAGGGGACGCGATGAGCGGTGCGTTCCGCGTCGGGTCCATCGTGTGCGACAGACGCCGCCCGCCGACGGCGATCCAGTGGCGGTAATCGCCTGACGTCGCGACCGCGCCGGTTTCGAGCGTGAGAATGGAGTGGATCGAACGGCGTTTAACATCCGGCATCTCGACGGCGACCGTCCAACCCTCGCCGTTCGGCTGCGTGCCCAACGCACGGAGCTCTCCGTCGATCCCCACAAGTCCATCCGCGATTCCGAATTCGCCCAGCGTCTCGGCGAGACGATCGACGCCGTACCCCTTTGCGATCCCATTCAGGTCAAACTGTACATCGCGATGCTTCCGTACCCGCGCCGCGCCGCTGTCGATTTCGAGCGCATCCGCAGGCTGCAAGGTTTCTTGCATGGCGGCCAGGATCGCGGCCTCGTCCGCGCTTTTCGCCCCAAAACCCCAAGCGTCCACCGCTCGACCCATCGAGATATCGAAGGCACCGCCCGAAGCGCGACCGACCTCGAGCCCGAGGAGCAGAACCGACAACAGGTGTTCCGGCACCGCGACCCATGCCCCAACCTCGGCAGTGTTGAGCCGCATCAGGTCGCTGTCCGGGCGCCATGTCGACATCTGCGCGTCAATGTCGTCAACGGCGGATTGGCAGGCCGCAGTGACCTCTCCCGCGTCGATGTCGGAAGAATGAAAAAGCGCAGACCAGCGCGTCCCCATCGTTGCGCCGTTCAGCGCATGCCGCGTCATTTCAGTAGACATCTTCAAGGTAACGTCCTTCAGCTTTGAGGGTCTGCGGGGACAGACCCGATGGCGTGAGAATGTCGGCGAATGCATCTGCCACTCCAGCCGCCATGTCCCGGCCACCGCAGACCATGACACGCGCGCCGTCCCGGATCAGCGAGACGAGGGTGTCGGCTTCACGCAGGACAGCACCCTGAACGTACTCAGGCGTATGCGACCGCGAGACCGCCGTGTGCAGCGCAGAAACCTTCCCGTCCGCCGACCATGCGGCGAGATCGTCATCGTATAGAAAATCGCTCCCCGGATCGCGCAGACCGAAGAAGAGGTGGATGGGGCGACGCGAACGGTTGTCACGGATGAAGCCTGCAAGCGGCCCGATCCCGGTGCCCGCACCGATCAGGATCAGCGGCTGCTTGCCCCGCCCCGGTTTGAACGCGGTGTTGCGACGCAGAAACGCCTGCACCGTGTCGCCGGGTTCGAGCGCCATGAGTTGGCCGGAGGCAAGCCCGCCGGGCTGCTTGCGCACGACGATCTCGACAAAACCGTCACGCGCACTCGACGCGAGGGAGTAGTAGCGCGGAAGGTCGGACCCGACAGGCACGATGCCGATGAGATCCCCCGCCTTGTAGCGGCTGAAACCCGCGCCCGTCAGCCGCGCGATGAGGCCCGGACGCGGCGCCTTGAACCTCAGGATCGCGGTCGGGGCTTGTACTTCGGCACCGTAGTCGCGGCGGGACACAAGCGTGAGGTGCTCCTGTCGCGGCAAGGCGGGTGTGTGGACGAGCGAAAGCGGGACGCCAAGGCGATCACCCAGCGCGTGACCCCAGCGGGCGAAGTCCTGCGGGGATTTTCCGTCGACAGTGTCGAACGGTAGCAGGATCTCCCACCTAAGAGCGCGGAACTGGTCGTGGACCTGCTGCCCAAACGCACAGTAGTCGGGAAAGGCGCGTTCGCCGAAGCCGAGCACGGCCACAGGTATGCGGATCTCACTTTCCTGCCCGTGTAGTTTGTCGAGGAACCCCGTGGCATTACTCGGCGCGGCACCGTCCCCGTAGGTCGCGACAAGGACCAGAAGACGCTCGGCTTTGAGGTAGCGTTCCGGGGCAAAACCAGACATCGCACCGACATGAACGCTGTGCCCTGCGGCCGAGAGCCCCTCTTTCAACGTGCGCGCAAAGCCCCACGTGCTGCCACTTTCCGAGCCGACCAGAATGATCGTATCGGCCTGCGCTTCGGATTGATTTCCTGCGATGCGCGGGCGCGAACGCCGCCGGGCGGCCCAGAGCACGACACCGGTCACACCAAGGATCGGCACGCCGAGTGCGAGGAGGCCGAGGACGATACCCACGAGCCATGCCCCTTGCCCGGTGTGAAGCATGTAGATCGTCTCGGACACGCGCTGCCACGTGGTCGCGTCGACCCATGACAGGAGCGCACCCGACCCTTGGTCAATCATGCCCGCGCCATGCCGGGTGGTGATCTGGTAGGTGTCGGTGGCGTCACCGGGGAACGGAAAGTTGAGCTCGCGCAAGTCCGTCACCGGTGTGTCGACCAAAAGCGGCATGTCGGCGAAATCGGTGCCAGTCAGGCCGGTCACCTCGGTCGGATAGGCGGGCACCGGTTCGCCATCCGGCAAGAGGTCAAAGGTGGAGGCGGTCATCCAAAGGGCCGTGGTCGCCGACACGATCAGGCCTACCATCGCGACACGAGCGATCTCGGTATGAAGGCGACCGGATAGGGGACCGCGCAGCGGGGCGAACCAGTTACGCCAGCCGCCGACCCGCCGCAGGACGAGCGCAATACCCGAGGCGGCGAGGACGAGCATGGCTGCGGCGGCCAGCGCCATCGCGATCCGCCCGGTATCGCCGAGGAAAAGTGACCGGTGCAGGGTGGTGAGCCACCGCTCGACCGCGTTCGGGTCGGCGCTGGCCACGGCCGCACCGGTCGACGGATCGATGACCGCCGACCCGAACACGTCGCCGTCGAACCAATAGGCCGTGATCTCGCCGGACGGGGCGCGTTTGATCTGCTCGACGCCCGGTATCTGCGCTTGGATCCGGCTGGTCAGCTCGGCCACGCTCTGACCGGACACGTCCTTGGGTGCGCTCAGGCTTTCGGCCGCGGGGAACACCGAGAGGACCGCGCCGCTCAGGGCGAGGACGGTAATGAACGCGAGGGCGAGGAGGCCGGGCCACCTATGGATCGTGCGGAACATGCTGCGCGCCTCACATACTGTAGCTGAGGCTCGACACGTACATCCGACCGGCGACCGGCGTGTTCGCCGCGTCACGCGTCAGCGGCACCGAAGCGTCGTTGGGGCTGTCCCGAAAATCTTCGACCGAGGCATCGACGTGAAGCGTGTAGCCGGCATCGAACAGCGCGTCGGACAGATCGAGGGTGATCTCGAGCGTGCGGCCTGACCCCACGCTCGCACCCGAGATCCCGTTCACTTCACCACTGTCCCCGCCGGTCATCCGATACCAGTCGGACAGGTGCTTGTAGTATTTCGACTTGCCGCCAGCCATCCAGAGGCTGCCCGCATAGGCGCCGGTTTCGTCGGTGACGTAGAGCGCGACATAGGCGCCGCGACCGCCATAATCCTTAAGCGTGGTGGTGAACGTCACCGGCTCGGCCGAGACAAGTCCGGGGGCGGTCAGCGCCGTGGTGAGGGTGAGAGCGGCAATAAGGCTTTTCATGATGGGCAATCCAGTTTGAAGTCCGAAAGCTCAAACGCGCGGCGGAGCGTACTCCGCCGCGACGTTTCGTCACTTCACCTCAACCTGCGGCGCGGCGCCGGGGGCGAAGAGACCGTTCTGCGGCGGTTCCGCCGTTCCCGCACGGGCCGGGTTGTTCGCGTTACCGTGCCAATCGTCGTCATCATCGTCGTCGTATTCGTGCTCGACGATCTGAAGCGTCTCGGGGTGGAGTTTCACTTCGATCATCCGACCTTCGGCGTTGCGCGCTTCGACTTCGTAAAAGCCGTCGTCCATGTCGAGCTCGCGAACCATCCAGCCGTTTTCTTCGGCGAGTTGCAGCACGGCGGACATCGGCTGGGCGTCTTTGAGTGAGCCACGGTAGTCTTTCCCGTCGGCAAGCGCGATACCGGCTGGGATCGCGGCGAGGGCGGTGACGGCAAGAATCGGTTTCAGCATTGGGTGTCTCCTTTTCGTTTGGACTGGACCCAAGATGTTGGCCGTGTCTGATCGCTTCCTGACGCGTCCGAAGAAATGTCGTCAGCTTGGCGTCAGGTTCTGGAGAGCGGACAAAAAGCCCCGCCTTGTGAAGGGCGGGGCAGGGTGCCGAAGGGACGTTCGGCGTTGCAGGCAAGTGGGGGCGGACCTCAGTCGTCGTCATCGTTCCGATCGTGCCGACGGTCGCGATGGTCGTCGTCATCGTCGTCCTCATATTCGAACTCGACGATCTCGAGCGATTGGGGATGCAGCTTCACCTCGATCTCGCGCCCATCGGTGTCAAATCCTTCGATCTCGTAACAGCCGTCGTCGACCTTGATGCGCCGGGCCGTCCACCCATTTTGGCGAGCGTGCTCGGCGACCACGTCACGGGGCTGCCAGTCGGTCATCGGCACAAAACAATCGTCATCGTCCGCCTGCGCGGTCATCGGCGCAAACGCGAGAGCGGCGAGAAGCGTCAGGGTGGCTTTCACAGGAAACTCCAGTTGGGACGATGCATGTTTAAACAGCGAACCTGACGCGAACCTGACGCGATGGCGAGGGCTTTGTCAGCCCCGCGTCAGGCGGCTATGTGTAAGGTGTCCGCGAAAGTCGCGGTTCGGAGGTCGCCATGCGTATCCTGCTCATCGAAGATGACACGGTTTTGGGCACCGCGGTGCGCGACCAGATCGCGGCCGACGGTCAGTCGGTCGACTGGGTCACACGGCTGGACGAGGCGAAAGTGGCCTTGAACGGGGCCGGGTACGATCTGATCCTGCTGGACCTGATGTTGCCCGACGGGCGCGGCGTGCCGTTCCTGCGCGAGCTTCGCAAACGCGGTGACGTGACACCCGTGATGATCCTCACCGCCCTCGATCAGTTGTCCGACCGGATCGAGGGGCTGAACGCGGGCGCTGACGATTACCTCGTGAAACCCTTCGACCTTGCCGAGCTGTCCGCACGGATCGGGTCGGTCGCACGGCGTTACGCGGGCAATCCCAACCCGCTGGTCACGCATGGCGAGATCGAGGTCGATCTGGCCGCGCGGCAGGTCACGCGCGGCGGGCGCCCGGTCAGCCTGACGGCCCGCGAATGGGCGATGTTCGAGGCCCTGCTCACCCGCCCCGGCCAGCTTCTGTCCAAGGCGCAACTCGAGGACAAGCTCTACGAATTCGGCAGCGAGTTCGAGAGCAACACGATCGAGGCGCATGTCAGCCGCCTGCGCAAGAAACTCGGGGCCGAAGTCATCAAGACCGAGCGTGGTCTGGGCTACCGGCTCGGCCCGGCATGAGGCGCGTCGCCAGTCTGCAATGGCGTCTGGTTCTGGCGCTGGGGCTCATCGTGGCGCTGGCTTGGGTGATCGCCGCAACGGTGACGACGCTGAACCTGCGGCACGAAGTCGGTGAGATTTACGACAGTGCCCTTGAGGAAACCGCGCAGCGCATCCTGCCGCTCGCCGTCGTGGATATCGTCGGTCGGCAGGAACAGGGCATCAACCAACGCCTCGGGCGGGTCGAGTCGCATGCCGAGTTCTTCACCTACATCGTGCGCGACGATGAGGGGCGGGTTCTGCTCCAGTCCCATTCCGCCGATCCGGCCAATTTCCCGCCATACGACAGCGCAGGGTTTCGTGAGACCGCCACCCATCGGATTTACAACGAGGACGCGTTGCAGGGCACCATTCGGATCAGCGTGGCCGAACCGCTGGACCATCGGCGCGAGGTCGTGCGCGAAAGCCAGATGGCCCTCGCCATGCCGCTGTTTCTGCTCGTCCCCGCCGTGATCCTCGCGATCCTGTTCGCCGTTCGGCTCAGCGTCGATCCTCTGCGACGGTTTCGCGACAGCCTCGCAGCCCGTGGCGCGCGCGATTTCTCGGCGGTTTCGACCGAGGGCCTGCCGAGCGAGTTGAAGCCGCTGGCCGAGACCCTCAACGGACTGCTGGTCCGGTTGGAAGAGGCGTTCACCGCCGAGCGTAGTTTCACCGCCAATGCCGCGCATGAACTTCGCACGCCCCTCGCCGGGGCCATCGCACAGGCGCAGCGGCTGGTGGCCGAAACCGACCATCCGGCCGTGGCAGCCCGCGCCGAAGACATTCAGGCCACATTGAAACGCCTGACGCGGCGCACCGAACGGCTCATGCAACTGGCCCGCGCCGAAGGCGCGCGGCTGCATGTCGATCAGGCCTCGGACCTTAGGGATGTCGTGCGGATCATCACCGATGACCTCGCCCGCGCCGGGGGCGGCCGGATTGAACTGAACCTGCCAGACGCGCCGGTGATGTCGACGCTCGACCCCGATGTGGTCGCCATTCTATGCCGCAACTTGATCGAGAATGCCTTGAAGCACGGGCAAGAAGGGGCCTCGGTTCAGGTCGATCTGACAGCGGCGGGCATGCTTGCGGTCAGCAATGCTGGGGATGTGCTGACACCCGAACAGATCGACGCGATGCTCTCGCGTTTCGCACGGGGAGGGCGCGACGGTTCGGGGCTTGGTCTGGACATCGTCTCGACGATTGCCGAACGAACGGGCAGCACGCTAACGATCCAGTCGCCGCGCCCGGGGCATGACGATGGCGTCTGTGTCCGGATCGGGTTCGCAGGCGAGGCATAAAAAAACGCCCCCGGAACCGGGGGCGCTTTCGTCGATGTCATTCGGGATCAGAACGTCTTGGCGATCGTGAACTTGAACGTCCGGCCCGGCGCCGCGCGGGTGGCGAGGTGCGGGGTGTAGTTCAGGTCGAACACGTTCTCGACACCGAGGCGGAACTCGGCCCCGTCAAAGAACCCGTCCTGAGGCGCATAGGTCGCGCGCACGTTATGGACCAGCGAAGACGGCGTCGGCGTTGCCGAACGGTTCATCGCGAGGTCATAGACCGCTTCCCAGCTCAGATCGTATTCTTCGCCCCAACGCTTACCGACCGTGACGCGAAGCTGGTCAGCGGGCGTGCCAGCCCAGTTGCCGCCCGCGCCCGGGGTCGTGTCCGTCCCGCGCGAGAAGTTGGCGTTCACGTCCGTATAGAACCCGCTGGCCATCGAGTACGACCCCTCGAGTTCCACACCGGTGAACATCGCGTTCGTGATCGGCGCACCCATCGGGGTGGTGTAGGAGGTGATGTCACGCACGTTCGTGCGATAGACGTTCGCCTTGAGGCTCAGCTGGTCGCCGTTCTGAAAGACCGAACCGCGGTCGAACGATACGCCTGCCTCGAAGCTCAAGGCCTTTTCCGACTGGCTCATATAGGCCGGGTCGGTCAGGTCATCCATGATCGGCAGGTTCTCGGTGTAGGCCGCCGAAGCGAAGACAGCGAAGCCCGAAGCGCCGAATTCATAGCGTGCCGTGGCGCCGCCCATGAACGCATCGTTGTTGTAATAGGCATAGGCCGGGCCGCCCACGCGCTGCGTCTCGTAACGCACGGCGGGGGTAAAGGTCAGGCCGCCCCAGGTCATGTCGTCGACGGCGAAAACAGCAAGACGACGATCCGTGCCACCGGGTGCAGAGGACGCGTCGAGACGTTCCTTGAAAATGTACTCGGCACCGATGCGCAGATCGTGCTGGATGACACCGGTCGCAAACAGCGACTGGTTCTTCAGCGTGAGCTTCGTGGTCTGGTAGCGGTGGTCTGCATCGACCAGCGGCTGCAGGAAGGGGAAGGTCGGCGTACCCTCGAGCGGCGACGAACCGGGCACATAGGCGCTGTCGATCTGCTGATCCGCATAGGACAGGTTGGCCGAGAAGTTGATCAGGTCCGTGGTCGGCGAATCGTATTCGTAGCTCAGCGTTGCCGTGCGCGAATGGACCGTCCGGTCGACGTTGCCGAACATTCCGCCGGTGTTCGTGAACGAGTCGTAAGGCGTGTCCAGCTCGGTCGAGTTCGTGTCGGAATAGGTCGCGCGGATCGAGTGCTCGTTCGAGTTCCCGAAGGTATAGAGCATGCCGACATTGTAGCTGGGCAGGCTGTATCCTTGCGTCGTGATCGGCGCGCCGTTCCCGTCAACCGGGATGTCCTGCATCCGGTAGGTGTAGTTGCCGATGACGCCGAAGTTCTCGGTCGGCTGCCATGCGACGATTGTCGACGAGGCGAGTTGCGACCCGTTGGTGCCGTACTGCAGCGTCTGGCGCAGGTTGAACCCGGTCTCGCCACCGGTGATGTCGATGGCGTCTTTGGTCTCGGCGCGGATCAGACCCCCGATGATGCCGGAGCCGTATTCGAACGTACCCGCGATGCCGCGAATGACGCTGACGGTCTTGTAAAGCTCCGGGTCGGTGTAAAGCTGCGTGCCGATCCGGTAGAGTTCTTCCGACCCCACGTTCGCGCCGTCCAGCTGGATCGCAACCTTCTGGTCGGTGCCGTAGGTGCCGTTCGCGCCGAAGCCGCGGATGTTGATGCCCGAACCCTGCGGCGTGTTGCCGTTGATGAGGTTCACGCCGGGCACGGTCTCCACGAGTTCCGCGATCGTGCCGGCCTGACGGTCGTCCATTTCCTCACGGTCGATCTCGGTCTCGGCGATGGCGGTGTCGGTCTGCACTTCGCGCTTGGATTCGGCGAGGAGCACGGTGTCGAGTTCGAATGTCTCCTGCGCCAGCGCGGGCAGCGAGACACATGTGGCGACACTGGCAAGCAGCGTCGCGCGCAAGCGGACATGCGCGTTCATGGTTATCCCTTCCATGTATTTTTTGAGGCTGGCTGGCTCGCTGATCGCGGGGCTGGCGGGGCCGGTCAGGCCCGATCTTCGCGGCAGTGCCGCAAAGGACTTGCATCTCGTATTTTAGCTGAGTAATTTAGTCAACAATTCGAGCCAATTGGTTCGATACCCCAGCGAAGCGCGGCAATTCGGCCACAGCGTAGCCAGGCAAACCATTCATATCATGATCTAAAAGGAGCATCCGCATGGCGGAGACGGCTTCCCTGTCGGCGCGTGACATTCGTGCTGCCGTGGCTGAGAATCGGGGTCTGCGGGCGCGCGACCTGGCTGAGAAAATCGGGATTTCCGAGGCGGAACTGGTGGCCGCCAATGTGGGTCACGGGACCACCGCGATCAGTGCCAATCCGGATGACATCATGGGGATGGTCCCGGCGTTAGGTGAAGTCATGGCGCTGACCCGCACGCCGTCGGTCGTGCACGAAAAAGTTGGTGTCTACGACAACTATCAGTCGGGCGCCCATGCCTCGATGGTGCTGACCGAGAACATCGACCTGCGCATCTTTCCCAAGCACTGGGTCCATGCCTATGCGGTCGAAATCGTGGGCGAGAACGGGCCGCGCCGCTCGGTGCAGGTGTTCGACGCGGCAGGCGATGCCGTCCACAAAATCCACCTGCGCGAGGCCTCGAACCACGATCAGTGGGCGACGCTGATCGAAACGCTGGCACTGCCGGATCAGATCGACCGCCCCGAGGTCGCAGCCCGTGTCGCACCGTCCGCCGCGCAGGAGCGCCCCGAAAAGGCCGACGAGCTTCGTGCCGCGTGGGATGCGATGACCGACACCCACCAGTTCATGACCCTGACCAGCCGGCTCAAGATGAACCGTCTCGGCGCTTACCGCGTCGCCGGTGCGCCCTATGTGCGCCGCCTGTCCGACGGGGCCGTCGATACGCTGCTCGACAGGCTCGGCGAGTCCGACGTTCCGGTCATGATCTTCGTCGGTAACCACGGCTGCATTCAGATCCACTCCGGCGAGATCAACACGCTCAAGCGCATGGGGCCGTGGAACAACGTGATGGACCCGGGATTCAACCTGCACCTGCGGTCGGACCACATCGCCGAGGTCTATGAGGTGCGCAAACCCACGCGTCGGGGTGAGGCTCTGTCAGTCGAAGCCTTCGACAAGGACGGCGCGATCATCCTCCAGATCTTCGGGATGCGCGCCAAGGGCATCGACCGCGTGGCCGACTATGACGTGATGGTGCGCGATCTCGAAGGGGCGGAGGTGTCGGCATGACATTTCTGAAAGCACTCCCGTTTGCGGCGCTCGTGCTTGCGCCGAGTGCCCTGCTTGCCGAACGCGTCGTGTCCATCGGCGGCTCGGTGACGGAAATCGTCTATGCGCTCGGCGAAGGCGACCGCCTCGTCGCGCGCGACACCACTTCGACCTTCCCGGTCGAGGCCGAGGCGCTCCCTGACGTAGGCTATGTCCGCCAGCTTTCGCCCGAGGGCGTGCTGTCGGTGGCCCCCGACCTGATCCTGACCGAAGCGGGCGCAGGCCCGATCGAGACGATGGACCTGTTGCGCGACGCCGCGATCCCGATGGTCGAGGTGGCCGAGGGTTATACGCCCGAAGCTGTCGCGCTGAAGATCGCGACCGTGGCCGACGCGCTGGGCGTGCCGGAAAAAGGCGCCGACCTCGCCGCCTCGGTGCAGGCCGAGATCGACGCGGCCCGCGCCGCAATCGGAAGCGAACGCCCGCGTGTGCTGTTCGTTCTGTCGCTTGCCAGTGGCCGGGTGATGGCGGCGGGTGCCGACACGTCGGCCGAGGCGATCATCGAACTGGCGGGCGGGGTCAACGCGCTCGACGGATACGAGGGCTACAAGCAGATCTCGGACGAGGCGGTCATGGCGGCCGCGCCGGACGTGGTCCTGATGATGGACCGAGAAGGTGACCATGCGGCGGCGAATGCCGATCTGATGGCGCACCCAGCCTTTGCTGCGACGCCTGCGGCCCAGAACGAGCGGATCATCCGTATGGACGGGCTTCTGCTGCTCGGTTTCGGCCCGCGTCTGGGTGAAGCCGTCTCGCAACTCGCAGCAGACCTGCATCCGGGCGAGGGCTGACATGGTCGCGATGACCGATATCGGAACAGCGTCCTTGGGCGACCGGACCCGGTTCGCCCGGCGCACGACTGTGGCGCTCACAGTGCTTCTGGCGATCGTCAGCGTCACCAGCCTGTTCGTCGGCGCGACGGGCATCTCGCCCTTCGCGGTGGTCGGCGCGCTCCTCGCGGGCGAGCCGGTCGACACGGCGGCGCGGGTCGTGATCCTCGACATCCGTCTGCCGCGTCTGGCGATGGGCGCGCTCGTCGGCGCTGCGCTCGCCGTCGCCGGTGTGGTCATGCAAGGTCTCTTTCGCAATCCGCTGGCCGACCCCGGCATCGTCGGTGTGTCGGCGGGCGCGGGGCTCGGCGCGATCATGGCGATCGTTTTGGGAGGTCTCTTGCCGCCTGCTTTGGGCGCTGCGTTGGGCTACGCCCTCGTCCCGGTCGCGGCCTTCGTGGGCGGCGGCATCTCGGTCATCCTGCTCTACACGGTCGCCACGAAGAACGGGCAAACCTCGGTCGCCACCATGCTGCTCGCAGGCATCGCGCTTGCCGCACTCGTGGGGGCGCTGTCCGGTGTGATGGTCTACATGGCCGACGACACGCAGTTGCGCGACCTGACCTTCTGGGGTCTCGGTTCGCTCGCCGGTGCCACGTGGTCGAAACTGCTCGTCGCCATGCCGCTCATGGTGCTGGGCATCGTCGGCGCGCCGCTTCTGGCGCGCAGTCTCGACACGCTTGCACTGGGCGAGGTCGCCGCGCGGCATATGGGCATCGACATTCAGCGGATGAAGCGCATCGCCGTCGTGATCGTCGCGGCGTCGGTGGGCGCGGCGGTGGCCGTGTCCGGTGGGATCGGCTTCGTGGGCATCGTCGTGCCGCACCTGCTGCGTCTGCTGACGGGGCCCGCGCACGGGCCGCTCATCATCAACTCCGCGCTCTTGGGTGCGACGATCCTGTTGCTGGCCGACATGATCTCCCGCGTGATCGTCGCCCCTGCCGAGCTTCCCATCGGGATCATCATGGCGCTGATCGGCGGGCCATTCTTCCTCTGGGTGCTTCTGAAGCGCCGTGGTTTTGCGGGGGTCTGACATGCTGACGGCAACCAATCTGCGCGTCTCGATCGACGGGACCGAAATTCTGCGGGGCGTCGATTTCGTGGCGCAGCCGGGTGAGGTGACGGCCATCGTCGGCCCGAACGGCTCCGGCAAATCCACGCTGCTCGCGGCCCTCACCGGGGCGCAGGACTATGACGGCGAGGCGCGGATGGGCGTGCTCGATCTGGCGCAGGCGAAACCGTGGGAGCTGGCCGCGCGCCGCGCCGTGCTGGCCCAGTTCACCAGCGTCGCCTTTCCGTTCACCGTCTCAGAGGTGGTGCGGATCGGGGGCGGGGCACCGGATCTGACCGAAGCCGCGCTGGGTCGGGTCGGGCTCACTCACTATGCCGCGCGCCCCTATCACGCCCTGTCGGGCGGCGAGCAGCAGCGGGTGCAACTGGCTCGCGTTCTCACGCAGGTCTGGCGGCCGATGGATGCGGGTGTCGCGCGCTGGCTGATCCTCGATGAACCGGTGTCGAGCCTCGACATCGCGCACCAGCTCGAAGTGATGGAGATCGCGCGGACCTTCGCGGCCGAAGGCGGCGGTGTCGTCGCCGTCATGCACGATCTGAACCTCACCGCCATGTTCGCGGATTCCGTCGCGCTCATGGCCGGGGGGCTCGTCGTGCGGCAGGGGCCGGTGGACGAGGTTCTGACCAATGAAACGCTGTCCGGTGCCTATGGCTGCCGGGTGCAGGTGAACACGGCGCCGCCGGGTGGGACCTTCGTTCTGCCGCAGGCCGCGCAGGCGTAAGGGAAAGACGCTATGCAGGACAGATGGAACGCGATCCTCGGATTCATGGAGATGGGCGGCATCGCCATTTGGGTGATCGCCGGGCTGGCTGTCATCACGGCGGGGCTGATCCTATGGAAAGTGCTGCGCCTGGGACTGTCCGGAACGTGGCGACCGGGACGGACCGAACGCGCCGTGCGGATGTGGCAGGCGGGTGACCGCGCCGAAGCACGCCGTCTGGTCGATGGTCGCAACGGTGTCTATGCGGTGCCGGTCCGGGCCGCGATGGACGGCATCGCGAGCGATCACATGACTCCGGACACGCGCCGCGAAGAGGTTTCGCGCGTCGCGGCGGGCGAGCTCTTTCGCCAACGCAAGGGTCTGCGCGCGCTGGAACTCGTGGCGACCATCGCGCCGCTCGTCGGTCTGCTCGGTACGGTTCTGGGCATGGTTGCCGCGTTTCAGGCACTCGAAGCCGCAGGAAGCCGCGCCGACCCCTCCGACCTCGCGGGCGGGATCTGGGAGGCGCTTCTGACCACCGCTGCCGGTATGGCGGTCGCGATCCCCGCCTCCGCCGCCCTGACGTGGTTCGAAAGCATTGCCGACCGAGCACAGGGCCGGATCGAGGATATGGTGACAAGGCTCCTCCTGTCGCCTGAACCGGAGGACGCGCAGCAGGTCCTGAAGGCCGCCGAATGACGACCCTGTCGATTGCCACACCGCGCCGCTCGCGGCGCCCGAGCCTCACGCCGATGATCGACGTGGTTTTCCTGCTCTTGGTGTTCTTCATGCTCGCCTCGCGCTTCGGGGCCGAGGGCGCGATCCCGATCAGCGGTGCGACCGGGGCGGACGGCACGTATGAGGGCCCGCCGCGTCTGGTCGACGTGTTGCCAGAAGGCGTGCTCCTGAATGGCAGCGACATTTTCGAGGATACGCTCGCGGTGCAGCTCGAGCGTCTGATGCAATCGCCGGAGGACACCATCGTTCTACGCGCGCGGGAGGGCGCGGACGTGCAGCGGGTGGTCGATGTGATGCAGGTTCTTGCCGCCGCCGGATACCCCGGTTTGGTGCTGGTGGACTGATGCAGATCGCCGTCCCCCGCCCGCCGCGCAGACCGGCCGAGAACGTGATCGCCATGATCAACGTGGTGTTCCTTCTGTTGGTGTTCTTCCTCATCTCGGCCCGGATCGCGCCGCCGCTTCCTGTCGAGGTCGAGGTGCCGACCGCCGACGGGGGCGAGGTCGATGCGGGGCCGGATACTGTGGTGATCGGCGCGGACGGCACGCTCCATTTCGACGGATTGACCGGGGAAGAGGCCGTCGCGCGTCTGGCCGACATCGACAGCCCCCTGACCCTGCGCGTGGACCGCGCGCTCGACGGTGCTGATTTCGCGCGTGCGCTGCGTGACATTTCGGCAGTGAGCGACGCGCCCTTGGACCTGATCGTGGAGCCCTGACATGCGGGACGGAGCGGAAATTCTGGCGCTTTCGGCGGTGACGACAGTGATCGCCCTGTTCCTCGTTCCCCTGCCCGCGATGGTTGGGGAAGAAGGTTCGGGCGCGTCCGGGGAAGCTGTCGTCTCGGTCGCCGCCTCGTCGGCCTCGGTCGAGCAGATGGTCGAACGGTGGGAGGCACCGCCCGAGGTCGCGGTCGAAACGCCCGAGGTTGCCGCGCCGCCCGAGATGACCGCCCCGGTGCAACCGACCGCGCCCAGCGAGCCCACGCCGACAGCCCGTCCTTTGCCGATGACTCCGACCGCACCGACGATGTCGGCGCTGCCCGAGACCGACACAGCGGCCCCGGCGCCGCGCCATGCGCCCGACACCTCACCCCGCCCACAGCGCAGGCCCGAGCCTGAGCCTGAACCGCGGCGTGAGCCCGCTCAGGTCGCAAGTCAGGCCTCGCAAGCGCAGGCCGAGCAGCGGGCGCAAGGGCAGGGGCAGGGGGGCAATGCCGGGCAAGCCCGTCAATCGCAGGCGACGGCGACGGTCAGCGCGGCGACCAAGCGCACGCTCATGTCTCAGTGGGGCGGGCAGATTCAGGGCGCCATCGCGCGCCGCGCGCCGCGTGGGGCAGGGCGTGGTACGGCCATCGTCCGTCTGACGGTTGCTGCAAACGGGGCTTTGGCGGGCGTCGCGCTGGCGCAGTCGTCCGGCAACCCCAACATTGACCGTCTCGCGCTTCAGGCGGTCAGGACGGCGGGGCGGTTTTCGCCCGCGCCGGCCGGGCTCGGGTCGGGGCCGTTTTCCTTCACGGTCCCGATCCAGTCTCGGTAGCGGTCAGGCCGCCCACGGCATGTGCTTGAACTCTTCGCGAAAGGCGAAGCGTTCGAGGTGCCGGTCCACGACATCCTTGGCACGCGTGACGGTTTCGTCATCCTCGCCCACGACCTTGATCCAGAGCCCGGCCCCATCTGCCTTGAGCACCACGGGGCCGAAGGGGAAATGGATCGTGCCGTCGGTCGGCGTGAACTCCGCCTCGATCTTGTGACCGAAGTGCTTGCACAGTTGTTGCAGGTATTTCGAGCCGTTCTCGGTCGGCCAGTACGCTTCAGCGCTTTGCATGTCTTCTCTCCTTTGTAGCGAGGAGAAGATAGGCGCGGGATCGGCGCCGGGCAATACCTGAGTAATTGTATCGGGATTGTGCGCGAATGCACCATGACACGGACGCAAAACGGGCCGACCCGTAGATCGACCCGCCGTTCTTTCATCCGGTCTGAGTTCAGGCGAGCGCGGCGAGCCGTGCTTCGGCCTTGGGCTTCTCGACCTTCACCGCGTCCTCCCAGACCGGGCCGTACCCGCGCATTTCCATCGGGGCGGCGAGGATATCGGTGCAGGCCTGCGCGTTCTCAGGTGTGGCTTTGGTGGCGACGTCGCTCATCACCCCCTCGAACCAGCCGATCATCTCACGCTGCATGCGGCGCTCTTCGCCGTAGCCGAAGATGTCGAGCGGTGTGCCGCGCAGCCCCTTGAGTTTTGCCATCATCCCGAGCGCCGGGCGCATCCACTGGCCAAGCTCGACCTTGTTGGGCCGCCCGCGTTCATCCTTGCCGAGCGGCAGGAGCGGCGGGGCCATGTGGTAGTGCACCTTGTAGTCGCCCGAGAATGCTTCCTTCAGCTCGTCCTCGAACCCCATGCCTGTGTGCAGGCGCGCGACCTCGTATTCGTCCTTATAGGCCATCACCTTGAACAGCGACTTGGCGGCCTGTGTGGCGAGCGGTGCCTCGGTCCCTTCAGGCAAAGCAGCGCGGAAGGCGGCCATCCGATCGCGGTAGCGCTGGGCATAGCCCTCGTTCTGGTAGCCGATCAGGAAACTCGCGCGCTCGTCGATGATCTCGTC
Organism: Pseudomonadota bacterium; assembly: GCA_036154315.1. Taxonomy (GTDB): domain Bacteria; phylum Pseudomonadota; class Alphaproteobacteria; order Rhodobacterales; family Rhodobacteraceae; genus Maritimibacter. Next base: position 19,446 of record JAYZLL010000082.1, read on the forward strand.
CAGCGTCGGTTCGCGATCTTCCGGGAGGTCGAGACCGCCGAGGATGCTCTCCGGCGCGTGGGCCATGATCCGACCGATGGCGAAGGCGCGCTTGTTGCCCTCGATCGCTACGCCGTTGAGTTCAATCGCGCGGTCCAGCGCCCAGAGGTCGACGGGGATCAGACCCTTCTGCCACGCGAAGCCCATCATGATCGTGTTTGCGAACACCTGATCGCCAAGCAGTTTCTCGGACAGCGTATTGGCATCCAGCGCGGTCAGGTTATCGGCGCCCACCGCCTTGCGGATGGACCCTTCGCGCACCTTGACCATCAGGTCGGCATCGCGCCGCAGAACGATGTCGCCCGTGGGCATTTCAGCGGTGTTGAGCGCGACTTTGGTGCCCTTGCGGTAATGCGCCGAGGCTTTGGGCGAGGAGGATACGACCACGTCGCAGCCGATCACCGCATCCGCCGCGCCATCACCGATCCGCACCTGATGCACGTCGGCGGGCGAGGCGCCGAGGCGGATATAGCTCAGGACGGTGCCGAACTTCTGCGCGAAGCCTGTGAAGTCGAGCACGGACGAGCCGAGCCCCGACAGATGCGCCGCCATCGTGATGACCGCGCCCACGGTGACGACGCCCGTGCCGCCCACGCCGGTCACGAGCAGATCGAACGGATCGTCGAGCGCGGGCAGGGTGGGGGCGGGAATGTCCGCGACCAAGCCGTTCACGTCCAGTTGGGCCTCGGCCCGCTTGGCGCGCTCGCCGCCTTCGACGGTGACGAAGGACGGGCAGAACCCGTCGAGGCAGGAGAAGTCCTTGTTGCAGGTCGACAGGTTGATCTTGCGCTTGCGCCCGAACTTGGTTTCGCGCGGCTCGACGGAAAGGCAGTTGGATTCCACCGAACAATCGCCGCAGCCCTCACACACCAGCGGGTTGATATAGGCGAAGCGCTTCGGGTCCTCCATCGTGCCGCGCTTGCGGCGGCGGCGCTTCTCGGTCGCGCAGGTCTGTTCGTAAATCAGGAGCGAGACGCCCTTCACCTCGCGCAGCTCCCGCTGGATCGTGTCCATCTGGTCGCGGTCGTGGAAGCTGGTTTCGGGCGGGAACTCGGATTTCGAGAATTTGCCGATGTTGTCGGACACCAGCGCGATGCGCTGCACGCCCTCGGCGCGCGACGACCACGCGATGTTCTGAACGCTCACCGGCCCGTCGACGGGTTGGCCGCCGGTCATGGCGACCGCGTCGTTGTAGAGCACCTTGTAGGTGATGTTGGCACCCGCCGCGACCGCTTGCCGGATCGCGAGCGAGCCGGAGTGATACCACGTGCCTTCGCCGAGGTTCTGGAACTGGTGCTTACCCCCGTTCCACTTGGACGCGACCGACCACGGCACGCCCTCGCCCCCCATCTGGGCGAAACCGGCGGTGTCGCGGTCCATCCAGCTTGCCATCACGTGGCAGCCGATGCCCGCCCCCGCGGTCGACCCCTCGGGCACGACGGTGGACGAGTTGTGCGGGCAGCCGGAGCAGAAATAAGGCGTCCGGGTCGCGCCGGGGGTGTTCAGGATCGGCGGCTCTTCGGCCGTGAGCGCACGCGCCTTTTCAATCAGGTTTTCGCCGGGGAAGAACGCGTCGAGACGCGCAGCGATGATCGGGGCCAACTGGCGGGCCGAAAGCTCGCCCGTCCAAGGCACGAGATCGTTCTCAGCCGCCGCGTCGTGTTTGCCGACCATCTTCTCGGGCTTGGTGCCGGGCCAGTCGTAGAAATACTCCTTGAACTGGCTCTCGATGATCCCGCGCTTTTCCTCGATGACCAGAACTTCTTTCTTGCCGGACACGAAATTCAGCGCATCGCGCCGGGCCAGCGGCCAGACCATGCCGACCTTGTAGATGTCGATGCCGAGCGCGCGGCACTTGGCTTCGTCCAGACCCAGAAGGCGCAGCGCCTCGAGCGTGTCGAGGTGGCCTTTGCCGGTGGTCACGATGCCATAGGGCGCGTCGGGCAGGCCGTAGATCGCCCGGTCGATGGGGTTGGCTTCCACGAACGCCTCGACCGCGCGCAACTTGGCGCCCATGCGCACCTCGATCTCGGTCGAGGGCGGGTCGCTCCGGCGGATGTGGATGCCGCCCGGATAATCCTCGCGCTCCGGATAGACGAAGGTGCGGTCGTCGTGAAGTTCGACCGAGCGGCCGGATTCCACGGTTTCCGAGATCGCCTTGAACCCGACCCATGTGGACGAATAGCGGCTGAGGGCAAAGCCGTACTCGCCAAAGGTCAGGTATTCTTCGACCGAGGCCGGGTTCAGCACCGGCATGAACCACGCAAGGAACACCGCGTCCGACTGGTGGGGCATCGAGGACGAGACGCAGCCGTGATCGTCACCGGCCACGACCAGCACGCCGCCCTTGGGATCGGTGCCGTAAGCGTTGCCGTGGCGCAGCGCATCGCCGGAGCGATCGACGCCGGGGCCCTTGCCGTACCACATGCCGAACACACCCTCGACCTCGCAATCCGGGTGTAGCGTCGCCTGCTGGCTGCCCAGAACGGCGGTCGCGCCCAGATCCTCGTTCACGGCGGGCATAAACGTGATCTTGTCCTGATCCAGCCGTTTGCGGGTTTTCCACAGCTCGAGGTCCAGACCGCCCAGCGGCGAGCCGCGATAGCCCGACACGAAGCCTGCGGTGTTCCGCCCGGCAGCGTGATCGCGTCGCGCCTGATCCAGCATGACGCGGACGAGCGCCTGCGTGCCGGTCAGAAAAACCCGGCCCTCGGTCAGGTCATAGCGGTCGGTGAGCTTGTAGTCGGGCGTGGTCGCTGGCGCGTGCAACATGGCTTGCGGTCCTCCTGTTCGACATGAGGATAACGCGGCCTGCGTGGATTCCTGTTCCAGATTTAGCGCGGCATAACGAATTTCTGGCAAACGGTTTCAAGAATAGCTATCTCATCGGCATGGATAACCATATTTCGATAGATGAGCGGGATCGTAAGATCGTTTCCCTTCTCCAATCCGACTCGCGCATGTCAAACGCCGACCTTGCCGAGCAGGCGGGGATGTCGACCTCGGCTTGCTGGCGGCGGGTCAAGGCGCTGGAAGAAGCGGGGGTGATCGCGCGATACGGTGTGGTCGTGGATCAGGAGCGGTTGGGGCTGAGGTTTCAGGCCATCGTCGAGGTTCAACTCATCCGCCACGACCCGAACGAGGTTGCCGATTTCATCCGGGCGCTCGAAACGCGGACCGAAGTGCAGGAATGCTGGGCGACCACGGGCGATGCCGATTACCACATGCGCGTGGTGTGTGAGGATATCGCGACCTACAACCGCTTCCTCGAAGAGTTCCTGTTCCGCCAAAGCGCGGTGCGCGCGGCGCAGACCAACGTGGTTTTGAAATCCGTCAAACGGGCGAGCGGCCTGTCCGTCTGACGCTGTCGGCAGCCCGGAACACCCGTGCGACTGACCCCGGCGCGACAGGTTCGGATGACATTCCTGAGTCGCCCGGATGAGAAAAGTTTACGTCGGGGCGGCCATTTGCACCGAATAGGTGCCTAAAAATTAATCGGCACGTTCCAATATCGCTAAATCTTTGAGCCACAGGGCCGAGAGCCGCGCAAATCTGCGTGGAAAATTTGCTCCGAACCGCGCCTGCTCAAAAGGTATGCATGCCCAAGTCACGCGGGGACATCGCGTCAGGGGGTGTGTGACGGCCCACCATTTGCAACCGGAGGCCGCCACACGGATGCAACGAAGTTGCGGGGACAGACATGGGGAGCCGTTGCCTTTTGGGCAAGTGCGACCGGACGTCCCTGCTTGGGAGAGTCTTATGAAATTCATGAAATCCGTTCTTGCCGGCGGCGCTGCCACGCTCGCACTGTCGACCGCTGCCATGGCCCAGGATTGCCCGATCAAGGTTGGCGTGCTGCACTCGCTGTCCGGCACGATGGCCATCTCGGAAACCACCCTCAAAGACACGATGCTGATGCTCGTCGAAAAGCAGAACGAGGCCGGTGGCCTTCTGGGCTGTGATCTCGAAGCTGTCGTCGTCGACCCGGCCTCCGACTGGCCGCTGTTTGCCGAAAAGGCCCGCGAACTGCTGACCGTTCACGAAGTCGACGTGATGTTCGGCAACTGGACCTCGGTGTCGCGTAAATCGGTTCTGCCGGTCATTGAAGAACTCAACGGTCTGCTGTTCTACCCGGTGCAGTACGAAGGCGAAGAATCGTCCAAGAACGTGTTCTACACCGGCGCCGCCCCGAACCAGCAGGCGATCCCGGCGACCGATTACTTCCTCGACGAACTCGGCGTGGAAAAATTCGCGCTGCTCGGCACCGACTATGTCTATCCGCGCACCACGAACAACATTCTGGAAAGCTACCTGAAGGATAAGGGCATCGCCGAAGAAGACATCTTCGTCAACTACACCCCCTTCGGTCACTCCGACTGGTCCAAGATCGTCGCTGACGTCGTCGCGCTGGGCGCGGACGGCAAGAAAGTTGGCGTGATCTCGACGATCAACGGCGACGCCAACATCGGCTTCTACAAAGAACTCGCCGCTGCCGGCATCTCGGCCGACGACATCCCGGTCGTGGCCTTCTCGGTCGGTGAAGAAGAGCTTTCGGGTCTCGACACCTCGAACCTCGTCGGCCACCTCGCAGCATGGAACTACTTCATGTCCGCCGACACCGAAGCCAACGCCGAGTTCATCGCCGACTGGCACGCCTTCATCGGTGACGAAGCTCGGGTGACCAACGACCCGATGGAAGCCCACTACATCGGCTTCAATATGTGGGTGAACGCTGTCACCGCAGCCGAAACCACCGACGTCGACGCCGTGCGCGAAGCGATGTGGGGCCAGGAATTCCCGAACCTGACCGGCGGCACCGCCGTGATGGGCGTGAACCACCACCTCTCGAAGCCGGTGCTGATCGGTGAAATTCTGGCAGATGGTCAATTCGACATCATCAGCCAGACCGAAGAAGTGCCGGGCGACGCCTGGACCGACTTCCTCCCGGAATCGGCTGTGCTCACCTCGGATTGGAAAGATCTCGAGTGCGGCATGTACAACACCGAGACCGAGACCTGCGTTCAGCTGACCTCGAACTACTAATCAAAAAAGTCCGGCGGCGGGTTCATTCCCGCCGCCACCCCCAATTCCATCGAGGTGAGGTCGATGTTGAAGCGACTTGTCGTGGTCGTGCTGGCGCTCGTGTGTCTGGGAACCCAGATCGTGGCGCAGGACGATCAGAGCAGCGACACCGAAACGACCGCAGCAGAGATCGGCCCGATGCAGCAGGTGCTGCAGGACAATGCCGAGATCATCGTCGAAAGCTCCCGCAGAACCATTCAGCCCGCGATTGACGCGGTTGCGGCCTCGGGCCTCGACGCAGCGCCTTTCGTGCTCGAAACATGGCGCGAACGCGAGATGTATCAGCGTGTATCGGACGGTCTGTTCTTCAAGGGCGACGATCAGGGCGACGAGATCGAGCTGACCGATCTGGACACCGGCGAAGTCATCGGCACCGAAAGCGATGACGACTTCGAGCAGATCAAGCCGAACTCGGGCATTCAGGGGCTGATCGCCACCGCGCTCGTCACTTTCCAACTCAATGACCCCGATCCGGTCAAACGCCGCGCCGCGCTCGCCTCGCTCGAACGCAACGCCAATGCCGACCTGCTGGAGCCGCTGCGCGAGTCGATCGAGACCGAGGATGACCCGGCGATCCGCGCCCGCAAGGAACGGCTCGAGAAACTCATCACGATTTCCTACGGCTCCGATCCTGCCGCCCGCATCGAAGCGATCGAGGCGATGGCGGGCGATCTGGGTGTCGACGTGCGCGCCGCGCTGAACCCGCTGGTCGCGACCCGTATCCGCGCTTTCGACGGCGAAGTGCCCGACAGCGTGAACGTGGCCGACATCCTGCGCCCCGGTACCGAAGAACTGAGCCGCGAGGCCGCATATGAACTGACCGATGGCGAGCCGCTGTTGACCTCCGACGCGCTGCGCGCCGTGCTTCAGGCCAACATCGTCGATGGCGAAGTCGCGGGCATTCCGGTGTCCGAACTCTCGGACCCCGCGCGCCGCGTGGCGGCCTTCGAGGCGCTCGAAGCCGCAGGCACCGTGCAACCCGCAGCGACCGAAGCCGATGTGGACGCAGCACTTGCCACCAAAGTCTTCGCCTCGGTCTATGCCGAGCCGAACGCCGACATTACCGCCGCCGCGAACCGCGCTTTGGGCCGGATCGAAACCAAGGTCGGCATGAACCAGGTTCTCGACCTCGGGCTCGACGCGCTGAGCCTCGGGTCGATCTATTTCCTCGCAGCCATCGGGCTTGCCATCACCTTTGGCGTGATGGGGGTCATCAACATGGCCCACGGCGAATTCATCATGATGGGCGCTTACACGGGCTACGTGGTTCAGCAGATCATCCCGAACCACACGACCTCGATCATCGTGGCCATTCCGCTCGCCTTCGCCGTGACCTTCGCGGCGGGCGTGGCGATGGAACGGCTGGTGATCCGCTGGCTTTACAACCGCCCGCTCGAAACCCTGCTCGCCACCTTCGGCATCTCCATCGCGCTGCAACAGCTTGCCAAGAACATCTTCGGCACGCAGGCGCGCCCGCTCACCTCGCCCGATTGGCTGGGCGGTGCGTGGGTCATGAACGACGTGGTGTCGATCTCGACCGTCAGGATCGCGATTTTCGTGCTCGCGCTGATCTTCCTCGGGGTCTTCCTGTTCATCATGAAGCGCACGCGGCTGGGTCTGGAAACCCGCGCCGTAACACAGAACCCCGGTATGGCGGGCGCGATGGGCATCAACCCCGGCCGTGTGAACATGCTGACCTTCGGCCTTGGCTCCGGCATCGCGGGGATCGCGGGTGTCGCCATCGGGCTCTATGCACAGGTCACGTCCGAGATCGGGCAGGCCTATATCGTGCAGTCCTTCATGACCGTCGTGGTCGGCGGTGTCGGCAACATCTGGGGCACGCTGCTGGGCGCTGGGCTGATCGGCACGCTGCACAAGGGGATCGAGTGGTTCAACCCGTCCAACACGCTGGCGGCGCAGACCTACATGATCATCTTCATCATCATCTTCATCCAGTTCCGCCCCCGAGGGATCATCGCCCTCAAGGGCCGCGCGGCGGGGGATTGAGCCATGAAAAACACCTTCATCGGACGCAATCCTTCGATCCTGATCTTCCTCGCGGTGCTCGCGGTGTTCACCATCGCCGTCACTTTCATGTCCGAGGCGTTCGGGGCCGGAGTCATCTCGACCTCCTTCGTCAAGACGCTGGGCAAGACGCTGTGCCTTGCCCTCGTCGCGGTGGCGATGGACCTGATCTGGGGTTATGCGGGCATCCTTAGCCTCGGCCATTTCGCCTTTTTCGGGCTGGGCGGCTACATGATCGGCATGTGGCTCATGTACGAGCGCACCAAGGAAATCGTCGCCTCGTCGATGGCGAACAGCCCGATCCCGCCGACGGCGCAGGAGATCGTGGACGGCATCGGCACCCAGATTTTCGGCGTCGTCGGATCGTCGGACTTTCCGCTCATCTGGGCCTTTGCCGATAGCCTGTTCCTGCAACTGGTGCTGATCGTCGCGGTCCCCGGTCTGCTGGCGCTGGTCTTCGGCTGGCTCGCCTTCCGTTCGCGCGTCACCGGCGTCTACCTGTCGATCCTGACGCAAGCGATGACGCTCGCCCTGTCGCTCTACCTGTTCCAGAACGACTCTGGTCTGCGCGGCAACAACGGGTTGTCCGGCCTTCAGAACCTGCCGGGCGTCACGGCCAATCAGGATTTCGTGTCGATCTGGTTCTTCTGGGCCTCGGCCCTCGCGCTCGCCGTCGGTTACATTTTCGCGGCATGGATCGTGTCGGGGAAATTCGGCAGCGTCATTCGCGGCATCCGGGACAACGAGGCGCGGGTGCGGTTCCTTGGCTATTCGGTCGAGGGCTACAAGCTATTCCTCTTCACCGTCACCGCCATGATCGCGGGCATCGCGGGCGCGCTTTATGACCCGCAGGCGGGCATCATCAACCCTGCGGAAATCGCACCCATCGCATCGATCTACCTCGCGGTCTGGGTCGCCATCGGCGGGCGCGGGCGGCTTTACGGTGCCGTGCTCGGCGCCGTCTTCGTCTCGCTCGTCTCGACATATTTCACCGGCGGTCAGGCGCCCGACATCAACCTCGGGTTCTACACGATCCAATGGGTCGATTGGTGGACCATCCTTCTGGGCCTGTCCTTCGTCTTCGTGACGCTCTTTGCACCCAAGGGCATCGGCGGGTTGTTCGACCTCATCACCGACCGCCGGCATCCTGACCGGCACGGCGCCGACCTCGGCCCCGACAAGGGATCGCTGCAAGAGAAGGAGGCGACGGAATGAGCACGCTTCTTGAAGTGAACGGGATCTCGGTCACCTTCGACGGGTTCCGCGCGATCAACAACCTGTCGTTCAACATCGGCCCGGCAGAGATGCGAGCGATCATCGGCCCGAACGGCGCAGGCAAGACCACGTTCATGGACATCGTGACGGGCAAGACCAAGCCCGACGAGGGCAAGGTGCTGTGGGGCGATATGTCCAAGAACCTCGTCGGTATGAACGAAGCCAAAATCGCGCAGGAAGGCATCGGGCGGAAGTTTCAGAAACCCACGGTGTTCGAGGATCAGACGGTCGAGGACAACCTGCTGATGGCGCTGAAGAACAACCGCAAATCCTTTGCGGTGCTGTTCTGGAAGCCGACGGATGCCGACATGAACCGGGTGTCGGAACTCGCCGCCGAGATCGGCCTGTCGAACGAGTTGAAACGCAAGTCGGGTGAGCTTAGCCACGGCCAGAAGCAGTGGCTCGAGATCGGGATGCTGCTGGCGCAGGAGCCGCGCCTTCTGCTGGTCGACGAACCGGCGGCGGGCATGACGCCCGAGGAACGCGAGCACACTACCGACATTCTGGTCGAAGCCGCCAAGACCCGCGCGGTCGTGGTCGTCGAGCACGACATGGAATTTGTGCGGCGGCTGAACTGCAAGGTGACGGTGCTGCACGAAGGCTCGGTGCTGGCCGAAGGGTCATTGGACCATGTGACCGCGAACCAGCAGGTCATCGACGTTTATCTGGGGCGCTGAACATGCTGACGATCCGCGACTTCACCCTTCATTACGGCCATTCCCAGATCCTGAACGGGATCGATCTCGACGCCTCGACGGGCGAGATCACCTGCGTCATGGGCACGAACGGGGTGGGCAAGACGAGCCTGATCCGGGCGATCTGCGGGCGCCACAACCGCTCCGGCGGGACGATGGAGCTGGACGGCGAGAGCCTTGGCATCCTGCCCGCGCATGTGCTGGCGCAGAAGGGCATCGCACTGGTGCCGCAGGGGCGTGAGATTTTCCCGCTACTGACCGTGCGCGAGAATATGGAGACCGCCTTCGCCTGCCTGCCCAAGGGCGAGCATGAGGTGCCGGAGGCGATGTTCGAGCTGTTCCCGGTGCTGAAAGAGATGCAGAACCGTCGCGGCGGCGACCTGTCGGGCGGGCAGCAGCAGCAGTTGGCCATCGCCCGCGCGCTAATCACCAAGCCCAAGCTTTTGCTTCTGGACGAACCAACCGAGGGCATTCAGCCCAACATCATCCAGCAGATTGGGCGGGTCATCAAACTCCTGCGCGACGAGGGCAACATGGCCATCGTGCTGGTCGAGCAGTTCTTCGATTTCGCGCACGACCTTGGCGACCGCTTCGTCGTCCTGCGGCGCGGCGCGGTCACGCTGGCGGGCCCGAAGGGCGAGGTCACGCGCGACCAGCTTCTCAAGGGCGTATCGGTCTGACCGGGCTTTCGCACTAGAACGCAGGCATCGATCCACGCATTGCGAGAATGCGCGACCGGCTTCATGGCGATGCTGCAAAATGGTGGGAGGCGCGGGGGCCTATATCGCCGACGGCGCGTTCCCGCATCAACATGCCATCGACGTTTGATCCGAATCGAAGTGATTTGACACCGAGCGCGACGTAGCCTTCTGGTGTGAGGTGGGTTTCGATCTACACCTATAGCGTGTTTTCCGGCGGGGTCCGGAGAAGCCCGACGATCCGGCTAAAATTTCAGCATCCTGCCTCGTCCTCGAAGTTTCGACGTGAACTCAGAGGGCTACGACATCTCGCGAGGCGAGCGACCGCACCAAGTTGAAATCGAGACTGGACGGGGCCGAGTCCCGTCGGCCAAGGTGCTCCACGGCGCTCACTCCGCCGGAAAGAACCAAAACTTGAAATGGCGCAGGCTGCGCAACGGATAACACGGAATTAATACGTGTTTTCCGTGTGTTGAACCTGCGCCCGCGTCAGCGGCTATCGCCGGAACGTCCTTGGGCGACTGGCCTTTTGCCGCCAAGATACAGGGGGATTATCGAATGACGCTCATCCTCGGCTGGCCCGATGCCACCGACACCCGTATGCCCATCGGGTTCCAGACGACCCGCCGCGCCGTGCCGCCGGAACCTGCCGGCCCCGTGCGCGCCCGGAACGCGGAAAGTCACTGGCTCTGCGCCGCGCCGACGGGGTCGGGCAAGACGCGCGGCTTCGTCATCCCACAACTTCTGGAGTATCCCGGATCGGCCGTGGTGGTGGACGTGAAGGGCGAGATTGCGCAGGTCACGGCCCGTCGTCGGCGCGAGATGGGCGAGGTTCTGATGATCGACCCGTTCAAGTGCGTGTCCGACGGCAAGGGCGCGTTCAATCCGCTGGCGCATCTCGACTCCGGCGACCCTGACTACGCCGATGACATCCTCATGCTGGCCGCCCTGTTCAACAACAATTCGGTGCGGACAAAGACCGATCCGTTCTGGGATGAAAGCGCGCAGAACATCATCGCTGGACTGCTCGCCGCGATCGTTCATCTGGCTGCCAAGACGGGTGACGGGCCTGCGTATCTGGCGGATCTGTATGACCGGTTTCATGCGTCGGATCGCCTTTACGATCTGAACGTGATGCTCGACCTCAACGACGATCTGCCGCCGCTCGCGGAAGCTTTCATCGGGCAGTATCTGCACACGAACGACACGACACGTGCGAGCATCGGGGCTGTCGCCGCGCAACAGTTGCGGATGCTGGGAAGCGAGGGGGTGAAGACCAGTTTCGGTGTCGACAAGGGACAGGTTGATCGGCTTGTTCAGGGCGACACGGTGACGGTCTACATCGTGCTTCGCCCCGACCGCCTCGTATCACATGCCGGGTTCGCGCGGATCATCCTGTCGTCGATCATGCAGCGCCTGATGCGTCGTGCGAGCCGCCCCCGGCATCCGACCTTGTTCATCGTGGATGAGGCGACGCAGCTTGGCCGTATGCCGAGCCTCGAGACGGCGGCGACGCTGGGTCGCGGCTATGGCGTGCGGCTCGCCATGCTGATCCAGAGCCTCGCCCAGTTGGAAGACGTCTATGGCGATGCGTCGCGTGTGTTTCTTGAGAATATGGCGCTGATGACGATGGGGCCGCAGAATAGCATGCAGGCGTCACGCACGCTGGCTGATGCCGGGTTCGGTGACGTGTCCGAGACGACGGTTCACGGGCTCGACCCTGAGCAGGTGATCGTCAAGGACACCGGGCAGCACAGCCGCATCCTGCGCAAGCTCGACTACCTTACGGACGGCATGTTCGAGGGACGGTTCGATCCGAACCCCGCATACAAACCCGCGCCGAAACCCGGCGATGGTGGGCAACTCGATTTGTTTTCCTGAGATGTGGTGAGAGGGGGCCGCGCGTCGGCCCCCGGTTCGTCAACCCAGCAGACGCCGCGCAATGACCTGCGCCTGAATTTCCGCCGCACCTTCAAAGATGTTCAGGATGCGCGCGTCGCACAGGATGCGGCTGATCTGGTATTCCAGCGCAAAGCCGTTGCCGCCGTGGATTTGTAGCGCATTGTCTGCACAGGCCCACGCCACGCGCGCGCCGAGAAGCTTGGCCATCCCGGCTTCGAGGTCGCAGCGACGGTCGTTGTCCTTTTCCCACGCCGAGAAATAGGTGAGTTGGCGGGCCACGTTGATTTCGACCGCCATCATGGCAAGTTTGCCGGCCACGCGGGGGAAGTTGATGAGCGACTTGCCGAATTGCTTGCGGTCCTCGCCGTACTGCATGCCGACCTCGAGCGCCGACTGAGCGACGCCGATGGCACGGGCAGCGGTCTGGATGCGGGCGCTTTCAAAGGTCTGCATCAACTGCTTGAAGCCCTGACCTTCCTCGCCGCCCAAGAGGTTCGCGGCAGGCACCTTGAAGCCGTCGAAGCCAAGCTCGTATTCCTTCATGCCGCGGTAGCCGAGCACCTCGATCTCGCCGCCGGTCATGCCTTCGGTCGGGAACGGGTCGTCGTCGGTGCCGGGAGTCTTTTCCGCCAAGAACATCGACAGACCCTTATAGTTGTCGGTCGACGGATCGGTGCGGGCTAGAAGCGTCATGACGCTGGCACGCGCGGCGTGGGTGATCCACGTCTTGTTGCCGGTGACGGTGTAGGTATCGCCGTCCTTGACCGCCCGCGTGCGCAGGCTGCCGAGGTCCGAGCCGGTGTTGGGTTCGGTGAACACGGCGGTCGGCAGCACCTCGCCCGAGGCGATCTTGGGCAGCCAGTTCGACTTCTGCTCGTCCGTCCCGCCCGCAAGGATCAGTTCGGCGGCGATCTCGGACCGGGTGCCTAGGCTGCCGACACCGATGTAGCCGCGCGAAAGCTCTTCGGATACGACGACCATCGACGCCTTGGACAGGCCAAGGCCGCCAAGGTTTTCGGGGATCGTCAGGCCGAAGACACCCATCTCGGCCAGATCCTCGATCACCTCCATCGGGATCAACTCGTCCTTGAGGTGCCATTCATGCGCATGCGGCACGACCTTTTCATCGGCATAGCGGCGGAACTGCTCGCGGATCATTTCAAGCTCTTCGTCCAGCCCCGAGGCGCCGAACGTGGCGTGGCCCGCGTTGCCCTGCATCAATTCGACCAGACGCATCCGCGCGGCCTGCGTGTTCCCGCCGGAAGCCAGCGTCATGACTGCAGGCTGCATCATCGCGCCGATGTCCTGCGGGGCGAGGCCCATGTCGATGAGCTTGGCGGTTTCGTTCTGGCTCATCGGGATACCGCCCTGAATCTGCCAGAGGTATTCGCCGAACGCGATCTGCAGCAGCAGTTGCTCCATCTCGCCGAAGCGCCCTTCGCCGTCGAGCTTTTCGGCCCAAGCCCGCGTCTGGCGCAGCGCCTCGACGTAAGTTGCGAGCCATGCCAGAGCGTGGGCGGCGAACTGGTGCTCTTCCAGCAGCGCGGCCGACACCTTGCCGTCCTGCGACACCGTTTCGCGCACCTTGGCGGTGGCGGCTTCCAGCACGGCCTCGACCGGGGCGAGCGCCTCGCCGGTCAGGGTCAGCAGATCGTCCAGCAGCGGCTTGGTCATGGCAGCATCCTTGGGCATGTCGGTCTCCGGTGAATCGGTCGTGTCGGTGATAGGTATTTTGCAGGTGCAGCGCAACATTAATTCGTATTGCGACCCTGTGGTGACTGAAAATGTCGCATCGGATTTCGGCTGCATTGCCCGGCCAAGCGGCGTAGGAGGGCATATGGACATGCTTGGCCTCCTCTCCGATCTGGCGCTGCCCACGCTGCTCGCCGCAGCGGTCATCGTCCTGTTCGCGGGCTTCGTCAAAGGGGCGGTCGGCTTTGCGATGCCCATGATCATGGTGTCCGGCCTCGGGTCGATCCTGCCGCCGGACATCGCATTGGCGGCGCTGATCGTCCCCACGCTGGTCACGAACATCCGTCAGGCGTCACGTGGCGGATGGCCGGCAGCGGGGCAGGCGGTCAAAGACTACCGCGTGTTCCTTATCGCGCTGTTGATCCTGCTCGTCTGCTCCGCGCAACTCGTCGGCGTGATCTCGTCCAAGGTGCTGTTCCTCGTGATCGGCGTGCCGCTCGTGGTCTTTGCCATCCTGCAACTCGTAGGCTGGACGCTCAGGCTGAACCCGGCCAACCGCACCCGCGACGAGGTTCTGATCGGGGGCTTTGCGGGCTTTCTGGGCGGCATGTCCGGCATATGGGGGCCGCCGACGGTAATGTATCTCACCGCCACCGACGCGCCCAAGGCCGCCGCGATGCGGGTGCAGGGCGTCATCTACGGGATCGGGTCGGTCGCGCTCTTGCTAGCACATCTGCGGTCCGGCGTGCTGAACGCCCAGACCATCCCGCTCTCGCTGGCGGCGATGGCCCCGGCGCTCATCGGTATGTGGATGGGCTACAAGCTGCACGACCGTATGCCGCAGGCGACATTCCGGCGAGCGATGCTGTTCGTTCTGGTGGTGGCCGGGCTCAACCTCATCCGGCGCGGGCTGGTCGCCTGAGCCTTAGCTCATCAGCGCCGGGCCCTTGCACATATCCGCACTGATGAAGCTGTCTTCGGGCGGCACGATGGTGAATTCCTGCGACAGCACCATTTCCCCGTCGATCTCGACGCCGATGGTCCAGGTGCCAATCGCGATCTCGTAGGGGAAGTCGAAGGTAAAGAGCGAGGCGTTCGGGCTGTCGTCGTAAACCGTCGTCGGATAGCGCTCGGTCGTCACGGCGGGCGAGCCGAAGGGGGGATGCTCGGTCACGATATAGGCCGTGCGCGCGCCCAGACCCTCTTGCAATTGAAACCGGATGCCGAAGCCGATGCCAAGCTCGCCGGGAATGACCGTCGTGTTGAAATCTGCGGTCAGTTCGCCGTCGATCAGGTCGATATAGCCGCGCTCGGTCTCGGGCGCTTCCTCGCGGCCTGAGGCTTCGCGCGGGCAGAAGATGCCAGCCTCGACGAAGATCATCGGGTCTTTCACCACCCGCGCACCTTCCGCCCAAGCCCCATGCGCCAGAAGCGCGAACGCCCCGCCCGAAAGGGCGAGGCGTCCGAATGTTCTGAGCGCGAAGGTCCGCATCAGCCGATCGCGGCGGCTTTGACGTCGTCGTCGATGTATTCGAGGTACTGCTCGAAGTTCTCGGCGAACATCTTGACCAGCTTTTCGGCCTGCGCGTCGTAGGAGGCTTTGTCGTCCCAAGTGCGGCGCGGGTCGAGCAGAACCTCGGCGACACCGTCCACGTATTTCGGGACTTCGAAGCCGAAGTTCGGGTCTTTGCGATATTCCGCGTCAGACAGCGAGCCGTCGAGCGCCGAGGCCAGCAGGGTGCGGGTCGCTTTGATCGGCATCCGCGAGCCGACGCCGTAGGCGCCGCCGGTCCAGCCGGTGTTCACCAGCCAGCAGGTCGCGCCATGCTTGGCGATCTTTTCCTGCAAGAGCTTGCCGTATTCTTCCGGACGACGCGGCATGAACGGCGCGCCGAAGCAGGTCGAGAAGGTCGGGATCGGCTCGGTCACGCCAACCTCGGTGCCGGGGGTCTTCGAGGTGAAGCCCGACAGGAAGTGGTACATTGCCTGCGCCGGGGTCAGCCGCGCGATCGGCGGCAGGACACCGTAGGCGTCGCAGGTCAGCATGATGATGTTCTTCGGATGACCGCCCAGCGACGAGGCCGATGCGTTCGAGATGAACTCGAGCGGGTAGGCGCAGCGCATGTTGTCGGTGATCGAGTTGTCCTCGAAGTCGAGCTCCAGCGTGTCCTTGTCCCACACCATGTTCTCGATCACGGTGCCGAATTTCGACGTGGTGGCGTAGATCTCGGGCTCGGCCTCGGCCGAGAGGTTGATCGTCTTGGCGTAGCAGCCACCCTCGAAGTTGAAGGTGCCGCGATCCGACCAGCCGTGCTCGTCATCGCCGATCAGCACGCGGGTCTCGTCAGCCGACAGGGTCGTCTTGCCGGTGCCGGACAGGCCGAAGAAGATCGCGGTGTCGACCGGGTTGCCCGGTGCGTGGTTTGCCGAACAATGCATCGCCATGATGCCTTTGCCGGGCAGAATGTAGTTCAGAAGCGTGAAAACCGACTTCTTGTTCTCACCGGCGTACTCGGTGCCGCCGATCAGGATCAGCTTCTTGTCGAAGTTCAGCGCGATCACGGTTTCGGACCGGCAGCCGTGCTTGTCCGGGTTCGCCTTGAACGTCGGGCAGTTCACGATGGTGAACTCCGGCACGAAATCGTCGAGGTCTTCGCGATCCGGGCGGCGCAGCATGTGGCGGATGAACAGGCCGTGCCAGGCGAGCTCGGTCACCACGCGCACATCAAGACGGTTCGCGGGGTCCGCGCCACCGAAAAGATCCTGCACGAAGTAATCCTTGCCCTTCATGTGCTCGATCATGTCGGCGTGCAGCACGTCGAACGCGTCGGGGGTCATCGGCTTGTTGTTGTCCCACCAGATCGTGTCTTCGACGCTGGGAGTCCGCACAACGAACTTGTCCTTGGGCGACCGCCCCGTGTGCTTGCCGGTCTCGACCAGCATGGTGCCGCCGTTGCCGAGGTGCCCCTCGCCACGTTTCAGCGCTTCTTCGATCAGCGCCGGCTCCATGAGGTTGTAATAGACGTTGCCAAGCCCCGTGATGCCTTGCTCCTCCAAACGGTACGAAGGGTTCACCCGTCCAATGGTCATCTCGTGTGCTCCTGTTACCGGCCCGCCGCCGGCCTGTATGATAGTGCGCGGGGGCTTTTGTGCCTAATCGGAAAATAGCCTCCACCGCGATGTCGGTCCGACAGCGCGTGCAGCGCCTATAACATGTCGTTTTCGTGAAGGAACAGGGCGCTTTGTCGCGTTAGCGCAAGCAAAGCGCCTGTTTGCGCAACCAGACCTTTGACCGTCTCTTAACCCGCCATAAATCAGACAGAATTAACACCTATTGATGCTGAATAGACGCATTCCCGTTGCCGATTCGCACTTGGGAGTTGATTCCGCATGCGAAACCGGATTCTATAAGTGCAAAAAATTGGCAGAAACGAGCAGAACAAGGACATCTGAAATGTCGAAGATTGCCCTGGTGGACGACGACAGGAATATCCTGACGTCGGTTTCCATTACACTCGAGGCGGAAGGCTTCGAGGTCGAAACCTATAATGACGGTCAGCAGGCGCTCGACGCCTTCAACAAGGCGCTCCCGGACATGGCCGTGTTCGACATCAAGATGCCGCGCATGGACGGCATGGACCTGCTTCAGCGCGTGCGCCAGAAAACCAACATGCCCGTGATCTTCCTGACCTCGAAAGACGACGAGATCGACGAGGTTCTGGGTCTTCGCATGGGCGCCGACGATTACGTCAAGAAGCCCTTCAGCCAACGTCTTCTGGTCGAACGCATCCGCGCGCTGCTGCGCCGTCAGGACGCGATCGAAGGCGTGGCGATGCCGGACACCGAAGAGAACAAGGTGATGCAGCGTGGCAACCTGTCGATGGACCCGCTGCGCCATGCCGTGACGTGGAAGGGCAAGGATGTGTCCCTCACCGTCACCGAGTTCCTTCTGCTTCAGGCCCTCGCACAGCGCCCCGGTTTCGTGAAAAGCCGCGACCAGCTGATGGACGTGGCCTATGACGATCAGGTTTACGTGGACGACCGCACCATCGACAGCCACATCAAACGGCTGCGGAAGAAAATGCGGACCGTCGATGACGAGTTCTCTGCAATTGAGACGTTGTACGGCATCGGGTATCGTTACAACGAAGAATGATGGCTAGGCGGGGGGCAACCGCCCGAGCGGAGTGAACTTGGTGCGCGACACCGATACCGTTTCTGACGGCGCCGATGTGGTGCTGGGCGAAGACTGGGTTGATCCTCAGTCTTCGGTCGACGTCGAACTGCGCGACTCCCGCCGCAAGCGGAAGGCGATTTCCGTCAATCGTTCGCCGCTCGCTCGTAAGATCATCACCTTCAACCTTCTCGGCCTCGTCGTTCTGGTGGCCGGGGTTCTCTATCTCAACCCGGTGCGCGACAGTCTCGTCGCGCAGCGGGAACGCGCTTTGGTCAGTACGGCTGAGCTGCTGGCCGAAGTCTTTGTCGTTCAGCAGTCTATCGGTAATACGCCGGCCGCGCCGGGTGTCGTCGATACGCCCGATCAGACCGCGCCCGCCGAGGATGCGGATGGGCTGACGCCGGACCTCGTAAGCGCCATTCTGGCCGAAACGAATATCTACGACAGCGGCGACATCGTCGTTTTCGACGCCGCCGGCGACGTACTTGGCACCAATGCGGGCATGCCGCGCAGCGAACGCGCGCAGGTCGTGGGCCTCGAGGGCGACGACCGCTCGACCATCATCACCGACTTCCTCTCGCGTGTGTGGGAGGCCGTGGCGGGCCTGATCGCGGCGCAATCGACCGAACCTCCGATGCCCGTCGACAGTGTCGCGTTGGCGCAGGAGCTTCTCCCGGACGTGTACAATGGCAACACCCGGATCAAGGGCGGTCAGGACGCGAGCGGTGCAACCCGGTTCACCGTCGTCACGCCGATCACCATCGACGGTACGGTGCGCGGCGCGGTGGCGCTGACTTCTGCCGGTGGCGAACTCGACCTCTTGGTTCGGGCTGAGCGCGAACAGGTGCTCCAGATGTTCGTGATCGCCATTCTGGTGTCCATCGGCCTGTCACTGGTGCTTGCGTCCACCATCGCGAACCCGCTCGCCGATCTGGCCGCCGCCGCCGAAATCGGTCGGGACAAGAATTCGCAGGCCGCCGTGAACGCGGGCCGGGTCCGTATCCCCGACCTGTCGGGCCGCCCCGACGAAATCGGCCGCCTGTCCAAAGCCCTGCGCGGCATGGTCTCGGCGCTTTATGATCGCATCGACGCGAACGAACAATTCGCCGCCGACGTGGCGCATGAAATCAAGAACCCGCTCGCCTCGCTCCGCTCTGCCGTGGGCACGCTCCGGCTTGCCCGCAAGGACGAACAGCGTGAGCGTCTGCTCGACGTGATCGACCATGACGTGCGCCGCCTCGACCGGCTGGTGTCCGACATTTCCAACGCCTCGCGGCTCGACTCGGAACTTGTGAAAGAGGAAGAAGAGCCCTTCGACCTCATCAAGATGATCCGAAACCTCACCGAATACCTCGGCAACGAGGCAGAGGGGAAAGGCGTCGATTTCATCTCGGACCTGCCGTCCGAGAGCATCGTTATCCACGGTCTCGAAGCGCGCTTGGCGCAGGTCTTTGTGAACCTCATAACCAACGCGCTGTCGTTCTGTGAAGAGGGGGACGCGATCCGCGTCTGGGCCCGTCATCGCGACAACCGTGTGCTGGTCGTGGTCGAAGATACCGGCCCCGGCATCCCCGAAGAGGCGCTGACCAAGATTTTCAACCGCTTCTACTCGGAGCGGCCCGAGGGGCAGTTCGGCAACAACTCCGGCCTCGGCCTCGCCATCTCCAAGCAGATCGTCGAGGCGCATGGCGGTGTCATCTGGGCCGAAAACATCCGCCCGACCGACGCCGACATCACCTCTGAGCCGCTCGGCGCACGCTTCGTCGTCGGTCTGCCGGTGTGACCCCGGCGCCCCCGCGCCAGTCCCAAAACACACTTCACGCCACCTCTGTCGCCATCGATGGCCGCGCGGCCCTCATCACCGGTCCGTCCGGCAGCGGCAAGTCCGGCCTGGCGCTCGACCTGATCGCGCTGGGCGCGGTTCTGATCTCGGACGACATGACCTGCGTGGAGCTGGACGAAGGCAACTGGCCCATCGCGCGCACCACCGGGCGCATGTGCGGCGTGATCGAAGCGCGGGGTCTCGGGCTCATCAAAGTGCCCTACCTGCCTGCTGCGCCCATTTCCCTCATCGTCGATCTGTCGCGCACAGAAACCGCGCGTCTGCCGGACCCGCGCACCACGGACCTCCTTGGGGCGCAGGTCCTGACGGTCTCAAAGGTTGACACCCCGCATTTCGCCGCGTCCATCTTGGCCTTGATGAAGGCAGGATTGGCAGAATGAGCGAACAGGAAACACCCGAAACTTCGCCCGAGGTCTTGCTGGTGACGGGCCCCTCAGGTGCCGGGCGCACGACGGCGCTGAGGGTGCTCGAGGATGTGGGCTACGAAATCATAGACAATCTGCCGATCAGCATGATCCCGCGACTGCTGAGCGGTGCCGCGCATGATCGCCCCATCGCGCTGGGCATCGACGTACGCAATCGGGATTTTTCGACCCACGCGGTACTCGATCTGATCGACGCGACCGAGGCCGGGTGGTCCGACCGCATACAGGTCCTGTTTCTCGATTGCCGCCCCGATGTGCTCGTCAATCGATACTCAGAAACCCGACGTCGCCATCCGTTGACCCCGAGCGAGACGCCCGAGGCGGGGATCGCCAAGGAAATCGACCTCCTGCAACCGATCCGCATCCGGGCCGACACCCTGATCGACACGTCGGACATGTCACCCCACGACCTCAAGACCGAGCTTCTGTCGGTGTTCGAGGCCGGGGAAGAGGCGCGCCTGTCGATCTCGGTCCAGAGTTTTTCCTACAAACGCGGCGTCCCTCGCGGTCTCGACAACGTGTTCGACGTGCGATTTTTGCGCAATCCGCACTGGGACCCGAGCCTGCGGGGCCAGACCGGGCAATCGCAGGGGGTGGTGGAATATGTGACGGCGGACGAAAGATTCCCGCTATTCTTTGAGAAAACGCGCGATTTGATTGAGTTTCTCCTCCCAGCTTACCGGGAAGAGGGCAAATCCCACCTCGCCATCGGGTTCGGTTGCACCGGGGGGCGTCACCGATCGGTTACCCTTGCGGAAAGAATGGCCAAGGCCCTTGCAGACAAGGGCTGGCAGGTGTCAATTAGGCACCGGGAGCTCGAACGCCAAAGGGGCGATGGTGTATAGGGCAAGGGATCTGAATTCGAGGTTCATCGCTTGATCGGAATCGTGATCGTTGCGCATGGCGGCCTTGCCGGTGAGTACCTGTCTGCGGTCGAACACGTCGTCGGGAAGATGGAGGCCGTGCGGGCCATCCGTATCGCCGCCGACTGTGATCGTGGCCGGAAGCGCGCCGAGATTATGGCTGCGGCAGATGCCGTCGACCAAGGCGACGGTGTCATCGTCGTCGTGGACATGTTCGGTGGCTCGCCCTCGAACCTGTCGCTGCCTGCCTGTGCCGGACAGAACCGTAAGATTCTCTATGGCGCGAACCTACCCATGCTCGTGAAACTGGCAAAAACCCGCCACGGAACGGTGGAAGAGGCGAGCCGGGCAGCATTGGCCGCCGGTCGCAAGTACATTGACGCCATCGACGGCGTGAAGGCGGAGGATACGCATCCATGAGCACTTCGCTCGCGCGCAAAATGAAGATCGTGAACGAAAAGGGCCTTCATGCCCGTGCATCCGCGAAATTCCTCGATGTGGTCGAAACTCATGACGCTCGCGCCCGTGTCTCCAAGGACGGGATGGAGGCCGAGGGCGACTCGATCATGGGTCTGCTGATGCTCGCGGCCTCGCGGGGGAGCGAGATCGAGGTAGAGACCTCAGGGCCACAGGCCGAGGCGCTCATGGAGGCGCTCGATGCGCTCGTGGCTGACAAATTCGGCGAAGGCATGTAGAAACACGTCTTGCGCGAGTCGAGAGCAAAGGGGGCATCCCGTTTGGATCAATCTGTAAACAGTGTGGCGCGGGCCAGAGCGGCACGTCGGGCCGCGGCCGATCGTAATCCGGTCGCGCCGCAATCCGCGCAGTATTCGCCCGAAAAGCCCGCAACGGGTCACACCTATACGAAACGTGACCTGAGCTATGCCGACACCTTCGACAACAAGGTGCAGGCGCGTCTCATCCGCTGGATGGAGATGGCGACCGGCAAGCTCATGATCTTCAACATGATCAACAAGTTCGAAAAGCTCGGAGCGCCGACCGGTATCGACTTTTGGTCAGGTGCGATGAAGGCGATGGGAATCACCGTCGACACGCCCCAAGAGCAATACCTGAACATCCCGAAGGAGGGCCCGGTCGTCGTGGTTGCGAACCACACGCACGGACTTGTCGATGGGATGGTTCTGGGTGAGATGATCTCGCGGGTCCGCCCCGATTTTCAGATCCTGACCCGCTCGGTTCTCACCGGCCTCGACGAGGTCGCTTCGTCCTTTCTGATCCCGGTTCCGTTCCCACACGACCCGGATGCGCAGGAAAAGGGCAAGGAAATGCGGGCCCAAGCGCTCGAACGGCTCAAGTCAGGCGGTGTTATCGCCGTGTTTCCGTCCGGCGTCGTCGCCGCGTCAGAGACGTGGTGGGGGCCGCCCGTCGAAGCGGAGTGGAACCTCTTCACCGCGCAGCTTATCCGCAAGACCGGCGCGACCGTGGTTCCGATCAAATTCCACGGCCGCAACACGCGGGCCTATAACATCGCGAACAAGGTGTCGGCGACGCTTCGGCAGGGGCTCTTGATCCACGAAATCGTACGCGCCTGTAACCAGTCGCATGCCCCGACGATCGGCAAGCCGGTCACGCAAGATCAGATCGACGAGAAATGGACCAGCCCGCGCGAGTTCATCAAATGGCTGCGCGAACACACGCTGTCGCTGAAATCCTGAGACGGGTACGAGACTGAAACGATGGGGCCCGCGGGCCCCATTTTCGTTAACGGGTCGGCACCGGCACGTCGCCGCGATAATCGTAGAACCCGCGCCCGGCCTTGCGGCCCAGCCACCCGGCCTCGACATATTTGGTGAGCAGGGGGCAGGGGCGATACTTGGTGTCGGCCAGCCCATCGTGCAGCACGTTCATGATGGCAAGACAGGTGTCGAGCCCGATGAAATCCGCCAGTTCCAGCGGCCCCATCGGATGGTTCGCGCCGAGCTTCATCGACTCGTCGATCGACTTCACCGATCCCACACCTTCGTAAAGCGTATAGACTGCTTCGTTGATCATCGGCATCAGGATGCGGTTCACGATGAAGGCCGGAAAATCCTCGGCACTCGCGGCGGTCTTGCCGAGGTTCTGCACGACCTCCTGACAGGCCTCGAACGTCGCCTGATCGGTCGCGATACCCCGGATGAGTTCGACCAATTGCATGACCGGCACAGGGTTCATGAAGTGGAAGCCCATGAACTTTTCAGGCCGATCCGTGCGCGACGCAAGGCGCGTGATCGAGATGGACGAGGTGTTCGAGGTCAGGATCGTTTCCGGCCCCAGATGCGGCAGCAGGTCCTCGAAAATCGCCTGTTTGACCGTCTCACGTTCGGTCGCCGCCTCGATAATCAGATCGCAGGGGCCAAGGTCGGAAAGTGCCAGGGTCGTCTTGATCCGTGCCAGCGTTGCCTGTGCGTCGGCTTCGGAAATCTTGTCACGCGACACCTGCCGCACGAGGTTCTTCTCGACGGTTTCGAGCGCGGCATCGAGCGCATCCTGACTGATGTCGGTGAGCAGCACCTCATAGCCGGCAAGGGCCATGACATGCGCGATCCCGTTGCCCATCTGCCCGGCGCCGACCACGCCTACCGTCTTGATTGCCATCTGCGACCCTTCCACTTGTCTGACGGACCATAGGCGCGCCGGGGATCACGGGGCAAGTCCCCCACGTTAACCGTCCCGTCAGAAAAGCTCCGACAGCCCCTGTCCGGTCTTAAACCTTTGGCAATCACTTCTTGGCAGAGTGGGTGTCGGGTGAAAAATTGGAGTGGGTGGTATGGCCTATGAAAACCTGGGCGAGAGTGCCCTGGACTATGTCCCGTGCAGATACGGGAAATCTAAACTTTTGTTCCGGGGACCGAAACGAAAGCTCAACGCGCCCTATGTCGCGATGATCGGGGGGACCGAGACCTACGGCAAGTTCGTCGAAACGCCGTATCCCGCGCTCACCGAAAGCGTGCTCGATCTGCCGGTGGTGAACCTTGGCTGCGTCAATGCGGGGATCGACGTGTTCTCGCAGGATCGCACGGTGGTGGAGATCTGTTCCAAGGCCGAGGTGACGGTCATTCAGATTACCGGGGCGCAGAACATGTCGAACCGGTTCTACGCGGTGCATCCGCGCCGAAACGACCGGTTCTTGCGGGCGTCGAACCTGCTTAAGACGATCTACCGAGAGGTGGACTTCACCGAGTTCAACTTCACACGTCACCTCCTGACGGCGCTGCGCGCGACCTCGGCCGAGAAATTCGCGATGGTCGAACAGGAATTGCGTGAGGCTTGGGTTGCCCGGATGAAGACATTGGTGTCCCGGGTCGACAGCCGTGTGGTGCTGTTGTGGTTGTCGAGCCATGCTCCTGACCGGGCCGTGACGGACACTGCAGACGGGGCCGATCCGTTGTTCGTGGACCGTGAGATGCTCGATGCGGTCGCACCCTTCGTCGAAGAGATCGTCGAGGTCGTGGTGACGCCGGAAGAGATGGTGGATGGCTTCGCAGGCCTCGCCTTCAACGAGTTCGAGGAACCCGTGGCGCGCGGTATGCTCGGCACGGTGGCCCATGCGCGCGCGGCGGCGGCACTGGACGCGGCGCTCAGACGGTTGACCTGAAACGACAAAGGCCCGCCGGATTGGCGGGCCTTTGGTTTCGCGTGTCGCGTCAGCGTCAGAGCTTTTCGATCAGCTCCGGCACGACGGTGAAGAGGTCGCCGACGAGGCCGTAGTCGGCCACCTGGAAGATCGGGGCCTCTTCGTCCTTGTTGATCGCGACGATGATCTTGGAGTCCTTCATGCCCGCAAGGTGCTGGATCGCGCCCGAGATGCCGATGGCGACGTAAAGCTCCGGCGCGACGACCTTGCCGGTCTGGCCGACCTGCCAGTCGTTCGGCGCGAACCCTGAGTCGACCGCCGCGCGGGAGGCGCCGACGGCGGCGCCCAGCTTGTCGGCGAGCTTTTCGATCAGCGCAAAGTCCTCTT
>JAYZLL010000083.1:0-225399 GCA_036154315.1 Pseudomonadota bacterium
GGCGGGCCGCCGGGCCCCCCCCCCCCCCCCCCCCGCTTTAGGGTCGTACGGGGGGGGCGGCCGCGCCCCCCCGGGCTGGTCGCCCCGGGCATCAGCCCGGGGCGAAACCTCAGTTCTTCACGACGCCTTCGAGCTGCAGCAGGAAGGACGGCTCGAGGATCAGGTTCTCGACCCGATCCGACGTCACCGCGTTCTGCTTCCAGTTCGCAACGAACACCCACGGTGCGTCGTCCTGAACGATCGCCTGCATCTCTTTGTAAAGCGCCGCGCGTTCGTCCTGATCGGTGGCGACGCGGGCCTGCGCCAGAAGATCGTCGACCTCGGGGTTCGAATAGTAGCCGGAGTTGAAGCCGCCCTGATCCGGGAAGGCTTCGGTGCGCAGCGCGAGGAACGGCAGCGTGTCGGGGTCGTTCGTCATCCACGCCATCTCGGCCATGTCGGCCTTGCCCTCGAGCCCCGGGTTCACTTCGCCAAGGAAGGTATTCCACTCGTAGGTTTCGATCTTCACGTCGAAGCCCACCGCGTTCAGGTCGGCCTGAATGGCGGTGCCCATCGGGATCGGGTCGAGCATGCCGGAGCCGCCTTCGGTCACGTAGAAGGTGAGCGACAGGTCCTCGACACCGGCAGCGGCCAGCAGTTCCTTGGCCTTGTCGGGATCGTAGGGATAGGGATCGAGCTCTTCGTTATAGGCCCAGGCAAAGGCGGGCGGGGTCGGACCTGCGGCGACTTCGGCGGTGCCTTCGAGCACGTCGTTCACCAGCGCTTCCTTGTTGATCGCGTAGTTGGCGGCCTGCCGGACCTCTTTGGTGGCAAAGGGGCCTTCCTTGGCGTTCAGGATCAGGAACCAGACGTGCGGCCCGGCCTGTTCGACGATGGTGTAATCCTCGGTTTCGAACTCCGACAGCGCGGTGGGCGGCACTTCGACCATCACGTCGATCCCGCCCGAGAGCATCTCGGCCACGCGGGTGTTGGCGTCGGTGATCGGGCGGAACACGACCGCGTCGGTACCTGCGGGTTCGCCCCAGTAGTCGGGGTATTTCTCGACCACCACACGTTCGTTCGAGCGCCATTCGACGAATTGGAACGGCCCGGTACCGACCGGGTTGCGGCCATAATCGGCGCCGCTGTCCGCGACCGCCGTGGGCGACACTAGGAGCCCCGTGGGATAGGCGAGGTTCGACAGGAACGGCGCATAGGGCTCGTTCAGGGTGAACTTCACCGTCAGATCGTCCACGACCTCCACAGTCTCGACCGCCGAGAAGAAGAAGGCGAGCGGGAACGGGCCGGTGTCGTGATAGGGGTGCGCTTCGTCGAGCATCCGGTCGAAGTTGAACTTGACCGCTTCGGCGTTGAAGGGCGTGCCGTCGTGGAAGGTCACGCCGTCGCGCAGCATGAAGGTGTATTCGGTGCCATCCTCGGACACCTCCCAACTTTCGGCGAGGCTCGGTTCCACTTCGAGCGTGCCCGAGGCATACTGGACCAGACCTTCGTAGAGGTTCACGACGATGCGGAAGTCGTTCTGGGCGGTGACGGCGGCGGGGTCGAGCGCCTTGGGCTCGGCGATCTGGCCGACGATCAGCACGCCCGGTGGCGTCTGTGCGGCGAGCGGCGCGGGGGCGAGGCCCATGCCGGTGGCGAGTGCTGCGCTGGCGGCCGCGGCAAACAGGCCCCGGCGGCTCCAGGTCAGTAGGGTCATGTGATGGCTCCCATGTTGGCTGTTGGTCGTAATTTTCTATCGTTATTGCGACTCAAATTATCATGATAAATTGCATCGGTCAATTTTTCATGATAATTCTGGTGCAACAGGGAGTTGTCATGACCTTTTCCATTCTCGCACGCGATCCCGAAACCGGCCTTATCGGAGGCGCTGCGGCCACGGGGTCGTTCTGCGTCGGGGGATGGGTGCTCAGGGGCCGCGTGGGCGTGGGACTGTCGGCGAGCCAAGGCGCCTCCCCTTCCACACTCTGGGGCGAAGAGGCCATTGACGGGATGCGGGCGGGCGAAAGCGCGCGCGACGTGGTCAGCCGGATCACCACGGCGGATCGGGGGCGCGAATTCCGGCAGTTGTCGGCACTGGGTCTGGCCGGGCCGGGGGCGGTGTTTTCGGGCGCGTCCAATTCCCCCAAGATCGACGATCAGGTGTTCGAGGGCGGGGTGGCTGCCGGAAATCTGCTCGCCTCGCACAGCGTGGTCCCTTCGATGGTCGATGGGTATCTCGGCGCGACCGGGGATTTTGCCGACCGGCTGATCGCCGCGCTCTTTGCCGCGCAAAAGGCGGGGAGCGATGCGCGGGGGCTGTTCTCAGCCGCGCTGCTGATCGTGGGGCCGGACCGGGCGCCGCTGACGCTCAGGGTCGACCGATCCGACGATCCGCTGCCGGAACTGGCCGATCTGCTCGCCCATGCCACCTCGGGCGACTATGCGTTCTGGGCGCATCAGGTGCCGACGCTGAACGACCCGGAGCGTGTCCTTGACTGATTGGGGCACCCTCGCTGCCGACCGGCTGGCCCGGATCGCCCGCTGTTCCGAGCCGGGACCGGGTGTGACCCGCCTGCCCTTTACCCCCGAACATCGCACAGCGCTGGCTGAGATCACCGACTGGATGGATGCGGCGGGGCTGACCCCCACGCTCGATGCTGCCGGAACGCTGGTCGGGCGGCGCGAGGGCACGGGCCCCGGCACGTTCTACATGGGCTCGCATCAGGACAGTGTGCGCCACGGCGGCGGGTTCGACGGGATCATGGGCGTGGCGCTGGCCTGTCTGGCGATCCAGAAGCTGACCGAAGACGGGACCACCCTGCCCTTTGCGGTCGAAGTGCTGGCCTTTGCCGACGAAGAAGGCGTGCGGTTCCCCACGGCGCTGATCGGCCCGCGCGCCTTGGCGGGCACCTTCGACCCGGCGGTGTTGGACCTGACGGACCGGGGCGGCGTGAGCCTCAGGGCCGCGATGGAGGGGTTCGGCCTGAACCCGGTTGCGATCAGCGCCCTCGCCCGCGATCCGGCCGGGGCGGTCGGCTATCTCGAAGCGCATATCGAGCAAGGCCCGGTGCTGGAACAGAGCGCCGAGCCACTGGGCATCGTGACCGCGATCTGCGGGATCGAGCGCCATGCGGTCACCTTTCACGGCCAGACCGGCCACGCGGGCACGCTTCCGATGCGCGCGCGGGCCGATGCGCTGGTGGGGGCTGCCGACCTGATCACCCTCGCCCATCATCTGGGCCGGGAGGAGGCGGAGCTGCGCGTCACCGTCGGGCAGCTCGACATCGCGCCGAACGTGGTGAACGCGGTGCCGAACGAAGCGCGTCTGACGCTGGAAATCCGGTCGCCCAGCGACGATCAGCGCGAGGCGGCGGGGCAGCTTTTGACCCATCGGGCGCGCGAGATCGCGGACAAGTGGAGCCTCGACCTCGAGATGCGGCGCACCTATTTGCAGCGCGCCCAGCCCTGCGACGTTACCATGCGGGCCGGGCTGGTCGATGCGGTCATGGCGGGCGGTGGCGCGGGCGTCGAACTCGCCTCGGGCGCCACCCACGATGCCTCGGCCATGTCCGACCTCTGCCCCATCGCGATGCTGTTTCTGCGCTGCCGGGACGGCGTGAGCCATGTGCCCGAGGAACATGCCGCGCCCGAGGATATGGGGCGCGCGGTCGAGGCGATGGCGCATTTTCTGGCACATTACCAAGTGACCTGACACTTCCCCCAACCGCCCCGCCTGCGCTATGTCGGAAGGGAGCGGGAGTGAACGGATGGACGGGGACAGACAGGTTCAGGACATAACGCTGAGCGGCGCGGTTTTCGCGGGCTTCGCCAAGGCGCCGTCGCGCGTGGCGCTGCGCGAGGCGGGCGGTCAGGTTTGGTCGCGGCGCGATGTGATCGAGGCCGTGGACGACTGGCGGCGGCGGCTGGGCGCGCGTGGGATCGGGCCGTCGCACCGGGTCGCGACCGTGCTGCCCAACGGCGCGGGCACGGCGGTTCTGCTTCTCGCGCTCGTCGATGCGGTCAACCTGATGCCGATGAACCCCGGCGCGCAGCCCGCGCAGATCGCCGAACAGGTCGAGGCGGCGGGGGCCGACGTCTTGCTCACCACCCCTGAATTCGGCGCGACCCTGTCCGGCCAGTTGCCCGACACCGTGACGCTCTTGCTTTGGGACGGGGCCGAACCGGCGCTCGCGGGTGACGCGGTGGCTGGTCCGCTGGCCGCACGCCAGCCCGGGCTGATCCTACAGACATCGGGCAGTACCGGGCTGCCCAAACGGGTGCCGCTGACGCGGGCGCAGATGGTCGGCTCGGCCCGAGGTATTGCGGCGCATCTGGGGCTCGGCCCCAAGGACCGTGCGATCCATGCGCTGCCGATGTTTCATATCGGGGCGGTCGTCGATCTCTTGGCCGCCCCCCTCATGGCCGGTGGCGAGGTGGTGCTGGCGCGCGATCTGTCGGCCCCCGCGCTGATCGAGGCGGTGCAGGCGGGCGGGACGTGGCTGCAACTGGTGCCCACGGCGCTTGCGCACCTGATGGACGAGTTGGACGATGCCGCCGCCCGCGATCTGGGCAAGGCGCTGCGCTTCGTGCGGATGGTCTCGGCGGACCTGCCGGACGACTTGCGCCAGCGGGCCGAAGATCGGCTCGGCGTGCCGGTGATCCAGATGTACGGGATGACCGAAACCGCCGGGCAGATCACGTCGAACCCCTTGCCGCCGGGGGTGAGGAAGCCCCTGTCGGTGGGCCCGGTCGCAGGCCCCGAGGTGGCGATCATCGACGCCCACGGCGCGGTGCTGCCCGAGGGTCGCGAGGGCGAGGTCTGCGTGCGGGGCGAGACGGTCATGGTGGGCTATGAGGGCGACGCCGAAACGCCGCGCCACGGCGACTGGCTGCGCACGGGCGATCTGGGTCGGCTCGATGCCGATGGCTATCTGTTCCTCACCGGCCGGGTGAAGGAGATCATCAACCGGGGTGGCGAAAAGATCAGTCCGGTGCCGATCGAGCGCGCGGCCAAGGCGATTGCCGGTGTGGGCGATGCGGTAGCCTTCGCCCTGCCCCATCCGAGCCTTGGCGAACAGGTCGGGCTCGCGGTGGTCGCCGATGCGGGGCTGAGCGAGGCGGATATTCTGGCAGCTCTGGGCGATACGCTGGCCGAGTTCGAGATGCCGCGCCGGATCACGCGGCTCGACACGATGCCGCGTCTGGCCTCGGGCAAAGTGGATCGGCGCGCGGTCGCGGGGCTGGCACGTGACGAGGGTGAGGCCAAGGCGGCGCGCACCGGGCTTGCGGCCACGGTCGAAGCGGTCTGGGCCGAGACGCTGTCGGTACGCCCGCCGCATGACGAGGCCGATTTCTTCGACGATGGCGGCGACAGCCTGTCGGCGATGGATTTCCTCGCGCGGCTCGAGGCAAAACTGGGCCGCCCGATCCCGCCGAATATCCTGTTCGAGGCGCCACGTTTCGCGCCGCTTGTCCAGTTGCTCGCCGAACAGCCGGTGCCGCCGCGCAAGGGTGAGAGCAAACTTATCCGGCATGTGCGCGAGGCGACATCGGGCTGGCGCGGGGAACGGGTCGGTCCCAAGGCGCTCATCATCGCGCGCAACACGGTGCAGACCGGCCCCAAGGTCTTTATCGGCACCCATGATGAGATGACGATCAACATCTTCGGCAAGACCATCGCGCAACATAATCCGCTCTATGCCATGCGCACGTCGTGGCAGTTCCGGGGGGAGCGGTATCGCAAGTATCTGCAACCGATGGCGATGACCTATTGCGAGGAGATTGCGGCGCTGGTCGAACCGGGGGAAGAGATCATCGTCGGCGGGTTCTGCGGCGGGGCCAATATGGTCGAGCTGATGATGCCCGAGCTTGCGCGCCGGGGGATCGGGGTGAAGCTGTTTCTGGCGATGGACAAGATGTTCAAGGCGCCCACGGATTTTCCCGTGTTTCACATCTGGACCGACCGCCTGCAATTCTCGCATGTGCCGCGCTATTTCGACCCGGCGCGCGGGTTCGGCGACTGGCATCCGGCGGGGGCGGATTACGTCTATATCCCCGGCGACCATGACCGGGTGCTGCGTGGCCCCCATATGCGGAAGGCCGAGCCTTTGGCGGTGCCGTACCTTACCGGAGAGGCGTCGCTCCCCGTGCCGGTCCGGGCCGAGGCGATCGACCTTGCCACGCGGCGCAAACGCTACCGCGCAAGGGTGCGGGCCAAGCTGCCCAAGACCCTGTCGTCGGATGAGGACACGCTGGTCGAGGTGACGGTCACGAACCGGAGCCGCGTGGTGTGGCCTGCGACCGAGGACAGCGGGCTGTCGTTGACGCCGTCCTATACGGCTGCGGGCGAGATCTTTGCCCAGAGCTGGAACCGGGATCGGGTGACGTTCGACCGGCCTATCGCACCGGGGGAAAGCTTCACCGGGACGGTGCGGCTAAGGTGGCCGGATCGCGAACTTGCCGCCCCGCTGACCGTGACGCTCACGATGGTGGACGATGGGTTCGGGCGCTTCAAAGAGTTGGGGCGCGGGGCGGTGTCGCGCAAAGTCAGGCTGCGCGACTAGGGTTCAGGTCACGTTGGCGCGTAGCTCGACCGGCCAGCGGTGGCCCAAGCGCTTGTGGTAGGTCACTTGCGCCGGGTCGGTGACGAGCGCCACGTCTCGTTTCAGCATGGCGCGGGTTGCGGCAGAGACGAGGAGTTGGCCGAGCGGTGCGCCGATGCAGCGGTGACGCCCCTGCCCGAAGAGCAGCACGTCGGACAGATCGCGGGTCGGGTCGAAATCGTCGGGGTTTTCGTGCTGATCCGGGTCGCGGTTGGCGCTGCCAAGTGCGAGGAAGATCGGCGTGCCTTCGGTCAGGTGGACCCCGTCCCGCTCATGCGCTTCGCGCACCACGCGGGGGATGGTCTGGGCCGGGGTCTGCAACCTGAGCACCTCGAGCACGGTGGCGGTGACGTCGCCCTCGCCCGCAGCGAGCGCGGCGCGGTGGTCGGGGTGCTCATGGAGCATGAGGACCAGTTGCGCGATGGCGGCCTCGATGTTCTCGATCCCGTCGGCGAGGATCAGAAGCGCGTGATCCCCGATCTCGATATCGGTGAGCCCGCCGCGTGCGATCAGGTGCGAGATGAGGTCATCGCCGGGGTGTGCGTGGCGCGCCGCGACCGCCTCGCCGATATAAGCGCGGGTGGCGGAGAGGCCAGCGTTCACGCCGTCGAACACCGTGCGGTCGGTGATCGGGGCGAAGAGTTTGAACAGCGCGTCCGTGGCGCGGGAAATGGCCTCGGGGTCGTGGTCGAGACCGATGAACCGGGCCATCGCCTGGGCCGCGAAGGGGCGCGCGTAAGCGGTGATGATGTCCTGCGCGCCCTGCCCTGCGATGCGGGTCAGATGCGCCTCGGCCAGCGGATCGATCCAGTCCTGCGCGCCGTCGAAGGCTGCGAAGAAGGCCGACGACAGGGGTTTGCGCATCTCCACATGGCGCGGTTTGTCGAGGAAAGGCGGGATGTTCGCGGCCACGTCGGCGGCCACGTATTTGTCGCGGTTCTTTTCGGCCAGCATTGAAAAGCGCGAGGGCGCGTTGCCGAGGCGGGCATCGGTGAAGGCGGCTTTGATGTCAGCCGCGCGCGTCATCACGTAGCCGCCGGATTTCACCGGAGCGAGCGGGGCGTTGTCGCGCAGCCACGCCCAAGTCGGCGCGGGGTCCGCGACGAAGGCGTCCGACAGAAGATCGACGGGAAGCTCCGGCGCGGCAGGCTTAGCCCGCCCAGCGCCGAACCAGCTTTTCAGTTTCCTCATCGTTCCTGTCCAGATGTTCGCGCAGAGCCGCGCGTTCGTCGTCGGTGAGCGGCAGGCCGGCCGCGAATTTGGCGAGGATTTCCACCTTGTAATAGCGCACCGCCGCCGAGAGCATGAACACCTCGTCGGTGAGGTCCGCGGTGGTGGTGGGCGAGCACATGTCGGCGATGTTGTCGGACGCCATGCGCACCGGCACGCCAGCGGCAGCAAGCTCCAGCACGCGCACGATGGAGTTGTAGGTCGGCGTCATCACCGGGCGCAACTGGCGCATGCCGATGGCGGCCGAGGGGCATGAGATGATGCCGATGTTGGTTTCGAGCAGGGCGTCGACATACGCCTCCCACCGCGCGTCGTCATAGGTCGAGGGCGAGATGGCGTGGACCGCCCAGATCTGCGGCTCGTCGCCGGTGAGAACACCTTCGCGGCGCACGACCTCGATCAGCCGCTCGGTGCCGTCTTCCTGCGGAATGTTGAGCTGATCGGTGTGGACGTGGAGCATCTTGCCGGTGGTGCGGGTGAGATCGTGCATCCGCACGCAGTGCTCTTCGAACCCGATGTTGTCGGGATAGTCGTTCACGTCGTCCGCCTCGGGCAGGCAGCCGATGAAGTCGGCCTTCTTTACGCCCTCTTCGAAAATCCGCCACCGCTCCGGCTCGTCATCGCGAAAGCCGAGCGGCGTGTAGGCGGCGGCGCGCAGGGTCAGGCGGTTGCCGTAGTCGCGGGCGATGCCCATGATCTGGTCCAGCGCCGAGGTGCCGACGCGGTCGGGGGTGACGTCGACCATCGTGTCGACCAGCCGGGTCCCCGCCTCGTCCATCACGTCGAGCGTGGCGCGCACGCGGGCATCGAGGTTTTCGGGGTCGTAGGCCGGGCCCTCATGCACGCTGGCGATGAGC
Source organism: Pseudomonadota bacterium (assembly GCA_036154315.1). Taxonomy (GTDB): domain Bacteria; phylum Pseudomonadota; class Alphaproteobacteria; order Rhodobacterales; family Rhodobacteraceae; genus Maritimibacter. Next base: position 8,669 of record JAYZLL010000083.1, read on the forward strand.
TTGTGCTTTTTCTGGAGCGAAATATGCGAGCTTTCCAGAACCTGAACCCGCCCATGATCGACGAAACCGTCGTCCAGCGTGTTCGCGCGGTCCAGATGCACATGCGCGTTGTGATATCCGCCCAGCCGCCCCATCTCGGCCCGGAACTTGTCGTAGAATGGTGACTGCACGTTTCCCCTCTTGGTCTTTTCTAGGCGGCCTTCCCACCGCAAACCACGTGCCGAGTATGCGGCGTTCGGTATCTCATGAACAGTGGTGGAGAGTGTTTTATTGCTAATCGATACTTGGTGAACCAGTTTTCAACTCAGCGCAGGACGTGCCGGCAAAAGCGTTACAGAAATTTTGATTCATGGATTCATTCGTAACATTTTTTCTTGCATCGAATCGTAAGCTTTATTAAGTCGACCATGCGGTCGGAAAAACGATCACGATCTGGGAGGATCAATGTCAGACGCTTTCATCTGCGACGCGCAGCGCACCCCGATTGGCCGCTATGGCGGCGACCTGTCTTCGGTTCGCACCGATGACCTTGCCGCAATTCCGATTGCCGCCCTCATGGCGCGCAATCCGAATGTGGACTGGGCGAAACTGGACGACGTCATCTATGGCGACGCCAATCAGGCGGGCGAAGACAACCGTAACGTCGCGCGCATGGCCGCGCTGTTGGCCGGTCTGCCGACCGATGTGCCGGGCACGACCGTGAACCGGCTGTGTGCCTCTGGCATGGACGCGGTCGGCATGGCCGCGCGCGGGCTGAAGGCGGGCGACTACGACCTCGCCATCGCCGGTGGGGTCGAGAGCATGAGCCGCGCGCCCTTCGTCATGCCCAAGGCGACGAGCGCCTTTGCACGTCAGAACGCGGTTTACGACACGACCATCGGCTGGCGCTTCGTGAACAAGAAGATGCACGGCGAATATGGCACCCATTCGATGCCGGAGACCGCCGATAACGTGGCCCAAGACTACCAGATCAGCCGCGAAGATCAGGATGCCTTTGCCGCCCGGTCGCAGGCCCGCTGGGCCGCCGCGCATGAGGCGGGCAAGTTCGCCGATGAAATCACGGCCGTTACGATCCCGCAGCGCAAGGGCGATCCGGTCGTGGTGGACACCGACGAGCACCCGCGCCCCGGCACGGGGGTGGAGCAGCTTGCCAAGCTCAGGGGCGTGAACGGCCCGGACCTTACCGTCACCGCAGGCAATGCCTCGGGCGTGAACGACGGGGCTGCCGCGATCCTGATGGCGTCGGAGGCCGGTGTGAAGGCACACGGCCTCACCCCACTCGCCCGCGTCGTGTCGATGCAGGCCGCCGGTGTCGAGCCGCGCGTCATGGGGATCGGGCCGGTGCCCGCCACGCGCAAAGTGCTCGCCAAAACCGGGCTCACCATGGACGACATGGATGTGATAGAATTGAACGAAGCCTTCGCCTCGCAGGGGCTCGCCACGTTGCGGGAACTGGGCGTGGCGGATGACGACGACCGGGTGAACCCGAACGGTGGCGCCATCGCCATCGGCCACCCGCTGGGCATGTCCGGCGCACGTCTGGTGCTGACGGCGGCCTATGAACTCAAGCGGCGCGGTGGGCGTTATGCCCTATGCACGATGTGCGTGGGCGTGGGCCAAGGGACCGCAATGATTATCGAACGCGTCTAACGCGACACTTAGCAACGCGGGCCTGCGGCCCGACCAGGAGGACCGACGACATGTATGCTCAAATGGTCAAATCCACCGGCCAAAGCGTGAAATCGCTGGACGAAATGGACCCGGTGGAACGCGAGTTTCAGGAAAAGGTCGATGCGGACATCCGCATCGAGCCCCGCGACTGGATGCCCGAAGGCTACAAGAAGACGCTGATCCGCCAAATCGGTCAGCACGCGCATTCGGAAATCGTCGGTCAGCTGCCCGAGGGCAACTGGATCACCCGCGCGCCCACGCTGGAGCGTAAGATGATCCTGCTTGCAAAGGTGCAGGACGAGGCGGGGCATGGCCTTTACCTCTACTGCGCTGCCGAGACGCTGGGGATCAGCCGCGACGACCTGACCGAACAGCTTCTGTCGGGCAAGATGAAATACTCGTCGATCTTCAACTACCCCACTCTGACCTGGGCCGATATCGGCGCGGTCGGCTGGCTGGTCGATGGTGCGGCGATCATGAACCAGGTGCCGCTTCAGCGGACGTCCTATGGGCCCTATGCCCGCGCGATGGTGCGCATCTGCAAGGAAGAGAGCTTCCACCAGCGGCAGGGCTACGACATCATGATGAAGATGGCCAAAGGGTCCGAGGCGCAGAAGCGTATGGCGCAGGATGCGCTGAACCGCTTCTGGTATCCGTCGCTGATGATGTTCGGGCCGTCGGACGCGAACTCGGTCCATTCCGAGCAGTCGATGGCGTGGAAGATCAAGATCAACACAAACGACGAGCTGCGCCAGAAATTCGTCGATCAGACCGTGCCGCAGGCCGAATACCTCGGCCTCACCATCCCCGACGAGACGCTCGCGTGGAACGAGGAAAAGGGCGGCTACGATTTCGCCGAACCCGACTGGGACGAGTTCTTCGACATCCTCAAGGGCGCTGGCCCGGTGAACAACGACCGTCTCGAAGCGCGCCGCAAAGCGTGGGACGACGGCGCTTGGGTGCGCGAGGGGCTCTTGGCCCACGGTGAAAAGAAACGCGCCGCCAAAGTGGCCGCCGAGTAAGGAACGCTGACATGAGCAAAGAATGGCCCCTGTGGGAAATCTTCATTCGCGGCCAGCATGGCCTGAGCCATCGTCACGTGGGGAGCTTGCACGCCCCTGACGCGGAAACCGCCGTCAAGAATGCGCGCGACGTCTATACGCGCCGCAACGAAGGCGTGTCGATCTGGGTGGTCGAGGCCAAGCACATCACGGCCACCGCGCCGGGTGACAAGGGCCCGATCTTCGAGCCCAGTGAGAGCAAGATCTACCGTCACCCGACCTTCTACGACATCCCGGACGAAATAGGGCACATGTAATGACCCAGACATCGGACCCAAAATTCGAGGCGCTTCTGCGGCTCGGAGACAATACGCTTATCCTCGGCCACCGTGTGAGCGAGTGGTGCGGCCACGCGCCTGTGCTGGAAGAGGACATCGCGCTTGCCAATACCGCGCTTGATTTGTTGGGCCAGACGAACCTCTGGCTCGAATATGCGGGCGAAGTCGAGGGCAAGGGCCGTTCGGCGGACGATTTGGCCTTCCTGCGGGACGCTTGGGACTTCCGCAACGTGCTGCTCGTCGAGCTGCCCAACGGTGATTTCGGCCAGACGCTCATGCGGCAGTATCTGTTCGACGTGTTCAACCGGATGAACCTCGAAGCGATGCGCGGCTCGACCGACAGCCGGATCGCCGAGGTGGCCGAGAAGGCCGCGAAAGAGGCGGCTTATCATGTCGAACGTTCCGAAGGCACCGTGATCGGGCTTGGCGACGGGACCGAGGAAAGCCACCGCCGGATGCAGGACGCGCTGAACATCCTCTGGCCCTACGCGCAGGAGCTTTTCATCACCGATGAGGTGGATGAAGCGATGGCTGAGGCCGGTGTGATCCCGCACCCGAAATCCTTGCAGGACGCATGGGACGCCGAAGTGCGCGCCACGCTGGCCCAAGCGACGCTCGAGGTGCCCGAGGCGCATTTCGGTCATCGCGGGTCCGGCAAGGACGGGCGGATGCACACGGAACATCTGGGCCACCTACTGACCCAGATGCAGTGGCTGCAGCGCGCCTATCCGGGTCAGGCGTGGTGAGGTCATGGCCCACCCGTCGACCCAACAGGTGTGGGACTGGCTCGACACCATCCCCGACCCGGAAATCCCCGCGATCACGCTGACGGACCTTGGCATTATCCGCGACGTGGGCTGGGACGGCGACACCTGCGTCGTTACGGTCACGCCCACCTACTCGGGCTGCCCCGCCACCTCGATCATAAATATCGAGATCGAGACGGCCCTGCGCGAACACGGGCTGGAGCGGATCGAGCTGAAGCGGCAGCTCAGCCCGGCCTGGACCACGGACTGGATGAGCCAGCGCGGCCGGGAGAAGTTGGAAAAGTACGGGATTGCGCCGCCGCAACCGGCGGGCGGCCCGGACAAATGCCCAAACTGCGGCGGAACCCATGTCGAGAAACTGAGCCAGTTCGGCTCGACCCCATGCAAGGCACAGTGGCGGTGCAAAGACTGCCTTGAGCCTTTCGACTATTTCAAGTGCATCTGAGGAGGTGCGGATGGCACGCTTCCACGAACTCGAAGTCACCGGCATTCAAAAGACGATCCGCGATGCGGTCGTCGTGTCGCTGAAACCCAAAGACGACGACGCCGAGGCGTTCGACTTCATCCAAGGGCAATACCTGACCTTCCGCCGCGATTTCGACGGCGAGGAGTTGCGCCGGTCCTATTCGATCTGCGCGGGCAAGGACGACGGTATCCTGCAGGTGGGGATCAAGCGGGTCGATGGCGGGGCGTTTTCGACCTTTGCCAACGAAGACCTCAAGGTCGGCGACACGCTGGAGGCGATGCCGCCGATGGGCCGGTTCCACACCGAACTCGACCCGCAGGGCGGCCGGAATTACGTGGGCTTCGCAGGCGGATCGGGCATCACGCCGGTCCTGTCGATCCTGCGCACGGTGCTGACGCGCGAGCCGCGTTCGACCTTTACGCTGGTCTACGCCAACAAGGGTGTCGCGACGATCATGTTCCGCGAGGAACTGGAGGATCTGAAGAACACCTTCATGGGTCGTCTGTCGGTGATCCATATCCTTGAGACCGACGCGCAGGAGATCGACCTCTTTACCGGGCTCGTCACCGAGGAAAAGGTCGGGCAGCTGTTCCGCTCCGGCTTCCTCGACGCCGATGGCACCGACACCGCGTTCATCTGCGGGCCGGAGCCAATGATGCTGGGGATCGCCGCCGGGCTGAAGGCGGCAGGACTTGCCGAGGATCAGATCAAGTTCGAGCTGTTCGCGAGCGCCCAGCCCGGACGGCTCAAGAAACGGGTGGTGTCGAAAGAAGCCGGGTCCACCGCCAACGAGGCGCAGATCGTGGTCACGCTGGATGGGTCCACGCGGACGTTGTCGGCGTCCAAGGAGTTGTCGGTGCTGGATGCGGCGCGGTCCGAGAACCTCGATGCGCCCTATGCCTGCAAGGCGGGGGTCTGCTCGACCTGCCGCTGCCGGGTGCTGGAGGGCGAGGTCGAGATGCTGACCAACCATGCGCTCGAAGATTACGAGGTGGAGAAGGGCTATGTCCTGTCCTGCCAGAGCTATCCTGTGACCGACAAGGTGGTGGTGGATTATGACCAGTGATTTCGCGGAAATGACCTTGTCCGACTACCTTGCCCAAGGTGGTCGCCTGACCTCGCCCGGCAACGTGCCGCCGCGCTATCGTGCGGAACTGATGAAGCTGATGGCGACGTTCGTGGACTCGAACCTCGCCGGGGCGGCGGGCTTTGCGGATGCGATCAACCTTGCGCCGGGGATCAAGGCGCGCGGTGCTGCGGCGCGGATCGTGGCCGAGAAGCTGGCCAATGCCGACCGCGTGCTGACGCTGATGGGCGAGTTCGGGGCGGATACGGACCGTTACGTGCAGCAGCACCCGTGGGACACGCGGCTGGAGCGTGACGCCGATATCGGGGCGACCCGGATCGAACAGGACATGCGGCTCGCCGTGTTCAACTATCCCTTCGCGGGCTGGGCGGATTCGGTGGTGATGAACCTGCTCATGGGCACCGCCGTGGTGACGCAGCTCGAAGAGTTGCGGCAGGTGAGCTATCAGCCGCTGGCCGAAGCGTTTCGCGATATTCTGAAGGTCGAAGCGCATCACGCCAAGCTGGCCGAGGACGGGGTCGCGGCGCTGGTCGAACAGGGCGAAAGCCTGCAGGCGAGCGTGGACTACTGGCTGCCGCGCGTGGGCGCGAGTTTCGGGATCGGCGATGCCGGGCGGCTGGAGCAGCTCAAGGCGATGGGCCTGCGGCGTCAGGACAATGCCGCGCTGAAATCCGAGTGGGAAGGACGCATACGTCCTATCCTTGCCGAATTCGGTCTGAAGGGCTGATTGGCCGGGTCGCTCATCGAAGCCTTGCGGCCCCTCTTCGCGAAGACGGGCCAATGGCTCGGATGAGCGGCGCTCAGACCTGTTTGACGCCGCCCAGGATCATGTCGGCGACGATGGCCGCGTATTCCTCGCGCTCCGAGGGCCCCGCCCCCTGCGCCCATGTGAAATACCAGTTCAGCATGCCGAAAACGGCCATCGTGGCGCCGCGCAACTTGCCTGCGTCGCCCGCGAACCGGTCCGGCGCGATATGGGCGAGGATGTCCGACAGGAACCGCACCAGATCACGCTGAAGCCCGCGCAGCTCGCGCTGCTGATCCTCGGGCAAGAGCACCATTTCGTTCATCTGGATGCGATGTTTGTAGTCGTAGCCCTCATAAGCCAGCATGATCGCCCGGACCACTTCGCGTAGCTGCTGCTCAGCCGTCAGCCCGGCGAGGTCCAGCCCGAGGATCGTGTCGCGCAAAGATCGCAGGTGGCTGTCGAGGATGTCGTAGAGCAGCGCCTCTTTCGACGGGTAGTAGTGATAGATGTTGGCCTTGGAGATCCCGCATTCCTCGGCCAGACGGGTCATCGACGAACGGTCATAGCCCTCGGTGGCGAAGACTTTCGCCGCCGCCATCAGAATCTGGGTCCGTTTCTCGTCGTGATCGCGTGCGATCGAGCGTGCTGCCATCAGCCCTTGTCCCGGTTGTCCACGACGCGCTTGGCCTTGCCTTCGGAGCGGGCCACGTCGCCCGGGTCTCCTACGACAATCTCGGTCGAGACGCCAACCACGTCCTTGATGCGTTTGGTAAGCATACGTGCCGCTGCGGTCTTGGACGCCTCGTCGGTGCTGTCGGGCATGGCTTCGACGAAGACGCGCATCCCGTCCATCCGGCCCGATTTGTAAAGCTCGATCAGGAAGTGGGGCGCGATGCCGCCGGTGGCCAGAACCTGTTCCTCGATCTGGGTCGGGAAGACGTTGACGCCGCGCAGGATCATCATGTCGTCCGAGCGCCCGGTGATCTTTTCCATACGCCGCATCGAGCGCGCCGTGCCGGGCAGAAGCCGGGTCAGGTCGCGGGTGCGGTAGCGGATCATCGGCAGGCCCTCTTTCGTGAGGGTGGTGAACACCAGTTCGCCCAGCTCGCCATCGGGGAGCACTTCGCCGGTCTGCGGGTCGATGATCTCGGGCAGGAAGTGATCCTCCCAGATGACCGGGCCATCCTTGGTCTCGACGCATTCGTTGGCGACGCCCGGCCCCATGATCTCGGAGAGGCCGTAGATGTCGACGGCGTGCATGTCGAAGGCCTCTTCGACCTCCTTACGCATCGAATCCGTCCACGGCTCGGCCCCGAAGACGCCCACTTCGAGCGAGCACTCGCGCGGGTCGAGGCCCTGTTTGTGGAATTGCTCAAGGATGTTGAGCATGTAGGACGGCGTCACCATGATCGCCTTGGGCTTGAAGTCCTGAATGAGCGTGACCTGCCGCTCGGTCATGCCGCCCGACACCGGCACCGCCGTCGCGCCGAGCCGTTCGATGCCGTAATGCGCGCCCAAGCCCCCCGTGAACAGGCCGTAGCCATAGGCGTTGTGGACGATGTCGCCCGGGCGCACGCCGGATGCGCGCAAGCTGCGCGCGATCAGGTCGGCCCAGTTCGAAATGTCGCCTGCGGTGTAGCCCACGACGGTCGGTTTGCCGGTGGTGCCGGAGGAAGCGTGCAGGCGCACGATCTGCTCACGCGGCACGGCGAAGAGGCCGAAGGGATAGTTGTCGCGCAAGTCGCCCTTGTAGGTGAAGGGGAACTTGGCGAGGTCGGCGAGCGTCTGCAGGTCATCCGGATGCACCCCCGCCTCATCGAAGCGCTGTTTGTACATCGGGACGTTGTCATAGGCGTGGCGCACCGACCATTTCAGGCGGTCGAGTTGCAGGCTGCGGATTTCGTCGATCGAGGCGATCTCGATCGGGTCCAGCGTGGCGCGATCCGGGGTCAGGTCTTTCATTTCGGTTCCTCCTCGAACAGAGTGCCGGGAATGGCGCGGGACATGCCGCGCATCTCAGCGATCCGGGTGCCGTCCTGATTGGTGACGGCGATGTCGTAGATGCCGGAGCGGCCCTTGATGTAAAGCTCTTCGGCCACGGCGGTCAGCACGTCGCCCTCTTTCCCCGGTGCGAGGAACGAGATGTTGTTGTGCTGGGCCACCGTGTTCTGGTTCCGGCTGTTGCAGGCAAAGGCGAACGTGCTGTCGGCGAGTGCAAAGATCACGCCGCCGTGGCAAATCGCATGGCCGTTGCAGTGGTGCGGCATGACGGTGAGCGTCATGGTGGCGCGGCCCTCGTCCACGTCGCCCAACTCCATACCGAACCATTTGGACGACTGGTCGTTGTCCCACATCACGCGGCAGGCCTTTTCTGCGATTTCCTTGGGCGTCATTGCGGCTTCTCCCCGGTGAAGGACGGTTTGCGTTTGTCGAGAAAGGCACCGACGCCCTCGGCATAGTCCGGTGAGGTGCCGCACTGGAACATAAGCTCGGCCTCGAGGTCGAGCTGCGCGTCCATCGTGTTGGTCTCGGCCGCCTGAATGGCCTTTTTCGTCTGGGCGTAACCGAAGGTCGGCCCCTTGGCGAACTTGGCCACCTGCTCGCGTGCCGCGGTGAGGTATTCGTCCTCGGGCAGGCATTTCCAGATCAGGCCCCACGCCTCGGCGGTCGCAGCCGGGAGCGGTTCGGCGGTCAGCGCGAGGCCCCGTGCGCGGGCAGGTCCGACCAGATTGGTCAGCGAGAACGACCCGCCGGTATCGGGGATCAGGCCGACATTGGCGAAGCTCTGGATGAACTTGGCCTTTTCCGACGCGATCACCATGTCGCAGGCCAGCGCGAGCGAGGACCCTGCCCCCGCCGCCACACCGTTCACCGCGCAGACCACCGGCATTTCGAGCGCCCGGATCTGGCGCACCAGCGGGGCCCAGAAGGTCCGCACCGTATAGCCAAGGTCGATCTTGTCGGTCTTGCGCGGATCGCGGTCGCCCAGATCCTGCCCGGCGCAGAAGCCCTTACCCGCGCCGGTCAGAAGCACCGCCCGCGTCCCATCACTGGCCGCCGCGTCCAATGCCGCGCGCAGGGCCAGATGCTGATCTTCGTTGAAGCTGTTCAGCCGGTCGGGGCGATTGAGGGTGATTTCCACCCACCCGTCCTGCCGGTTCACGAGCACCGTGTCGCCCATGTCGTCCTCCCTTGGTGTTGCGGCATACTTGCTTAAACCGACCAGTCGGTCAATAATGTTCTCGATCCCGATTCACGGGAAACGCAACGTTAGGGAGGAGTGACCATGACCATCATGGACGTGTCCAGCTATGCCGCTGGCGAATGGGTGAAACCCGGTGCAGGCGCGCGCAACATCGCCTCGGCGGTGACGGGCGAGGTGATCGCCACGGCGGGCAACAACAGCCTCGACGTGCAGGCGATGCTCGACCATGCGCGCAATGTGGGCGGGCCCAACCTGCGCAAGATGGGCTTTCACGAGCGCGCCAAGATGCTCAAGGCGCTCGGGCAATACCTGACCGAGCACAAGCAGAAGCTCTACGACATCTCCTTTGCCACCGGCGCCACGCAGGGTGACCACGGCTTCGACATCGACGGTGGCATCGGCACGCTTTACGTCTTCGCCTCCAAGGGGCGGCGCGAATTGCCGGACGGCCATGTGCTTCTCGACGGCGACGTCGAAGAATTTTCGCGCCACGGCACCTTCAAGGGTCAGCACATCTACACGCCGATGCAGGGCGTCGCGGTGCATATCAACGCCTATAACTTCCCGGTCTGGGGCATGCTCGAAAAGCTGGCCCCCACCCTGCTCGGCGGTATGCCTGCCATCGTGAAACCGGCGACGGCCACCAGCTATGTCACCGAGCTGTGCGTGAAGCTGATGCTCGAATCCGGTCTTCTGCCCGATGGCGCGCTGCAACTGGTCGCAGGCGGCACCGGCGACATGCTCGACCGGCTGACCTGTCAGGACGTGGTGAGCTTCACCGGCTCCGCCGACACCGCGCTGCAACTGCGGTCGACCCCGGCGATCCTGCAAAACGCCGTGCGCTTCACCGCGGAAGCCGACAGCCTGAACTCGTCGATCCTTGGTCCCGACGCCGAACCCGGCACGCCGGAATTCGATCTGTTCGTCAAGGAAGTGCAACGCGAGATGACCGTGAAAGCGGGCCAGAAATGCACCGCGATCCGCCGCATCCTCGCCCCCGAAGCGCATGTGGAGGCGGTGATCGACGCCCTGCGCGAACGGCTTGCGAAAAACGTCATCGGCGATCCGGCGGCGGAAGGCACGCGCATGGGGGCGCTGGTCTCGACCGGGCAACGCGCTGACGTGCTTGAGAAAATCGCGATCCTCGGCACCGAGGCCGAGCGTGTGATCGGCGACCCGGACAATTTCGAGGTTGTCGGCGCAGACCGCGAAAAGGGTGCGTTCCTGCCCCCGATGCTCTTCCATTGCGCGAACCCCGACGGGGCGACCAAGGTGCATGAGACCGAAGCCTTCGGCCCGGTGTCCACGATCATGGGCTACCGCGATCTCGACCACGCGATCGACCTTGCCAATCGCGGCCAAGGCTCGCTCGTCACCTCGCTCATCTCGAACGACCCGGACACCGCGATCAAGGTCGCGACCGGCGCGGGCGCCTATCACGGGCGCATCTACATCAACAACCGCACCTCGATGAAGGAATCGACCGGCCACGGCGCGCCCCTGCCCCACATGATCCACGGCGGCCCCGGTCGCGCGGGCGGCGGCGAGGAAATGGGCGGCATCCGGGGCGTGAAGCACTTCATGCAGCGCACCGCCATTCAGGGCTCGCCCGACATGCTGCAAGCGATCGGGAACCAGTTCGTGCCGGGCGCGACGGAAAAACCGGCCCCGGCGCACCCGTTCACCCGCACCTATACCGAGCTTGAGATCGGCGAGACGATCACCACGGCGTCGCGCGAGATCACCCTCGACGACATCGAACATTTCGCGACCTTCACCGGCGACACGTTCTATGCCCACATGGATGCCGAGGCCGCCAAGCGGAACCCGTTCTTCCCGGACCGGGTGGCGCATGGCTACCTCCTCCTCAGCTTCGCGGCGGGGCTGTTCGTCGAACCGAACGAAGGCCCGGTGCTGGCCAACACCGGCCTCGATGACCTGCGGTTCATGCAGCCAGTGGTGGCGGGCGATGCGATCCACGTGAAGCTGACCGTCAAGCGCAAGACCCGGCGCACCGACGAATACGGCGAGGTGCGTTGGCACGTCACCATCCTCAATCAGGACGAGGCCCTTGTGGCGACTTATACGCTCCTGACGATGAACGCCTATTGAGACCGGCAGGGGGCGGGGATACCCTCGCCCCATGACCGCATCCCCTGAGATCGACAGGCTTCTGGCCCTCGGACCGCTCAAGGTCTGGTCCGTGGTCGTCACGATCATGGGCGATCTGTGCCGTGATCCCGAGGACCGGATCGAGGGCCCGCTCCTCACCCGTCTGGTCGAGGGCATGGGGATCAACAATCAGGCCCTGCGCGTAGCGCTTCACCGGCTGAAACGCGACGGCTGGATCGAGGCGGAGCGCGATGGCCGCGTCTCGACCTATGCGCTGACGCCCGAGGGCCGCGCCCGCACCGAAGCCGTGCGCCCGGTGATCTATGCCGCCACGCCGCCCGCGGCCACCACCGTCTCGCTCGTCCTGCCCGCGCCCGACATGGCGACGCAGGAGTTCGTGGACGCCCTGCCCGACGACACGGTGTTCCCCGGCAGCCGCTCGGCCCTGACCACGGGCACGCTCGACGCGAGCCTCACCGAGGCGCTCGTCACCCCGCTCGACCCCGCCGCCCTGCCCGACTGGGTCGCAGGCGTCGCGATCTCACCTGCCGCTCTGGCGGAGTACGATGCGCTGGCCGAGGCGCTGGCAACCCTGCCCACGTCGCCAGACGATCTCACTCAGTGTACGATCCTGCGGCTCATCGCCTTCCACCACTGGCGCCGTCTGCGTCTGCGCCACGGCGCCCTGCCGGACCTCATCCTCGGCCCGGACTGGCCCGGCGCGCGCGCCCGCGCCGCGATCACGGCCCACCTCACGACCCATCCGCGCCCCACGCTCGACGCGCTGCGCGCGGCCGCCGCCAACACCGCGTCCTGATCTTCACTGTTCCAAAAATACTTCGGGAGAGCGCGAGAGGGCAGCGCCCTCTCGCATATGCCTGCGCGCGCATCTGCGCGCCCGGTCAGGTCAATGCGGCGCAAGTTCCGGGTGCGCGGCGGCGAAAGCCGGGATTTCGTCCAACTTGTCCGAGATGTGCCGGATCTTCGGCATCGGCTCCAGATCGACCTCCCAGCGCCGGGCGTTGTAAAGCTGCGGGACGAGGCAGATGTCGGCCATCGTCACGCTGTTGCCGTAGCAATAGTCGCCGCCCTCCAGCATGGTCTCGAACGCCGCGAGGCCGGGCGTGATGAAGGTCTGCATCCAGCCCTGCATGGTGATCGCCCCGTCCGAAGCCGCCACCGCATGTTTCGCGACCCTGAGGTTGCAGACCGGGTGAATTTCCATCGCGATCGCATAGGACAGCGTGCGCACGGCCTGTTTGCCGACCGGGTCTTTCGGCAGAAAGCCCAGATCGCGGGTCTCGTCGAGATATTCGAGGATCGCGAGCGACTGGGTAAAGCTGTGGCCGTCGATTTCAAGGACCGGAACCAAGCCTTGCGGATTGCGGGCCAGATGCGCCTTGGACGTCTGATCGCCAGCTTGCAGGTCGATCGTCACGGCGTCCCATTCGATGCCAGCGAGCCCCATTGCGATACGCAGTCGATAGCTCGCCGAGGAGCGCCAGAAATCGTGTAATGTAACCATTGAAACCTCCCTGTTTGGCTCTTCTTACGGGGCGTTGACGGCAAGGTCCACCGGATCAGATCTCGTCTTCGCCGTGGACGCCGCTTATGAGGTTCGCACGCATGAGGCGGTCTTCGAAGGTGCCACGGGGGATCGCGACCTCGTCGAGATAGGCCTGCCGGGCGGCGATGTCGCGGCGGGCGCGCGCCAGTGCCTCGTCGGGGGTGACGGCGACGAAACGCAGCCTGTCGCCTGCGCGCGCCTGCACCAGCGCATCGGTCGCGGTCGAGACCATCGTGGCGATCTTGGGGTAGCCGCCTGTGGTCTGGTGATCGGCGAGCAGGACGGTGGCGATGCCGTCGCCCGCGACTTGGATCGAGCCGCGCAGCGTGGGCTCAGACGGGATCGACAGCGCATCGCCCAGCGCCAGTTTCGGCCCGTCGAGCCGCATGCCCATCCGGTCGTAGGCGGGCTTGACGGTGAAGGGCGCGCCGGTCAGGGTGGCGAGCGCATCGGGTGCGAACTGATCTTCCTGCGGTCCGGGCACGATGGGCAGTCTGGCGGTTGGGTCCGGCAGCGGCGGCGGGGGCAGCGCACCTTCGCGCGCTGGGGTCGCCCCGGCATTCTCGATGGTGAGCCGCTGGCCCGCTTGGAGGAGCCCGCCTCCGAAGCCCGACACCGCGTGGGTCGCGGCGGCGCCGAGCCAGCGGTCCGACTTGAGTACCCCGGCGAAGGCGAGCGTGGCCCAACTGCCCCATTTGCCCGCGCGGATCGTGAGCGTCTCGCCCGCCGTGAGCCTGCGCACGACCCAGCCCTCGACCTTTGCGCCCGCATGGTCGACGGTGAAGCCGCCGCCGCAGAGGGCGAAGCTGACCGTGCCGCTGTCGCATGTCAGGGCGAGACCGCCCATCGACACCTCGATCGCGGTCGCCTCGGCCGGGCGGCCCAGCGCGCGGTTGGCGGTCGCATGGGCGAAGCGGTCCATCGGGCCGGAGGCGGGCACGCCGTAGCGCATCCAGCCCCGGCGCCCGCCGTCCTGAAAGCTGACCTGAGGGCCTGCGAAGGTGACGGAGAGGGTCGCTTCAGCCATCGGCGCCCTCTGCCAGTCGGTCATCAAAGGTGGCGCGGTCGATTTGTACGAACCGCACGCTGTCGCCCACGTCGAAGAGGAACGGATGGTCGGCCTCGGACCGCATGATGCGGGTCGGCGAGCGCCCGATGATCGACCAGCCGGTCGGCATGGTAAGCGTGGTGACGAGGCATTGGGGCCCGGCGATGATGACGCTGCCTGCGGGCACGTCGCGCACGGCGGCGGGCTTGCGCGGCACTTGGATCGCCTCGGGCACCCCGGACATATAGGCGTAGCCCGGCGAAAAGCCGTACATTCGCACGCGGTAGGCCGCGTCGAGATGCGCGCGGACGACCGCCTCGGGGTCGTGGCCGGTCGTTTCGGCTACGGCTGCGAGGTCCGGGGCGAAGTCGGCGTCGTAGCAGACTTCGACGATCCGTTCGGTGCTTTCGACGCGGGTTTGGGCCGGGTTGGTAAGCATGCGCTCTATCTCGGCCTGAAGCGCGCCGTGATCGGTCGCCTCGGGGTCGAAATCGATCAGCAGATTGACCAGCGCCGGGACCCATTCCACGACCCCCACGGGCGTGTTTTCCGCGAGACGCGCGTCGAGCGCCAGGACCTGCGCGCTCATCTCGTCGCCGATCTCGGTCCCGAAGCTCACGAGCAGGGCGTGGTCCGCGACCGGGCGGTATCTGGGCCAGTCGGTCACGCCAGAAAGGGCGCGAGCGTGACGCCCTCGGCGGCCAGTGCCGCGCGGATCTGGCGGGCGGTGTCGACGGCGGCGGGGTTGTCGCCGTGAACGCAGATCGAATGGGCGTCGAGCGCGATGTCGCCGCCGCCAAGGACCGGCATCCGCCCGGTCTTGAGGAACCCGACGAGCCGGTCTGCGGCCTCGTCCGCGTCGTGGAGGACGGCGCCGGGTGTCCCACGGGGCACCAGTTGCCCGTCATCCTGATAGGCGCGGTCGGCGAAGATTTCCGAATAGACGGTGAGGCCACGGGCCTTGGCCACATGCTCCATCTGCGTGCCGGAGATCGCGAGGAAGGCGAGCGCGGGGTCGAAGGCCGCGACCGCGTCGCAGATCGCCCCGGACACGGCAGCGTCACGCGAAGCGAGGTTCGACAGCGCCCCGTGCGGTTTGACGTAAGCAACTCGCGCACCGGCGAGGCTCGCCATGCCGACGAGCGCACCGATCTGGGCGGTCACCATGCGGGTGATTTCGCCCGTGGACATGGGGATGATGCGCCGCCCGAAGCCTTGCCGGTCCGCGTAGCCCGGATGCGCACCGACCGAGACGCCAAGCGCGGCGGCGCGGGTGAGGGTCGCGAACATCGTCTCGGGGTCGCCTGCATGGCCGCCACAGGCGACATTGGCGCTGGTCACGAGGCCAAGCATATCGTCGTCGTGGCCCATGACCCAAGGCCCGAAGCTTTCGCCGAGGTCGGCGTTGAGGTCGATTTTCATGCCCTGCCCTCCTTTTGCCTCGGGGTCCGGTCACGCAACCGGGGTGCTGTTTCGCCCGGTCGCGTCAGCCCACGTGCTTTTCGAAGAAAGCCTTGGTCCGCGCGTGGGCCAGTTCGGCCGCTTCAGCCACATAGGCCGGGCGCGCGTCATTGGCGAAGGCGTGGCCCGCGTCGTAGAGATGCGTTTCGATCGACGGCAGATAGGCCTCGACCTCGGCGATCTGCTCGGGCGGGATGGCGCTGTCCTGCGTGCCGAAATGGGCCATGAACGGCGCTTTGAGGGGGCGGTCGAGATAGCTGGGCATCCGCGTGCCGTAGAACGCGACCGAGGCGGCGAGGTCGAGAAGCTGCGCCGATCGCAGGGCAAGCCCCCCGCCCCAGCAAAAGCCGATGAGCCCGACTTTGCCCCCCTTGGCGGCCAGCGCGTCGACGGTGGCGCCGATGTCCATCATCGTCTCGTCGATGTTGGCGGTGTTCATCAGGCCCATGCCCTTTTGCGCCTGATCGAAGGGGATGACCGCGTCGCGTTCCTGCCGGTCGAAGAGCGCGGGAATGGCGACCTCGTACCCTTCGGCGGCATAAAGGCTGCCGATGCCCTTGAGCTGGTCGGTCAGGCCGAAAATCTCCTGCACGATGACGATTCCGCCGCGCCGCACGCCTTGGGCGGGCTCGAACCAGCACTGAAAATCGTGACCATCGGTGGCCGTCAGGGTCTCATACATCGGGGCGCATCCTTCATTCGTTTCGCCCTTGATACCAGCACGGGTCCGCTTGTCACGCCCCCTTCGCCGAAAGTCTGACTGGCCGCTTTGCGATTTCTTTGGCACCCTCGCCTCATGCCATGTGGCGTGGGGAGGATACCGTGGTTTTCGATACACCGGGCGGCGTGAATGCCGCCGTTTTCTGTGAGGCGACCGACACCGGGTTCGTCGATGCGGCGCTCGAGCCCTATGCCCATCGGTTCGGCCCGGTGGTGGTGACGCAGGATGCGTGGTTCCGGCCCGACGTGCTGCCGCCGCGCCGGATTTCGCCCGACGAAGTGGGGCTGGACGACGTGCCGATCGAGACGCAGGTGGTGGTGGACCGGCTGCGCGCCGCCGTGGCCGCCATCGAAGGGCCGTCGGCTGTGGTCGTGGATATGAGCTGGGGGCTCGACCCGCTGCACGGCGCGGTGAGTTACGGCGTCTGGGGACAGGTGGCCGAAGTGCTGGCGAACGAGTTGGGGATGCCCTTTGTGTCGCTGTACGACAAGGGCGTGATGATCGAGAGCCAGATGCAGGCCGCGATGCGCGCGCATCGGCAGTTTCTGGCGCCCTCGGGTCTGTACGAAAACCCTCTGTGGCTGCCCGCGCCGCTGCGTGACGGGCGGCTCGACCAGCAGTTGGGGTTCATGCTGGGGCGGATCGTGCCGGATTATGCGGGCGGCGAGCTGTTTCACCATTTCGACCGCGAGGCCGCGCGGGGGGCCGCGCCCGATTGGCTCAAATCCGACCGCGACGACACGCCGCTTTCGGTCAGCAGTCAGCGCTGGCAGATCCATTGCCTCGGTCGTCTGCGCGTCCAGATCGGGCCCAATCGCGAGGTCGACTGGCAGGTGCCGGGGTCGGCGCCGAAAAAGACCCGCGTGCTTTTTGCCTATCTGCTTCAGGCCGGGTCCAAGGGGGTGCATGCCGACCAGATCGGCGAGCTTCTGTGGCCCGAGGGCGGGGCGGAAAAGACCAAGCGCGCGCGGCTGCATCACACGGTTGCGATGCTGCGCAAGGCGCTCGGCGATCATGACGCGGTGGTGCGCGAGGGCGAGTATTACCGGCTGAACGCCCCGGTCGGCAGCTGGATCGACATCGCGAGTTTCGAGCAGTTGTGCAGGCGTGGCTTCTCGCTCGCCCGTCACGGGCAGAAGGAGGCCGCGGTGCGCATCTACTTTGCCGCCGAGCGGCTGTATGGCGGCGATCTGTTCGAGGACCTTCCGCAGGATTTCGTTCAGAACGGGCATGACAACTGGTGCATGCCGCGCCGGATCTGGCTGCGCGACGTGGCGGTGCGGCTGCAATACGACTTTTCCAATCTGCTGCGCCAAACGGGGCGTCTGGGCGAGGCGCTGGAGCATGTGCTGAAGGCGCTCGACCTCGACCCGACGAGCGAAGCGGCCCATTGCGAGGCGCTGCGCGTTTATTTCGCACAAGGGCGGATCGAAGCGATGCATCGCCATTACCGGGCTCTGTCGGCGGGCGATGGCGACTTTACGATCGAGATAGAAGGCACTGAAATTCCAGTGGTTTATGATGAACTCTGTGCGCAGTTGGATGAGATGTCGGCGGACCAAAGAAAATCCAAAGTGATGGCGCTACGGTGATTCTCGAACGTCTACGCCCCGTCTGACGCGGCGAACAACGTCTGGGAGGACATACCTGATGAATGCGATCGACGGCGCGTTTGCGCCCGACAGCTTTGACCCGTTCGACCTGAACAAACCGCAGCCGATCTGGCGTCGGTTTCGTGAGGAACAGCCGGTGTTCTATCACGAGGCGTCCGGCTATTTCGTGGTCACGAAATACGACGACATCAAAGCGATCTTCGACGACTGGAAGACCTATTCGTCCGAGAATGTGAACAAGCCTGCGCGCAAGACCTGCGACGCGGCGCTGAAGGTTCTGAAGGACGGCAACTTCACCGCCTATTCAGGGCTGACGAGCCGGGTGCCGCCGGAGCACACGCGCATCCGCAAGGTGGCGCAGTCGTGCTTTGGCCCGCGCCGGTTCAAGACGATCGAGCCGCAGATCGGCGGGATCGTGGACCGTCACCTCGACAACCTCGCCGCGGCGGGGGCGAACGGCCCGGTCGATTTCTGGCGTGAGGTCGCCTACCCCGTCCCCGCCTTCGTGCTGTTCACGCTGATGGGCATCCCGGACGAGGATGTGCCGCGGATCAAGCAGTATGGCGAAAGCCGTGCCGCACTGACCTTTGGCGATCTGGACGAGGCCGGTCAGGTGGCTGCGGCGCGCGACATGGTCGATTACTGGAATTACATCGACGATCTGGTGACGGCGCGCACCGAGAACCCCGGCGACGACTTTCCGTCCGACCTGATCCGGCTGCAGGCCGAGGGGGCCGACATCAGCCGGGACGAGATCAAGGGCGTCATGTTCTCGACGCTCTTTGCGGGGCACGAGACGACGTCGACCCTCATGGGAAATGCGGTCATCACGCTGATGAACAACCGCGATGCCTGGGACGCGCTGAAGGCGGACCCCGCGAAAATCCCGAATGCGGTCGAGGAAATCCTGCGTCATTCGCCCTCGGTCACCGGCTGGCGGCGCAAGGCGCGGCATGCGGGCACCGTCGGCGGCGTCGACATTCCCGAGGGGGCGGAGATCCTGATGATCACCGGATCGGCCAACCGTGACGACGACCGTTTCCCCGATGGCGAGACCTTCGACATCACCCGCAAGAACGCGCGCACCCATCTGAGTTTCGGCTACGGCATCCACTATTGCCTCGGCTTCCAGCTTGCCAAGATGGAGGGGCAGATCGTGCTCGAACGCCTGACCGAGCGGTTCCCGGACATGGAGCTGACCGATGGGTTCGAGGCGGAATTCGCGCGCAACCTGTCGTTCCGCGTGCCGCTGTCCGTCACCGTGAACCTCAACACATGAGCCAATGATATGAACGAGTTGTATACCCTTCCCTTCACCGGAATCGGGTCGGCGGACCATGCGCGCGTCGGCGGCAAATGCGCCTCTCTGGGCGAGATGACGCAAGCGGGCGTCGCGGTGCCGCCCGGGTTCGCGGTCACGACCGACGCGTTCGCTGCCATGCTCGACAACCACGGGCTGCGCGACGAGATCGCGCGGGCGCTGTCGCGTGTGGACCCCGACGATTTCGACGCCGTGGACCGGGCGGCGCAGGCGATCCGCATCCGTATCCGCAGTCACAAGATGCCGCGCGACGTCGAAGAGGCGATCCGCGAAGCCTATGCCGGGATGGGGGGCGACATGCCCGTCGCCGTGCGCTCGTCAGCCACCGCCGAGGACCTGCCGGACGCGTCTTTCGCCGGGCAGCAGGACACGTATCTCTGGGTGATCGGGGCCGATGCGGTCGTGGAGAAGGTCCGCGATTGCTGGGCCTCGCTCTACACCACCCGCGCGGTCGCCTATCGCGAGAAGCAGAACATAGACCACGGCGAGGTGCTGATGAGCGTCGCAGTGCAGAAGATGGTGAACGCGCGGGCGGCGGGGGTGGCCATGAGCCTCGACCCCAACACCGGGGACCGGACGCGGATCGTCATCGACGCCTCGTGGGGTCTGGGCGAGATGGTCGTCTCGGGCGTCGTAACGCCGGACAACTATTCCGTCGAAAAGGTGCTGGGCGAGATCATCGACCGCAAAATCTCGGACAAGCATGTGGAATTGATCGGGGATGCCGCGCGTGGCGAGGCCGTCGAGCGTGAGGTGGACGAAGCCCGGCGCACCACGGCCTGCCTGTCGGATGACGAGGTCAAGGCCATCGCCGCCCTCGCCAAGCAGTTGGAACGGCAGAACAAATGCCCGCAGGACGTGGAATGGGCGATCGATGCCGATCTGCCCGAGGGTGAGAACCTGCTGGCGCTGCAAAGCCGGCCCGAGACCATCTGGTCGCAAAAGGCCAAGGCGAAACCCAAGAACCCCTATTCGACTGGGATGATGGGCATCGTGAACACGCTCAACAACCCTTACGGCGCCAAGCAGACCAAGGCCGCCAGCTGAGAAAAAAGAATATCCATTCAGGGAGGATCACAGAATGGACGCACAGAGATCGCTGTTTCCGAGCCCGTATGAGGCGACGACACCCAAGGGGGCCGAGGGCTGGGAGGACCTTTACCCCTATTACGTGAAATTCCAGCCGACCCGCCGGATGGAGGAGGAAGGCAAGTTCTGGTTCTGCGACAGCCAGCACTGGCCGACCCCCTTCCGCCCGTTCGATATGTCGATGGTCGAGTTCGCGACCAAGTGTCTGGGCCAATACAACACCCGTCACCTGCTGGTGCCGCCTGCGAACGGCATCGATTACCGGGTGCTGAACGGCTATGTCTATTTCTCGCCCATCGCCGTTGCGCCGGACCAGATCGAAGCGCGGGTGCCGGAGTTCATGGCGCGGGCTGGGCACTACTACGGCAACTGGCACGAAATGCTGGAGAATTGGCACAAGAAGGTCGAGCAGAAGATCGAGGAACTCTCCGCTCTCGAATTCAAGCCGCTGCCCGACGTGGTGCCGATGGAGTGGATCACCCAAGGCAAAGGGCTCGACAATACGACCGACCTGATCGGGGCCTATGACCGCGCGATCGACCTGATCTACAAGGTCTGGCAGTACCATTTCGAGTTCCTGAACCTCGGCTATGCCGCCTACCTCGACTTCTTCGGGTTCATGAAGGAGCAATTCCCGTCGATCCCCGATCAGGCCATCGCCAAGATGGTGCAGGGTCAGGATTCGGTGCTGTTCCGCCCCGATGACGAGATCAAGAAGCTCGCTATGCTGGCCGTCGATCTGGGTGTGGCCGATGCGCTGAAATCCGGTCCGGTCGATGACGCGCTGGCCGCCACCGCCGCCATGCCTAAAGGGCAGGACTGGGTCGATGCGTGGGAGGCCGCGAAGGACCCGTGGTTCAACTTCACCTCTGGCAACGGGATGTATTCGACCGACAAGTACTGGATCGACCATCTCGACATTCCGATGAGCTACCTGCGCGACTACATCGAGCGGCTGGAAGCGGGCGATCAGATCATGCGCCCGACCGAGCGGCTGGTGGAAGAGCGTGACCGGATCACGGCGGAATACCGCGAGATGATGGAGCCGGAGGCGCAGGAAGTGTTCGACGGCAAGCTGGGCCTCAGCCGTGTCGTGTTTCCTTACGTCGAGGATCACAACTTCTACATCGAACATTGGTCGGTCGGCATCTTCTGGCGCAAGATGCGCGAGCTGTCGCGGCTGTTCATGAACGAAGGGTTCTGGGACAGCGAGGATGGCCTGTTCTTCCTCAACCGCAACGAAGTGCGCGATGCGCTGTTCGATATGTCCTCGGCTTGGGGCGTGGGCGGTCGGGCGCAGGGGCCGGACATCTGGCCTGCCGAGGTGGAGCGGCGCCGCGCGATCATGGATGCGCTCGAGAAAGAGCCGCCGATCCCGGCGCTGAACAACCCGCCCGAGGTCATCACCGAGCCGTTCACCATCATGCTGTTCGGCGTGACCAACGACTCGATCCAGTCGTGGTTGGGGGCGGCCGACAATTCCGACACGATCACCGGCATGGCCGGGTCGCCGGGCGTGGTCGAAGGCACGGCGCGGGTTCTGCGCAGCCCGGATCAGTTGAGCGAGTTGCAGAAGGGCGAGATCCTCGTCACCCCCGTCACCGCGCCCTCATGGGCCCCGGTGTTCGGCAAGATCGGCGCGGCCGTGACCGACATCGGCGGAATGATGAGCCATGCGGCCATCGTCTGCCGGGAATACGGCCTGCCCGCCGTCACAGGCACGGGTGGCGCGTCGAGCCGGATCAAGACCGGGATGCGGCTCAGGGTCGACGGCAACGCCGGCACCGTGACCATCCTCGACTGACCCAAAGGGGGGCGTGCGCCCTGCCCGCCCCCTTCCTTCACCTGCAGGACACGAGATGACCGATCACGCGCGATATGACGCCGTCTGGCGGCGGGCCGAGCCTTACATGCGTGTGCGCAAGAACGACGTGCATATTCCGCTGAGTTTCGCATGGCTCAACCGGCTGTTGGCGCATTACCCCGACGCGGATCGCGACATCTGTTCGCTGGCGCTGATCCTGCACGACATCGGCTGGTACACGATCGACACCGAGCGGATGTTCGAGGAAGGGTTCCGGTCGGAAAACTTCCTTTTCTCCGACGTGCGTTATCTGCATGAGGCCGAAGGCGTGCGGCTCGCCACCGAGGTGCTGAAAGACACCGGGTGGGACGCGCTGATCGACCCGGTCTGCGAGATCATCGATGGGCACGACACGCGGGTCACACCGCATCACCTGAACGACCGGATCATGCGCGATGCCGACAAGCTGTGGCGTTACGACGTGCCGGGGGTGGCCGTCGCCTGTGACTGGTTCGACGAGACGCCGCACGCGAACCTGACCCGCGCCGAAAAGATGATGGACGGTATTGAAACCGACTATGGCCGGTCGCTCGCAGAAGCGACCGCGAAAGAGACCCGCGCGCGCCTGTTCATGGACATGCTCTAGGGCCGGATGCGCGAGACGAGGGAGACGACAGGATGAAACAGGACCGGATACAGGAAGTGCCCAAGCGCGATCTTGGCCTGCGCGGCAAGCGGGTGATCGTCACCGGGGCCGCTGGCGGGCTGGGGCGGGCCTTTGCCACCTCGTTCGCCGAGGCGGGCGCGGTGGTGATGGCCGCCGACATCAGGGTCGAGGGGCTGGAGGAGACCGCCGCGCTGGTCGCAGACGCGGGCGGCACACCGCACACGGGATCGGTCGATGTGACCGACCGGGCGAGCGTCGAAGCGCTCGCGCGTCTCGCGGCGGATGAGATGGGCGGTCTGGACATTCTGGTGAACAACGCCGCGCTCTATGCCACGCTCGAACGCCGCCCCTTCGAAGACATCGACGAGGACGTGTGGGACAAGGTGATGGCGGTCAACATCAAGGGCGTCTGGCAGATGTGCCGGGTGATGGCGCCGCTGATGCGGGCGAACGGTGGCGGGTCGATCGTCAACGTGGCCTCGGCCACCGTGTTCTCGGGCTCGCCGCAGTGGATGCACTACGTCGCCTCGAAGGGTGCCGTGATCGCGATGGGCCGGGTCATGGCCAAGGAGCTGGGCTGCGACGAGATCCGGGTGAACACCATCGCGCCCGGCTTTACGCTGACCGAAGCCTCGCTCAACCATCTGGACAATGCCCGCGAATACGGCGTGGATCGTGCCGCGCTCAAGCGCAATGCCGAGGTCGACGACATCACGGGGGGCGCCCTGTTCCTCGCCTCGCCCCTCTCCGCCTACATGACCGGGCAGACGCTGGTCATCGACGGCGGCAAGCAGTTCATCTGAGGGGCAAAGATGGTCAAAGTCACCTTCATCGAACAGGACGGCACCCGCCGCGAGATCGACGCCAAACCGGGCGAGCCGCTGATGTATGCCGCCAAGGATGCCGAGATCGACGGGATCATCGCGGAATGCGGCGGATCGGCCATGTGCGCGACCTGCCACTGTTACCTCGTCGAGGCCCCGAACGGCCCCCTGCCCGACCCCGAAGCCGCCGAGGCCGACACGGTCGAGTTCATGGCGCACGAGCCGACCGATGCGTCGCGCCTGACCTGCCAGATCACCGTGACGGAGGCGCTGGAGGGTGCCGTATTTCAGGTGGCGACAGGTCGCTGAAACATTCGTCTCAAAGCGAAATACATTGGCACGATAGGCGATTGCCTGATAAAGAGGTCCCGCAGACGTTATCTTTTTCGACCAAGTCTCCGGGTCTCTCGGCGCTACTTCCATCGATCCAGACTACTACGCCGACCTGCCGCATACTGCGGGCAGATCCATTAAAGGAGAGTACGGAATGGCCACTGGCACCGTGAAATGGTTCAACGCAACCAAAGGCTTCGGCTTCATCGAACCGTCGGAAGGCGGTAAAGACGTTTTCGTCCACATCTCTGCTGTCGAGCGTTCGGGCCTCACCGGTCTCGCCGACAACCAGAAGGTGTCGTACGAGCTTCAGGCTGGCCGCGACGGTCGCGAATCCGCCGCGAACCTCGAGCTGCTCTGAGCTGACGAGACAGCCGCGCGGGGTTCCCGAGCGGCATCCGAGACAACGTCGCGCCCCCAAGGGGGCGCGATTTTCGTTTCAGGGTCAGGCCTCCGACAGACGCTTTGCAGCGAAACTGGCAAACCAGTCGAGCGCGGCCGGATTACGGGTCGCATCCTTTGAGGCCACCTTGTCGGCGGGCTCTCCCAGAAGCATCCGGCGCACCGGCACCTCCATCTTCTTGCCCGTGAGCGTCGTCGGAATTTCCGGCACCTGCACGATCACGTCCGGCACATGGCGCGGCGAGCGTTCCGAGCGCAGGCGGCGCACGATCTCGGCCTCGAGCTCTTCGGTCATCTTGCCGGTGGCCAGTTGGACGAAGAGCGGCATGTAATAGCCCCCGTCCTTTTCCTCGATACAGACGATCAGGCTGTCCGCGATCTCGTCGAAGGTTTCCATCGTGCGGTAGATCTCGGCCGAGCCGATGCGCACGCCGAAGCGGTTGAGCGTCGCGTCCGAGCGCCCGAGGACATAGCAGCCGCCGCGTTCGTTGAAGCGGACCCTGTCGCCGTGACGCCAGATGCCCGGATAGACGTCGAAATAGCTGTCGGTGTAGCGCGCGAAATCGTCGTCACCCCAGAGATAGAGCGGCATCGAGGGCATCGGCTGCCGGATCACCAACTCGCCGACCTCACCCACGACCGGCTGGCCAGATTCGTCGAAGGCGCAGGCATCGCAGGCGAGCGCCGCGGCCTGAATCTCGCCCGCATAGGCCGGGAGCAGGCTGGACCCTGCAAGGATACCCGAGCAGACCTCGGTCCCGCCCGATTGCGAAGTGGCGTAGATGTCCTGTTTCACCGCCTCATGGGTCCAGGCGAGGATTTCCGGCGTCGAGGGCGAACCGGTGAGCAGGATCGTCTCGAGCGCGGAGAGGTCGAACTCCCGCCCCGGCTCGATGCCCGCCCCACGGATCATGCCCATGAAGGTCGGTGAGACGCCGAAAGTCGTCACGCCGGTTTCGGCCATGAAACGCCACATCAGGCGGGGATCGGGATGGGTCGGGTGACCGTCGTAGAGCACGACGCGGCCATTCAGCAGCGGGCCGCTCATCAGCGTGTTCCAGACCATCCATCCGGTGGTGGAATAGCAGAAGTAGACCGAGCCCTCGTGCATATCGATCTGGAACGCGCCGTTCTTGAGATGCTCCAGAACGATGCCGTGGTGCCCCTGCACGATGGGTTTCGGCAGGCCCGTGGTGCCGGAGGAAAAGAGCACCCAGAGCGGGTGGTCCGAGGGCACGCGGGTGTAGTCGAACGCCTCGCGCGCCACCTCAGGCCCGGTGAAGAGGTCGTCCCAGTGCAAGGTCTCGCCCGCGAATGTGGGCTCACCTGCGCCCGGCAGATAGTCGAGCATGACCACCTGTTCCGCGCTCGGCAGCGCGCCCAGAATGTTCGACAGCTCACCGGTGCGGTTATAGTCCTTGCCGCCGTAGCGATAGCCGTTCACCGCAAACACCAGCTTGGGTTCGATCTGGCTGAACCGGTCGATCACGGTCTGCGCGCCAAACTCGGGCGCGGCCGAGGACCATGTGGCGCCAATCGCGGTGGTGGCGAGCATGGCGATCACGGTTTCTGGGATGTTGGGCATATAGGCGACGATCCGGTCGCCCGGCCCCACACCCATGTCGCGCAGGCGGGTGGCGAGTTTGCGCACCGCCCCGCCGACCTCGGCCCAACTCATCGGCGCGACGTCAGGCCGGACCTCGGCGCAATGCATGAGCATCGGGCGGTCGGGATCCCCGCTCGCCTTATGCCGCAGAACATGTTCGGCATAGTTCAGACGGGTGCCGGTGAACCAGCGGGTGCGCGGCATCGGATCGGCGGTGCGCACCGCCTCGATCTCGCCGTCATAGATCACGTCGAAATAATCCCAGATCGCACGCCAGAAGGCGTCGATGTCCTCGACCGACCACGCCTGCAACGCGCGGTAATCGGCAAGGGTCACACCCCGTTCGGCGGCGAGCCATGCAAGAAAGCGGGTCAGTTCAGCGGCTTCGATGCGCGCGGGGCCAGCCCGCCAAAGCTCCTGTCCTTCGGTCACGGTGCTCATGCGGTCTGCTCCATCAGGGTGGCGAGGTCGAACTCTTCGAGGCTGTCCAGCACGATATGCGCGCGCTCGGCCTCTTCCACTGCCCCGAACGCCGCGCGGTCGTTGAGGCCCGTGGTCACGCCCACCGCCCGCGCACCGCCGCGCCGCGCCATGCGCAATTCCAGGTTCGGATCGTCGCCGACGACAACCATGTCGCGCGGATCGGCACCGGTGAGGTCCGCAACCATGTGCAGACCTTGGACCGAGGGCTTGCCGAAAAGCGTATGCTTGGTGCCCGTCGCATGGGTCAGCCCCGCGACGATGGCGCCGGAGATGCCCATCATCCGGCCCTTGGACGAGGCAAAGAACGGCGCGGTCGAGGTGGCATAGAGCGGTGCCCCGGCCCAGAGCGCATCCGCCGCGGCCTCGATCACGTCGACGTTGAAACTGCGCGTGAGGCCCACGAGCACGGCATCGACCGGGCCTGCGTCCGGGGTCGGCGCGACGACCTCGATCCCCGCCTCGGCGACTGGCCCGCGCACGCCCTCGTCGGCGACGACCATGACCCGTTTGTGGCCCGCCTTGACCAGCCCATGCGCCGCGACGATGGCCGGGGTCATGACGTGCCCCGGTTCGATCACGATGCCCGCCTCGGCGAGCGGTGCATAGTAGTGATCGGGGTGGAACACGGTGCCGTTGGTATAGGCCACGACAGCCATGCCCGCCGCCTTGCAGGCGTCGATGGCGGCGATGGCCCCCGGAAGCGCCTCGAACGTCCGCGTCGTCTTGTCCATCAACGCGAGCGTTCCGTCGATGTCGAACACCGCTGCCCTGCGCGCCATCATGCACCGCCTTTCATTTCGAGCCGGAAGCCCGGTTTTTCGATCTTTACGTCGCCCAGACCTTTGCGCGAGGTGAGTTCCCGGATCAAGTCCATCACCGGTTTGGTTCCGGCAGAATAGCCGCGTCGGGCCGGACCGCGCGCAACCATCTTATCGACCTGTTCGGCAGGCATGACGGCACGCAGGATGAACTCCTCATCCGACAGGTTCGTGCCGATGGTTTTGCGCAGCTCGTCGAGTGAGGCCATGTGAGGTTCAGCCTCCAACTCCTTGGCGCGCTTGGAGTTTCGGATGCGGTCCTCAACATTTTCATCGAGCGGCATCGACGGGCGGCCGAAGCGGCCCAGCACGTAGCGCGTCACCTCGTCGGGGATCGTGGAATAGCGCTCGCCCGACACGACGTTCAACAGCGCCTGCGTGCCCACCACCTGCGAAAACGGCGTCACCATGATCGGATAGCCCAGATCGGCGCGCACCTTTTCCACCTCTTCCAGCACTTGGGGCAACAGGTGGCTGCGCTTGGTTTCGGCCAGTTGGCGTTTCAGCGTCCCCATCATGCCGCCGGGCATCTGGTGATGGAAATACTTGCGGTCGAACTCCCCCGGAACGCCGTGCTGCAACCCTTCGGCGGCGGCCAGCGCGGAAAAATAGGCGTCCATCTCCGCCACCGCTTCGTCATCGACGTCGACCCTGTGGCCGAGGTCGCGAAGGTTGGCGATGATGGACGCCTGAGCCGGCTGCGATGTTCCGTTCGCAGCCGAGGAGGAAGCCGTGTGCAGGCAGGTGACACCGTGGTCGACGGACTCGAGATACGAGAACGGGCCGAGGCCGATGGTGCAGTGGGAATGGAATTCGAGCGGGACGGTCCCGACCGCCGCCGATAGCGCGGGAAACAGCGTGCGCGCACGTTCCGCCGTGACCAGCCCGCCGGGGTCCTTGAGGTAGAGCTTGTCGTAATCGCCGCCCGCGACCAGCCGCTTGGCCGCATCGGCAAAATAGGCGTCGTCATGCATCGGCGACAGCGTGAAGGGCAGCGCCGCCACCACCTGCCCCGCGCCCGCCTTGCGCGTGACCTTGGCCATACGCACCATCGCATCGACGTCGATCATCGGGTCCATGATCGCGAACCGCTCGATCCCGTTGTTCACCAGCGTGCGGAAGGCGAATTCCATGAACTCGTCCGACGCGACCTCCCACGAAATAAAGCGCATGCCGGTGGTCAGGAAGGACAGCGGCGTCTTGGGCGCGCGGTCTTTGAAAAGGCGGATGCGTTCCCACGGGTCTTCCTGTTTGAAGCGCACGGCGACCGCCATGTGGGTCGAGGTGATGAAGTCGATGCTCTCGTATCCCACCCGATCCATCGTCTCGGCGATCTCGAGCATCATCCCGGTGTCGAGGCCCGTGGCGCCCCAGTTCGACTGGTTGCCGTCGCGCACCGTCGTGTCGATGAGGGATATATCGGTCATTCG
This sequence comes from Pseudomonadota bacterium, assembly GCA_036154315.1. Lineage (GTDB taxonomy): Bacteria > Pseudomonadota > Alphaproteobacteria > Rhodobacterales > Rhodobacteraceae > Maritimibacter. The sequence continues at coordinate 37,251 of JAYZLL010000083.1, forward strand.
GCAGCCTCCGTGGCTTGGGTCAGCCGGGGCAGAAGCCCGGTCAGATAGGTGGTGTCGACGCCGCCCTTGGCGAAGGTCTCGTCCGCCATGATCGCGGCGTGAAGAGGTGCGTTCGTGGTGACACCGGTAAGCACACTTACTTTCAACGCCTCGGACATGGTCGCGATGGCCCTATCGCGGCTCTCGCCCCATGCGATCAGCTTGGCGACCATGCTGTCGTAATAGGGCGGGATCATCGCGCCCGGCTGCATATGCGTGTCGACGCGCAGGCCGGGGATCGGCGGGAACCACGCCTGCGACACGCGACCCGGCGCGGGCATGAAGTCGTTGGCGATATCCTCGGCATTCAGGCGGCATTCGATGGCCGCGCCGGTGATGGTGATGTCGTCCTGCGTGAGTGTGAGCGCCTGCCCCTCGGCAATCGCGATCTGCAGCGCGATCAGATCGAGACCTGTGACCGCCTCGGTCACCGGATGTTCGACCTGCACGCGGGCGTTCATTTCGAGGAAATAGAACTCTTCCCGCTCGACATCGACGAGGAATTCGACGGTGCCGAGCGAGCGGTAGTCGATGTGTTTCGCATAGCGCACGGCGGCGTCGAGCAGACCTTCGCGCAGAGGCGCGGGCAGGTTCGGCGCGGGCGCTTCCTCGACCACTTTCTGATAGCGACGCTGGACCGAGCAGTCCCGCTCGCCCGCATGGATCACGGCGGTCCCGTCCGAGATGATCTGCACCTCGACATGGCGCCCAACCGTCACGAAGCGCTCCATATAGATGCGCCCGTCGCCAAAGGCCGCCGTCGCCTCGGATATCGCGAGGTCGATCTGGCCGGGCAGTTCCTTGGCGCTGTTCACCCGCTTCATGCCACGCCCGCCACCGCCAGAGACGGCCTTGATGAGCATCGGGAAACCGACCTCCTCGGCAATCGCCATCGCCTCGTCGACCGTGTCGACCGACCCGCCCGGCACCAGCGGCACCTTGGCGGCTTCGGCGTGGGCGCGTGCGGTGAGCTTGTCGCCGACCGCGTCGAGGTTTGCGGGCGTGGGACCAATGAAGGTGATGCCCTCTTTGGCGCAGGCTTCGGCCAACGCCTTGTTTTCAGACAGAAACCCATAGCCGGGGTGGAGCGCGTCGCAACCGGTGCCTTTGGCCGCTTCCACAACCGCACCGACGTTCAGGTAGCTTTTGGTCGAAGGCGCGGGGCCCAGGCAGACCGCGCGGGTGGCGAGTTTCGCGCCGAGCGAGTCGCGGTCAGCCTCGGACACGCCCAGCACGGTTTCAATGCCCAAGGCGCGCGCGGTTCGGATGACGCGCACGGCGATTTCGCCCCGGTTGGCGATGAAAATGCGGTTGAAGCCCATCGGATCAGGCCGGCTGAACCCGGATGAGCGGCTGGCCATGTTCGACCAGTTCGCCATCGGGGGCGACGATTTCGGTGACGGTGCCCGCGACGCCCGCCTCGACCTGATTCATCAGCTTCATCACCTCGATGATGCCGATCACGGTCTCGGGCGCGACGGTGTCGCCGACCTTGATGAAGGGCGCGGCACCGGGTTTCGGCGCGTGATAGAAGGTGCCCAGAAGCGGCGCGGGGACTTCCGATCCACCGCCCGAGGCCACGACCGGCGCGGCGACGTCGGCCTGCGGTTTCGGTACTTCGGGTGTGGCGCTCGGCGCGGGTGCCGCTGTCGGCGCTGGGGCCGAGCCACGGCGGCGCAGTTCGAGCTTTGTATCGCCCATCTCGAGTTTCAGCTCGTCGAAATCGGAGCTGTCGATCAGGCGCAGAATATCGTCGATGTCGGCGCGCGTAAGCCCGCTCATGGCCGTCCTCCCTGGCAACTTTGCAAGGAGGTTAGGGGGCGGCCGGGGCCTCGCTCAATCTGGCGGCGGGGCGGATTTCACCAAGTGAAACCTAGCGCGCGAGGGTCTGCGCAATCTCGTCCACCGCGCGTTGCATCGGGCCCAACAGACGGGGCAGAGCGTCGGCCCGGCCGTAGGCGCGTTTGGCCCATGTGATGTTGATCGTGCCGGGCACGTGATTGCCGAGGCGGATCGCCATCGCGACGGAATCGCGGCCGTCGTCGGCCTTGTCCCGGCCTTCGTCATAGTCGCCGCCGAAGTCGGAATCGCGCAATCCGTGGCCTTGGGCCTGCGTGTCGGCAAGAACCTTTGATACGTATGCGTCCGAGTGGGCCAGACGGTCGCCCTTGCGGTCGCTTTTTCTGAGCGCTTCGAGCACCGCCTCGCGCGTCACCTGCTGAACCGCCCCCAGGTAAGCGCGGCCCGAGGCAGAGCGCAGCATGTTCACCTGAAACCCGACGGGGCCGAGCCGGATGTGATCGAAACCCGACCGGCTCACGTTACTTTCAAGGACTTCCATGTGGGTCAGGCGCGGTACGGCGAGGGTCGAGGGCCAGTCCACTTCGGCGGTCAGACGCTCCAGCACCGGCGAGGCGACTTCGACAAGAGCCTGTTCGCGGTCGGCATATCCGGCGAGTTCCACCAGCGAATAGGATGGCAGGTAGGCCCCGTCGAGCATGCGCTGCCAGACCACCCCCTGCTCCATCAATGTCTTGAGAATCCGCAGCAAGGTTGCCTTGGCCAGACCCGATTTGAGGTGCAAATCGTGCAAGCGGACCGGGCCGGAGCCCTGCACCAGATGCAGCACGTCGAGCCCCCGGGCGAGCGATTGGATCGTCTTGACCTGACTGTTCGACATCGCGTCCCCGCGCCCCCTCGTGCGCGCAGGTTAGCACGGCGCGACGTGGCGGCAAGCCGAGGAACGCCATTGCAAGGCCCGCGCGATTTCGCTTACTCATGAGCAAGCCACCGAGAAAAGGTGGATGGTCTGGGAGGACGTTTTCATGAGCATCAAGGTCCATGCCGCGCTGGCGCGCGCGCTGTCCGAGGGTGGGGTGAGCCATCTGTTCGGCGTCGTCGGTGACGCCAACGCCTATTTCGTCGATGTCTATGCGCGCGGGTCGGGGCGCTATGTCACGGCAGCGAACGAGAACGGGGCGGTGCTGATGGCGATCGGGGCCGCGATGCTGACGGGTGGTGTCGGGTTCTGCACGGTGACCCACGGGCCCGCGCTGACAAACTGCGTGACCGCGCTGGCCGAGGGGGTGCGGTCGAACACGCCCGTTGTCCTTTTGTGTGGCGACACGCCGGTGACGGACCGCGAGAACCTTCAGAACATCGACCAGAAGGCGGTGATCCTGTCGTCGGGCGCGGGGTTCGAACAGATGCGCAGCCCCGCGACGGCGCTCGATGATCTGGCACGGGCGGTGCGCCGGGCCAAGGCGGAGCGGCGCCCCATCGCATTCAACATGCCCGCGGATTTCCAATGGTCGGATGTCGACTATCGCGCGGTGAGCTGGGATGTGCCCGCCCTGCCCAAGACCGAGATCGAAGGCGACGCTTTGGACAACGCGGTCGGCATCATAGCCGCCGCGCGCCGCCCCGTTGTGCTGGCCGGGCGCGGGGCCACCGACGCGCGTGAGGCTCTGCTCGCGCTCGCCCGCCGGATCGAGGCACCGGTGGCCACGACGATGCGCGCGAAGAACCTGTTTCGTGGCGAGGATCATGCGCTCGGCGTCTGTGGGACGGTCAGCACACCGCAGGCTGCGGATGCCTTGATGAGCGCGGATTGCATCATTGCGTTCGGCGCATCGCTCAACTTTCACACCACCGCGCAGGGCGGGTTCGTCGAGGGCAAGCGGGTGATCCAGATCGCGGATCGGGCCTGCGATCTGGGCGTGGGGGCCGTGGCGGACGTGTCGATCCTGGGCAATCCGGCGGATGTGGCTGAGACGTTCGGGTATTGGATCGACGAGGCCGAAATCCCCGGTTCGGGCTTCACGCGCGACCTGCCCGCGCAGGGGCTGGACGTGCCGCCCGGCGCGACCGCCATGACGCCGCGCGATGGGGCGGTGGATTTTCTGACCACGCTGGAACGGCTGAACGAGATCCTGCCCGAGGACCGCACGCTCGTCACCGATGCGGGCCGCTGGATGGTGCGCAGCTATGGTCTGCTGACCGCACCCGGCCCGCGCGATCACGTGACTTCGGCCAGCTTCGGGGCCATCGGTCTGGGCCTTGCCACCGCTGTCGGCGCAGGCGTGATGCGGCCCGACCGGCCCACGGTGCTGTTTTGTGGTGACGGGGGGTTCATGCTGGGCAACCTGACCGAGTTCCATTCGGCGGTGCGCGCGGGGCTCGACCTGATCGTGGTGATGTTCAACGACGGCAGCTACGGCGCCGAACACATTCAGTTCCGCGACAAGCAGCTCGACCCGTCGATCACGCTGTTCGACTGGCCCGAGTTCGTGACGGTGGCCGAGGCGCTCGGGGGTGCCGGGGTCGCGATCCGCACGCCCGAGGATCTGGCCGCCCTGCCCGACCGACTCGATGCGCGCGACCGGACGCGACCGTTCCTGATCGACGTGCATCTCGACCCGGATTTCGTCTCGATGTGGTGAGGGCGTCCCGCGATATGCGACCGGGATCTCCCATATCCCATATAGCGGGACAAATTTCGGCCAGTGGCGTCTCATAATTCAGGATGCCGCACGTAGATCGATTTGCAGGATTCCAATATTTACTGAGGTATTTCGCTTGAATCTCAGTATTACCCACCACCGTTCGAAGTTTTTTCGCTTACTCACGAATTAGCGAATGATCAAATCTTGTCCCACAAAGTAGGAGGTGCTAGCGTTTTCCCATCGCGGCACGATCCGCGAAGAGGATAACGCCGGAAACGGCACTGGGAGGAACATATGAAATTCAGCACTTGGACAGGTGCGTCTGCCGTCGCGTTGATCGCGATGTCGGTCGCCACACAAGCCACCGCGCAGGACTGGCTCGAGGATCTCGAGCCGATGACCCTGAAACTTGCCGACTTTTCGGGCGATCAGACCGCCAACTTCGGCAAGGCGATGGTGACATGGGAGGAGTCGATCACCGAGTTCACCGGCGGCAAGATCACGTTTGAGAACTACTGGTCGTCCTCTCTGCTGGGCGCGCTCGACACGCTGTCGGGTGTGGGCGACGGGGTGGCCGATATCGGTCTGATCATCCCGTCCTACATGCCGCAGGAACTGCCCGTGGGGTCGTGGCTGTTCGGGATGGGCGCGGCGCTGTCCGGCTCGACCGTGCATGACGTGGCCGCCGGTGGGGCGACCGCGCTGGAAACTGTGCTGACGTTCGAGCCGCTGACGCAGGAATATGCCAGCCACAACGTGCGCGTGCTGCAGGCCACGGCGACGCCCGCCTATAACCTGCTGTGCAACACGCCGATCACCACGCCGGAAGAGGCGCAGGGCAAGCGCGCCCGTGCCATCGGCGCGGTCTGGTCGCAGACCGCCGAGGCGCTTGGCATGACCCCGGTGTCGATTGCCTGGGGCGAGGCCTATGAGGGTCTGCAACGCGGCGTGTTCGACTGCATGGTCATCAACCCGAACCAATATGCCGACGGTCTGGTCCTGAAGGACGTGGCGCCGGAATACGTGCCGGTGACGATGGCGCAGCTTCAGGCCTCGACCTGGGTGATGAACCTCGACGTGTGGAACGAGTTCCCGAAAGAGCTTCAGGATTTCATAACGCAGGCCAACGTGAAGGCCGCCTATGACATCTGGATGGGCTATATGGAGATCGAAGCCAAAGCGGGCGAGCTGATCGCCGCGGGCGAAGAGATCCACACCAACGATGTCTCGGCGCTGGAGCCGATCGCCAAGGAACAGCGCGCGGCCTATGTCGCCGGGCTGGCCGAGACCGCGCCGGGCAGCATCGAAGACCCGCAGGCCTTTGTCGACGACTATCAGGCGCGCATCGCCTATTGGACCGAGGCGCTGGAAGCCGAAGGCTATGCCGTGGCCGAGCGCACGCCGGAAGCGATCCTCGAAGCCTTTGCGGGCCTGTCCGAGGTCGACCTGTCGGGCTTCTACGAGAAGTTCAATTCCGAAGTGACCCCGGGTCTCATGGAATAAACCAAATGGGCCCGCGCCGCATGCGTTGCGCGGGCCCGCTCTTGCCTAGCCACCCGTTCGGGTGAAAGATTTCCCCACCATGACCGATACCCGTGCCGCATCCGCGCCCGGCCCGAGGCGCCCTGAACCGGGCTTTCTCAAGCTGGTCGATCTGCTCTCCAAGGGCCTCGCGCTGATCGCGGCCTTCGCCCTCGTCCTGCTGGCGATCAACGTGCTGGTCGACGTTACGGGGCGTGCCGCGATGAACCGGCCCTACCCCGGCACGCTGGAATACACGCAGAACTGGTGGATGCCGACGCTGACGTTGATGGCCTTTGCCTTTACCGAGTGGAAACAGGAGCACATCAAGGTGACGATCCTGCTCGACACCCTGCCGCTGATGATGCGCCGCATGGTCGAAGGGATCTTCGGCCTGATCGCGACCGCCCTTTTGCTCGCCCTTACCTATCACGGGTTCAACGAGGCGATGGATGCTGCCGCGATCGGCAAGACCACCTCGTCGAGCCCGCCTGTCGCTGTCTGGCCCTTCATGTTCATGGCGCCCGTCGGTGTCTTTGCACTGGCGCTCCAGACCGCTGCGACGAGCTATCGATATTTCGCGGGCTTCCTGCCCATTGCCGCCCTGCACGCCGAGGGGGAAGCGGTATGACCGATGCAACCTTGCCCTCCCGCGTCGCCTCACGCATCGGGGTGACGATCTTCGTCATCGGCCTGATCGTGGCCGCCGGGTCGCTTTATGCCATGCTGTTCGCCGACCTCGCGAAAGAGGTCACGGGCATTCTGATCGTGGTGCTGTCCATCGTCCTGTTGCTCATGGGCATTCCCGTGGGTGTCGCGATGCTGGGTGCCGCCGTGGTCGGGCTTTACAGCCTGTCCGGCGCGCGGGTCGTACGCTCGACGATGGAGAGTGTGGCGTTCGACGCCACGGCGTCATGGTCGCTCAGCGTCATTCCCATGTTTATCCTGATGGGGATGCTCCTGTGGAAATCCGGGCTCACCACCTCGGCCTTCGGGGCGGCGCGGGTCTGGCTGGGCTGGATGCCCGGCGGGCTGGCGGTGGCGACGAATTTCGCAGGCGCCGCGCTGGCCGCGAGTTCCGGCAGCACCATCGGCATCACCTATGCGCTGGGGCGCGTGTCGATCCCCGAGATGCTCAAGGCAGGCTACAACCCGCAACTCGCGGTTGGCAGCGTCGCCGCGGCGGGCACCTTGGGTCAGATCATTCCGCCCAGCCTGCTGCTTGTCGTCTATGCCGGGGCGGCCTCCCTCCCCGTCGGGCAGCAATTGCTTGCAGGTGTCATTCCCGGCCTGCTTCTGGCCTTTGCCTTTGCCGCGATGATCGTGATCAGCGCCAAGCTGCGCCCCGGACTCGCCCCGCGCGTGGATATGTCGGGCGTCACATGGAGCATGCGCTGGCAGTCGCTGATGGACGTCGTGCCCATCGCCATCGTCGTCATCATCGTGATCGGCGGGCTGTTCGCGGGCATCTTTACCGCGACCGAAGCGGGCGTCTGCGGCATGTTCGCGGCCCTGATCCTCGGCGGCATTCATCAGCTTCGCATCGGCGCGGGGCTGGGTGCGATCTGGCGCATGGTGCGAGACTCAGTGGTCGGGACGCTGACCGGCACCGCATCGGTGTTTCTGCTGATCGTCGGGGTCGCCGTGCTGACCCGCGCGATGGCGCTGAGCCAGGTGCCCAATTTCATCGCCACCGAAGTGGCCGAGCTGGGCCTCGGACGCATCGAACTGCTGTTCATTCTGATCGTCGCCTATCTCATCCTGGGCATGTTCATGGACACGCTGGCAATGATGCTCCTGACCATCCCGGTGCTTCTGGCCCCGCTGATCTCGGTCGGGGTCGATCCCCTGTGGTTCGGCGTCTTCCTTGTCGTGATGGCCGAGGTCGGGTTGCTGACGCCGCCCTTGGGCATTCTCACCTTCATCGTCCACCGGATCGCATCGGACCCCGAGGCGAACCTTGGCAAGCCGATCTCGCTGGGCACCGTGTTTCTGGGCGTGTTGCCCTTTGCCCTGACGGCCATTGCGGTGGTGGTTCTGCTGATCTTCGTGCCCGAGATCGTCACATGGCTGCCGGGGGCGAGCACCACGCGCTAGCCGGGGCGCTTGCGCACCAGACCGCACCGGGGCAGAAGGCCGCGAGTTTTGAAAAGGACATGACGCATGGCCGCCTCGGTCGAGCTTGGACCCAAGAAAGAACGCCGCGAAACATCCGACCGTCGGATGCTGCGTGCGGCGATGGCGTTGATCCGGCAGAAGGGCATCGCGGGCGCGAACCTCGCCCAGATCGGGATTAATGCGGGCTATAGCCGGGGTCTGCCGGTGCAGCGGTTCGGGACCAAACTCGCGCTGCTGATCGCGGTGCTCGATGCCATCGAAGACCGCTTCATGCGCCATGTGGAAAAGCGCGTCGGCGACCGGCGCGGGTGCGCGGCGCTGGCCGAGCGCATTCGCCTGCAGCTGGAGGCGGTGCGCGATATGCCCGATAGCGCCGTGGCGCTTTATCACCTGATCGTGGAGTCCACCGGCGCGACGCCGGAATTGCGGCCCCGCGTGGTCGCGCTCCAGGCCGCCTATCACGAGAACCTGCGCGGATACCTGTCGCAGGCGGAAACGATGGGGGAGCTTAGACCCGACGTGGACATCGACCGCAGCGCCCGGATGATTTCGGGCACGATCAGCGGGATGAGCATTCAGGCAATCGTGGACGGGCGGACCGAGCGGCTGGGCGACGATGCGGCCACCTTGGCCGAGATGTTCCTCGACCGGATTGCGCGGGCCTGACGTCAGCCTGCGCGGCCCTGTGTCGCCGCAATTTCCTCGTCGATGATACGCTTCCATTCAGCGATGCGCGGCTCGTCCACCTCCTGCGCGTGGACGGCGATGGAGATCGCGAGGTCCGGTTCGCCCGAGAATGCGCGGATGCCACGCCCCAGCCCGAAGATCGAGCGATAGGCCCGCCCCCGGCTTTCGGCAAAGCCCGTCTGGCGCGCCTGCACCATCGCGTCGCGCACGCTGTCGGCGGTCAGGCTCTCAAACGCGTCGAGTTCCGGGGTGATCGCCTCGATCACCCGTTCAGCGGTGGCGTCGGACAGACCGGCGAGGAGCGCGGTGGCCCCTGCCCCGACGCCCAGATAGCGGCGCTGCCCGACCTCGACCGGGATCACGCGGATCACGGTGCGGCCCTCGGCCTTGTGGATGCACACGGCCTCAAACCCCGAGCGGCGCATGAGATAGGTGGTCACATTCGCCCGCTCGGCCACCCGGTCGACGCAGGCGGTCCACGGGGCAAGGCCCAGCACCCGGTCGCTGACGGCAAGGCCCAGCTCGTAGCTGAGCATCCCGACCTCATAGCGGCGGGTGTCGGCGTTGTAGGCGGCAAGCCCGGTATCGGTGAGGCTTTTCAGGATGCGGTGCGTGGTGGAGCGTGGCAGGCCCACAGCCTCGGAAATCGTGCGCAGGTTCATCGGCGCATCGCCCGACACATGCGCGATCTGTTTGAGGATCGCCGCCGCACGGCGGATCGCCTGCGTGCCGTCCTGTTGCCCATCTTTCATTCTGTCACCACCTCGACTGCGCTGGTCATACAGCGCATCCCTGCGACCTGCACCCCTGACGTTACTAGTGACCAACTGTTAACTTCTCAGCAAGTTCCCGCAGCGCCGGTTTTTGTACCTTGCCGACCGCATTCATCGGCAGCGCCTCGACCCGTTCGAGGCGTTCGGGGAACTTCTGCCGGGCAAATCCGGCGGCGGTGAGGTGGACGGTCATGGCGGCGAAGTCAAAGCCCGGTTCGGCGACGACAAAGGCCACGACCATTTCGCCACGCTCCGGGTCCGGCGCGCCGACGATGGCGACCTGATCGACCAGCGGGTGGGCGAGCAATGCGTTCTCGATCTCGAGCGGGCTGATGTTTTCGCCCTTGCGGATGATGATGTCCTTCTTGCGCCCGGTGATGACGATGAAACGATCGTCCACGACCTCGCCCAGATCGCCCATGCGGAAAAAGCCGTCTCGGGTAAAGGCGCCTGCGTCGTCCTCGGGGTCGAGGTAGCCCACGAACATCTGGGGGCCGCGCACGCAAATCTCGCCCTCGTCCAGCACCAGATCGAGCGCCGTTTCCCCGTCGGTTTCGGCCTGCGCCTCGGCGGAGGCGCGGTCGCGGATGCCGGGGCACGCCAGCGGCACTTCGGTCGAGCCATAGGCGCGGGAGACGATCGCCTGCGGCCATGCGGCAAGCGCGCGGCGCACCAGTTCGGGGGGCACGCTGGCCCCACCGCAGATGAAGCGGCGCAGGCTTGGCAGGGCGGAGCCTGCGGCGTCGACGGCGGATAGGAGGCCGGTCAGGAACGGCGTCGCCCCGGCCATGAAGGTGGCCCCCTCGGCGTCGATGCGGGCGACGGCGCGCGCAGGTTCCCACCGATCCTCAAGCACCGTGCGGCAGCCGGTGATCCACGGAAACTCGAAAGCATAGATCGACCCGCCGATATGGCCGATGGGGGATGGGACATACATGACGTCCTCGGCCCCGAGCGACCAGAACCCGGCGGTGTTGCGCACCACGGCGTCGAGGCTATCGTGGGTGTGGATCACGCCCTTGGGCCGCCCGGTGCTGCCCGAGGTGAAGATGACGATCTTGGCGTCCCGACTGTCCGGCAGACTGGGTTCGGCTGGCGGACCTGCGATGAGATCGTCGAACCGGGAAGCATCAGGTGCCGCGCCGCGCACGGTCACAACATGGGCGGGTGGTGTGTCGAGCGCGGCCACGATGGCCGGATGATCGACCTTGTCCGAGGCGGGCGGCAGAAAAATCGCCTCGACCCCGCAGGCGGGCAGGATCACCTGCAACTCGGCCTTTCGGTAGATCGGCAGGAGCGGCACGATCCGGTAGCCGAACAGCGCGCAGGCGAGGTTGATGACCGCCGCCTCCCACCAGTTGGGCAGTTGGAATGCGATGGGCGCTCCGGGGGTCAGACCCATCCGCTCGAACGCAGCCCCAAGGCGCAGGGCCATATCCAGCATCTCGCCGCGTGTTAGACGGCGTTCGCCGTCGCGGATGACCTCGCGGTCCGGGTCTTGTGCTGTGAGGTCCAGCGCAATCTCGCCCAGACCGGGGCGACGCGGCGCGCGGTGACGGTCGGGGGAAAGCCCGGCCATCCGGTCGTCGATCCTGCTCATTTCCGTTTCTCGCGGGCTTTGGCGAGGAAGGCATCGACGCGGGCCTTGTGTTCGTCGGTGCGCACGGAGAGCGATTCATAGGCGATACCGGGGTCCATCAGCGCATGGGCCACGCGCTTCAGCTCCATGTTCATGACGGTCTTGGTCCAGCGGATCGCAGGCTGCGCCCCGGCGATGAGTTTGTCGCAGAACCCGTCGACGGCAGCGTCGAGCGCATCGTCGGCGACCACATGATTGACCAACCCGATCTCGCCCGCCTTGGCCGCCGTCAGAGTTTCGCAGGTCAGCAGGAATTCCTTGGCACGGTGGAGGCCGATGAGCGCGGGCCAGATGATCGCGCCGCCATCGCCCGCCACCAGACCGATGGCCACATGCGGGTCGCCGATCTTGGCGCTCTCACCGGCAAAGGTCACGTCGCAAAAGAGTGCGATGGTCGCGCCCAGCCCGATAGCTGCGCCGTTGATGCGCGCCACCACGGGCTTTTCGATTTCGAGAAGGGTGAATATGAGCGCCTTGGCTTCGGCGGCTTCCTTGTCGAAGAGGGTCGGCTCGTCGATGACCCGGCGCATGCCCTCGATGTCGCCACCAGCGGAAAAGGCCCGGCCCGCCCCGGTGATGACCAGAACGTCGCTGCCGGCGTCGTCGCGGGCAAAGGCCAGCGCGTCGATGATTTCGGCATGCATCGGGCCACCGAAGGCGTTGAGCACCTCGGGCCGGTTCATCGTGATCGTCAGCCGCCGCCCGGTGCGGGTCAGCAGCAAGGTGTCGAACTTTGGCAGGTCGCTCATGCCGCCCTCCATCTTGCTTCAGCATAGTCGAGGAAGGCCATCGGCGCGCCACCCATTTCGGCCCTGAGGGCGCGAGCGCGGTAGGTCCAGCGGTGCAGCGGATGTTCCAGCGTCAGGCCCATCGCCCCCATGAACTGGTGCAGGTCATAGCCGATGCGCGTGGCGTGGTTCTGGACATGGGCGAGCGCGAGGCTGGCATCCTGAGGTGCGCGGCTGGAGGCGGCCTTGAGCATCAGGAGCCGCGCACCTTCGAGCCAGACCGCATCGGTTGCAAGCCGGTGTTGCACGCCCTGAAAGCTGCCCAAGGCCTGACCGAACTGGGTCCGCTCGCGCACGTGGGCGAGGACCGAGGCGAGCCCGCCCGCCAGAACGCCGGACAGCTCGGCCGCCAGTGCAATCTGCCAGAGCGTGCGGATCGTGGCAGGGTCGACGTCGAGCGTCTGCCAATCGAGCGTGTCTCGCGCCACCTCGCCCATCGGATAGGCGAAAAGGCTCGCCACCTCGCGCGCCTGACCGTCGAGGTGCGCCAGCCGCACCGCCCCGTCGGTGATCGACAGGAGCGCCTTGGCCTGCGGCAGAAAGCGGACCCCTCCGGGCGCATCATCGACCACGACGGCAAGCGGGCGCGGCACGTCATCCCCGAGGAAGGGGCGCAGGAGCGCCGAGGCCGCGCATTCCACCGTCACCGGCACCTGCGCCACCTCATACACCATCGCGGCGGCGGACAGGGTGCCGAGGTCCGGCTCGGCGGCGGCGTCATAGAACCCGGCCTCTTCAAGCCGGGCATCCAGCAACGTGCCGTAGTCGAAGCGCCCCCAATCCGCGACGGGGTGAAAGCCGGTCTCGGCCTCGTCCCCCAGCATCTGGGCGAGCACGGTGGCGAAGGTCGCCTGATCTTCGTTGAACGCAAGGTGCATGGTCAGGCCCCTTTCGGCAGGTCGAGGTGGCGGCGGGCCACGAGGTTCAGCTGAATTTCGGCCGCTCCCGCCGCAATGCCGGTGACGATGGCACGCTCGTGATGGGCGAGCAGCCCCAAGTGGCCGTCGCCTGAGAAACAGTCGGGCAGGAAATCCATCCCGAAATCCGTCACCGCATGGTCGGCCTCGACCACCGCGACGCGGGCGAGGTTGGCGGCGGTGCCCGGCGGCAAGCCCCGCGCGCGCTCATCCACCACGCGGTAGACCAAGAGCCGCGCGGCTTCGCAGGCCGCCGCCGCCTCGGCCGCCTTGGCGCGCACGATGGAATTGCCGAAGGCCCCGCGCGCCTTGAGTTCGCCGACCATCACGTCGAGCACCTGAGACGACATTTCATAGCGCGGGATGCCGACCCGTTCGTTGGCCAGCGCGTAGGAGATGATCGTCCACCCCTCGCCCTCTTCGCCAAGACGGCAGGAGGCCGGGACGCGCACGTCGGTGAAGAAGACCTCGTGAATGTCGCCGTGACCGATGAGGCTGGGGATCGCGCGGACCTCAATGCCAGGCGTGTCCATCGGAACGAGGAAGATCGCGATGGCCGAGCGCCCCTGATCGGCCCCGCCGGTGCGCGCGAGCAGGAAACAGGTGTCGGCCATGCCCGCGTAGGAGGTCCAGATTTTCTGACCGTTGATGAAGTAATCGTCGCCGTCGCGGATCGCTTTGGTTCTGAGTGAGGCGAGGTCGGACCCCGCGCCCGGCTCTGAGAAGCCCTGGCACCAGATCGCGCGGCCCGCCGCCATGTCGGGCAGGTACTGCGCCTTTTGCGCGTCGGAGCCGTAGCGCATCAGCACCGGGCCGATCCAGTTGACGTTCATGTATTGCCCGCCGCGCGGCTCGCCCACCGCCCACATTTCTTCGCCCATGATGAAATGTTCCCACGTCGGGCGATCCGCGCCGCCCCATTGGGCAGGCCAGTGCGGGACGAGCAATCCAGCCTCGGCAAGCTTGGGACAGAATTCGAGCGAGAACTCGGTCTGTTCGTGCGAGCCCGGCCCGTGGCGCGCGATATCGTCCCAGTTGGTGGGCAATTCGCGGTCGAGGAAATCACGCACCCGCGCACGGAAGGCCTCGTTTTCTTCCGTCCATGTGAAGTCCATCGCCAATCCTCCCATTATGCGGGACGATCATTGTCCCGCATGGCGGTACTGAAAATGCCGCCCGCCCCGCCCGGTGTCAACAGCCCGACGCTTGACCCTGATGTTTTCTGGCGTATAGCCTTGGGCCGAGCCGAAAGAACGGGCCACGGGAGGAGAGGCGATCATGCAAGACAAGAGTTCCACGATATGGAACGGTATGGGTGACCGCCATGCAGCTTGACCTGACACCCGAGGATGAGGCGTTTCGCGAAAGGGCGCGTGGCTGGCTGATGGCCAACCGTCCGACCGAGCCTGCGCCGCGTGAGGGTCAAGCCTCGCGCACCTACGCCACCGACTGGCTCGCCAAATGTGCCGCCGCCGGATGGTCCGGTCTGGCTTGGCCCAAGGAATACGGCGGTCAGGGGCTGTCGCCCGCGCGGTTGCTCATTTGGTACGAGGAATATGCCCGCGCCCGCGCCCCTTCGCTGCTCGACTGTAGCTTTGTGGCGCTCAACCACGCAGGCCCGACGGTTTTCGCACGCGGCACCGAGGCGCAGAAGGCGTTTCACCTGCCCCGCATTCTCGACGGACGGTCGATCTGGTGTCAGGGCTTTTCCGAGCCCGGCGCGGGCTCGGACCTTGCCTCGCTCAAGACCACGGGGCGGGTCGAGGGCGACCATCTGGTGGTGAACGGGCAGAAAATCTGGTCGAGTTACGCCGACATCGCGGATTATCAGGAGTTGCTGATCCGCACCGAGCCGGGATCGAAGCGCCACAAGGGGCTGAGCTGGGTGATCTGCGACATGACGCTGCCCGGCATCACCGTACGCCCGATCCGCAACATGGCCGGTGTCACGCATTTCGCGGAAGTGTTCTATGACGACGTGCGCATCCCGCTGGATGCCGTGGTGGGCGATGTGAACGACGGCTGGTCGGTCGCCATGACGACGCTGGCATTCGAGCGGCGCACGGCGGCGATGGCGCTGCAACTGGAGCTGTCGGTGAAGGTCGAGGAGTTGATCGAGCTTGCCCGCCCTACCCCCGGCACCGCAACCGCCGAACGGCTTGCGGACCTGCGGGCCGAGGCTGCGGCGGTGCGCGCGATGACCTATCGCACGGCGCTGCGCGACCCCGCCACGCCGTTCGACGGCTCGCTCGTCCGGCTGACGTTTGCGGAACTCGCCCAACGGATCGAACGCGCGGCGATGGACGTGCTGGGGCCAGACGGGCTGACCGACAGTCATTGGACGCATGCTTACCTCGAGAGCTATTCCGAGACGATCGCGGGCGGCACGGCGGAAATTCAACGCAACATCATCGCCGAGCGTATCCTCGGTCTGCCGCGGGAGGTGCGGGCATGAGTTTCGATCTGACTCCCGGCGACGACCTGCGCCAGATCATCGACGCGGCGCAGGCGATGCTCGACAGCCACTATCCTGTCGCACGCCTGCAAGAGGGCATGGGCGGCGACGATCTGAGCCCGCTCGAAGAGTTCGGGGCCTTCGCGCTCGCCCTGCCCGAGGATGCGGGCGGCGCTGGCTTCACGCTTGTGGAAGAGGCGCATCTGCATGTGGCCTTGGGTCGGCATCTGGTCGGGCCCGCTGCGCTGGCGACGGCCATTGCGCGGCGCTTGGACGCGGGCGTTACCGCCTGCATCGGGATCGAGGGCGACGGGCCGTGGACGCTGATCGACCCGGCGGGCGCGGATCATGCTGTGGTGCGGGTCGAGGGGGGATTTGGCCTTGCGCCTATCGCCGAGCCTGACGCGGCGGACGCACTTGGCGCGGGTCTGCCCGCGGCAAAGATGGCGCGCGCGGGCGCCAATCGGCCGGTGGATGCGGACCTCGCCCGACTGCTCACCGCCGCGCAGCTTTTGGGTGTCGCGACCGGCGCGCGCGATCTGGCGGTGGACTATGCCAAGATCCGCGAGCAATTCGGCCAGCCCATCGGCACGTTTCAGGCGATCAAACATCACGCGGCGAACATGACGCTGGGGATCGAAAGCGTTTCGGCCCTGCTCGATGTGGCCGCAATTGCCCTGCGCGACGGGCATGCGGACGCCGGGTTCCAGATCGCCGCGCTCACCCGCCTCGCCCCGCGCGTGGCGCTGGAGAATGCGCGGATCGGCGTTCAGATTCACGGCGGCATCGGCTTTTCCGCCGAGGCCAACGCGCATCTCTATCTCAAACAGGCGCACGCGCTGAGACAGTTCATCGGCGCGGGTGATATCATGGCCCACGCGGCCCCACTGGCCCCCTACGACGAGGCGTAAGACATGCGATCAGCGATTATCACGGGCGCATCGAGCGGCATCGGGCTCGCCACAGCGCGTAAGTTTCTTGAAAACGGTGTGGGCGTGGTCGGCATGGGCCGGGATGCGGGCAAGCTGGAAGCGGCCCAAACGGCGCTCGCGGGTCTCGACGCCCCCTTCGTGCCGCTGGCCGCCGACATCACCGAAGGCGACGCGCCCAAGGCCGCCGTCGCGCTGGCGGTGGAGCGGTTCGGGCGTCTCGACCACCTCGTCAACAACGCGGGCGTGGGCAGCCCGGAGCCGGTGCATTCTACTGACGACGACACGCTCGACCGGTTTCTCGGCCTCATGCTGCGCGCCCCGTTCCGACTGTGCCGTGAGGCGCTCACCGCCTTTGGGGACGAGGCGACCATCGTGAACATCTCATCCACCTATGCCATCGTCGGGGGCCTGCGCGGCGGGGCCTATTCGGCGGCGAAGGGCGGGTTGAACGCGCTCACGCTGCATATGGCGGCGCAATACGGGTCGGCAGGCGTGCGCTCCAACGCCGTCGCGCCCGGCGTGATCCCGACCCCGATGACCGAGGCCCGGCTGGAGGTCGAAGCTTTCCGTCGGATGAACACCGACATGACCCCGGCGGCGCGCTGGGGCACGGTCGATGATGTGGCGAATGCGGTCTGGTTTCTGTCCTCGCCCCAGTCGGGCTGGATCAACGGTCAGATCCTCGCCGTCGATGGTGGCTGGACCTCGACCAAATACATGAGCGAGGCCGCCCTGTCGGCCCCGCGCGACCTGCAACCGGCGGACTGGACCCATTCGGGCCGCCCGCCGAAAGCCGATTAAACCCGCGCAATCGCGATGTTGAGAAGCACCTGACGCTTTTCCTCGGTCGCGACCGTGATCGCACGTTTGAGCGCGGCAGGCAGATCGCGCCCGTCGGTGACGGTTTCGGCATGGGCGCGGCTCGCCTCGGCCACCTTGGCGAAATCCGGGCTGGGGCGCAGGGAGGTGAGCGGGATCTCGTTCGCCGTCTTGTTCTCGCCCTCGGGATAGAGCCCCTCGACCGAATAGCGCACCGCCGCCCATTCTTCGTTGTTGAGGACGAGGACGATGACCGGCACGTTCTGCGCCTCGGCCACGAAATGGCAGGCGGTGGGGTTCGCGAACATGTAGCTGCCGTCGCCAACGGTGGCGACGACCAGCCGCTCCGGGTCGGCCATCTGCGCACCGATTGCGGCTGGGAAGCCCCAGCCTAGGCCGCCCGAAAAGGGTTCCTGAAAATAGCTGCCATGCGCATCGGGCCCGAGCGGTTGCAGGGGGCAGCCAAGCTCGTGATAAACGGTCGCCTCGCGCCCGGCGAGCGCGCGGCCCAGACACAGGCTCACCCAATCCTTGGACATGGGCGCGGTGCAACCCGCCTCGGCCTGTGCCAGCACGGCCTCGCGATTGGCGTTCCCGGCGGCCACGACCTTTGCCCGGCGCGCGGCGATCCGGTCGGCATCGGCAGGCAGAGGTTCGAGCGCGCGCGCAAGGCTGTCGATGGTGCCGTCTATGGCGCCTGCGAGCGTGATGTGGGCCGGGAAATTGCGAACCGGCGTGCGCCCGAACAGCGGATCGGGCGCGGCCTGAATGACCGTCACATCGTCGCGCAGGGTCACCGCGTCGGGCATCCACGGCGCAAGGCTGTCGAGCACGAGCACCACGTCGGCTTCGGCGAGCCACGGCGTGGGATTGCCGCCGACCTGCAACGGGTGGTCAATGGGCAGGGCCAGTTGGTTCGGGAAATAGTGGACGAGCGGGATCGCGCGGCTGTCAAGCAACCCGGCCAAGGTCTCGAACGCTTCGGCACTGCCTGCCCCGCGTTGGGCGATGACGACCGGGTTCTCGGCCCCGGCGAGCGCCTCGGCTGCGCGCGCGATGGCCTGAGGGTCGGCGGCGGTGCGCGACGGGGTCATGCGCGGCGGGGTCGCGACGTGTTCGGTCGGACAGGGTTCGCAAAGCACCTCACGCGGGAGGCTCACGTAGACCGGACCTTTGGGTTCGGAATTGGCGATGGCCCAGGCGCGTTCCAGCACCTCGGGCACCTGTTCGGGAAAGCGGATTTCGTATTGGAACTTGGTCGCCTCGCGGATCAAGGAGTCCTGATCGAACATCTCCTGCCCCCAGCCGATGGGCACCGTGCGCGCGCCGAAGCGCCCCTGCTCGGTCGTGGGCGTGCGCCCCGACATGACGATCATCGGGATATGGTCGCAGGCGGCGTTGAGCACGGCGGTCGCCCCGTTCGACAGGCCCACGTTGGTGTGGAGCATGACCGCCTGTGCGCGGCCCGACATCTGATAGAACCCGTGCGCCATCGAGACGGCGGCATGTTCATGCGGCACCGTGACGGGGAGCGGCAGGTCCAACCCCCGCCGCTGCGCCTCGACCAGCCCTTCGATGATCGGCGGAAAGTCCGTGCCGGAGTTGGTGAACACATGGCTGACGCCAAGCGCCTTGAGTTTTCCGAAAATGGCGCCGCCCGCCGTAATCGGGCTGTCATCCTGAAGCGCGTCTTTCATCTGTCCCTCCACTTTCTCATATAATGAGATTAATCTTGTATATGGTGAATTTATCGACAAGCATCGTCAAGAGATTCGGGCAAACACGCAGGCACAGTATGGCGACCCCACTGAACGCGACGGTCCTCAAGGCCTTTGACCTGCTCGACCTTTTCGGCCCGGATCGACGTGAGATCACGGCGGATAACGCCGCGCGCGACCTCGACATGACCTATGCCACCGCGCATCGCTTTCTCGTCACCCTCGAGTCGTCCGGGATCCTGAGCGCCACCCGGCGCGGCGTGTACGGACCCGGACCGCGACTGGCCCGGCTGGGCCGGATGGCCGAGGCGCTGTCACCCCTGCCCGCCGGTTTGCAATCCGCGCTCGACGGGCTCAGGCGCGACCTTGGGGAATCCGTCATGGCTTGCCGGTACACGCCGCGGGGCCCCCTGTGTGTGGCGGTGTCGCAGGCGGAGCGGCCGATTTCGGTCAATATCCGCACCGGAACGACGCTCCCCATGCTGCCCTCGGCGCAAGGGCGACTGTTCCTTGCCTATATGAGCGCCGCGCAGCGGACCGCCTGGGCGAAATCGCAGGGGCAGAGCCTTGACGACATCGCGGGCGAGCTCGACGAGCTGCGCCGCGTGGGATGTGCGGTCAATCTGGGCGACAACGAGCCCGATATCGCAGCGGTTTCCGTTCCGGTGCTCGGCGCGGATGGACAGGTGATCGTCACGCTCTCGGTCTTTGGCATGTTGAGCCGGTTCGATGCGGCAACCGTAGACCACGCCAAGGCCGCGCTTCTGTCAGTGGCCGACACCCTGGGCCACTGACCCCCGCTCACGCACGCGGCCTGCGCCCGCCCGCCGTCATGATCGCGGCGGCCGACGTCAGGCCCGGATGCGCCGAAATTTCATCCGACCCGGCGGGCAGGCGTTGGCGCCAGTTCGGATATTCGGTCACGGTGCCCGGCAGATTTGGTTGAGCTGAGAGGCCCAGCACGTCCTCGACCTGCACCGACACGAGGCGGGAGCGGGTGGCGGCGAGGACCGACCACATCGCCTCGGCGCTTTCCGGTGCCGCCCTGTTCCGGTACTGCCCCGACAGCCAGTCGAACCCGGCCAGTTCACGCGCGCGCCACGCCATCAGGCCCTCGGCCTGCTCGGGTGTGCTCAGACCGATGTCACGGCGCACCGCGATTTCGCGGCCCTCGCGCCAGCCCTTCCACGTCGGCAGGTCATGGGTCGTAAAGCTCGCAATGACGGATTCGTCATAGTCTGCGGGGTGTTTGAACACCGGAGGATCCTCACGATGTTCGAAACATGCAAGTCGACAGCCGAGGATGCCACTGTCCTCCAGCGCATATTGCAGCCCGTCAGGGATGACGCCAAGGTCCTCACCCACGATCACGGCCCCGGCCCGCGCGGCTTCGATCCGCGCCACGGCGAGCATCGCATCGCGGGGCATCTGGACATAGGCACCCGGCAGACCATCCGGCACCAGATAGGCGCGCTCGAACCCCAGAATGTGGTCGATGCGCAGCGCGCCGGCGAACCGAAGCTGCTGGCGCAGGGTGGTCGCAAGCGCCTCAAACCCGGTGGCGATCAGCTTGACCGGGTTGAAGGGCGCAAGTTGCCAGTTCTGGCCCTGCGGCGCGAAGGCATCGGGGGGCGCGCCGAGGCTGGCCCCGAAGGCGAATGTCTCGCGGTCCTCCCACGTTTCGGCCCCGTGCGGATGGGTGCCGACGGCAAGGTCGAGGTAAAGACCCAGCGCCATCCCCGCCGCTTGGCTCCGCGCGCGGGCAGCGCCCAGCGCGGTCTCGGCCCGGTATTGGAGCCATGCGTGGAAGGACACCCGGTCGGCCAGTTCGGCGGCGGCCTGTGCCACTTCGGCGCTTTCCGGGTCCTGATAGGCAGTTGGCCATGTGTTCCAATAGGCGCCGAAGCGTTCCGACAGGGCCTGATGCGTGGCGAACCGTTCGAGCGAGGCGCCTTCGGCCTGTCGCCACGGGGCGAAGCCTGCGTCGGGCCCGGCGCGGAATGCGGCCTCAAGGGCTGCCATGCGGGCGGGCGTCTCGCGGGCGAAGTCGATCAGATCGCCCCCCGGCGTGCCATCGGTGTCGAGATAGACGGATGCAAAGCGGCGGCGGTGCGAGGGCGTGTAGGGGCTGAACCCGCCCGGATCGGCGGGGAAGCCTGCGTGGATCGGGTTGATCCCAAGGAAGGAGGCACCTTGGGCCGCCGCCCCTTCGGCCATCCGCGCGAGGTCGTCGTAACTGCCAATGCCGCCCACGGAAGCAGGCCGCAGACCCGCGAGCGGCACCATCAGGCCCCAGCTTCGAGCGGGGAGCGGCAGGCGCGCAGGCGCGACGAGGAGCCAGCAGACCTCGCCGCCTGCCTCCAGCCGGTGCCGCCCGAGGGGCAGCGCGGGGAGCGACCCCTGCCCTTGGGTCTCGGTCCCGTCCTCATGCGTCAGGGTCCACGGGAGGTCGGTGAAGTCCGGCGTCGCGCCCGGCTCACAGATGTGCCACAGCGGCAGCGCGCGCGCCGCCTCGGGTGCATCATCTACGCTCAGCCCCATCGCGGCGAGAAGTGCGGCCTTTGTCTCGGCCGAGGTTTCGCGCCAGACCCCGAAAAGGTCGCGGTATTCGGACAGGATGCCGGCCTGCGCCGCGCGGTCGTCGAGCGGGGTCATGCCCGCTCCAGACACAGGGCGACGACCGCGTTTTCCGCGAGATCGTAGGTGCCGCTGGCCACGGCGGGGTCATCGGTCGGGCGCGTGGTGTCGATGTGGCGGACCCAATGGCAGCCCTCGGGGCAGTCCGGCAGCACGAGGTCCACCGCCTCGCCCGCGTTGAAGGCGAGGTAGAGCGCATCCTCGCGCTGCGCATAGAACGGCGTGCCCGAGGCGATGCGCAACTCGGCGCAAAGCGTCTGGTTGTGGCCATTGGTCCAGTCCGAGCGCGTCATCTCCTGCCCGTCGGGGCGCCACCAAAAGAGGTCGATGACGCCATCCACCTTGCGCGGGACCGAGTGAAGAAAGCGTTTCTGCCGCAGGATCGGATGGCTGCGCCGGAACGCGATCAGACGGGCGGTGAAGTCGCAGAATGCCTCGTCCGAGCTGGCCCAGTCGATCCACGTCACCGCGTTGTCCTGCGCGTAGGCGTTGTTGTTGCCGCCTTGACTGTGCCCGACCTCGTCGCCCGCAAGGATCATCGGCGTGCCCTGCGACAACAGCAGCGTCGCCATCATATTGCGCCGTCTGAGGGCGCGTGCGGCGATGATCTGGCGGTCCTTGGTCGGGCCTTCGGTGCCCAAGTTGTCCGAATAGTTTTCGCCATGTCCGTCCCGGTTCTCTTCGCCGTTCGCATCGTTGTGCTTTTCGGCGTAGCTCACCACGTCCATCAGGGTGAAGCCGTCGTGGGCGGTGAGCAGGTTGACCGAGGATGTGGCCGCGCGGCCCGAGTGGTCGAACTGCCCGGCCGATCCGGTGATGCGGTTGGCCAGCACCGGGACGTGCCCCAGATCGCCGCGCCAGAAGCTGCGCACGCCGTCGCGGAACTGGTCGTTCCATTCGGCAAAGGGCGGCGCGTAGCCGCCGAGTTGATAGCCCCCCGGCCCGATGTCCCACGGCTCGGCGATGAGTTTCTTTGTGGCGAGCAGCGGGTCCTGACGCAGCGCCTTGAAGAACGCGGCATCCCGGTCGAAGCCGTTGGCGGTGCGCCCCAGCGTCGAGCACAGGTCGAAGCGGAAGCCGTCGACCCCCATCGTGCCCGCCCAGTACCGCAGGCTGTCGAGCACCATGCGCAGAACCATCGGGTGCTGGATGTTGAGCGTGTTGCCGGTGCCGGTGTCGTTCACATACTGGCTGCGATCGTCGAGCAGGCGGTAGTAACTCGCGTTGTCGAGCCCGCGAAACGACAGCGTCGGCCCGTGTTCGTCGCCCTCGCCTGTGTGGTTGTAGACCACGTCGAGGATGACCTCGATCCCGGCCTCGTGGAGGCGGCGGACCATGTGCTGAAACTCGGCGATCTGGCCCGTCGACAGATAGCGCGGCGCGGGGGCGAAGAAACCCACCGTCTGATAGCCCCAGTAGTTGACCAGCCCCTTCTCGACCAGAAAGCGGTCGTTGAGAAAGGCATGAACCGGGAGGAGTTCGACCGCCGTCACGCCAAGCCGGACCAGCCGGTCAAGCGCTGCGTCCGAGGCGAGGCCCGCAAAGCTGCCCGGCGCGTCCACGCCCGGCATCTGTTGGGTGAAGCCCTTCACATGAGCCTCGTAGATCACGCTTTCCTCTAGTGGCCTGCGCGGCGCGCCGATGCCGCCCCAGTCAAAGCTGGGGTCGGCCACGATGCTTTTCGCCGCATAGGGCGCGCTGTCGCGGTCGTCGGGCGTGTCGGCCCCGCCATAGAGCGCGTCATGCCATGTGGGCTGGCCGGTGATCTGGCGCGCATAGGGGTCGATCAGCAGCTTGGCCGGATTGAAACGGTGCCCGGCCTTGGGGTCGAAATGCCCCTCGGCGCGAAACCCGTAGTGCTGGCCCACGCCGATCCCCGGCACATGCCCGTGCCAGACGTCCCCGTCACGTTCGGGCAGCGCAAGGCGCGCGGTCTCGTGGCCTTCGGCGTCGAAGAGGCAGACCTGAATGGCCTCGGCATTCTCGGAGAAGACCGAGAAACTGACGCCATCGCCCACCGCATGCGCGCCAAGCCGGGTCGGATCCCCGGCAAACACCTGTCTGTCGCTCATCCGGTTTTGACCATCCCCGCATAGAGCGCCGCGTATTCGGCGGCGGAATGGCCCCAGTCGACCGGGGCGGCCATCGCGTTCTTCATCATCTGCGTCCAGGTGGGTTGGTCCTGATAGAGATTGACCAACTTCATAAGCGCCTGCGCAAGGGCCTGCGCGGTCACGGGGTTGAATTGGAGGCCCGTGGCGGCCCCCGCTGCCAATCCGGCAGGCGATGCGTTGATTACGGTGTCAGCCAGACCACCTGTGAGCGCCACCACAGGCAGCGTTCCGTGGTGCAGGCCGTAAAGCTGCGTGAGCCCGCACGGTTCGAATCGCGAGGGCACGAGGATCGCATCGGCCCCCACGATCATGCGGTGGGCGAGGTCTTCGTCATAGCCGATGGTCACGGCAACGCCGGGGTGATGCACGGCGAAGTCGCGGTAGGCGGCCTCCAACCCCGCTTCACCGCTGCCGAGCAGGATCAGTTGCCCGCCGTTGTCCAGGAGCGCGGGCAGCGCCATCAGGAGGAGGTCCAGCCCCTTCTGCTCGGTGAGGCGCGAGACGACGACGCAGACCGGGCCGTCCCAGTCCGGCAGGTCGAATTCGCGGCGCAGTGCGGCGCGGTGCTTGGCCTTGCCTGCGGGTTTGGTGAAAGGCGGTTTCCAAACCTCGGCGTCGATCCCGTTCAGGATACCGACCACATCGGCCTGACGTGCCTGCAACAACCCGTCGAGCCCGGTGCCGTATTCCGGCGTCATGATCTCGGCGGCGTAAGTGGGCGAGACGGTGGTGATCTTGTCGGCATAGACCAGCCCGGCCTTGAGCGCCGAGATGTCGCCCCAGAACTCGTAGCCATCCTGCGTGAACTCGCCGGGTGGCAGGCCAAGGGTGCCGACCATGTGGCCCGGCGCCATGCCCTGAAACGCGATGTTGTGGATGGTCATGACGCTGGCGACGCGGTCCGCCGCACCCAATTCGCGCAGGTAAAGCGGCGCAAGACCCGCCTGCCAGTCGTGACAATGCAGGACGTCGGGCAACCAGCCGTCCACGCCCTCGGCCGCCATGCGCGCGCCCGCCTGCGACAGGGCAGCGAAGCGTTGCGGATTGTCGGGCCAGTCGGCCCCGTTCGGGTCGTTGTAGGGCCCGCCGTCGCGGTCGAAGAGGTGCGGCGCGTCGAGGACGTAGAGCACCGCCTCGCCCAGCTTGCCCGCGCGAACGCTGGCCGGGCCGCCGAAAAGATCGTCCCATGTCATCACCGCCTTGGCCTTGCCCAACGCGGGCCTCACCTTGGGGTAGCCGGGGATCAGAACGCGCATCTCGACGCCCTGCCCCGCGAGTGCTGCGGGCAGCGCCCCGACCACGTCGGCCAGACCGCCGGTTTTGACCAGCGGGACGCATTCCGAGGCGACCGATAGAACCTTGGTCATAGGCTGGCCGCCCTCCGGTCCAGCATGTCCTGCGTGATGAGCGTGACGCCACCCGGCGAGACGCGGAACCACTTGGCGTCCTCCTCCGGGTCCTCGCCGACGACCAGCCCGTCAGGGATGTGAACCCCGCGATTGATGACCGCGTTCGTGAGCCGCGCGTGGCGCGAGACATAGACGTAGGGCAGCGCCACCACCCGTTCGAGCGACGAGTAGGAGTTGGTGTGACAATGGGTGAACAAGAGCGATTCCCGAATTTCCGTGCCTGAGACGATGCAGCCGCCTGCGATCATCGAACTGACCGCCGAGCCGCGCCTGTCCTTTTCGTCATGGATGAATTTCGCAGGCGGCGCGACCTCGGAATAGGTCCAGATCGGCCAGTCGGTGTCCCACAGGTCCAGTTCGGGGTCGAACATGGTGAGGTCGATGTTGGCGCGCCAGAACGCATCTACCGTGCCCACGTCGCGCCAATAGGCCGGCGCCCCCGGCGCGCGCACGCAGCTGTCGCCGAAACGGTGGGCCTGCGCGTGGCCCGTGCGCACGATGTCGGGGATCATGTCGTTGCCGAAATCGTGGCTCGACCCCTCGTCCTCGATGTCCGACAAAAGCCGTTCGCGCAGGTATTTCCAGTCGAACACATAGATGCCCATGCTGACGAGCGTGTGGTCCGGGTCGCCCGGCAGCCCTGGCGGATCGGCAGGTTTTTCCAGAAATGAGGTGATCCGGTCGCCCTCATCCACCGCCATGCAGCCAAACGCGCTCGCCTCCCCCCGATCGACGGTCAGGCAACCAACCGTCACCTCGGCCCCGGTTTCGACGTGCTGACGGATCATCACCTCGTAGTCCATCTTGTAGATGTGGTCGCCCGCGAGGATCACGATGTAGTCCACATCATAGCTGTCGATGATGTCGATGTTCTGGGCCACCGCATCCACCGTGCCGCGATACCACGTCTGTTCGTTGTAACGCTGCGAGGCGGGCAGAATATCGAGAAACTCGTTCCGCTCGGCGCGAAAGAAGTTCCAGCCGCGCTGACAGTGGCGGATCAGCGAATGCGCCTTGTATTGCGTGGCGAGCGCGATCTTGCGGATGCCGGAGTTCAGCGCGTTGGACAGCGCGAAGTCGATGATCCGGCTTTTGCCGCCGAAATAGACCGCCGGTTTCACCCGGCTCGACGTGAGTTCATGGAGGCGCGAGCCGCGCCCCCCGGCAAGGACGAAGGCCATGCTTCGCGCGGCCAGTCTCTGGTTCCTGTTCGGCATTGGCTTTCCTCTCCTCCCTGATGGCGGCCGGGCCGCCGTTACCCCTCGTGCACGAGATAGACCGCCGACAGCGGCGGCACGGTCAGTTCCGCGATGGCCGGCAATCCGTGGCTGGCGCCCTCGATCGCGGTGACGCCGCCAAGGTTGCCCCGGTTGCCCCCGCCGTAGATCGCCGCATCGGTATTCAGCGCCTCGCGCCAGAGGCCGGTATGGGGCAAACCGATGCGATAGCCGGTCTGTTCCTGCGGCGTGAAATTGCAGATCACGGCGACGGGCGGATCGTCCGGGCCGCCGCGTCTGATCCATGAGAAGACCGAGTTCGCCGTGTCGCCGCCCTCGATCCACTGGAACCCCTCGGGGTCTGCGTCGCGGGCGTAAAGCGCGGGCGTCTCGGCGTAGAGACGGTTGAGGTCGCGCACGAGCCGCTGCATGCCCGCGTGGTCCGGATTGTCGAGACAGGGCCAGTCGACCTCGCCATCATGGTTCCATTCGGCCCATTGCGCGATCTCCTGCCCCATGAACAAAAGCTTCTTGCCGGGGTGGCCCCACATAAAGCCGTAATAGGCGCGGAGGTTCGCAAACTTCTCCCACGTCGTGCCGGGCATCTTGCCGATCATCGAGCCTTTGCCGTGTACGACCTCGTCGTGGCTGATCGGCAGGATGAAATTCTCGCTGAAGGCGTAGTCGATTCCGAAGGTCATCTGGTGGTGATGATGCGCGCGGTAGATCGGGTCTTTGCGGATGTATTCGAGCGTGTCGTTCATCCAGCCCATGTTCCACTTGAACCCGAAGCCCAGACCGCCCGCATCGACAGGGGCCGAGACGCCGGGATAGGCGGTGCTTTCCTCGGCCACCGTCATGATGCCTGCGTCCTGCCCGTAGGTCGCGGTGTTCATCCGCCTGAGCATGTCGATAGCTTCGTAATTCTCGCGCCCGCCGTCCTTGTTCGGCACCCATTCGCCTTGGGGGCGCGAATAGTCGCGGTAGAGCATCGAGGCGACCGCATCCACCCGCAGCCCGTCGGCGTGGTATTCCTCCAGCCAGAACAAGGCGTTGGCGATCAGGTAGTTCGACACTTCGCGCCGCCCGTAGTTGTAGATCAGGGTGTTCCAGTCGTGGTGAAACCCCTCTTTCGGGTCGGCATGTTCGTAAAGCGGCGTGCCGTCGAAACGGCCCAGCCCATGCGCGTCGGTCGGGAAATGCCCCGGCACCCAGTCGAGCAACACGCCGATCCCGGCGCGGTGCGCGGCGTTGACCAGATCGCGAAATTCGTTGGGGAGCCCGCAGCGGATCGTGGGCGCATAAAGCCCGATGGGTTGATAGCCCCAAGAGCCATCGAAGGGATATTCCGACACCGGGAGCAGTTCGATGTGGGTGAAGCCCATGTCCTTGACGTAAGCGACGAGTTCCTCCGCCGCTTCGATGTAGGAGATCGGGCGGCCCCAGTCCTTCCTCCGCCATGACGGCAGGTGGACCTCGTAGATCGAGATCGGCGCGCGGCGGTCGTGGCGTTCGTGGCGCGTGACCATCCACAGGTCGTCCGACCAGCCGTAGCCGTCGATGTCGCGCACGACGCTTGCATTGGCGGGCGGATGTTCCGATCCGAAGCCCACGGGATCGGCCTTGCGCGGCTGGGTGGTGCCGTCCGCACCCTTGATGTCGTAGCGATAGAGCGCGCCGTCGCCCAAGTCCGGCACGAAAATCTCCCACACCCCCGTGCCGCCTCGCCGCCGCATCGGCGTGCGCCGCTCGTCCCACAGGTTGAAGTCGCCGACCAGCGAGACGCGCCGCGCGTTCGGGGCCCAGACCGCGAAATGCGTGCCGGTGGAGCCCTCGTGTTCGCGCACATGGGCGCCGAGCGCCTCCCACAGCCTGAGGTGATTGCCCTCGCCCAAGAGGTATTCGTCGATCTCGCCCAGCACGGGACCGAAACGGTAGGGATCGTCCCAGTCCCACGCGGCCCCAGCGGTCTCACCGCGCAGGGTATAGGGTTTGGTCCCGGCCACGGCCCCGCGAAATACACCGGGCGCGCCCTCGACCGGGTCGAGCGGATAGGATGTGTCGCCCACCAGCGCCGACACACGTTCGGCCCCCGGATCAAACGCCGTGACCACCCGGCCCCGCCCCACCTTGTGCGGTCCGAGCACCGCGAAGGGTTCGTCATGGTCGGCGGCCAAGAGGCGCGCGAGGTCGGGATCGGTGGTCATATCAGCCCCCATACCCCGACCCTAACGGGATCGGCGCATGGATCAATGACCCGGATCAAATCGCCCTCACAGCAGGCTTTCCGCGTTCCAGATGTCGGCCATGTAGCCCCGGATCGTCCGGTCGGACGAGAACCAGCCAGAGCGTGCGGTGTTGAGCGCCGCCATCCGGTCCCATGCGAGATCGTCGCGGAACACCACGTCCACCTCGCGTTGCGCGCGCCAGTAGTCGGTGAAATCCGAGCAGACGAGGAAATAGTCGGGGCCTTCGAGGTTTTCGACCACGCCGCGATAGCGGTCCGGGTCGCCGGGCGAAAAGCGTCCGCCCCGGATCAGGTCGAGCGCGCCCTTGAGCCGCGGGTCGGCCTCGATCGCCTTGTGCGCGTGGCCGTCGATCCGGCGCCGGTCCTCAACCTCGTCCGCCGTCATGCCGAAGAGGAAGAAGTTTTCCGCCCCCACCTGTTCGCGGATTTCCACGTTGGCCCCGTCGAGCGTGCCGATGGTCGGCGCGCCGTTCAGCGCGAGCTTCATGTTGCCAGTGCCGGATGCCTCTTTCCCCGCCGTCGAGACCTGTTCCGACAGGTCCGCCGCCGGGATCATGCGCTCGGCCAGCGAAACGTTGTAGTTGGGCAGGAAGGCGATCTTGAGCATGCCCTGCGTCACGGGATCGTTGTTGATGACGCTGGCGGCGTCGTTGATGAGGCGGATGATATCCTTGGCGAAGAAATAGCCCGGCGCGGCCTTGCCCCCGAAGAGCTTGAGGCGCGGGGTCCAGTCTGCGTTCGGATTCTCGCGCATCTCCTGCCAGAGCGCGATGGTCTCCAAGATATTCAGGTGCTGGCGCTTGTATTCGTGGATGCGCTTGATCTGCACGTCGAACAGCATGTCGGGATCGACATGAATGCCATAGGTGTCGGCCATCCAGTTGCCGAGATCGACCTTGTTGGCCCGCTTCACCGCGTCGAATTGCTCAAGCCACCCGGCGTCGTCGATGAAGGGTTCGAGCTTGCCCAATTGCTCCAGATCGTCGACCCAGCCGTCGCCGATGCTGTCGGTGATAAGACCCGCAAGACCGGGGTTGCAGGACAGAAGCCAGCGGCGCGGCGTGACCCCGTTGGTCTGGTTCACGATCCGGTCGGGGTGCAGGCCGTGGAGTTCGGAAAACACCGTGGTCTTCATCAGGTCCGTATGCAGCGCCGACACCCCGTTCACCTTGTGCGCCATGACGAAGGACAACTGCCCCATCTTCACCGACTGGTCGGCGCGCATGGATTGGGTGCGCGAGGGGTTGCGGCCTGCATGGGTGGCGTCGATCCGGTCGATGATCCCGATGTGACGCGGCAGGAGGCGGCCGAAGAGTTGCTCGCCCCAAGCCTCCAGCGCCTCGGGCAGAAGCGTGTGGTTGGTGTAGGACAGGCAGCCTTGGGCAATCTCCATCGCCTCGTCGAAGTCAAAGCCCTTTTCGTCCACCAGCACCCGGATCAGTTCCGGCCCCGCGATGGCCGGGTGCGTGTCGTTGAGCTGGATCGCGACCTTTTCGGGCAGCTTGCGGAAGTCGCCGAACTGATTGCCGAACCGACGCAAGATGTCGCGCAACGCCGAGGCGGTCAGGAAGTATTCCTGCTTGAGCCGCAACTCGCGCCCCTGCTCGGTCGTGTCGTCGGGGTAGAGCACGCGAGAAATCGTGCGGGCCAGTGCCTCGGGCGCGGCGGCGGCAGCGAAATCGCCGTGGTTGAAGGCGTCGAGGTCGAACGGGTGGATCGCGCGGCCCGACCACAGGCGCAGGGTGTTGGCCCAGCGGCCTTTCCAGCCGACGGTGGGGGTGTCGAAGGCCTCTGCCTCGACCTCTTCGCCCGGATGCCAGCGGTGATGCCCGTCGCGCACGTCGACGTGGCCGCCGAAACCGATGCGATACCGCACCTCGGGCCGCTCGAATTCCCACGCGTGGCGTTGGCCGAGCCACAGTTCCGGCTGTTCGATCTGTCGCCCCTCGACGAAGCTTTGCCGGAACAGCCCGTGTTCGTAGCGGATGCCATAGCCATGCGCAGGGCAGCCAATGGTGGACAGGCTCTCCATGAAACAGGCCGCGAGCCGCCCCAGACCGCCGTTCCCCAGCGCCGCGTCGGGCTCATCCGCAAGCACGGTGTCGTAGTCGTAGCCGAATTCCGCCAGAACCTCGCGCGCCTCGTCCACAAGCTCGAGGTTGACCAGACCGTCCTCCAGCAGACGCCCGATCAGGTATTCCATCGACAGGTAATACACCCGCTTGGCCCCGGTGTCGTACATCTTCTTGGTCGAGTTGAACCACGCGTCCACGATCCGGTCGCGCACGCCGAGGCTCAGCGCCATGCGCCAGTCTTCGAGGATCGCGTGATCCGGGTCCTTGCCGAAGGAATAGGTCAGATGGCGCAGGATGGAGTCGCGGAAGGAGGGGGTCGTCATGGGGGGCCTCGGAAAACGGGACTGACTCGGGGCAGAACCCTGCCCTCTCCCAATTAGGAAAGGCTTGCTGACGTGAATGGCAAGCGGAACGCGACATCGGGCGCGAGATCGGCGGTCTTGGCTGTCGTTCTGCTCAAGCCTTGGGCGGTCGGAAAACCGCGCCTCAGCCCGCGTCGGTGCGGCCGCGCCGATCCGAGCGCAACGCCGAATAGAGCACATGGTTGCGCCAGCGCCCGTTGATCTGGAGGTAGCTCTGCGCCACGCCTTCGTATTTGAAGCCGCATTTTTCGAGCACGCCGCGCGAGGGGGCGTTTTCCGGCAGGCACCCGGCCTCGAGCCGCGACAGGTCCATTTCGGTGAAGGCGTGATGCACCACCGCCGACAGCGCCTCGCGCATGTAGCCGTAGCGGGCAAAGGGCGCGCCGATCCAGTAGCCGCAGGTGGCGCTTTGCGCCGGGCCGCGCCGGATATTGTCGAGCGTGATGGCGCCGACCAGCACGTTGTCGTCACGCCGGATGATAAGGAGCGGCAGGGCAGAGCCCTGCGCCACCGAGCGGTTCACCCAGTAAACCCGGTTGGTAAAGCCCCTGCGCGTCAGGTGATCGCTGGCCCAGGTCGGCTCCCACGGCGCAAGGAAATCGCGGCTCGCGGCACGCAGTTCCGTCCACGCGTTGAAATCGCCGTGGACGAGCGGGCGCAAGATCAGCCTCTCGGTGTCGATCCGAACCTTGCGCGGGCGTCTCAGCATCAGGCGGCGAGCCGCTCGGTCAGCTGGGCGAGGTTGGGCGCGGACTTGCCCGGCCCATATATCGCGAGCGCCGCGCGCGGATCGCTGGCCACCTTGGTCGCAAAGTCGGTAACGCCCTGCAACGTGACGGCATCCAGCCGCTCGACGGTCTCTTCGACCGGAACCACGCGGTTCCAGATCGCGACCTGCCGCGCCAGCCGTTCGGCCCGCGACGAGGCGCTTTCCATCCCCATCAGCATCCCGGCGCGCATCTGGGCGCGGGCGCGGGCCACTTCGGCCTCGGTCATGTCGGTGGTGGCCCGGCGCAATTCGTCCACGGTCAGTTCCGCCAGCCCCTTGATCTCGTCCGCCGAGGTGCCCGCGTAGATCGTGATGAGGCCGGTGTCCGACCATGCCCCCGCCTGCGAGAAGATCGTGTAGCACAGCCCGCGCTTTTCGCGGGCCTCCTGGAACAGACGCGAGGACATGCCGCCCCCCATCGCATTGGCATAGACCTGCGCGGTGTAGATCGCGTCATCGCGATAGCCCGGCCCTTCGAGCGCGAGCGCGAAATGGACCTGTTCGAGTTTCTTGATCTCGGCGCGTTCGCCACCGACGAAACCCGCAGGCTGGATCAGCGTGGACGACGGGCGCTGGAGCCCGCCGAAGGCCTGTTCGCACAGGCGCATGATCTCGTCATGGTCGACCGCACCGGCGGCGGCAAAGATCATCCGGTCGGGGCCGTAATGCTCATCCACGAAACCCGCGAGGTCGCCTTGGGCAAAAGCCTGCACCCGCTCAGCGGGGCCGAGGATCGGGCGGCCGATGGCTTGGCCCGGATAGGCCACTTCCTGCAGCCAGTCGAAGATCACGTCGTCGGGGGTGTCGAGCGCCTGCCCGATCTCCTGCAAAATCACGCTGCGTTCGATCTCGATCTCTTTCGGGTCGAACACCGGGTTCAGGAGGATGTCGGAGACCACGTCGATGGCCAGCGCCGTATCCTCACGCAGCACCCGTGCGTAATAGGCCGTGACCTCACGCCCCGTGTAGGCGTTCAGATAACCGCCCACATCCTCGATCTCTTCGGCGATCTGAAGCGGCGTACGCGTCTTGGTGCCTTTGAACGCCATGTGTTCGAGGAAATGCGCGATCCCGTTCTGCTCGACGCGTTCGTGCCGCCCCCCGGCGGTGATCCACACGCCGAGGCTGACGCTTTCGATCCCCGGCATATGCTCGGTGACGACGCGGAAGCCGTTGGGAAGGGTGTCGTAGTTGATGGTCATGCGCGGCGTTTGCTCCGGATCAGCGTTTCCAGTGCAGTCAGGTCGTTGGGCACCTTGGTCACGCGCTCTTCGCGCTCGAACAGGTCCGACATGCGCGGCGGCAGGGCGGCATCGCGCCCGCAGGCATCTTTGACCGCGGCTGGGAATTTGGCGGGGTGCGCGGTGGCGAGCGTCACCATCGGCACCTCCGACAGATGTTCATTCGCGACCTTCACGCCTACGGCGGAATGCGGGCAGATCACCTCGCCCGTCGCGTCATAGGTCGATTTGATCGTGGCCGTGGTTTCCTCTTCGGAAGCGCGGCCCGATTTGAACTGGCCTCGCAGGAAGTCGATGGCGCCCTGACTGATGGTGAAGCCACCATTCGCGAGGTCCGCCATCTGCTCGGCCACCACGGCCCCGTCGCGCCCGTAGGCGTCGAAGAGCACGCGCTCGAAATTCGAGGACACCTGAATGTCCATCGACGGGCTGATCGAGGGCGTCACGCCCGCCTTGGTGTAGGCCCCGGTCTCGAGCGTGCGGTGCAGGATGTCGTTCTGGTTCGTCGCGATCACGAGGTCACGGATCGGCAGGCCCATCTGCTTGGCGATGTAGCCCGCGAAGATGTCGCCGAAATTGCCGGTGGGCACGGTGAACGAAACCTCGCGATGCGGCGCGCAGAGCGCCACGGCGGAGGTGAAGTAGTACACGACCTGCGCCAGCACCCGCGCCCAGTTGATCGAGTTCACGCCAGCAAGCCGCACTTCGTCGCGGAACTCGAAGTCGTTGAACATATCCTTGAGTTTGGCCTGACAGTCATCGAAATCACCGTCGACGGCGAGCGCGTGGACGTTGCCTTCGGATGGCGTCGTCATCTGACGGCGCTGCACCTCGGAGACCCGGCCATCGGGGAAGAGGATGAAAACGTCGACGTTATCGAGCCCCCGGAACGCCTCGATCGCGGCCGAGCCGGTGTCGCCCGAGGTCGCGCCGACGATGGTGACTTTTTCGCCCCGCCGCTCCAGCGCGCCCTGAAAGAGCTGGCCGATGAGCTGCATCGCGAAATCCTTGAACGCGAGCGTGGGGCCGTGAAAGAGTTCGAGCAGAAAGTGGTTCGGGCCGATCTGCACCATCGGGGCCCGGACCTTGTGGCCGAAGCCGTCATAGGCGTAGCGGATACATGCCTTGAGCTGGCCGTCGGGAAACTCGTCACCGATGAAGGGGCGCATCACCGTGAAGGCCACGTCTTCGTAGGACTGGCCCGAGAGCGCCGCAATCTCGTCATGGCTCATGGTCGGCACGGTTTCGGGGACATAGAGCCCGCCGTCACGGGCGAGCCCGGTCAGCATGGCCTCTTCGAATGTCAGCTCAGGCGCGGTGCCGCGCGTCGAGACGTATTTCATCTGCTCGTATCCTCATTCCCGGCCGTCGCGAACGCGCGCGCACTCCCCCTGCCCTCGTCACGAGAGCAGGTCGGTTTCTGCGCGTTTCGGGGCATTCTGATCGTCACGGCTGGGTTGCCTGTTGGTGGTTCCGGCGCCGTATACGCCAAAGTGCGAAGCCTGTCATCACCACCCATGTCACCGCGAACAGGAACCAGGTCATCGCATACTCGAAATGCTTGTTGCGAATGGCTTCGGTCGTCACGGGCATGGGCAGGATGGCCGGGTCGGTCTGGCTGCGTGCGATGACGAGGATCGGATCGGTGCCGAGCGCCTGCGCCATCTTGGGCACGTCGCGCGCATACCACCAGTTGCCCGCCGCATCGTCCTCGGGCGTGTAGCGGTCACGTTCTTCGGGCCAGTGGAGGTTGCCCTCGAGCGCCGCAGGCCCGGTGCCGTGGGTATCGTCCTTGCGCGCGGTCGGGATGAAGCCCCGGTCCACCATGATGGCGCGCCCGTCTTGGGTCGTGAACGGGGCGATCACGCGAAACCCCGCGCCATAGTCGCGGTGCGAGACGAGGACATGGATCTCGCCGGTCCCGAAGCTGCCGGAGACCTCGACCGGCAGATAACGGTCGGTCTCAGGCGTGGGGTCGGCAGGCAGCGCGACCGGCGCGCCCGCGATCTGGCCTTCGATCTCGGCGATGATGCCCTCTTTCCACGCGAGGCGCTGGAGTTGCCAGACGCCGAGGCTCACGAAGACCACGAGGCCCGCGACGAGGAGGATGGCGGCGAGGATCTGTTTGAACATGGCGTTGCCTTAGCACTGGCGGCGGGGAGGCTCTAGACGGAAGGGTGTGATTTCGCGGCAGCAAGCTGCCACGACCCGTGCGAGGGGCGCTGCCCCTCGCGCTCCCCGGGATATTTTGGACCGGAAAGAGGCGGGGGTTCACTCGACAAGCAGACTGAACGCAAAACGGGCGAGGTTTCCCCCGCCCGTTCGTAGACAAATTCGTCAGGCCGTTCAGCCGCCCCAGATGTAGACCGCGGCGAAGAGGAAGAGCCAGACGACGTCGACGAAGTGCCAGTACCAAGCGGCGGCCTCAAACCCGACGTGCTGTTCCTGCGTGAAGTGGCCAGCATAGGCGCGCATCAGGCAGACGAAGAGGAAGATCGTGCCGATAATGACGTGGAAGCCGTGGAAGCCCGTCGCCATGAAGAAGTTCGCGCCGTAGATGTTGCCCGAGAGGCCGAAGGCGGCGTGCGAGTATTCATAGGCCTGGAAGAAGGTGAAGAGCATGCCGAGCAGGATCGCGATGATCAGGCCGGTCTTCATGTCCTTGCGGTTGTTTTCATGCACGAGCGCGTGGTGTGCCCAGGTCGCGGCTGCACCGGAGAGGAGCAGGATCAGCGTGTTGATGAGCGGCAGGTGCCACGGGTCGAAGGTTTCGATCCCCGCCGGCGGCCAGACACCGTCGACGGCCGGGCTTTCCGGGCCCATCGGGTACATGGCGTGTTTGAAGAAACTCCAGAACCATGCTGCGAAGAACATGATTTCGGACATGATGAACAGGATGAAGCCGTATTTCAAGCCGATGCGGACCACCGGGGTGTGATCGCCGGTCTGACCTTCGTCGACGACCGCCGCCCACCAGGTGAACATCGAGTAAAGCACGATGAGCAGACCGGCAAGGAAGACCCAGGGGCCGCTGTCGTGCATCCATTTCACGGCCCCGAAGAGCATGACGAACGCCCCGACCGACGCCAGAAGCGGGTTAATCGAGGGGGGCAGGATGTGGTAGTCGTGGTTCTTGGCGTGGGCCATCTTTTCCGTCCCTGGTTTAGTTCTGATCCGCCGGTCCCGACACTTCCGCATCGAGCGCGGCGTATTCCTCGGGCAGATCGGTTTCGTGGAATGTATAGGAAAGCGTGATGACCTTGGCAAACTTCGCGTCGAGGTCTTCGGTGATTTCCGGGTCGACGTAGAAGGTGACGGGCATCATCACAGTCTCGCCGGGTTCGAGCACCTGCAGTTCAAAGCAGAAGCAGTCGATCTTGGTGAAATAGCCGCCCGCGCTGTAGGGGGCGACGTTGTAGCTCGCCGTGCCCGCGATCGGGCGGTCGGAGGTGTTGGTCGCCTCGTAGAAGGCCAGCCCGGTCTCGCCCAGCTTGACTTCCATCGTGCGCTGGACCGGCTTGAATTCCCACGGGAAGTCACGCTCGACCGAACCGTCGAAGCGGATCTTGATGGTCTTGTCGAGGATGATGTCGGAAGCCGCCTCGGCCACGCCGGTGGTGCCACCGAAGCCGGTGACGCGGCAGAACCAGTTGTAAAACGGGACCGCGGCCCAGGCCATCGCGCCCATGAAGACGACCACGCCGGTCAGCATCAGAGCGGATTTCAGCGGGTTCTTCGGTTTTTCTTCCGTGTGCTTCGGATCGGTCTTGCTCATTCGGCTGCCCTTTCCTGTGCCTGCGCCCAAGGCGCGCCCAATTCGTCGTTCGGGTCGGTGCCGACCTTGGCGATCGTCAGGCCATAGACCATGCCCACGAAAAGGACGAGCACGACGCCCAGACCCACGTTGCGCGACAGGCGCCGTGTGTGAAGCTCATGCGTTGCGCGGATTTGCTCGGCCATCACCAGCCTCCCAGCCCGAGGGGAGCCAGCGAGGTCTCGACCAGCAGCATCCCGAAGTGAATGAACAGGTAGAACAGCGAAAATTTGAAGAACTTGCGTTCGACGAGGTGGCTGTCCGCCTCGCTGTCCTCATCCGTGCGCCGCCAGATGTCGATGGCGCCCTTGATGAACCAGGCGTTCATGATGACGGCCACGGCCATATAGGCGGGCCCGCCGATCGAGGTGAGCCCGAGGCCCAGCGCCACGGCGGCCAGCACGAAGGTGTAGGCGAGGATGTGGTTGCGGGTCACCTTGCGGCCGTGCGTCACGGTCAGCATCGGCACGCCCGCATCCTTGTAGTCGCTTTTGACGAACAGGGCGAGCGACCAGAAATGCGGCGGGGTCCACGCGAAGGTCAGCGCGAACATCAGGATCGACTCGAGCGTGATGTCACCGGTGACGGCGGCCCAGCCGATCATCGGAGGGAACGCACCCGCCGCGCCACCGATGACGATGTTCTGCGGCGTCCAGCGCTTGAGCCACATCGTGTAGATCACGACGTAGAAGAAGATGGTGAAGGCGAGAAGCGCGCCTGCGACCCAGTTGGTCGCGAGGAAGAGCAGGATCACCGAGAAGCCGGTGAGCGCAACGCCCAAGCCCAGCGCCTCGCCCGGCTCGATGCGGCCCGAGGGGATCGGGCGCTTGATGGTGCGCTTCATCTTGGCGTCGATGTCGGCATCCCACCACATGTTCAGCGCGCCCGAGGCGCCGCCGCCCACGGCGATGAACAGGATGGCGCAGAGCCCGACGAAGGGATTGATCTGACCCGGCGCGACCAGCATGCCGACCATCGCCGTGAAAACGACGAGGGACATGACGCGCGGCTTCAGGAGGGCGAAATAGTCGCCGAACCCTGCGTCGCGGTTCTGATCGAGAATGGTGGTGTCAGTCATGGTCGTCTTACCTCGAGAGCCGCCTGATCGTGGCGGCCCGCTGGGGTCAGGATCGGAGGGGCCGCCTCACGCGGCCCCTGCCCGGATTACTCGGCCGAAGCCACGGTCACGGATTGCGGGATACCGGCATATTCGGCGCGGGCTTCTTCGAGCCACGCCTCGTACTCTTCCGGCGTCACGGCGCGCACGGTGATCGGCATGAAGGCGTGGTCCTTGCCGCAGAGTTCCGAACACTGGCCGAAGTAGATGCCTTCCATGCCGGGCTCGACGGTGAACCACAGCTCGGCCAGACGACCGGGAACCGCGTCCTGCTTCACGCCGAAGGCCGGGATGGTCCACGAATGGATCACGTCGGCGCCCGTCACCTGAATGACGATCTTCTGGCCGGTCGGCACGACGACGGCGGTGTCGGTGGCGAGTTTATAGAGGTCCTGGGTGTAGCCGTATTCCTCGAGCTCATCCTCGGCCAGCATGAAGCCTTCGAAGCCGAACTCTTCGTCGACGTATTCATAGCCCCAGTACCACTGGTAGCCGGTCGCCTTGATCACCACGTCGCCTTCGGGGATTTCCTGCTGTTTGAACAGAACCGGCAGCGATTGCGCGCCGATGAAGACGAGGATCACGATCGGGATCAGGGTCCAGGCGATTTCGATACCCGTGTTGTGGGTGAAGGTGCCCGGGGTTTTGTTGGCTTTTCTGTTGTAGCGGACGATCACCCAGAGGATCAGCACGGCGACGAAGCCCGCGATCAGGATCGAGATGATGTGCAGAAGGCTGTCCAGCGCGAAGGTCGCCTGCGAAATGTCGGTCGCGGCGGGCTGGAAACCGGTGCCGCCGGGCGTGGGTTTGCCGATGACCTCGAGGTCCTGGGCCATTGCTGCCGTACCGGTGAAAACTGCCGCCAGAAGGGCCAGAGGCCGCAGGGTCTTGGTCATTCTTTGCATCCCTATCTTCCTGTCTCGACGCATGGGGCGCGTCACAATTCCGGGTCCGTTACGATGGTGCGCGGGAATCCCGTTGTCTCCCGGGCGTCTAAAACCATATTAGGGTATGAGGAACAAGATAAATCCTGCTACCCAAGGTCGCACATATGCATGTTCCCACATGCGATTGATGCAGATCAATGCAGGAAGAAAAGGACCCCATGACCGACCAGACGCCCTTCCGCCCGTTCGATGCGCAACTGGACGACGCGCGTGCCCTGCAGATCCTGCGCGCGGCCACAGACGGGGCCGACGACGGCGAGTTGTTCTTTGAACGCCGCCGGTCAGAGGCACTGGTTTTCGATGACGGACGGCTCAGAAACGCAAGCTATGACGCCTCGGAAGGCTTTGGTTTGCGGGCCGTACGCGGGGAAACCGCAGGATATGCCCATTCGACCGATATCTCGGAAGCCGCGCTGATCCGCGCCTCCGAGACCGCCCGCCTCGCCGTGGGCGCCGGAGGGGGGGCGTTGGCCGACGGTCCGGCGCAGACCAACCGCAAGCTATATACGGATAACGACCCGATGACCGACGCCGCGTTTCCGGTGAAGGTCGAGACCCTGCGCGAAATTGACGCATACGCCCGCGACCGCGACAGCCGGGTCGTGCAGGTGAGCGCCACGATTGCCGCGAGCCTTCAAGAGGTCGTGATCCTGCGCCCCGATGGCACGATGGTCGCAGACACCCGCCCCATGAGCCGGGTGAACGTGAGCGTCATCGTCGAAAAGGACGGGCGGCGCGAAAGCGGCAGCCACGGTGGCGGTGGGCGCGCCGGGCTGTCGGCGCTGATCCAGCCGGATCATTGGAAAAAGAGCGTGGACGAGGCGTTGCGCATCGCGCTCGTGAACCTCGACGCCGAAGCTGCGCCCGCCGGTCAGATGGACGTGGTGCTGGGCAACGGCTGGCCCGGTATCCTTTTGCACGAAGCGGTGGGCCACGGGCTGGAGGGCGACTTCAACCGCAAGGGATCGAGCGCGTTCTCGGGCCTGATCGGCCAGCAGGTCGCGGCCAGGGGGGTCACGGTCGTGGACGACGGCACCCTTCCCGACCGCCGTGGATCGCTGACGGTCGACGACGAAGGCACGCCCTCCTCACGCACCGTCCTCATCGAGGACGGCGTGCTCGTCGGCTATATGCAGGACCGCCAGAACGCACGGCTCATGGGGGTCGAGGCCACAGGGAATGGACGTCGGGAGAGCTATGCCCATGCGCCGATGCCGCGCATGACCAACACGATCATGGAGGGCGGCACCGACAGCCCCGAGGATATCGTGGCCGGGCTCGAGGATGGGATCTATGCCGTCGGCTTTGGCGGCGGTCAGGTCGATATCACCAACGGCAAGTTCGTGTTCTCCTGCACCGAGGCTTACCGCGTGAAGAACGGCAAGGTCGGCGCGCCGGTGAAGGGAGCCACCCTGATCGGCGACGGCCCGAAGGCGATGAAGCGCATTCAGGCGGTGGGCAACGACATGGCGCTGGATCCGGGCATCGGGAACTGCGGCAAGGCAGGCCAGTGGGTGCCGGTGGGTGTCGGGCAACCGACCCTGCGCATCGGCGGGCTGACCGTGGGCGGCTCGCAGACCGGCTGAGGTTGCGCGCCGCGCGGTTGCGCGTCGCGGGGGGAGCCGCCGTTGGCGGCTCTGGAGGGCGCTGCCCTCCAGACCTCCCGAAGTATTTGCGGAACAGTGAAGGGGGCGCCGGGTTTTGGTGCGTGTTTCCGGTTTCGTCTGACTTGGTAACCTGCCGTTAACCATTCGAGTTGCATGGTTGGAGGGTAAGAGACGGAATCAGGTGACCCTTGGAGCAATCCCCTTCCACCCACCCCCTCACCCCACCCCAAAGCACGGAAGATCGGGTGGCCTGGCTTCGT
The DNA here is from genome assembly GCA_036154315.1 of Pseudomonadota bacterium. Classification (GTDB taxonomy): domain Bacteria; phylum Pseudomonadota; class Alphaproteobacteria; order Rhodobacterales; family Rhodobacteraceae; genus Maritimibacter. The sequence continues at coordinate 77,919 of JAYZLL010000083.1, forward strand.
CTCTTACGCTCACGCCGCGTTGGCGTGACCACGTTTTTCAGGCTCATGGCGGAACACGGATCGGCGCAGGCGGCGCTCGCAGAGTTACCCGAGGTCGCGCGTGCGGCTGGCGTGGACGACTACAGCGTCTGCCCCCTGCCCGTGGTCGAGAAAGAGATCGACTGGGCGCTGAAATGCGGGGCCGAGATGCTTTGCTTTGGCGCGCCCGACTACTCTGCCCTGTTGGCCGCGATCCCCGATCCGCCCCCGATCCTCTGGGCCATCGGCAACCTCGACCTTTTGGGCAGGTCGGCCATCGGTGTCGTAGGGGCGCGCAATGCGTCGTCGTTAGGCACGCGGATGGCGCGCAAGCTGGCGGGCGATCTGGGTGCGGCGGGGCATGTTGTCGTGTCGGGGCTGGCGCGCGGGGTCGATACCGCCGCGCATCAAGCCGCGCTGAAAACCGGGACCATCGCGGTCATGGCGGGCGGGGTCGACGTGATCTATCCGGCCGAGAACGCAGTGCTTGGGGAAGAGATCGGGCGCGACGGGCTGAGGCTGTCGGAAGCGCCCATGTCGCTGACCCCGCAGGCGCGGCATTTTCCCCGGCGCAACCGGATCATCTCAGGCCTCGCGCGCGCCGTGGTGGTGGTAGAGGCGGCGGCCAAGTCGGGCTCGCTCATCACCGCCGAGATGGCGCTGGAACAGGGGCGCGAGGTGTTTGCGGTGCCGGGACACCCGTTCGATGCCCGTGCCACCGGGTGCAATCGGCTGATCCGGGACGGGGCAACGCTGTTGCGGGGGGCGCAGGATGTGCTCGCCGTGCTTGGCGAGACGGCGAGCGCGCAGACGCAAGAGGCGATCGTGGCACGTCCGGAGGAAGCCCAAACCCAAGAGGTGCCACAGGTGGAGGTACCGCCCGCTCCTGTCGAGACCCGCTCGTTGCAGGAAACCGCGGCGCTCCACCAACTTATCCTCGACCGGCTCGGCCCCTCACCCGTCACCGAGGATCAGCTTGTCCGCGATCTGGCCATGCCAGCAGGCGACGTCGCCTCGCAGCTCACCGATCTCGAACTCGAAGGACACGTGTCGCGCGCCCCCGGCGGGTTGATTTCGCGCCGCGCCTGAGGCGATCTGACACGTCTCATCACGACCCTGCCAACACGGTGCCATTGACAAGCCCCCGAACCCCGACCCATCTAACGCCCCCAAGCGCCTTATTCGAGTCGAGAGGATTTTGATGCCCGTTGTCGTCGTGGAAAGCCCTGCTAAGGCCAAGACAATCAACAAATATCTTGGTAGCGACTACACCGTGCTCGCCTCCTACGGACACGTGCGTGACCTGCCGCCCAAGGACGGTTCGGTCATTCCCGACAACGATTTCGAGATGCTGTGGGAGATCGGAAACGACAGCCGCAAGCATGTGAAGGCGATTGCGGATGCCCTGAAAGACGACAACAACCTGATCCTCGCGACCGACCCCGATCGCGAAGGGGAAGCAATTTCGTGGCATCTTGAAGAGGCGCTGCGCAAACGCAAGGCGATCAAGAAGGACACGCCGGTCAGCCGCGTGGTGTTCAACGCGATCACCAAGTCGGCCGTGACCGAGGCGATGAAGAACCCGCGCGACGTAGATGGCGATCTGGTCGAGGCTTATCTCGCGCGTCGGGCGCTCGACTATCTCGTGGGCTTCAACCTATCGCCGGTTCTGTGGCGCAAACTGCCGGGCGCGCGCTCGGCGGGCCGGGTGCAGTCGGTCTGTCTGCGGCTCATCGTCGAGCGCGAGATGGAGATCGAGGCGTTCAACCCGCGCGAATATTGGTCGGTGAAGGCGCTCTTGCAGACCCCGCGGGGCCAAGAATTCGAAGCGCGGCTCGTGAGCTATGCGGGCAAGAAGCTCGACCGTTACGATCTGACGAACGAGGAACAGGCGGGCATGGCGGTCGCCGCCATCGAGAGCCGTGATCTGAGCGTTCTGTCGGTCGAGGCAAAGCCTGCCTCGCGCAACCCGTCGGCGCCCTTCATGACCTCGACGCTGCAGCAGGAAGCCAGCCGCAAGTTCGGCTTTGGCGCGCGTCAGACCATGTCGACGGCCCAGCGGCTTTATGAGGCCGGGTACATTACCTATATGCGGACCGACGGCATCGACATGGCGCCCGAAGCCGTGACCGCCGCGCGTGAGGAAATCGCGACGCGTTACGGCAAGGACTATGTGCCGGGCGAACCGCGGGTCTATAAAAACAAGGCCAAGAACGCGCAGGAAGCGCACGAATGTATCCGCCCGACGGATATGAGCGTGGATGCGGGTCAATTGGCCAAGCTGGAGCCGGATCAGCGCAAGCTCTACGATCTGATCTGGAAACGCACGCTGGCCTGCCAGATGGCGGGCGCGAAGCTGGAGCGGACGGCGGTCGAAATCGGCTCGTCCGACGGTCAGGTCGGTCTGCGCGCGACGGGTCAGGTCGTGCTCTTCGACGGGTTCCTCAAGGTCTATGAAGAGGGCCGCGACGACGTGGTCATCGACGACGAGGATGACGCGAACCGCCTGCCCCAGATGACGCAAGGCGACGCGACCAAGAAGGACAGCGTCACGCCCGAGCAGCATTTCACCCAGCCGCCGCCGCGTTACACCGAGGCGACGCTGGTGAAGAAGATGGAAGAGCTCGGCATCGGACGTCCGTCGACCTATGCCTCGATCGTCACCACGATTCAGGATCGCGAATACGTCCGCAAGGACAAGGGCCGTCTGATGCCGGAGGACAAGGGGCGGATCGTCACGATCTTTTTGCTCAACTTCTTCCGGCAATATGTGGGTTACGAGTTCACCGCCGATCTCGAGGAAGAGCTCGACAAGGTGTCGGCGGGTGAGATCGAGTACAAGAAGCTGCTCGCCCGGTTCTGGCGCGATTTCTCGGCGGCGATTGCCGAGACCAGCGAATTGCGGATTTCCGAGGTGCTCGACAAGCTCGACGAAGCGCTGGCGCCGCAGCTTTATCCGCCGCGTGAGGACGGGTCGGACCCGCGCAAATGCCCGCTTTGCGGCAACGGCGATCTGCACCTCAAGACCTCGCGCTCGGGCGGCTTTATCGGCTGCTCGAACTACCCGGAATGTCGCTACACCCGCCCCATCGGCGGCGGGGAAGAGACGCAGGGCGACCGTATTCTCGGCGAAGACGAGAATGGCGAAGAAATTTCGCTGCGCTCGGGTCGTTTCGGGCCGTATGTCCAGCGCGGCGAGGTGACGGAAGAGAACAAAAAGCCCGATCGCGCGAGCCTGCCCAAGGGCTGGTCGCAAGATGATATGGATCTGGAAAAGGCGCTGACGCTTCTGTCCCTGCCCCGGCTCATCGGTCAGCACCCCGAGGGCGGCGAGATCAAGTCGAACTTTGGTCGCTTTGGTCCATATGTGATGCACCAGCTGCCGGACGAGGCCAAGCCGGTCTATGCCAACCTCAAGGACCCGCAGGACGTGTTCGAGATCGGCATGAACCGCGCGGTCGAGATGCTGGCCGAAAAGCGCGCCAATCCGGGTCGCGGGCGGTCGGCGGCGGCCAAGGCGTTGAAAGAACTCGGAGAACATCCTGAGGAAGGTGGGCCGATCAACGTCATGGACGGGCGCTATGGGCCTTACGTCAAATGGGCCAAGGTCAACGCGACTCTGCCCAAAGACGTGAAGGCCGAGGACGTCACGATGGACATGGCGCTGGAGCTGATCCGCGAAAAGGCGGCCAAGGGCGGCAAGAAGAAGACAGCCGCCAAAAAGCCAGCGGCCAAGACGGCGACCAAGAAAGCGCCTGCCAAAAAAGCGACCGCGAAAAAGGCGCCTGCCAAGAAAACCGCGGCCACGAAAAAGGCCTGAGACGCCTGAGGCGCGATGAGATGAAAAGAGATACGCCCCGGCGCTCAGGCACCGGGGCGTTTTTTGTCTCGGATCGTCGGGTTATTCCGGCGTGCCGATGCTCAGCGCGATGGGGGCGAGCCCGTCGATGCCGCCGGTGATCTCGTCGCCCGCCACGACCGCGCCGACGCCTGCGGGCGTGCCGGTCATGATGACGTCGCCGGGGGCGAGGTGGTAGAATTTGGACAGGTCCATCACCACTTCGACGCAGCTGTGGATCAGGTCGGCGAGCGTCGCGTCCTGTTTGACCTCACCGTTCACTTCGAGGTGGATGCGCTGCGGCCCCAGCTCGCCCATCTCATCCGCTTTCGTCAGCTCGGCGAAAACGGCGGTGCCTTCGACATCCTTGCCCAGATCCCACGGACGCTGCTTTTCGCGCGCGACGAGTTGCAGGTCGCGGCGCGTCATATCGAGCGCGCAGCCGTAGGAATGGATCGCCGCGGCGGCCTCGTCCCGCGAGGCGCGGAACACCGGCTTGCCGATGGTGAGCGCCAATTCCATCTCGTAATGGAAATTGTCGGTGCCCGGCGGATAGGGCAGCGTCGCCCCGGTGTGGATCGTGTGCTGCGGGTTCTTGGTGAAGTAGAACGGCGCCTCGCGGTCCACTTCCACACCCATCTCGGCGGCATGTGCGGCATAGTTGCGGCCCACGCAGAAGATGCGCACCACCGGGTATCCGGCGGTCTCGCCCTTCACCGGAACCTTCGGCGTTTCCGGGGGGGTGAACAGGTAGTCGGTCATCGTGCGCGTTCCTCGTAGTAACCAAGTTTTTCCTGAAGCGGCCGGTCGTGGACCCGGACCATGAAGGTCTCGTCCCCGGCCTTGAAGCTCATGTTGGCAAAGATGGGGGCCGAGAAGGTGTCTTTCGGCCCATAGCTGATCGTCTCACCGTTGATCGTGACGGTGCCCGCGCCCTTGATGACATGATAGGCAGCGGAGGAGGATTTGAGCTGCGGCTCAAGCGTCTCGCCCGCGCCGATCATCATGGCGGTGAAGCCCATCGTCGGTAGCACAGATTCCCCCGTTTCCGGGTTCACGTAATCCAGTTCGATGGGGCCGTCGGTATAGGCCACCATCTGCCGCAGCGCCTGCTCGGTGCGCTCCCACGGATAGCGCATCATCGGATATTTGCGCGCGCTTTCACCGGGGCGGCGCACCGGGGCCAGACCGGACGACAGGTATTCCACCTGGCTCGCATCCGGGCGGTTGCGCTGCGATTGAAGCGGGCCTTCCTCGGCATAGGAGCCTTCGAGATAGACGAAAAGCGGCAGGTCGAGCGCGTCGAGCCAGATCACCGGATCGGTGCCCTCATGCCCGTGATCGTGCCATTCGCCGCCGGGGGTGAGGACGAGATCGCCCTCTTCCATCGGGAGCTTTTCGCTATCGACGACCGTGAAACCGCCCTTGCCCTCGACCACGATCCGCACGGCAGACGGGGTGTGGACATGCGCGGGCGCGGTTTCGCCGGGCAGAAGAAGCTGCATGCCGAGATAGATCGACGCGGTCGCCTGCATGGCCCCCGCCCCGCGACCGGGATCGGACAGGACCAGCACCCGGCGCTCGGCCTTTTCGACCGGCGTGAGTTCACCCGCCTGCATGAGCAGCGGGCGGATCGCCTCATACCCCCAATAGCCCGGTTTGGTCACCGGGTTGGGCGCGCCGTGGGGCAGCACGTTGCGCATCATCGGCCAGAGCGGCGCGACGCCCGCTTCGGTCATCGCCGCGCGGTAGTCCTCCGGCAGTTCTTCGAGCGTTCCGAGTTGTGACATGACATCCTCCCTGATCCATGCGTTCAACTAGATCGTATACGTATCATTAGTATGCTTGTCAAACCGAGTCTCGGCCGTTAGCGTTCGGTCATGAACCAGCCGAACCCCATCTTTTTCGACATGCCGGGCCACCTGATCCGGCGGCTGAACCAGATCGCCACGGCGCTGTTTCGCGAACATATGGCCGAGATCGGGCTGGACGTGACGCCGGTGCAATTCGCCGTGCTCGCGGCCCTGTCGGACGCGCCGGACATCGATCAGGCGACGCTTGCGAACACGGTCGCCTATGACAAGGTGACGATCGGCGGGGTGATCGACCGGCTGGTCGCCAAGGGGCTGGTGGACCGCAGGCCGTCGACCACCGACCGGCGCGCTAAGGCGCTGAGGCTCACCCAGAACGGCGTCGTGATGCTCGACCGGCTGAGGCCGCAGATCCGGATTTTGCAGGACGAGATCCTGACCGGGCTGAGCCGTGACGAGGGCGATCAACTGGTGGCGCTTTTGAAAAAGGCGACGCTGGCGCGCGATCCGGCACAGGAAAACGTGGGCTGAGTTTGCCCGGACTGACGCGGCGGTGTAGACAGGTCTGAGCCTGACCGGAGCCCCGCGATGAAAGCCTCGATCTATATGGCTTTTCACACCCCCTCGCCCACTGTGGCGAGCGCGTCGATCATTCCGATCCACGCCGGGCGGGCCGTGAGCGACGAACCTCTCGGTGGCATGATCGGCGACGACACCGGTGCCTCGATCTCGGCCCACAACGGGTCTTATAGCGAGCTCACGGCGCTCTATTGGGCGTGGAAGAACGACACGGATGCCACACATGTGGGGCTGATGCACTACCGTCGGCTTCTGGATTTCGAGGGGGCGCACAGGTCGGCCGCTGCCGAGGTCTGGCCAGAGGCGGCGCGGCTCGACGATTACGCGCTAGCGACCGAGGCGTGGCTTGTGCGCAACGCGGATGTGGACCTCGTGCTGCCCGTCGCGCACCGAATGCCGATGACGGCGAACGAGAATTACGCCGACCAGCATGACCTGCGCGATCTGGACTTTGTCGAGGCGCGGATTGCCGAGGTCTCGCCCGCCTATCTGGACGATTTCCGGGCGGTGCGCGCGGGGCGTGAGATGTTGCTGGCGAACATGTTCCTCGCCCGGCGCGAGATCATGGATGCCTATTGCACGTGGGCCTTCGACCTGCTCGAGGCGCTGCGGCTAGCCGACATTCCACGCCCCTACGTGAGCCCCTACAACGCGCGCTATCTGGGGTTCGTGGCAGAGCGACTGTTCACCACTTTCATGCGCAAGTACCTGCGCGAGCACCCCGAGACGAAGGTGCGGCGCGTCAACATCCTCAACCTCGGGCGGTCTCTGGTCATTCCCTTCGCGCGCGGGGCGCGGTTCAACGACGGCGCGGTCAATGTCGCGTTTTCGTCGGACCGGGCCTATCTGCCGCAGACCGCAGCGATGGTCGCGTCACTGGCCGAGCACGCTGCGCCCGAGAGGCGCTATAACCTGTTCTATCTGCATGAAAATATCAGTGATCGGGACATCGACCTTTTGTCGTCGGTGATCGTGGGCCATACGTACATCACGCTTCATGCGATCAATGTCGGACGGGCCTTTCCCGATGCTTACCGCGCCCCGCATCACGCCCCGAGCAACGCGACCTACAACCGGTTTCTGCTGTTCGATCTGCTGCCGGATGTGGAGCGGATCGTCTATCTCGACGTCGATACGGTGCTGTGCGCAGACGTCGCGACGCTGTTTGACACGGACATCGGGGACGCGCCGTTGGCGGCGGTGACGGATGCCCTGATGACGCGGGTTCTTGCGACGCGCGTGCGAACGCGCGACCCGGCGGTGCCGGACCTGTACGCCTATTTGGCGCGAGATCTCGGGCTGACCGACGACCAGATTGCGCGGTATTTCAACGCGGGCGTGATGATCCTGAACTTCGCGGCGATGGACGTTGCTGCCGTGGGTCGAGACCTGCGCGATATGGTGCCGGGCAATCGGTATTTCTTTCGCGATCAGGACATTCTGAATGTCTATTTCCGCGAGACGTACCGGCCGCTGCCTGCGCGTTTCAATGTCCACAATTCCGACCGTGGCGCCTATGACAACGTCCCGGTGCCGATCCGCAACGCAGCACTCGCGGCCAAGGCCGATCCGTTCATCGTGCATTTCGCGGCGGCACATCAAAAGCCTTGGCGCGAGCCGGATGTGGAGTTTGCGGGCCTGTTCTGGAGCACCCTCGCCCGGACGCCATTCTGGTACGAGCTTCTCGACGCCACGCGGCGGCACCGAAGCCTTGCCGCGCGGCTTACTCGACCCGACAACTGGAAGCACGGGGTGGTCATCGCCGGTCGGGCGCTTGGACGTCGGTTTCCGGCGCTCACACCGTGGCTATTGCGCATCTATCGCTGGGCGCTCGGGCGCTTTCACTGGATCAATTGAGCCGTGAAATCGCTCTACGTGCATATCGGTCACTACAAGACGGGAACGACGGCCTTTCAGTCCTATTGTGCCAGCAACGCAGCCGGGCTCGCACGGCGCGGGCTGCTCTACCCCTCAGCGGGACGAGGGCCAACCGCGCCGACCAACCACGCCGGACTGTCGCTTCCGCTGGCCGCTGCGCATGGATTCCATCCCCCACGTTGGTTCACGGGCACGGTCGATCCCTCAGACGCATTCGAAGCACTTCACGCGGAGTTTGCCGCCACACCCCAGCGCAAAGCACTGATTTCGAGCGAAGAATTCGTTCAACTCGCATTGCGCGATGATCCCGAAGCTGCCGTTGCCGCGCTGAGCAATAACCTCGCCCGCTACCGCACGCGGGTAATTTTCACCCTGCGTGAACCGATGGCGCTGCTCGTGTCGTGGTACGCGCAGGTGAGCCGCGGGGCGACGCCGCAGGGCACATTCTTGGATTTTGCGGCAGGCCTGAACCCGGATTTCCTGTCGCAGGAGCCGATCCGCGCGCGCTTCGCCGGGGCCTTTGGTGCTCGTGCCCTGCGTCTCATTCCCTATCGTGGTGTCGGGCCGTGGCTGAAACGTCGCATGCTATGGTCGGCGGGCACCATTCCGTACAGCCGGGCGGCCCTTCCGATCGCGAATGTGACCGGGATGGTGGCGGAACAAGAGCGGCAGCGGGTGGAGGTGCAGACGGCGGCACAGCGGGCTGACCTCGGTGTGACCCGAACGTCACTCATGGCCTTGGAGGCGCGGCTGAGCCGGATCAATTCCGACTACCACCAACTGAACCGTCATGTCCGGGTCGCGCCCAGTATGCTGACTTTGGAGCAGGTGGTGGAGCATTACCGCCGCCTCGTAGAACCCGCCGCGGGCCAGTTCGCGCTCGATCCGCGAGAGGCCGATGCGATGCGTGAATTGGCGCGGGAGGCACGGACTGGCGAGATCGAAGACACGCTCCTGACCATCGCCGCTTTGATCGACGCCTCGCAGCGCCACGATGACACCCGAGGTGCGGCATGGGCGTGAAGCGGCTCCTCGCGAGGTTGCGGGCGGCGCGGGCGCGGCGTGAAACGGATGTGATCGGGCGGTATCGGCGCAGGTATCCCAAGCTGCGCGGCACGGTGTTCATCGTGACCTATGGCCGGTCCGGGTCGACGCTTTTGCAGGCCCTTCTGAACACCGCCCCCGGCGTTCACCTCGGGGGGGAGACCTTTGATACGCTGGGCGCGCTGCACGACGCGACCGCGCGCGCCACGCGGGCGCATACGCGCTGGGGCGACACGCCGCGTAGCGCCGATCATCCGTGGCACGGCGCGCAGAACATCGACGAGCGCGGGTTGGAGCGGGATCTAGCCTTTGCCTATGTCACGCGGGTCGTCAATCCGCCGCTGGATGCGATGTGGGTCGGGACCAAGGAGATGCGGTATCCGCAACGGGTCGAGGTCTTGCCGCAGATGGTCGAGATGATCCTGCGCGCTTTTCCAAATCCGATCATCGTGTTCAATTCCCGTGACGCGGGCGACGTCGCGCAATCGCGGTGGTGGGCCGAACGGCCCGAGGATGAGGTGCGGGACCTGATCGCGCGGATGGACGCCACGTTTGCCGAGATTGCACGCACCCACCCCGACCGCTGCTTTCACCTGCACCACGAGGACACCACCTCGAACCCGGACAGCCTGCGCCCGGTTTTCGACGCGATGGGGGCCGAGTTCGACGTTGCGGCCATCGCGCGCGTGTTGTCCAATCGGTTGACGCACTGACCCCGACTCGGAGACCGGCATGACGCAGGTTCACCCGCCGCTCCTGATTTTTTCCGACCTCGACGGAACGCTTCTCGACCACGAGAGCTATGACTGGTCCCCTGCCCGGCCTGCGCTGGAGCGGCTGGCGCGGATGGGGGGCGGCGTGGTGCTCGCCACCTCCAAGACCGCGGCCGAGGTGGTGCCCTTGCGCGATGCAATCGGGCTGTCGGACTGGCCCGCGATCGTCGAGAACGGCGCGGGAATTCTGGAGCCGGGGGCCAAGCCACAGGCCGCGCCGGATTACGACCGGCTGCGCGCCGCGCTGGAGGCATTACCGGCCGACCTGCGTTCCGGGTTCACGGGCTTCGGCGATCTTGACGCGGCAGGGGTCGCCGACGTCACTGGCCTCACCCCCGAGGGTGCCGCACTGGCCAAGACCCGCGCCTTTTCCGAGCCAGGCACCTGGCGCGGAGACGAGGACACGCGCGCTGCCTTCGTGCGGGCGCTTGCGGATCAAGGCATTACGGCGCGGATGGGCGGGCGGTTCCTTACGCTTTCGTTCGGGCGCACCAAGGCCGATGCGATGGCGGAGCTGATCTCACGCTTCGCGCCGCGCCACACGATGGCGCTTGGCGACGCGCCGAACGATGCCGAGATGATCGAGGCCGCCGAGATCGGCGTCATCATCCCGAACCCGCACGGCGCGCCCCTGCCCGCGCTCATGGGCGAAGCCGACGGGCGTGTCACACGGACCAGACGACCCGGCCCCGAAGGCTGGAACTTGTCCGTGGGCCAAGTTATTGACGAGTTGGAACTTTCTCTAGGAGCCTCGCGGCATGGCTGACTTTCACCAGAACGGCAACATCACGACGCTCCACAACCTGCGCACGCGCGGCGTGGACGAGTTGAACTATGAGTTGTCGGCCTTTGCGCAGACCCGCAAGATCAGCCTGATCCTGCCCTCGCTCTACTCGGAGCTCGAAGGCCCCGCGCTCGACAACATCATCGAAGAGCTGGCCAAAGTGCCCTATCTGCACCGGATCATCATCGGGCTGGACCGCGCCAACGAAGAACAGTTCCGCCATGCGCGCGGGTTCTTTTCCCGGCTGCCGCAGGATCACATCGTGATCTGGAACGACAGCCCCCGGATGCTGGAAATGCAGGCGCGGCTGGAGAATCTGGGGCTCGCCCCGCAGGAGCCGGGAAAGGGCAAGAACGTCTGGTCCTGCATCGGCTATCTGATCGGATGCGCCGACAGCGCGGTCATGGCGATCCACGACTGCGATATCCTGACCTATGAGAACGAGATGCTGGCGCGGCTGGTCTATCCGGTCGCGAACCCGACGTTCCCCTATCAGGTGGCCAAAGGTTATTACCCGCGCGTCGGTGAAGGGCGGCTGAACGGTCGGGTCACGCGGCTGCTCGTCTCGCCGCTTCTGATTGCGCTCAAGCGCGTCATCGGGGATCGCGATTACCTCGATTATCTGCGGTCGTTCCGCTATCCGCTGTCGGGCGAGTTCGCGATGCGCACGGCGATCCTGCCGGACCTGCGTATTCCGTCGGACTGGGGGCTCGAGATCGGCGTGCTGTCCGAGGCATGGCGCAATCTGGCGCCGAAATCGGTCTGTCAGGTCGAGATCGCGGATGCCTATGACCACAAGCATCAGGATCTATCCGAAGAAGACGCGAGCACGGGTCTCAGCCGCATGTCCACCGACATCTGCAAGGCGATCTTCCGCAAGCTGGCCGCCGATGGCACGGTGTTCACGCCCAACGTGTTCCGCACGCTCAAGGCCACCTATTACCGCTCGGCGCTCGACCTGCTCGACGGGTATTACAATGACGCCAAGATGAACGGGCTGGTGATTGACCGGCACGCCGAAGAGAAATCCATCGAGATGTTCGCCGAGAACCTGATCCGGGCGGGCAACGTGTTCCTCGACAACCCGCACGAGACGCCGTTCATCCCGACGTGGAACCGCGTGCATGCGGCGGACCCGCATTTCCTGAAGGACCTGCAGATCGCCGCGCGCGAGGATCAGGCGGAGTTCGTCTAGTCCCGAAAGGGCAGTTCGGGGCGACGCAGCGCGGCGCGCGCGAGGAACGGCAGGTAGTGGCGCAGGATGCGCGGCGCGATATGCGGCGTGTTCAGGGCGCGGTAGAGCCAGCGTAGGTTCCGACCGGTATAGAACGCGGGATAATACGGATGGCGGGCGGTCTGGTGAACGAAGGCGCCGCAGGTCACGATCGCGGTCGGATAGTCGAGCCGGGCTTTGAGGGAGAGCGCCAGCGCCTCCTGCCGGGGGCTGCCCATCGACAGGAGCAGAACGTCGGGCCGCGCCTGAGCCGCGCGGTGCGCAAGATCAGGATCGACCGGTCCGTAGCCTGAGAGCGCCAATACGATGTCGAGGCCGGGGTGACGCTCGCTCAGGAACGCGGTGACGCGCGCTACCTCATCCTCGGTGCCGCCGACGAGTCCCAATCGGGCGCTTTGCCGCGACAGCCGGTCGAGTGCGGTGGCCGCGACCCCGGTGTAGTCGAACGACAGGCTCTCACAGGGTTGCCCGGTGAGCGTCGAAACGAGCCGCGCGGTCGTGCCGCCATCGACCACCACGTGATCGTCGCCGCCCATCGCAAAGTGCCCCGCGCGGTGATGCGACAGGGTGAAGGGGTTGAGATACCAGAGCACTTCCGGGCCGGTACGCGGGCGCATCAGCCAGTCCAAAAGGTCGGTCCGGTTGCGGATCAAGCGGGATCGGCCCGTAACGGCCGTGGCGCTGTAGAGCATTATTCAAACATCCGATACGCGCAGACCGGCGCTTTTGCGGTCAGGAATATCACTATTCGAACATTCCTCCCGCAGTGGGTGTCCCAACGCCTTGGACCATGCAGCCCAAAGCGTCTTATCCCGTACCCCGCTCAGATCATACGTCCCCGGAGTGAGCCGCGTAAAGGCCCGCGTCAGCGCGTCCGGTCCCTCTTGTATGCGGGCGGTCGGGCCGATCCGGCGTTCAAAATCCGCGAGGCCGGTGGAAAAATCGTTGGCGATGATCGGCAGGCCAGCGAGGGCGGCCTCGACCATGATGGTGGGAAAGCCCTCGTAGCCTGACCAGACGATGAGCGCGTCCGTTTGGCTCATCACGGCCCGAGGGTCGCTGTTCAGCGGCGCGAATGTGACGCCGTCGGGTGGTTTGCCGGGGGACGGATAGCCGTGGACCCTAAGCGTCACCGGGTGCCCCTTGCCCCGCGCCTCGGCCACCGCCGCGAGGACTTTGTCGAGCCGCTTTTGCATGCCCGGGCGACCTGCGAAGAGCAATCGGGTCGGGTGCGGCGTTGACCGGATGGGAACCTGCACCGGAACCTCGGGCGAGACGGGGGCATAGGCGGTCGAAACGTTGGAGCGCCGCACGCCGGCGAGGTGTCTGACCTCTTCCGTCAGGTCGTCGCAGACGCAGAGCACGGTGCCGCGCCAGCTCATGGCCGCGAGGACCGCGTGATCGGTCAGACGCGTGCGCACACCGCCCACCATCGGGACGTGACGCCAGTAGATCAAACGGAGGCTAAGCGCGTGCAGGCCGAGGTCGCGCAGGTCGCGCTTGCGGGAGAAGACCAGAGTGCGCCCGCGCAGGTCGACGTCGGACAGGCGTTTCACCTCGGCCCCGAACACAGGCGCCCCATCGCGCGAGACAAGCTCCGCCGCCACGCCGTTGCGGCGCAGGAAATCGCGCAGGCGCAGGCTCACACGTTCGATCCCGGCGGCAGCCTCCCACCGGCAATAGATCAGGATCGGGGCGTCGGCGCTCATGAGACATAGTTTCCCGCGCCACGCTTCGAAGGCAAGGGCCGCGACTGGCCATGCCCGGTGCGATCGGCTAAATCCAACCGACGCGCCCGCGTATCGACCGGAGACCCCATGTCCGTCAGGATCACATCGCTCGCCGACCTTGCAGCCCTCGGCTTCGACGACATTATCGACGCAAGATCGCCCTCGGAATACGCCGAGGACCGCATCCCCGGCGCGATCAGCCTGCCTGTCCTGAACGACGAAGAACGCGCGGTGGTCGGCACGATCTATGTGCAGGAGGACCCGTTCAAGGCGCGCAAAGTGGGTGCGGCGCTGGTGGCGCGCAATGCGGCGAACCACATTCAGGGCCCGCTTGCGGATCGCGAGGGCGGGTGGAAACCGCTGGTCTATTGCTGGCGCGGCGGGCAGCGGTCGAATTCCTTCGCGTCGATCCTGAGCCAGATCGGCTGGCGGGCCGATGTGATCGAGGGCGGGTATCGCACCTATCGGCGGCTCGTGGTCGACATGCTCCACCGCGACGCCCTGCCCCATCGGCTGATGCTGATCGACGGGGGCACCGGGACGGCCAAGACCCGGCTTTTGCACCATATCGCGGCAGCGGGCGGCCAGGTGCTCGACCTCGAAGGGTTCGCGTCGCATCGCGGATCGCTGTTCGGCATGGTCGGTGAAGCGCAGCCCAGTCAGAAGGCGTTCGAGAGCGGGATCGCGATGGCGCTGTCCAAGCTGGACCCTGCCAAGATCACCTTCGTGGAGGCCGAGAGCAGCAAGGTCGGCGACCTTCTGGTGCCGCCGTCCCTGTGGAAAGCGATGCTGGCCTCGCCCTATGTCGAGATCACGGCCCCGCTTGCGGCACGTGCTGCGCACCTTGTGACGAGCTATCCCGACATCGTGGATGACGGTGAGCGCCTGACCGAAACGCTCGACCGCCTCGTGCGTTATCACGGGCGCGAGGTCGTGGGCGGCTGGCATACACTGGCCCAAACGGGCGACTGGTCCGGGCTGGCTGCGGCATTGGTCGAGCACCATTACGACCCGCGATACAAACGCATCCGGCGCGATGCCGAGCCGGACAGGGTTCTGGACCTGCCCGACCTCAGTGACGCGACCCTAGCAGCCGCCGCCGGCACGCTGATCGCTGCCACCTGATCCGGTCGATTGCCCCGGCTTTCGTGACCGCTCGAAAACCCGTGTGTTGACGCCTGCCCTACGCATGGGTTTTCATGACCCTATCCGGTCGGAAAAACCGATATGCGGAACGTGGGGTCCGAACGAGGCCCCTCAACTGGGAGGAAATCAATGAATCTCTTCAAGGCCACTTTGGCCTCTGCAATGCTGTTCGCCGTACCCGTCGCGGCGCAGACCCCTCTGTCGGTCGCCACCGGCGGCACCGGGGGCGTCTATTACCCGATGGGCGGCGGGCTCGCCGAAGTCATCAACAACAACGTCGAGGGCTACACCGCCACCGCCGAAGTCACCGGCGCATCGGTCGAGAACATGGGTCTGATCGCCACGGGCGACGCAGACCTTGCCATCGGTCTGGCAGACACGGTGTATCAGGCCCAGACCGGCACGGGCCGGTTCGAGGGTCAGCAGCTGGAGATGGTGCGCGGCATTGCGTCGATCTACGCCAACATGATCCAGATCGTGACGCTGGAAGGCTCGGGCATCACGTCGCTTCAGGACCTCAAGGGCAAGCGCGTGTCGGTCGGTGCGCCGGGGTCCGGGACCGAAGTAAACGCGTTGGAGGTGCTGACCTCGGCCGGGATAAGCTATGACGACATCGACGAGCAGCGCCTGAACTTCAACGAAACCGCTGATGCGCTGGCCAACGGCGACATCGACGCCGGGTTCTGGAGCGTGGGGGCACCGACCTCGTCGATCCTGAACCTCGCCACCACGCAGGACATCGTGATGATCGCGCTGTCGGACGACGAGATCGCCGCCGCGCAGGAAGCACAGCCGCTGTTTGCGCGCACGATGCTCGACGCGGGCGTCTATGACGGCGTGGACGAAGGTGTCGCCGTTCTGGGCGTGCCGAACGTGCTCGTCGCCTCGTCCGAGATGTCCGACGACCTTGCCTATGCGATCACCAAGGCGATGTTCGAGAATATCGCGGACATGCAGGCGGTGCATCCGGCGGCGAACCAGACGACGGTGGAGTTCACCCTGTCGGCCACGCCGATCCCGCTGCATCCCGGCGCGCTTCGGTATTACGAAGAAATCGGTGCCGAAATCCCGGATCGTCTGCGTCCGTGAGGCTGAACTTCGGGGGAGCGCTTCTGGCGCTCCTCCTCTCCCCCCTGCCCGCCACATCCGGCACCCTGTCCGCGTCGCTCGCCGAGACGGGCGAGGTTCTGGCCGAGGTGCAGGTCGCCCCCGGTGAGGGCTGGTGCGTGCTCTGGCGCCATTCCGTGCAGGGGTTCGAAGTGTCCGACTGCTACGTGAACCGCGCGGGCCGCATGGTGCTCGACCGGTCCCATCTGCCCGATTTCGCTGCCGGTCTCGACCATATCCCCGGTCGCGGCGTGCAGCTGTCGGACGGGCAAGGCGGCTATTGGATCGAGGATCTGGACGAGCCGGTTCCGGGCAACGCCTATATCCTGCGCCCCGGTTCGATGAAAGTGGATCACCGCTTGCAGATCGGCGAGCGGCAGATCTCGCTGTCGGCGCTCGCCACACATGAACGGGTGCGCATCGCCCTGACCCCAGACGAGGCACGATGACCGATACAGCCACCGCCAAGCCGCCCGAAGTCAAACAGCCGTGGATCGTGCTGAAGGCGATTGCGGTGGTGGGCATCGCCCTGTCGCTGTTCCAGCTTTACGCGGCGGGCATTCAGCCGCTCGGGCTGTTCTACCAACGCCCGATCCATCTGGGCTTCATCCTCGTCCTGTGTTTCCTGATCTATCCGGTCTTCGGCAAACACCGCGCCCGCGGCGTCGTCGGCTGGCTGATCGACGGGCCGCTCATTCTGTGCGGCGTGCTCGTGGGCTATTGGGTGCCGGCGCATATCGACACCATCGCGAACGCGATCATCCCGCGCCAGATCGACGTGATCGTCGGCATCATCTCGGTCCTCGTCGTGCTGGAGGCCGCGCGCCGTGCCGTGGGCGGCGTGCTGACCATCATCGGTGCTGTGTTCATCGTCTATGCCTTTGCAGGCCAGCGTGGCGAATTGCCGTGGCTCGCCGATCTCATGCCCGGTATCCTCAATCACCGAGGCTATTCCATCGACCGGCTGGCGAGCCAGCTGACCCTCGGGGCCGAGGGTCTGTTCGGCATCCCGCTGGGGGTCGCGGCCACGTTCATCTTCATCTTCGTGCTGTTCGGCGCGCTCTTGGAGGTCACGGGCGCGGGCAAGTTCTTCATCGACCTCGCCTATGCCGCGACGGGGCGCCAGCGTGGTGGCCCGGCCAAAGCCGCCGTCATCGCGTCTGCCGGGATGGGGTCGATCTCAGGCTCGGCCATCGCCAACGTCGTGACCACCGGGGCATTCACCATTCCGCTGATGAAAAAGCTTGGCTACCGCCCCGCGCAGGCAGGCGGGATCGAGGCGGCGGTCTCGACCGGCGGGCAGATCATGCCGCCGCTGATGGGCGCGGGCGCGTTCCTGATGAGCGAGTTTACGCGGGTACCCTATATCGAGATCGTGCTGGTCTCGATCTTTCCGGCGTTTCTGTATTTCGGGTCGGTCTACCTGCTGGTCCACATCGCCGCCGTGAAGCTGGGGCTGAAGGGCATCCCGGCCGCCGACCTGCCGCGTGTGCGCGACGTGCTGAAAGAGGGCTGGCATTTTCTGCTGCCTCTCGTCGTTTTGGTCTATTTTCTTGTCGCGGGTTACTCGCCGCTGCGCGTGGGCTACTTCGCCGTCGTCTCGGTCGCGCTGGCCGCCGTCGCGCGGGCGTTGTGGGAGTTCTTTCGCCATTCGCCGTCCTTCGACGGGTTCATAGCCCTTCTGAAACGCGGGCTGGCGATGACGCTCGAAGCCCTCGAACTGGGCGCGCGCAACGCGGTCGCCGTGTCGATGGCCTGCGCCGTGGCGGGGATCATCGTGGGCGTCGTGGGGCTGACCGGGCTGGGGCTCAAATTCTCGGCGATGATGCTGGCGTTTTCGGGCGGCAACATGGTGCTGGCCCTGCTGCTCGTCATCATCGCGAGCCTCATCCTTGGCATGGGTCTGCCGGTGACGGCGGCCTATATCGTGCTCATCATCCTCGTCGGCCCCGCGCTGACCGAAGAGTTCGGCGTGCCGATCCTGATCGCTCACCTCGTGGTGTTCTGGTATTCGCAGGACAGTAACGTGACGCCCCCGGTGGCGCTTGCGGGCTTCGCGGGGGCGGCCATTGCCGGGTCGACACCGATGGAGACGAGTTTTCAGGCGTGGAAATACGCCAAGGGGCTCTACCTCATTCCGATGTTCATGGTGTTCAACGAGGCGATCATCGTGGGCGGCCCGCTGCCGCTGGTGCTCTGGAACGGGGCGCTCGCCATCGTGGCGCTCGTGGCCTTTGCTGCGATGCTCGAAGGGTTCTTGTTCGCGCCCATACCCATCTGGCAGCGCGTCGTGCTGGCGCCTGCGATCATCGCGGTGTTCTGGTCGGATATCGGGGTCGAGGCGGCGGGGGCTGCGGTGCTGGTCGCCCTGCTCGGCTGGAACGCGGTCACGGCGCGCAGAAACCCGGCGGGGGCCTGACGGGCCGCACCGCTTTCAACGCAAATTTTACAGGCGATCGGGCCCCTTTCGGGGTCAAAACACTTGCGTCCGACGGCGCAAATGTATACGAGCGCATACAAATGGATCGGAGGCGGACTCACACGGTCCGATGCCGATCCCCTCGCCCCACGAATGTCGTCAGCAACACGAGCGGATTACCCCATGAGCCACTACGCCAGCTACCTTGAAGAAATCGCAACGCGCAAGGAACAGGGGCTTCACCCCAAGCCGATCGACAGCGCGGAACTGACCGAGGAAATCATCGCGCAGATCGAGGACACGGGCCATGAGCACCGCGCCGACTCGCTGAACTATTTCATCTACAACACCCTGCCCGGCACCACCGCAGCGGCAGGCGCGAAAGCGGCGTTTCTGAAAAAGATCATTCTGGGCGACGCCGTGGTGGCCGAGATTTCCCCGGATTTCGCTTTTGAACTGCTGTCGCACATGAAGGGCGGCCCCTCGGTCGAGGTTCTGCTGGACCTCGCGCTGGGTGACGACGCCGCAATCGCAGCGCAGGCCGCCGACGTTCTGAAGACCCAAGTGTTCCTCTATGAGGCCGACACCGCGCGCCTGAAGGCAGCGCATGAGGCGGGCAATGCCGTTGCGACCGACATTCTGGAAAGCTACGCCAAGGCCGAATTCTTCACCAAGCTGCCCGACATCGACGACGAGATCGAAGTTGTGACCTACATCGCCGCCGAAGGCGACATTTCAACCGACCTTCTGTCGCCGGGCAACCAAGCGCACTCGCGCTCGGACCGGGAACTGCACGGCAAGTGCATGATTGCCGAAGAGGCGCAGGCCGAGATCGAGGCGCTCAAGGCCCAGCACCCCGACAAGCGCGTCATGCTGATCGCCGAGAAAGGCACGATGGGCGTGGGGTCCTCGCGCATGTCCGGCGTGAACAACGTGGCGCTCTGGACCGGCAAGCAGGCCAGCCCCTACGTGCCCTTCGTGAACTTCGCCCCGGTCGTCGCGGGCACCAACGGCATTTCGCCGATCTTCCTCACCACCGTGGGCGTGACCGGCGGGATCGGTCTGGACCTCAAGAACTGGGTCAAGAAGACGGACGAGACCGGCAAGCCCGTGCTCGACGCCGAGGGCAACCCGATCCTCGAACAGACCTATTCGGTCGAGACCGGGACGGTTCTGAAGATCGACACTAAGAACAAGGTGCTTCGCGACGCGGACGGCAAGGAACTGGTCGACGTGTCGTCGGCCTTCACGCCGCAGAAGGTCGAATTCATGAAGGCGGGCAGCTCCTATGCCATCGTCTTCGGCAAGATGCTGCAGTCCTTCGCCGCCGAGACGCTGGGCGTCGAGATGCCTGAGGTCTTCGCCCCCTCGAAAGAGGTGTCGCATGAAGGTCAGGGTCTCACCGCCGTCGAGAAGATCTTCAACGCCAACGCCCGTGGCACCACACCGGGCAAGCCGCTCCACGCCGGGTCGGACGTGCGCGTGAAGGTGAACATCGTGGGGTCGCAGGACACCACCGGCCTCATGACCTCGCAGGAGCTTGAGGCGATGGCGGCCACCGTCCTGTCGCCCTCGGTCGACGGGGCCTATCAGTCGGGCTGTCATACCGCGTCGGTCTGGGACCGCAAGGCGCAGGAGAACACGCCGCGCCTGATGGCGTTCATGAACAAATTCGGCCTCGTCACCGCGCGTGACCCGAAGAACGAATACCACGCGATGACCGACGTGATCCACAAGGTACTGAACGACATCACCGTGGACGACTGGTCGATCATCATCGGCGGCGACAGCCACACCCGCATGTCGAAAGGCGTGGCGTTCGGCGCTGACTCCGGCACCGTGGCGCTGGCGCTTGCGACCGGTGAGGCCGCAATGCCGATCCCGGAATCGGTCAAGGTCACGTTCAAAGGCGAAATGGCCGATCACATGGACTTCCGCGACGTGGTCCACGCGACGCAACAGCAGATGCTCAAGCAGTGCGGCGACAACGTGTTCCAGGGCCGGATCATCGAGGTCCACATCGGCACGCTGCTGGCGGACCAAGCGTTCACCTTCACCGACTGGACCGCCGAGATGAAGGCGAAAGCCTCGATCTGTATCTCGGAAGACGAGACGCTGATCGAGTCGCTGGAGATTGCCCGCGACCGTATCCAGATCATGATCGACAAGGGCATGGAGCACGAGAACGGCATGCTCGCCAAACTCGTCGGCATCGCCGAGCGCCGGATCGAAGAAATCCGCTCGGGCGCCAAGCCGGCCCTGCGTCCCGACGACAACGCGAAATACTTTGCCGAAGTGGTCGTGGACCTCGACGCCATCGTCGAGCCGATGATCGCGGACCCGGACGTCTACAACGCCGACGTGTCCAAGCGTTACACCCACGACACCATTCGCCCGATCTCCTACTACGGGGCCGAGAAAAAGGTCGATCTGGGCTTTGTCGGGTCCTGCATGGTGCATAAGGGCGACGTGAAGATCGTGGCCCACATGCTCAAGAACCTCGAAGAGGAAACCGGCAAGGTCGAGTTCAAAGCACCGCTGGTGCTGTCGGCTCCGACCTACAACATCATCGACGAGCTGAAGGAAGAGGGCGACTGGGAAATCCTCCAGAAGTACTCGGGCTTCGAGTTCGACGATCTTGCGCCGAAAGCCGATGCGCGCACCGAGTACGAGAATATTCTCTACCTCGAACGCCCCGGTTGTAACCTCTGCATGGGCAACCAGGAGAAAGCCGCGAAAGGCGACACCGTGCTTGCCACCTCGACCCGCCTGTTTCAGGGCCGCGTCGTGGCGGATGCCGAGGACAAGAAGGGCGAAAGCCTGCTGGCCTCGACCCCGGTCGTGGTGCTCTCGGCCATCCTCGGCCGCACGCCGACGCTGGACGAGTACAAGAAAGCGGTCAAAGGCATCAACCTGACCAAGTTCGCACCGCCGCAGAACGTGGGTCAGATGGGCCTGTCGGTCCACTTCTGAGACCCGACTTTATGAACGCGCGCGGCAGTCCCCATCCGGGGGCTGCCGTTTTCTTTTGGCAGGCGTGGCTTGACCCGGCGCGCGGGCGGGTTCAGACGGATGGCCTGTTTCGGAGGCCCCCATGACCCTCACCTATGACGATGTTCTCACCGCACGTGCCGCGATTGCGGATGCCACGTTGCTCACACCGACCGTGCCTGCGACGCGGCTGTCGCTACAGCTTGGCATCGACCTGCATCTGAAGCTCGAGAACCTGCAGCACACAAATGCGTTCAAGGCACGCGGGGCGCTGGCGAAGCTTCTGAGCCTGACGGATGAGGAATGCGCGACCGGCGTGATCGCGTGCAGCGCGGGCAACCATGCGCAGGGCGTGGCCTATCACGCGACCCGGCTGGGGATTACCTCGGTGATCGTGATGCCGCACGGCACGCCGTTCAACAAGATCAAACGCACGCAGGATTTCGGCGCGACGGTCGAGTTGCGCGGCAACTCGTTCGAGGAAGCGATGGAAGCCGCGCGCGAGATGATGGCGCGCGACGGGCTGGTGCTAATCCATCCGTTCGACGACCCCATCGTGGTGGCGGGCCAAGGCACCGTGGCCTGCGAGATGCTGGAGCAGGAACCCGACCTCGACGTGATCGTGGTGCCCATCGGCGGTGGCGGGCTGATTGCGGGGATCGCCACGGCGGCCAAGGCGATCAAGCCCGAGGTTCAGGTGATCGGCGCGCAGGCGGAGTTGTTCGACGCGGTGAAAGCCGCGATCGACGGCACGGCGACCCATTTCAAGGGCGCGTCACTGGCCGAGGGGATCGCGGTCAAAGCCCCCTCGCCCGCCAATGTCGAAATCATCCGCGACAAGGTGGACCGGATCGAAAGCGTCACCGAGGATCAGATCGAAGCGGCGGTGTTCGATCTGCTTTCCCACGAAAAGATCGTGGCCGAGGGCGCTGCGGGGGCCGGGCTGGCGGTCGTGCAGAAGCTGGCGCCGGAGCTTCAGGGCAAAAAGGTCGGGCTGGTGGTCTGCGGCGGCAACATCGACAGCCGCATCCTGTCGACGCTCATCCTGCGCGGGCTGGTGCGTGACGGGCGCATCGCGCGGCTGACGTTCGAGATTGACGACACGCCGGGGCAATTGGCCGTCATCTCGCGCATGATCGGCGAGGCGGGCGCGAACGTGGTCGAGGTCATTCACCAGCGCATGTTCCAGAGCGTCGCGCTGAAACAGGCGGAGCTCGAAGTGGTGATCGAAGCCCGCGACAAGCTGCATGTGCTTGAGATCGTCGCGGACCTCAGGGCGGCCGGGTTCAACCTGACCACCGATCTGGACTGAGGCGCGCGGTCAGCCCGCGGCTTCGGCGCGTTTGACCTGCTGGTGCTCGTCTTCGATGAGACCGATTTTCCAGTAGCCGGAGATATAGGCGTCGCTCTTGGGCACGCCGCGCCGGTTCACGATCTCTTCGCGCAGGGCTTTGACCATGCCGCTTTCGCCCGCGATGCAGGTCTGAACCGTGCCTTGAAACGCGGGCATGGCGCCAATGCGGTCGATGCTTTGGGTGAGCGGCGCGCTTGGGTCCGGGTGGATGAGCCAATTGAGTTCGATCCCCTCGGGCGCGTCGATCTCTTGCCGGTCGTCCTGGCTCGTGATCTCGAAGAACGCGGTGCCCTTGGCGTCGCGCGGCATGGCCTCCAACGTCGCGGCGGCGACGGGGATTGCCGACATATCGGCGGCGACGACATAGGTGTCGGCGCGGAACTCCTTGATCTTCACCGGGCCGGGGCCCCCAAATCCGACCACGTCACCGGGGGCGCAGCGCCGCGCCCAGGCCGAGGCCGGGCCCGCATCGCCGTGGTCGACGAAGTCGATGTCCATCTCCCCCGTCTCGACCCGGATGAAACGGATCGTATAGGTGCGCACATCGGGACGCGGGCCCTCTTCCAACTGGCGCTGGAAGTCTTCGACCGGCTGGCCCGGCTTGGGCATGAACAGCTTGAAATGCGCGCCTTCGATCCCGGCTTCCATCGTTTTGATCCAGTCGGCGGCGCAGGTGACGCGGATCATGTTGGGCGTGATCCACGACTTGGCGGTCACGGACATCAGGCGGGGACTACGGGCGGGGGGTTTGGCCATCTGGGCGACCCTTTCTATGCGTGTGGAGACTTGGCGGGGCCGGATCGGCCTGGCTCACCTGAGCGCACAATTGCGCGCTGGTCGGGCCGACCCTAAGCCGCTCAGGGACGGATGACCAGTGGCGGGCCTGTTCATTCACGCGCGAAACCCGTGGCCTCGGTGCGCGAACGAAAAACGCCGCCCGGTGGGGGCGGCGTTTGGTGCGTGTCTGGCGTATCAGCCGCCGAAATCGTCGAGCATGATATCGTCGCGGTCGACCCCAAGCTCCAGCAGCATGTTGATGACCGACTGGTTCATGATGGGCGGGCCACACATATAATATTCGCAGTCTTCCGGCGCCGGGTGGTTCTTGAGGTATTCCTCGAAGAGCACGTTGTGGATGAACCCGGTGTAGCCACCCCAGTTGTCGTCGGGCAGCGCGTCGGACAGGGCCACGTGCCATTCGAAGTTGTCGAATTCTTCGGCCAGCTGGTCGAAATCCTCGACAAAGAACATCTCACGCTTGGAGCGCGCGCCATACCAGAAGGTGATCTTGCGGTCGCGGTTCTCGAGCCGTTTGAGCTGGTCGAAGATGTGCGAACGCATGGGCGCCATGCCTGCGCCACCACCGATGAAGACCATTTCCTTGGGCGTGTCGCGGGCGAAGAATTCACCAAACGGACCCGAGATGGTGACTTTGTCGCCCGGCTTCAGGTTGAAGATATAGGACGACATGAGACCCGGCGGGATGCCTTGGGTGCGCGGCGGCGGGGTCGCGATGCGGACGTTGAGCATGATGAGGCCCTTTTCGTCCGGGTAGTTCGCCATCGAATAGGCGCGTTCGACCGGCTCGTCGCAGGTCGATTCATATTGCCAGATGTCGAACTTGTCCCAGTCTTCACGGTATTCCTCGGCCACGTCGAAATCGGTGTATTTCACGTGGTGCTTGGGCGCTTCGATCTGGATGTAGCCGCCTGCGCGGAAGTTCACGTCTTCGCCCTCGGGCAGTTCCAGAACGAGGTTCTTGATGAAGGTCGCGACGTTGTCGTTGGAGCGCACGGTGCACTCCCACTTCTTCACGCCGAAGACCTCTTCCGGCACTTCCACCTGCATGTCCTGCTTCACGGCCACCTGACAGGACAGGCGGTCGCCGCAAGCAGCCTCGCGTTTCGTGATGTGGCTTTCCTCGGTCGGCAGGATCGACCCGCCGCCCTCATGGATGCGCACCCGGCACTGGGCGCAGGTGCCACCGCCGCCGCAGGCCGATGGGACGAACAGCTTTTCCGATGCGAGGGTCTGGAGCAGTTTGCCGCCAGCAGGCACCGAAATCGTGCGTTCGCCGTTGATCGTGATGTTCACGTTGCCGGTCGACACCAGCCGCGAACGCGCGGCCATGATGAGCGACACGAGCGCGAGAACGATCACCGAAAAGAGTGCGACGCCAAGTCCGAAGGTTTCCATATCGTCTGCCCCCTCAGAGTTTCACGCCGGAGAAGGACATGAAGGCCATCGCCATCAGACCGGCGCTGATGAAGGTGATGCCGAGACCCTGCAAACCGTCCGGGATGTCGGAGTATTTCAGCTTTTCGCGCACGCCCGCCATTGCGGTGATCGCCAGCGCCCAGCCCAGACCCGACGAGATGCCGTAAACGCTCGCCTCCGGGAAGCTGTAGTCGCGTTCCACCATGAACAGCGACCCGCCGAGGATGGCGCAGTTCACCGTGATGAGGGGTAGGAAGATGCCGAGCGCGTTGTAGAGCGGCGGGAAGTACTTATCGAGCACCATCTCGAGGATCTGCACGATGGCCGCGATGACGCCGATGTAGCTGATGAGGCCGAGGAAGGTGAGGTCCACATCCGGGAAACCGGCCCATGCCAGCGCGCCGGGGGCGAGCAGATAGGTCAGGATCAGGTTATTCGCAGGCACCGTGATCGCCTGCACCAGCGTGACCGAGATGCCCAGACCGATAGCGGTCGAGATCTTTTTCGACACGGCGAGGAAGGTACACATGCCGAGGAAGAAGGCCAAAGCCATGTTCTCGACGAAGATGGCCTTTACGGCGAGGGAAAGCAGGGCTTCCATCAGTGTGCCTCCACCGTCTGAATGCGGTATTCACGCTCTTCGACCTGCTCGGGTTTCCACGTGCGGAAACCCCAGATCAGAAGCCCGATGACGAAAAAGGCCGAGGGCGGCAGCAGCAGGAGGCCGTTGGGCACATACCAGCCGCCGTTGTTCACGGTCGGCAGGATGGTGAAGCCAAAGAGGCTGCCCGAGCCGAGCAGTTCGCGGATGAAGCCGACCATCATCAGGATCAGGCCGTAGCCCAGCCCGTTACCGACACCGTCCACGAAAGAGGCGATCGGCGGGTTCTTCATCGCAAAGGCTTCGGCCCGGCCCATCACGATGCAGTTCGTGATGATGAGGCCGACGAAGACCGAGAGCGTCTTGGAAATCTCATAGGCATAGGCCTTGAGCACCTGATCCACCACGATCACCAGCGAGGCGATGATGATCATCTGCACGATGATGCGGATCGAACTCGGGATCTGGGTTCGGATCGCCGAGATGAACATGGACGACAAGCCCGTCACCAGCGTCACGGCGATGGCCATGACCGCCGCGACCTGCAGCGACGAGGTCACGGCGAGCGCGGAACAGATGCCCAGCACCTGCAGCGTGATCGGGTTGTTGTCGACCATCGGGTCGACGAGCATGGTCCGGTAGGTCTGTGCCATCAGATCTCTCCCGCTCTGACGCGTTCAAGGAAAGGTTCGAAACCGCTGTCGCTCATCCAGTAGCGCACGAGGTTGTCGACACCGCGCGAGGTCAGCGTGGCCCCCGACAGCGCATCGACGTGGTATTCCGGCCCGGCCGAGGTGACGGTCTTGCCGACGTTGATCTCGAGGTCGCCCTCGTCGTCGCGCAGCTTCTTGCCACGCCACAGCGCCTTCCAGCGCGGGTTGTCGACTTCGGCGCCCAGACCGGGGGTCTCGGCATGTTCGTAGAACTGAAGGCCATAGATCGTGTTGCCGTCCTCCTCCACAGCGATGAAGCCGTAGAGCGTGGACCACAGACCGTAGCCATAGACCGGCAGGATCACCTTATCGAGCGATCCGTCCTCATTACGCAGCATATAGACGGTGACGTAATTCGCCTGCCGCCCGATGCCCGCCGGGTCGTCGTCCAGCGGGGCCGACAGCGTCAGGTCGTCGGCGGCGGCGCGGTCGTCGAAGGTGAGCGGGTCGAGCACCTGCCCTTCGATGTCCTGACCGTCCACGAATTCACCCGTGGCCAGTTCCAGCACGTGCGGCTCGAACGCCTCAAACGCCGCGGCGACGTCCATGCCCTCTTCATACCGGCCGGCGACTTCGACGATGTTCACCTGCTTGTCGAGGGCCGCGTTCTCTTGTTGCAGCGGGCGCAGCGAGACGGCGGCGGCGGACACCACCATCGAGGCCACGAGGCAGAGCGCGAGCGCCACGACCACGGTTTTCACCGTGTTGTCCGGCGGGGTGTCGAGGAACCGGCGGATCGGACCCTTGCGGGCTTTCTCGGCCTCGGTCAGCGGCTCGTTGCGAACGGGCGGGTTCATCTCGGGGGTGAACTCGGCCTCGCCGGTCTCATTCACGCGGTTTTCGGTATCCTTGTCAGGCATTGCGACGTGCCCTCCTGCGGATGTTGGCCTGCACGACGAAGTAGTCGATCAGCGGTGCAAAGACGTTGCCGAAGAGGATGGCGAGCATCATCCCTTCGGGGAACGCCGGGTTGATGACGCGGATCATGACGACCATGAAGCCGATCAGTGCGCCGTAAATCCAACGGCCCGCGTTGGTGTGCGAGCCCGATACGGGTTCGGTCACCATGAACACAAGGCCAAAGGCATAGCCGCCGATCACGAGGTGCCAGTACCACGGGGTCGCGAAGGCCGGGTTGGTGTCGGAGCCGATCCAGTTCAGTAGCGAGGAAAACGCGATCATGCCCAAGAGACAGCCCAGAACCATGCGGTAGTTCGCGATCCGGGTGGTGAGCAGGAAGGCGAGGCCGATCAGACAGGCTATGGTCGAGGTTTCGCCGAAGCTGCCCTGAATGGTGCCGACGAAAGCGTCCATCCATGTGATGCCGTAGGTGGCAAGCTGGCTCACCCCTTCGGATGCGGTCACGGCCAATGCGGTGGCGCCCGAGTAGCCGTCCACGGGCGTCCAGATCGTGTCGCCGGACATATAGGCCGGATAAGCGAAATAAAGGAACGCGCGGCCCACGAGGGCGGGGTTGAGGAAGTTCTTGCCGGTGCCACCGAACACCTCTTTCCCGATGACCACACCAAAGGAAATGCCCAGTGCCACCTGCCAGAGCGGCGTCGAGGCGGGCAGGATCAGGGTGTAGAGCATCGAGGTGACGAGGAAGCCCTCGTTCACTTCGTGGCGGCGGATGGTGGCGAAAAGCACCTCCCACAACCCGCCTGCGGCAAGTGTCACGATGTAGATCGGCAGGAAATAAAGCGCGCCGTGCAGCACGTTCGCCAGCGCGTTGTTCGCGTTGAAGCCGATGCCCAGCGTCTCGATGATCCATGCGCGCCAGCCCGATGCGCCGAACTCGGCAATCGCCATGTTGGTCTGGAGACCCACGTTATACATGCCGAAGAGGATGCAGGGAACCGTGGCGATCACGACGTAGGTCATGATCCGCTTCATATCGACATAGGAGCGCGCGTGCGGCGCCGCGGTCGTCACGGTCTTGGGCGTGAACAGGAAGCTTTCGACCATTTCGTAGATCGGGAAGTAGCGTTCGTACTTGCCGCCCTTGACGAAATTGGGCTCGATCCTGTCAAAGAAGTTGCGCAGACCCATGCCCTAGCCCTCTTTCTCGATCTTGGTGAGGCAGTCGCGCAGCGCCATGCCGTATTCGTATTTGGCCGGACAGGCGAAACCGATGAGGCCCAAGTCTTCCTCGTCCAGCTCCAGCGCGCCCAGCGCCTGTGCCTGATCCGTGTCCATGACCAGAAGCGACCGGACAAGTTGCGTCGGCAAGAAATCCTGCGGCATCAGGCGCTCGAACGTGCCGATCGGCACCATTGCACGGCGTCCGCCGTTGAGGTTCGTGGTCAGGCTGTAAAGCTTCGACGCAAAGGCCGAGCCAAGCACCGGCTGCACCGCGTATTTCGACGCCATCGGACGGATCCAGCCCATCGGGATCTGCTTGTGATCCTCTTCCATGAGCGTGATCTGGCGGTCATAGCGCCCGAGATAGGCATCCGCCCCCTCGCCCGCGTGGCCCGACAGCACGGAGCCCGAGATCATGCGCATCGGCAGACCGTCGGGGTTGTCGGTGGCGCAAAGCTCGGTCAGCGAGGCCCCCATGACGGTGCGCACGAGGCGCGGCTTGGCGAGCGGTCCGGTGATCGCGACGACGCGGGTGGCGTCGAGTTTGCCGGTGTTCATCAACTGGCCGATGGCCATCACGTCCTGATAGCCGATGGTCCAGACCGTTTTGGAGGCCGAGGGCGGCTCGACGAAATGCATATGGGTGCCGGGAAGCCCCGCGGGGTGCGGGCCGGAAAAGGCGACAGGGGTGATCCCCGCCACATCGCCACCGGGCACGGTCGCGCCCTGCGACTGGCACAGATAAGTGTTGCCCTCGGTTAGCTTCGCGACGGCTTCGAGACCACGGGTGAAAGCGTCGGGGGCTTCGGCGATGATGAGCGCGGGGTCGGCCGCCAGCGGCTCGGTATCCATCGCGTTGACATAGATCGCGGCGGGCGCGTCGGTCGTCAACGGCACCTTGGAATAAGGACGCGTGCGGAACGAGGTCCAGAGACCGGAGGCGGCGAGTCGCTCCACCAGACCTTCGCGGGTGGCGGCATCGCCAACGCCCGAGAAATCGACCGGCTCGGCGACCGATGCGTCGATCTCGATCTCGACCGAGACCAGACGGCGGCGCGCACCCCGGTGGATCGCACGCACCCGACCCGAGACGGGCGCGGTGAACTGCGCGTCGGGATTGTCCTTATGGATAAAGACCGGAGCACCGGCGGCGACCACATCGCCCTCTTCCACCGCAAGGCGCGGCTTCAGCCCGATGTAGTCATGTCCCAAAAGCGCGACGGTCCCGACGGTCGCCGTCTGAATCGTCGTATCCGTCACCGCCCCCGCGATGGGCAGGTCGAGACCTTTTCGTAGCGTGTAGTTTTGCACGGTCTTCGCCATCCAATTTTTGCGCCCTTATGCAATGCTGCGTCGCCGAACAAAAGTGCGTCTGCGCGGTTTTTTGGTCCAAATTGTCCAGTCGATGCGGTTGCGGCCCATCATCGGTGATATTATGGACGGGTTGCGCGCCCGATGCGCGCCCATCTACGGAGTTTAGCGCAGTGTCCGGCATCACCACCCTCTCCCGCCGATCTTTCCTGATCCTTTCGACGGCAGCCCTCGCGGCCTGCAACCTCAAGGATGAGGTTCTGAAGTTCACCGGGCAGACGATGGGGACCGAATACAACGTCGTCGCGCTGAAGGGCGGCTCTGCGGTCGACCGTGCCGCTCTGGCCGCAGCCATCGAGGGTGCGCTGGCCGACGTGACCGTCGAAATGTCGAACTGGGATGCCGCTTCGGAAATCTCGCGCGTGAACGCCGGCGGGACCGAGACCTTCACCCTGTCGCCCGCACTGGCAAACCTGATGGAGAACGCGAACGCCGTTCACCGCGCTTCGGATGGCCGCTTCGACGTAACCGTCGGCCCGCTCATCGACCTGTGGGGTTTCGGTGCTGCCGGGGTCGCGCCGCACGTGCCCGGCGACGACCAGATTGCAAACGCGCTCGCCCTCACCGGCCAGTCGCGGGTCCTGACGCTGGACGGTGCCACACTGCGCAAGACCGTCGCGGGGGCCGAAATTTACCTGCCTGCCATCGGCAAGGGTCATGGCGTCGACCGCGTGGCCGAGGCCGTGCGCAGCTTTGGCATCGTGAATTTCATGGTCGAGATCGGCGGCGATCTTTACACCGCCGGGCATAACGCCGACGGCACGCCGTGGCACATCGGGATCGAAAGCCCGGTGGCGGGGGCGCGCAGTGTCTATAGCGTTGCGGATGTGTCGAACCTCGGCATGGCGACCTCGGGCGACTACCGCAACTTCTTCGAAGCCGACGGCACGCGTTATTCGCACATCATCGACCCGACCACCGGCCGCCCGATCACGCACAAGACCGTGTCGGCCACCGTCATGACCGAAAACGCGATGCTGGCCGACGCCTGGTCGACCGCGATGCTGGTGCTGGGACGTGCGCGCGGGCTGGAGATTGCCGAGGCGCAGAACCTCGCGGTTATGTTCATCGACCACGATGGCGCCGAGGGCTACAAGACCACGGAAAGCAGCCGGTTCACCGCGCTGCAGGCCTGATACGAACCTCGCATGGATACCCTGATCCTCACCTTCGGATTTCTCGTCCTCATCATGCTCGGCATGGCGGTCGGCGTGATTTTTCAGGGCAAGCGGATCAAGGGAAGCTGCGGCGGCCTGAACGCCATCGCCGGGGCCGATCACTGCATCGTCTGCAAGAAAGAGATCGACCCGGACAGCCCACTGCGCGAGCGCCTGACGGATTGCCCGCGCGCGCGCAAAATGCTCGACGATATGGAAAGCCGCGCCTGAGCGACTAGCTCGCCGTGGTGAGCGGAACAAACCCGAGCGTGAGCAGCAGGCCCGCGGCCACGAGGCCGTAAGCCCAGAGCTTCCACCGCGCCCCTTCCGCCTTCCACACACGCCGGTAGCCGTAGCCTGCGATACAGGCGATGACGAAGAGGATCGTTGCGGTGATCGGTGTGAGGGTGAGGTCCGGCACGATTTTTGAACCCATTTTCGCGTTTTGGCGTTTAGACTGAGCGTATGACCCACGCCGTCTGAACAAGCAAGGAACGCAAGATGCCCGAATCCTACCGCCCTCACCTGCGCAAAGACGACGAACCGGCCCGGACGTCGAGCCAGTCGGTCGAGACCAACACCTCGGCGACGCATGCGACGGTGCGCGACGTGCTGCACAAGAAAGAGAACCGGGTCATCACGATCCATCCTGAGCAGACGTTGCAGGATGCGGTCGTTCTGCTCCGTGACAACCGGATCGGGGCGCTTCTGTGTGTGGACGAGCAGGGCAAGCTCGCCGGGATCCTGTCGGAGCGCGACATCGTGCGCAAGCTGGCGGATATGCCGGGCAAGACCCTGCCCCACCGGGTGGAAGAGGTCATGACGCGCACGGTCGAGACCTGTGAACCCGATCAGGTGCTCGAAGTGGTTCTGCGACGCATGACCGAAGGGCGATTCCGTCACATGCCGGTTCTCGAGGACGACGACCTGATCGGCATCATAACCATCGGCGACGCGGTGCATTTCCGGCTGAATCAGCTTGAGCTGGAAGCGCTACAAATCAAGCAACTGATCGTTGGTTAGGCAGTACTGCGCTGCCGCATGGGCGGAAGGTCAGGGTATCCATAGGGTGTAGACGCGGTTTCCAGCTAGAAAGCGCGTTATGCGTCAAAATGGCGCATAAGATGATTGATCTCACGAATACGTTAGATAGGCTCTGTGTATAACGAGGCTGGGAGGACCTCTTGGCAGGCATCGCCTGCCGGACACAAGCTGCATGCGACTAAATCTGAAACAACTCGAAGTGTTCAACGCGATCGTGCTCGCGGGCTCCATCAGTGCGGCCAAGCGGACGCTTGGACTGTCACAACCCACCATTTCGCAACAACTGGCGAAGATGGAGGAATGTCTGGGCACACAGCTTATCTATCGTGGTCGGGGCGAGACATTGCGGCTTACGGCGGCGGGCGAATACTGGTTCAAGGCTGCCGGGCGGATCATCAAGGAATTCGAATTCGCCGAGCAGGAGCATCGCACCCTGTTCGACGCAAAACGGCTTACTCTGCATTTAGGGACAACCCCGTCGCTCCGGGGTCGGTTCACCGAAGTCGCAGCGCAGATCGCGCTGGAACTCGGGCATTTCGCACGGTTCGATTTCGACTGGGCCCTGACCTCGGACCTCGTGGTCGAGAACATCAACGCGCATCTGCTGAACTGCGGCGTCGTCAGCGCAGCGAGCATCGAGGATCAGCGCAGCTCGATGCATGTCGAACATCTGTTTCGTGACCAGATCGTCTGGGCGGTGCCCGCTTCGATCAGCGAGGACTGCATCGAGGACACGCTCTGTTCCGGCATCGCCCCTTCGGGGTGCGAGGCGATGGCCCGTTACGTGGACGTGACGCCCGAGATTCCGTGGAGGGCGCGGTCAGACAATTGGTATCGCACGATGTTGCCCTTCGCCTCGCCGTTTTTCGGCTGCGTGACGCATCAGGCGGCGGTGGATGTGGTCGCCGCAGGGCTCGCGACCTGCCACACGCCGATCGCGCTCTTGCCGAACCTTCCGCACCAGGTGCGCAGTCGGATCAAGGTCTATGACATCGGAGCCTTCAGCCGTGACGTGGTTTTCGTCATGCCGAAGCATCTGATGAGCCTGACCCCGTTCGCGCAATACTCGGCGCGGATCAGCGATTACGTGCGCGGCGCTTACAGCGACTCCACGTTCAACGAGCACGTTCAGCCCCTTCCCGGCAAGTCCGGACAGGACCGCGCCGCGGAGTAACGGCACCAAATTCGGTTTTCCTATCTTTTATATCGACACATTGGATCGGCCTTCGCGCTCCAATGGGTTTGGTCGTGTCCCGATCAACGGGATCTACGCAGGGAGGATTACTGATGAAGACTACGACTACTTCCGTGGCCGCGCTGGCGGCAACGGGGCTTCTGGCGTCCGCGC
This sequence comes from Pseudomonadota bacterium, assembly GCA_036154315.1. Taxonomy (GTDB): domain Bacteria; phylum Pseudomonadota; class Alphaproteobacteria; order Rhodobacterales; family Rhodobacteraceae; genus Maritimibacter. The sequence continues at coordinate 111,161 of JAYZLL010000083.1, forward strand.
TGGCCTTGAGTGCCGATCCAGCGACGCCTGAACGTATCGCGATGTCCGCTTCCGGGGACGAAGCCGCAAACTGGCTGACGGTGCATGGCAACTATTCGTCGCACCGGTTCTCGGAACTGAACGGGATCACACCGGACAACGTAGGCGACCTCAGGCTCGCCTTTGCAGTTCCGCTGGGCGGCACCGAGCCGTCGGCCTTTGGCGCCGGCGCGATGGAGACGACGCCGCTGGTCAAAGACGGCAAGATGTACGTGTCCGATCCGTGGGGCACGCCCTATAAGATCGACGTCTCGTCGGGCAAGATGGGCCAGATCGAGTGGATCTGCGACACCGCCATCGACAAGGACCCGTCGCTCGGGATCATCGTCGCCAACCGGGGTCTCGCCCTGTCCGGCGACCTCGTCGTGTCCAACCTGCCCGACGGCCGCGTTGTGGCCTGCGATGACGCCTCGGGCGACATCGTGTGGGAAAAGCAGACCGCGACCGAGCCGGGCGAAGGTTTCTCGGGCGCACCGCTCGCCGTGGGTGACAAGATCATCGTCGGCCAGTCCTTCGGTGACTGGGCCACACGCGGCTGGATCGCAGCCCTCGACGCCGCCACCGGCGATGAAGTCTGGCGCTTCTACACCGTGCCGGAGCCGGGCCAGCCGGGTTCGGAAACCTGGCTCTGCGAGGAAAGCGGCAACCCAGACTGCTGGAAGACCGGCGGTGCGGCGGCTTGGGTGACGGGCTCCTACGACCCGGAAAGCAACACGCTGATCTACGGCACCGGCAACCCGGTTCCGATGTTCGACCCCGAGTATCGCCCCGGCGACAACCTCTATTCGAACTCGGCCGTGGCGCTCGATGCCGATACCGGTGAGCTCAAGTGGCACTTCCAGTATACGCCGGGCGATTACCTCGACTATGACGAGGTCGGCTCGCACCTGCTCATCGATCAGGAGATCGACGGCGAGATGCGCAAGGTCGTGGCCCACTTTGGCCGCAACGGCATCTTCTACAACCTCGACCGCTCGAACGGCTCGTTCATCAACAGCGGCCAGTATGTCGAGCAGCTGAACTGGACGCCGGGGATCGACCCGAAGACCGGCAAGCCGGTCAACTACGATCCGAACGCGTCGCTTCAGGCCTATGCCGAGGACGTGACCATGCGTCGTGACGGTGGCCCGATCGAGAACTGCCCGCACCTGCAGGGTGGCATCAACTTCTGGCCGACCGCCTATAACCCGCAGACCGGACAGGCCTTTGGACACTCGATCGAGGGTTGCTCGGAACTGAGCGTGGTTCCGGTCGCTGCAGAAGACGTCATCACCGGCACCATCTTTACCGGCGGCTCCAACGCCGACAGCGGTGAGATGGACGGCTCGATCCTGCGTGTGAACGCAGCGACCGGCGAAGTCGATCAAAAGGTGATCCGTGAGTATCCGGGCTATGCCGGCGTGATGCTGACCCCGGGCATCGTCTGGGTCGGCGAGATGGACGGCACCTTCGGCGCCTACGACGCCGACTCGCTGGAGCAGCTTTGGTCGATGAACACCGGCGGCGTCTACAAGGCCCCGGCGATGACCTACTCGGTCGACGGCAAGCAGTACGTGGCGATCACCGCTGGTCCGCTCGGCCTCGGCTCCTTCGGTCACCCGGAGATCGAGCAGACGCAGGCTGCCAACATGCTCTACGTCTTCTCGCTCTGAGACAGACCTGACCTACCGGTGCCCGGTCGCCTCGCGCGGCCGGGCATCGTCTCTGACCACTCCAAAACTCAAGAAACGCGCATAGACAGGATCACAGGTATGAAGGCTACACGAACCCTCGCAACCGCAGCCGCGCTCGCCATGACGGTATTCGCAGGCGGCGCGCTGGCGCAGGACTCGGCTTCGGACGCGGAATTCGTTCCCGAGAATTACGACATGGATCGCGGCAAGGAGGTCTACGAACGCGTCGGCGTCTGCCTGCAGTGCCACGGCTGGGACGGCGCGGGCATGGGGCGCAACCCCCGGTCGGTGGGCACGGCCCCGAACCTGCGCGAATTTCCCGACGACGCCCAGCTCTTGCACGAAATCATCGCCTGCGGACGCCCCTATACCGAAATGCCCTATCATGACCGCAACGCCTATTCCGACGGGCGCTGCTACGACATGACGATGGACGACTTCGAAGAGGGCGAAAAGCCGTCGCGTGGCAAGTCGATCCGAGAGGACGATATCGACAACCTCGTGGCCTACATGCTCACCCATATGATCGGGGCCGGCGATACGACCTTTGCGCAATGCGAAGAGTTCTATGGCGAAGGCCACCGCAACTGCGTCCCGCTCGAGGGCCGCTGATGATCCCGGCGAAGGGCGCCATCCTGTCCGGGCTGGCCGTTCTCACCGTGAGCGCGGCCGGAGCCTTTGCGCAATCGGGCCGTGACGAGCGCTCGACGCTGGAGCCGCCCTTCGCCATATGGGATGCCGAGATCGGTCAGCCTGTCTCGATCATCCCAGCGATCGACGTGAACGAACTGGCCTGCGGAACGAACGGCGGACCCTATTCGCTGCCTTTGAGCGACCCGGAGGACTTTGCGACCTGCCCTGCTGAAAAGAGCGGACTGCACGAGGTCCACTTCTCTTACGATGACGAGTTGGACTACGTCGCGCGCGCCATGAATGCCGAATACGACGTGTTGCAGGACGGCACGACAGTGTTTTCGCACCCGGTCATGGTGTCCGTCCTCGTCGACGAGGCGGGCATCATTCAGGGACAGCGCATCCTCACCGATCCGCGCATCCCGGCACGGGAGCGGCGGCGGGCGGTCACGCTGATGCGCAACCTCGAAAGCCGCTACAAGGATTGGTCGCTGGAGTGTCAGGACCTGCCGCTCGGCGAGGCCGAAATGATGGTGGGCAACGTGTTCACCAAACGCATGTGCGTGGGCACCTCACCCGAGGGTGGCGTGAACCTGCGGCTCGACGCGCATTACCTGCGCAAAGAGGGCCAACTGGCCGTGAACCCGGAAACGCGTGAGCTGAACTCGACCTATTTCGAAAGCTTCACGCGGCTCGAGATGGTGGCCGCGCCCTATGAGCCGACCCCTCCCCCGGTTCGAGGTGAGCGGTGAAGCTATTCCTGAAACGTCCCGTCCGCGCGGAACGTGCGGGTGATCTCGGCGTCTTCGACCGCCGCGCCGCGCATGTTGGCGCGCGACAGGCGGCTGTCGCTGAGATGCGCGCCGGAGAAATCCGTTTCGCGCAGGTCCGTGCCCCAGAAATCCGTGAATGTGATGGTCGCGCCCGAAAACTTGGCGCGGACCGCGTCACTTTCAACGATGGACAGGTAGCTCATCGTCGCGCCCGAGAAATCGCTTCGCCCAAGGCTCGCCGCCTTGATCGAGACGTTGTGCATGGTGACGTTGGTGAGGTCGGCATTGTTGATCCGCGCCGCGTTCAGGTCGCTTTCCTCGATCGTCGCGCCGGACAGAACGGCCGAGGTCATGCGCGCATGCTGCATCTTGGCATTGACGAGCGTCGTGCCCGTCATGTCGGCCCCCGAAAGCTGCGCCTCGTAGAACAGGGTTTCGGTCAGGTTCGCCCCGGTGAAATCGGCGCGGCGCAATTCGGCGAGGTTGAAGTTGGCCCGCGTCGCATCCGCCTCGGCAAAGATCGTGCCGTTCAGGATCGCGCGGTGAAAGCGGGCGCCGGTCAGGTCGGCCCCGGTCAGATCGACACCGGAGAGGTCGGCTTTCTTGAAGTTCGCCTCCCGCAGGTCGCAGCCCCGACATTCGGTGATGACCCCGTTGCGCAGGTCCTCGACCAGATCGGCCGCGGCCGGTGTGGCAATGGCGATGAAAGCGATAGCGGCCAGTTCGATACGCATGTCGGTCCTCCCTCAGACTGGTTGGAGCATATCCCATGATGCACGCCAAATCCACAATTTTATCCATAATAATCATATGGTTAACGTCAATCTCGGCGACAGCGGAGGATGCGCAGGTGATCTCGGGCAATGCCGAAGTGATGGACAGCGACATCATCCGGATCGGCAATCAGCGGGTGATCCTGTGGGGGCTCGACGCGCCCGAACGTAACCAGTCGTGTTATCGCAACGGCGAACGCTGGGGCTGCGCGGATGCGGCCAAGCGCGTGCTCGAACTGCTGGCGGGCCGAGGCGAAGTCACCTGCTATCTCACAGGCGAGCCGGACCCGTTCAACCGCCGCTTCGGCGTCTGCGAAAGCGGCGGGGATCAGATCAACGACCTGATGGTCCGGCGCGGTATGGCGATGGCCTATACCGAGCAGACCGACGATTTCGTCGAGGCGCAGATGGAAGCCATTACCGAGGAACGCGGATTATGGGAGGTCGGCGTCGAATTCGAGCCGCCCTGGGAATTCCGCCTCAGCAACACGCCGGGAGGGTTTCGGTGACAGACCGACAGATGGAAGACACGGAAAGCTGGGCGACCCGCATCGTCGGCAATCGCGCGTGGGACGACCTGCTTCGCTGGGTGCTGCTGATGGCGCTCTTGTGCTTGGGGGCGGTGATCCTGTGGGACTATGGCTTTTTGGCCTATCTGTTCGACAACGACATTTCCGGCATCTCGACCCTGATCATCGCGGTCTTCGGCGTCGGCTCGCTATACTGCCTGTGGTTCCTGTTCGATCTGTCGCGTGAGCTCTCTGCCCTGAACAAAGTGGCCGAAGGGCTGGACAGCGGCGGCGTCGCCAACATGACGGCCGCCATCGAGAAGCTCGGCCAGAGCCGCCGCATCCGCCGTATCGTGCGCGACATGGAGACGATGCGGCGCACCGATGCTTCAGGCTCGCCGGATACCCTTTTGAACGGGTTCTCGTCGGAATGTCGCGCGCCGGTGCGGCTGGGCGTCTTCGTCTCGGACACGCTCTATAAGCTCGGGCTTCTGGGCACGGTCATCGGCTTTATCCTGATGCTCGTGTCGATGCGCGATCTGGGTGAGTTCGACGTCGAAACGATGCGTCAGGCGCTTCAGAGCATGACCGGCGGCATGGCGGTCGCCCTGCTCACCACCATTACGGGCCTGTCCGCAGGCGTGCTGCTGCGCATGCAGTTCAATATCCTCGACAGCCTGTGCCTGCGCATCCTTCAGACGCTCGTTCGGTTCGGCGAGGTGGTGCTGCCGTCGGCGATGGCACGGGACCGCGATGTTTGAGGACATCCGAGACGGCGAATACGACGCGTTTACGGACCTTCTGTTCAACGCGCTGGTTGGCTTTGCCTTCATGTTTTTCATCGCCTTCGCGATGATCAACCCGGTGGCGGAAACCGGCGAGATCGACACCGAAGTCGAGATCCTCATCACCGTGCGCTGGCCAGACGGGCATGAGGACGACATCGACACCTATGTCGAGGATCCGGCGGGCAATATCGTTTGGTATCACCAGCGCGAGGCGGGGCTCATGCATCTCGACCGCGACGACCGGGGGCAGTTCAAGGACGTCCTGCTGGTCGGCGGGCAGGAGATCGAGAACCCGCTCAATCAGGAAACCGTGTCGGTGCGCGGGCTGATGAACGGCGAATACGTCATCAACGTCGTGCATTTCATCGCGACCGGAACCGATGGCGTGCCGGTGACGGTGAAGGTCGAGAAGATGAACCCCTCGGTCACGGTGGTCTATTACGGCGAGGTGCTGCTCGAAGGCACCGGGGAAGAGGTCACGGCGGCGCGGTTCACGCTGGCCGACGACAAGATCGAGGACCTGAACAACCGGCAGAAAAGCCTCGTCTCCCTGACCCGGCAGCCAGGCCAGACGAACACGCCGGGCGGCGCGCAGGACGTGGGAACAGGCGAGGTGCGGCAATGACGCAGACGATCCTGACCCTGACCATCGCCTATGCCCTCGTCGCCGGGATTGCGCTGCTGCTTCTGTTCCAGACGCGCCTGCCCATCGTGTTTCGCGGGGCGATTACGGTTCTGGTCGTGGCGCTCCTGTTCCTCACCTATCGCGGGATCGGCGAGTTGCGCGGCCTGCCGTCGGATGCCGCGCCGCCTGAGCGGTTCCGGCTGTACTGGGCGCAGGTGGATGAACCCGACAAACTCACGGGCGAGCCTGGCGCGATCTTTCTGTGGATCAGGGAACTGGACGAAGAGTACTACCCCGTCGGCCTGCCCCGCGCGCACAAGCTGCCCTATACGCCGGAGCTGGCCGAACTGGTGTTCGAGGCGCAGCGCGAAATCACCAAGGGCGAAGAGGTGGCAGGCGAAGTCTCGGACGAGACCGAGGATGCCGAGACCGCCGACGAACTGGCGATCGAGGCGGGTCAGGAAAGCCGGTCGACGACCGCGCGGATCGGACAGCGGGTGGTCGATTTCGACTTCGGCGCGCTGGAGTTCAATCAGGCCCCTGCCCCGATCACGCCGAACAAGGCGGACTAGGCGGTGAGGCGGGAATAGGCGTCGGTCAGGTCCTCGCCGCCGCTCTCGGCGATCAGCTCGGCGGGGGCGCCGGACGACACCACCCGGCCCTTGGCGAGCATCACGATCCGGTCGGCCCCTTCGACCTCGTCGACCAGATGCGTGGCCCAGAGGACCGTCACGCTATCGGATTGGGCGAGCGCCCGAATGTCGCGCACGAGGTCGCGGCGCGAGGGCGTGTCGAGACCGGCCGAGGGTTCGTCCATGATGAGAAGGTCCGGATTGTTGATAAGCGCGCGGGCGATCTCGACCTTGCGCTGCTGGCCGCCCGACAGGTTGCGCACCGGACGCTTGGTCAGGTCCGCAAGCCCGACCTGCTCGGCCAGTGCATCAATACGGGCATCGAGCGCCTTGCCCCCAAGACCGAAGAGCCGCCCGTGAAAACGCAGGTTCGCGCGCACCGTCATGTCGAGATCGACCGAGCGTGCCTGAAACACCACGCCCATGCGGCGGCGAATGGCGGCGCCGTTGTCGCGGTGGTTCAAACCAAACAGGCGCACGGTGCCCGCGTCAGGCATGAAGAGGCCCGAGACGATCTGGAACAGCGTCGACTTGCCCGCCCCGTTCGGGCCCAGAAGCCCCGCGAATTCGCCGGGTTCAAGCTGCATGTCGACGCCGCTCAGCGCCTCGACAGGGCCGTAGTTCTTTTTGACGCCGCTTAGGTCCAGCACGCTCATGGGGTCTCCTCTCCCGCAATCCTGACGGTTTCCTGCAGGACAAAGGCTTCGTCCCGGTCGCCGCGCGGGGTTTCGATCCGCCGATCCTCGACGATCCGCGCCGGGCGCCCCTCGAGCCGCACCACCCGGTCCGCGAGACGCGCGGCATCTTCGGGGTCGTGGGTGACGAGGATCACGGTCTGGCCGTAGGTTTCGATCACCCGCGCGATGAGTTTCGCAAGGCCGCGCGCGAGCTTGCGGTCGATGGACACGAAGGGTTCGTCGAGGATCAAAAGCCCCGGCGCAACCGACAGGGCACGGGCCAGCGCCACGCGGCGTTGCATGCCGCCGGACAGCGCGCCGGGAAGCGCGTCCTCATACCCTTCGAGCCCCATCTCGGCGAGCAGGCGATGCGCCTCGGCCACATCGAGATCGGCATTGATCGCGGTCAGGTTCTCGGTCGCCGTCGCCCAGGGCAGAAGGCGTGGGTCCTGAAAGACGAAGCCAGGGATCGGCGCCTCACGCGGGGGTTTGCCGTCGATGAGGAGCGTCCCCTCATAGGCTTCGTCCAGCCCCGTCACCATGCGCAGGAGCGTGGACTTGCCCACACCGGACGGGCCGATCACGGCGAGCACCTCGCCCGCTGCGACGTCGAGCCGGAAGCCCTCGGCAAAGAGCGGCACACCCCCGAACGCCTTGAGCGCGATATCTATCGAGATTGGAACGCCGGACGCCATCCAAGGACTTTCGCTTCTAGTCTGCGCATCACTGCGTATTCGATCAGGAACACGACGGCCATGAAGGCCATCGTATAGGCGAGGATGCCGGATATGTCGAAGTTCTGAAAGAAGATCCCGATGCGGAAGCCGACACCGCCGTCGGACCCCAAGACCTCGAACACGAGGACGATTTTCCAGATCAGCGACAGCCCGGTGCGCGCTGCGGTCAGTGCGTAGGGCATGAGTTGCGGCAGGGTGAAGCGCCTGAGCCTGCGCCAGAACGGCACGCGGTAGAGCGTGGCGAGTTCGCCGAAGCCATGATCCAGCGCCCGCACGCCTTCGCGCATCGTGACCGTCACCAGCGGGGTCTTGTTGATGACGACCGCGAGGATAAGCGCGAACTCGGACAGACCGAGCCAGATGTAACAGGTGATCGCCACGACGATGGCGGGGATGTTGAGCCCGATCAGTACCCACGAGCCGAACAATCGGTCGGCCGCCCGCACGCGCCCGAAGATCGCGCCCAGAACGGCGCCCAGCACCATTGCGACGACGAAAGCCGCCGCCGCACGCGACAGGGTTTTCGCCACATCCTCGATCAGGCTGCGCTCGGTCGCGAGGAACCAGACCTCGCCCACCACCTCGACAGGAGTCGGGAACAGGCGGTGATCGACGATCACCGCCAGGAGATGCCAGAGCACCAACAAGAGTGGCAGAGAGAACCATTCCAGCCCCCCTGCCACCCTCGGAGGAGGCGTTTTACCCGGGACCATCCGGGTGGATCAGACGCTGTAGCCGGACCAGAAGGTGCCCGCAGGCATTTCCGTCGCATCCCCGACCAGTTCGGGTCCGCCGACCTCGGCGAGGATCGCATAGCTTTCCGCTGCCGCATCGACGAGTGCCGGGGTGTAGTCGGTCACGATGCCCGCGCGGTAATCGTCTCGCAGAGCGGTGAAGAGCGCGTCGTCATCCTCGGCCCGCATCATGGCGCGCAGGTCGTTCCAGATCGTGTCGCGGCCCTTGAGCATCTTCTTGGCCTCGAAGCTCGCGTCGAGAAAGCCCTTGATCGCATCCGGTTTTTCGGCGGCGACGCTTTCGCGGAACACCCAGCCCAGCAGCGGCGGCTGCTCGGTGACACCGAGCCCGTCCATCATTTCGGTGACCGAAATCAGTTCCTTCATCCCGGCGGCTTTCGAGCGCGCGTTGAAGTGCCAGAAGTTGAGCGCGGCGTCGGCCTTGCCCTCGGCCAGCAGTTCGTTGACCAGAGGCGGCGCACCGAAGCGGGCCTCGACCAGATCGACGAGGTCCTCGCCCTTCATCTTCTTGTAGTAGGCCCTGAGCGCGACCCAGCTCTTGTCCACGGGTCCGCCAGCGATGGCGATGGTCTTGCCCGGCAGGTCGTCGATGGACTGGATCGGACCGTCCGGCTGCACCATGAGCCCGCCGACCGCATAGCTGTGGGGGACCACGGTGAAATCCTCGCCCTCGGCGCGCACACCGGCCACCCAGAAGAAGTCAGACAGCACGATATCGACGTCACCCGACATCAGCGCCACATGGCTTGCCTGCTTGCCGGAAACGTCCTTGAGCGACAGATCGACCCCGTGTTTCTTGTCGAGTTCGTTCTCTTTGATGATGCTGAGTTCCCACTGCGCGGTCCCGGTCGCCAGCGCGCCGACCGTGATCGGCACGACCTTGTTGGTGGGCGGGCTGAAGGCGCGCGCCGCTGTTGCGCCGAACGCCGTCGCCGACAGCAGGCCACCGCCGAACAAAGCCGAGAATTCCCGTCTTTTCATGGTCTTATTCCTCCCTCGCGGGGCAGGCCCGCGTTATCCATTGCCTGACGATAGCATCCGGGCCAATGGCCGTTTCCAATGCCCCAAATTGTGAAAACCTATTTGGTTTTGCAGGCCTCCCAAGCGTAACCTGACAAAAATAGGGAGGAAATTCGATGAAAGTATTACGGTGCGGTATCGCCGCAGCGGCGATTTCGCTGGTGTCCGGTTTCGCGCTTGCCGAAGGCAATCTGGCAAGCAACGCGACCCGTTTGGATGACATGGTCATCGACAGTGCGGCGCTGACCTTTTCCGTCAATGAATTCGAGCTCGAGACCGGCAAGTATTACCGCTGGCGCATCATTCACGACGGGGGCGAAGAGTTCCTGATCATGGCACCGGAGCTGTTCCGCAACTCGTGGCTCAATCAGGTCATCATCAACGATCTCGAAGTCGCGGCACTGGCGCTGCATTCGGTCGAGTTCGACGACGAAGGCACCATCGACATCTGGTTCGTGCCGATCCGGCCCGGCGACTACGATTTCTACGTTCCGGGCTATGAGGACCGCGGTCTCGCCGGAAAGTTCGTGGTGCGTTGATGCGGACAACACTCATTGCGGCAACACTTGCGGCGGCGCTGGCCTTCAGCCCCGCCGAGGCCAAGGACACGGGCCTCATCTTCGTATCGAACGAGAAAAGCCACGAGGTCTGGGTGCTCGACAGCGACTTTGAGGTCGTGAAGAAGATCCCGACATCGCGGCGCCCGCGCGACATGAAGATGAACGCGGCGCAGACGTTGCTTTACGTGGCCTGCGGCGACGACGACGTGATCGACGTCATCGACATCGAGACGCTGGAGATCGTCGATCAGGTGCCGACCGGCCCCTCGCCCGAGGTGTTCGCCTTTTCGCCCGACGAATCCAAGATGTACGTCTCGAACGAAGAGGATTCGATGCTCGAGGTCATCGACATGGCCGACCGGATCGTGATCCATGACGTCCCCACCGGGGCCGAGCCAGAGGGGGTGATCCAGACCCCAGACGGCTCGACGGTCTATGTGACCTCAGAGGTCTCGGACATGGTGCATGTGGTCGATGCCGAGGCTGGCGTCGTGACCGACAACATCATCGTAGGCACCCGGCCAAGACGGTTCGTCCTGACGCCGGATACCAACGAGCTTTGGGTGTCGGCGGAACTGTCGAGCGAGATTTACGTGATCGACAGAGATACCAACGAAATCAAGGACGTGCTGGAGTTTCTTCCACCGGGTTTCCGCCCCGAGGATGTGACACCCGTGGGCATGGCCCTGACCGCCGATGGGTCGCTTGGCCTGATCAGTCTGGGACGTGCGAACCACATTGCGATCATCGACGCCCACACCAAGGAGGTGCAGGATTACGTGCTGGTCGGAAGCCGCGCGTGGTCGGTCGCGCTCACCCGTGACGAAAGCGTGGCGGTGGTCGCGAACGGGTTGTCCGATGACATCACGCTCGTCGATATGGAAACGCGGCGCCCGATCCGGTCGATCCCGGTCGGTCGCGTGCCGCATACCGTGGTGATCGACGACTGATGCGCCGCCTCATCGCCCTCGCCGCCCTCCTGATCCTGCCGCATGTTGCCCTCGCTCAGGAGGTGCGGCTGGGCTACCTCGCACTCGAGAACGATCCCCGCTACGACGAAGATTTCGCCTATGCCCGTATTCCCCTGCGCCCGCAGGGGGATACGCTCACCGGGGTCGAACTCGCCATCGAGGACATGAAAATCCTCACCGATGCGCGCGGGCTCACGGTCTCGCTCGAAACCGCGCGCACCGAACCTGAGGTGCTCACCGCCACGGCCGAACGCATGATCGCGAATGGTGCGCGCTATATCCTGCTCGACCTTCCCGCGCCCGATGTGGCGGGGCTGGCCGAAGCGCTGGCAGGTCAAGAGGTCACGCTCCTGAACACCACAGCGCCGGAGGACGGGCTGCGCACGGCGTGCTACGGGAACCTCCTGCACACCGCCGCGTCGGACCGGATGATTTCGGACGCGATCATCCAGCATCTGGTGCGCCAGAAGTGGGACGAGGTGCTCGTCCTTCACGGCAAGACCGACCGCGACGCAGCCCGCGCGGCATCGTTCGAACAGGCGGCCGCCCGGATGCGTGTAGAGATCGCCGAGAGCCGGGCCTTCGATCTGTCGACGAACCCGGCGCTGCGCGAAGAGAACAACATCATGCTGCTGACCGGCGGCATACGTGATTACGACGTCATCTTCATCGCGGACGAGTACGGGGAATATTCGCGCTACGTCGAATATCAGACCGCCCTACCGCGCCCTGTGGTCGGGGCCACCGGCCTTGTCGCGCTCGAATGGCACTGGGCGCTGGAGCGGTACGGTGCGCCGCAGGTCAACTCGCGGTTCGAGGCGATGGCGCAGGACGGTCGGCGGATGAGCTGGCAGGACTGGTCGACATGGGTGGCGGCGCGCGCCGTGCTTACGGCCTATGCCAAGGCCCGCGAACCGGGGCCCGAGGGCGTCGAGGCATTCCTGCGCTCGGACAAACTGCGTCTGGACGGGTCCAAGGGCGTGCCGATGTCGTTTCGCAGCTGGAACGGGCAACTGAGGATGCCGATCCTGCTGTCAACGCATAATGCGATCATCGACATAGCACCAATCGACGGCTTCCTTCATCAGACCAACACGCTAGACGGGCTTGGCATGGATGAAGCGGAGTTCGAATGTGACTGATGTGACGACCCAGACGACCTCGCCGCGCTTTCTGCTCGGGCTGTACGCCGTCACCGAGCGCGAAGTGCTCAAGTTTCTGCGCCAGCGCGAGCGCCTGATCTCGGCCATCGTGCGCCCGTCGCTGTGGCTTTTCATCTTCGCTTCGGGCCTGCAGAACCTGTTGGGCATCTCGATCATCGAACCATACGAGACCTACACGCCCTATCAGGAATACATTCTGCCGGGGCTGTGCGGGATCATCGTGTTGTTTCAGTGCATGCAGTCGGCGCTGTCGATGGTCTATGACCGCGAGGCGGGCGTGATGCGCGTGATGCTGGTCAGCCCCTTACCCCGGTCGTTCCTGCTGTTCGCCAAGATCCTCGGCGCGACCATCTTGGCCACACTTCAGATTTACGTCTTTCTCGGTCTGGCCGCGCTCTTTGGCTATTACATGACCGGACCGGGCATGCTGTTCATCCTGCCTGCGATCTTTCTGACGGGGCTGATGCTCGGCTCGATCGGGCTGGTGATCTCGGTCTACGCGCGCCAGATCGAGAACTTTGCGGGGATGATGAACTTCGTGATCTTTCCGATGTTCTTCATGTCCTCGGCGCTCTATCCGCTGTGGAAACTGCGCGAATCCGGGGCCGAGGCGCTTTACTGGATCGCCACGTTCAACCCGTTCACCCACGGGGTCGAACTGATCCGGTTCGCGGCCTACGGCAAGTTCAACGGGATCTCGGCCCTCGTCGTCCTCGGCGTCTCGCTTGCCGCCTTCGGCCTTGCCGCGTGGGGTTACGATCCGTCACGCGGCACGATCCGGCGGATCAAGCGCGGCTGAGCCGGGTCCGGCGCAGGGCCACCACCAGAAGCAGCGCGAGGGCCGCGAGGGCCGCCACCACCACGGCGAGCAGCGTGCCCGACACCAGCCAGCGTGCCCACGACCGATCCTGCAACTCGGCGCCGTTCCAATCCGGGGCGGCGCGGAACATCTGGACCGTGCCGCGCACGCCGTGGTCGGCGCCGAGGCGAATGTCCTCGGACCGAGAGGCGACCGCGCCGGGTTCGAGCGCGAACCAGACGTTCAGCGCGGCCGTCTCGTTCGCGTCGAGGGTCGCGAAACTCACCGACATAAGACCATTATCGTGCGCGCGGATGGGCAGCGCAGCCCCGTCGCGTTCGGCAAGGACCGCACCCGGCAGGGTCAGGGCCACGTCTTCGAGCGGGGCACCGCTCCGGTTTACGATCTGGACCTGCGCGAAACTGCGGTAGTCGGAATAGGCGATCACCTGACCCAGACCATCCATATCCTCGAGCATCCGGCGCACGACGCCCGCGTTCAGAAGCCGCGGCAGGGCCTGCTCGCGCATGAGAGCCAGTCCCTGATCGCCCATCATGATGCTGAGCGCGAGATCGCGCCCTGCACGGTCCTGCATCCGGCGCAGAAGCTCGTCCGTGATGACGACCGGGTCGATGGCGTAGTTCGAGGGCACGGCCACGTCATTCAACAGGACCTGAGCCGTCAGCGGCGTGCCCCGGACCGAATCCCAGCGTCCCGTCATGACCAAGAGCGCGGCGATGCACAGCGCGGCCACGACCGCACTCGCCCCCGCGAAGAATAGGGTTCGCGACATGATTGATCCTCCCACCCCCACTCTACAAACGCAGGGCCTCATGGGTCCACCGAAACCTTCCCCGTGGCACGCTAGGCCCTGCCCGCAATCTCCTGCAAATCCACGAGCAACTGGCGGATGACGGGGATGTCGAGCGAGCTGCGCCGGACGTAGGCGCCGGTTTCAAGCCGACTGATCGGCGGGTTCGTGGGTCGCGCGACAAGCCCCACGGTTTCGACATGTCCGGCAAGTTGCAGCGGTGCCATCAGTTTGGCACCGAATTCCCGCGTCAGATCGAGCGCGGCGGCGAAGGATGTCGAATGCGCGACGAAGCTGGGCGGGGGAAGTTTGTGCTGCGCGAAATACTTGCGCAGCAAAGGCACATTGTCGGTCGCGCCCTGATAGGCCACCCATTCCAGCCCGGTCAGATCGCGCGGCGAGAGGATGGTTTTCTCGGCCAGCGGATCGGTCGCCGCCATGATGACGGAATGTTCGATTTCCGAAACCGGGATCACCTCGATCTCTTCGGTCTGGTGGACAGGTTCGAGCGCGCCGAGGACGACATCGACCCGTTCATCGCGCAGCATCGGCAGCGTCACCGCGTTCTGATCGGCGATGAGTTCAAAGCTCAGGGCCGGAAAATGCGTGCGCAGTCTGGCGAACAAGGGGGCCGCATACCGCAGGTGGTAAAGCGGCCCGGCACCCACGCGCAGGGTTTCCAGCCCCATGCCCATGAGCGTGCGCATTTCCTCATGCGCCTGATTGTATTCACGCTCGATCCTCTGCGCCCGCGTCAGGAACCGCCGCCCGGCTGGCGTCAGGCGCATGCCACGCCTGTGACGTTCGAAAAGCGGTGCCCCCAGCTCCTCTTCGAGATTGGCGAGCCGCTTGGTCAAAGAGGGCTGGGTGAGCCCGATCCGGTCGGCCGCCGCAGACAGGTTCGCCTCCTTCGCGATCGCAAGGAACGCCTTCAGATTTCGGTCCATCAGGTATTCCTATTATCTATGGTCAGGCCTATTAAAAGCGATTTTACAGAACCTCTGGCCCGCGACAAGGTGTGACGCAATGCAATGGGAGGGGCATGTGCGGACCATTTTTGTACTATTCGACTCGTTGAACAGGTCCGCGCTCGGCGCCTTTGGGAACACGTCGTTCCCGACCCCGAATTTCGACCGCTTCGCCCAGCGCGCAGCAAATTTCGACACGCATTACGTGGGCTCCCTGCCCTGCATGCCCGCGCGGCGCGACATGCACACAGGGCGGCTGAATTTCACCCATCGCCCGTGGGGGCCGCTCGAACCGTTCGACAATTCCTATGCCGAGCTTCTGAGCAGCGCAGGTGTCTATACGCATCTGATCTCGGACCATCTGCATTACTTCGAGAACGGCGGCTGGGGCTATGCGCAGGCCTTCGACAGTTGGGAGTTCATCCGGGGGCAGGAAAACGATCCGGTCACAGTCTTTGCCGTCCCGCCGGTGGAGCGTATCCGGCAGACCTTCGATACCCGCCACTACCCGACCGAGGGGATGGAACCGGGGCGAACGGCCACGCGGCGCACGCTGGCCAAGGACGTCTGGAAACGCTCGCGCCATGCGATCAACCGGCTTGAGACCAGCGTGGAAGAAGACTTCCCCACCGCGCAATGCTTCCGGCAGGCGTTCGAGTTCCTCGACCGCAACAAGGACGCCGACGACTGGTTCTTGCAGATCGAATGCTTCGACCCGCATGAGCCCTTCGATGCGCCCGAGCGGTTCAAGGCGCTGTTCGACACGGGCTATGACGGCCCGGTGCTCGACTGGCCGCTTTATGAGAAATGCACCAATTCGTCTGAGGAAATCGCGGAAATTCGCGCGAACTATGCTGCGCTGGTGTCGATGTGCGACGCCTATTTCGGGCGGCTCCTCGACTGGATGGACGCGAACGACGCATGGGGCGACACGGCGCTGATCCTGACGACCGATCACGGCTACCTCTTGGGTGAGCACGAGTGGTGGGCCAAGAACCGGATGCCGTATTACGAGGAAATCTCGCATATCCCGCTGATGATCTGGCACCCGGAGCAGGCCACACCCGGTGCGCGTGTGCCAGACCTGACCCAGACCGTCGATCTGATGCCGACCATCCTCGACCTGCACGGCATTGCCGCGCCTGCCGAGGTCCGCGCGCATTCGTTGCTGCCGCTTCTGAACGGGGGCGCCTCGGGGCGCGACACGGCCATTCTCGGGATGTTCGGCGGGCCGATCTGCGTGACCGATGGCCGGTTCACCTATTTCCGGTTTCCGACCACCGGCGACCCATCCGCCCTGCCGCTCTACACGCTCATGCCCAGCCATCTCGAAGAGTTGTTCTCGGTGCGCGACCTGTCGACCGCCGAACTGGTGCGCGACTTCGACTTCACCAAGGGTGCGCCGATGATGCGGGTCAGGCTGTCCGAGAAGCTCGGCGAGGCGGGCATGGGTATTCTTGAGAACTGGGGGGCGGGCGATGTGCTTTACGACCTGCAGTCCGATCCGGGCCAGACGCGCCCGATCCAGAACCCTGAGGTCGAGGAACGCCTGATCGGGGCGATCTGCGACCACCTGCGGGCCCATGACGCCCCAAAGGAAATCTACGCACATTACGCGCTGGCTGATATGGCGAAGCCATTGGAACGCCTCGGCGCAGGACATTGACCGAAATGGACTTAGTGAGGAGGAGGAACCCCATGAAACACATCACGACGACTGCCTTGACGGCGCTGACCATCGCATCCGCGCCACTTGCCGCCACGGCGCAGGACTTTCCCAGACGGACGATCGAACTGATCTTTCCGTGGGGCCCCGGTGCCGCGATGGCGGGGAGCCAGATCCTTGCCGAAGCGATGGCCGACGAGCTTGGCGTGTCGATGCCGGTGATCTCGACCCCCGGGGCGGCAGGCACCAAGGCGTTCATGATCGCGATGAACAAGCCCGCGGACGGCTACACGATCATCGACGGATACGTGGCACCCTTGGTGCTGCAACCCGTGCTCGGCAATGCCGACTGGACCTATGACGACTTCATCCCGCTTCACGCGGCTTCGTCCAACGCCTTTGCCATCGGTACGGCGGCAGGCAACGACCGCTGGGCGGATTTCGAAGAGATGATGGCTTACTGCGCCGCGAACCCCGGCGAACTTCGCTATTCGACCGGGTCGCGCAACAACCTGCCCCACATGGTGATCGCCAAGGCTCTGCAGGGTTACAACTGCGTCGCGCAGAACATTCCCTACACCGCGAATGGCGATGCGATGTCGGACCTCAAGAACGGGGTTCTGGACTTCGGCTTCATCAACGTCGGTGAATTTCAGCAAAACGGCGACGATTACGACATCAAGCTGGTGCTCTCCGAACTGCCCGCGAGCGCCGAACAATTCGGCAATGCGCCTTCGATCGCCGATCTCGACATCGACCTCGGCCTGAGCGGTCTTGCCCCGATGGGCTGGAACTGGTGGCTTGTGCACAAGGACACGCCGCAGGAACGGGTGGACGTGTTGCGCGCCGCGATGAAGGCCGCGACCGAAGACCCAGAGGTCCAGCAGAAAGCCGCGGCGCTCGGCTTTACCTTCCTCGAGTGGGACTATGACCAGTACGAGGAAATCGTCGGGCCGGTCGCAGGTCAGCTGGAAGCGATGGGCGACGCCTTGAAATGGGAAGAAGAGCAGCTGTCCAAGCTCTGAACACCGCGGCGACGAGCCGCTTATCGGTCGAGGAAAGAATGACGATCAAAAAAACCCACGCCGAATGGCTCGTCGCCCTGATCTTTGTCGCCGTCGTCGCGCTGGTGTTCCAGCAGGCGGCGACCGACATGGTCGAACAGGGCATCGCTTCGGGCGGCCCCTATGACAACGCCGCCGCCTACCCCAAGACCATCGCGCTTATCCTCGGGGGCATGGTCGCCCTGCAACTGGGCGTGCAGATCATACGCAGACGCGCGCCCGCCGATGCCGACACGCGCGCCGTACAGATCAGGACGTTGGGCCGACCGGCGCTGATGGTTCTGATCTTCGCCGTCTACCTCGGCTGCCTGAGCCCGCTGGGTTATCACATCGCGACGCCGATTATGCTGGCCGCGCTCATGGCGCTTTGCGGCATCCGAAACGCAATCGCGATCGTGGTGCCCGCCGTCCTGATCTCGCTCGCCTTCGCCTTTGCCTTCGAAGCCCTGCTGAAGATCGTGCTTCCCGGCGGCTTCCTTCACCTGAACATTGCCTGGTAAATCATGCTCGCTGACTCTCTCCTGCTCGGTCTGGATCAATTCCTGACGCCGCTGACGCTGATGCTCACCATCGTCGGTGTCATCTTCGGCCTCGTGGTCGGCGCGCTTCCCGGCCTCGGTCCCCTCATGGGTGTGGTCCTCATGCTGCCCTTCGCGGTGGACATGCCGCCGGTCTCGGCGATGGGGTTCCTGATCGCCATCGGCGTCGGCGGCTCCTGCGGCGGGTCGATCTCGGCGATCCTGCTGCGTATCCCCGGCACGCCGCTGGCCGCAGCCACCCTGTTCGACGGCTACCCTCTGGCCCAGAAGGGGCGCGCGGCGGACGCCATCGGGATCGCGATTTCGGCCTCGGCGCTTGGCGGGCTGTTCGGTGGCATGGTTCTGATCCTCACCGCGCCTTTGCTCGCGGATTTCGCATCGAACTTCGCGCCGCCCGAATATGCCATGCTCGCCCTCACCGGGCTGATCGCCATCGCGGTGGTGTCCGACGGTTCGCTGCTCAAGGGTCTGATGACCGGCGCGCTCGGCCTGTTGATCGCGACCATCGGGACGGATGAGTTTTCGACCGGGTTCCGGTTCACTTTCGGCCAGTACGAGCTTTTGAACGGGCTCCACATCGTCGCCATCGTGGTCGGTATCTTCGCGATCTCCGAGATGGCGCAGCAGGTCCACGGCCGTAACCTGAACGAAAAGCCCACGGTGAAAGCGGTGCGCCCCGGCTTTCGCACGGTGATCCTGACGCTGCGCCACTGGAAGAACCTGCTGCGCTCGTCCACCATCGGCGCGGCCTTCGGTGCGTTGCCCGGCGTGGGTGGGACCATCTCGACCTTCGCCTCCTACGCCGTCGCAAAGGCGTTCTCGAAACCCGAAGAAGGCTACGGCGAAGGCGCCGAAGGCGGCATCGTGGCCACGGAGAGCGCCAACAATTCGACCGTCGGCGGCGCGCTGGTGCCGACGCTGGCGCTGGGTATCCCCGGCGAGGCGGCCTCGGCCGTTCTGATCGGCGCGATGCTGATCCTCGGCTTCTTCCCCGGCCCGGCGCTGTTCGCGGACCAGCCCGAAATCGCGGGCGGCATCTTCATGGTCTACCTGTTCTCCAACGTCTCGCTCTTGCTCGTCGGCATCCTGATGACGCCGATCTTCGTCTGGGTTCTGAGGCTCAAGAAAAGCTATCTGATCCCCGTGGTGCTTCTGCTCTGCGCCATCGGCACCTTTGCCCTGCAAAGCTCGGTCTTCGACCTGTGGGTGATGATGGGCTTCGGGCTGGTCGGGATCGTACTGCGCGCCGCGGGCTATCCGCTGGCACCCTTGGTGATCGGTGTGATCCTCGGCCCGCTGCTTGAGAACAACCTGCGCCGATCGCTCCTGATCTCGCGCGAGGGCTACTGGATCTTCCTCGACCGTCCGGTGTCGACCATCCTCGTCGTGGTGAACGTGCTGCTGATCGTCGGCGCGATCTACTGGACGATCCGCCAGCGCCGCGCCAAGCGGTCGCAGACGGCGGCGTGAGCGCAGAGGTCATCGGCCCATGTCCAAGCTCAAGTCGATCTGGCTGCGCGCCTCGAACCTCGTCACCGCCCCCGCGCGTCGGGTCAAGGTGCTGCTGACGGGGCGGACGCGCTATGACCCAGCGCGCCATTACATGCGCGGGCCGGGTCCGGCGACCGAGCGTCATGCGAGTTGTGGGGAAACGGACCGGGGCTAGCGATCAGCGCGCAAGCGCGGTCTGGTTGATCCGGTCGAGCCAGGCGGCCATCTTGTTCAGGGCCACGTCGCTCGCCTCGCACAGCCCGATGGCACGCAAGTAGCCGTGGGTCAGCCCCCTGGCCTCGTCGAGCGTCACGGAGACACCATCCTCAGCCAGTTTGTCGGCATAGGCCCGGCCACTGTCGCGCAGGGGATCGAGCTGGGCGACCGCGATGAAGGCTGGCGGCAGGCCCGCGTGGCTTTCGGCTAGCAAAGGCGCGCATCGGGGCGAGGTCAGAAGTTCGGGATCGGGGCAATAGGCGGTTTCCACCCGCGCGTCCAAGCGGATCATTGGCCCGGCCCCGTTCTCAGAATAAGACGGACGCGAGCGGTCGAAATCGCAGGCGGGATAAGCCAGCACCTGACCGATCAGTTTCACCCCGCTCCCCCGCAGGTCGAGCGTCATGGCGGCGGCGAGGTTTCCGCCCGCACTATCGCCTCCGACCGCGATCCGGGTGTTGTCGATCCCCAGCAAGTCGGCGTTCGCATGCGCCCAGTGGGCGACTGCCGTGCATTGGTCGATGGCCGCCGGAAAAGGCGCCTCGGGGGCGAGCGCATAGTCCACGCTGACCACGGTTTGACAGTTGAGAGCGGCGAAACTGGCCGCAATGTCCCAATGAGACTCAGGGCTGCCCTGCACCCAGCCGCCACCGTGCATGAAGATCAGGCAGGGCTGCGCGCCACCCGAGGTATGGCGAAAGACGCGCACGCGGACCGGGCCTGCCTTTGTCTCGATCCAATGCTCGGTCTGGGCATCGACGCCCTCGGGCGTAGGCCGGCGCATGGCATGTGTGATGACCTCGAACCGCGTGCGCCGCTGGGCGGGTGTCGCGTCGGGCGGCAGGACCGACCATTTCGCGCTCCAGTCCTTGAGGAAGGCTTGCAGTTGCGGGTCGATCATCTTGCCCCTCGCGTCATGGGTTACAGATCGAAGAGCCAGGCGTGCTCTTCCTGATTGTGGAATTTCCAGATCCGCGTCGGCCCGGCCATGACGTTGAGGTAGTACAGGTCATAGCCGTGGATCGTGGCGCAGGGGTGATAGCCGCGCGGGACCAGCACGACATCGCCGTCCGACACGCACATGGTTTCATCCAGCGAAAGATCGTCAGTGTAGACGCGCTGAAACGCATAGCCCTGCGGCGGGTTGAGCCGGTGGTAATAGGTCTCTTCCAGCAGGCTTTCGTCGGGGAGCGCGTCGCAGTCGTGTTTGTGCGGCGGATAGGACGAGGTGTTGCCGCCGGGCGTGATGACCTCGACCACGAGCAGCGACTGCGCCGAGGCGTCGTCTTCGGCCATGATGTTGGTCACGTGCCGGACGTTCGACCCCTTACCGCGCAGTTCGGGCGCATAGGTGCCGGGGGGGATCGCCTTGGCGGGGAACGCGCCGCCGCCGGGCGCGGAACAGACTGCAAGCTCCAGATCGGTTTGCGCCGTCACCGACCACTCGGAGCCAGCCGGGACATAAAGCGCATGTGGCGGGCTGTCGAAGGGGCTCATCCGTTCGCCGAGCGCACCGAAATCCGTGCCTGCCGCCTCAGCGGTCGCGATGCCCGATAACCAGACAAGGCAGACCTCGCGGTCGCCCGTCGCCTGCCCGATGGTGTCGCCCGCGCGAATGCGGTGAACCTCGAACCCCACATGGCCCCAGCCTGCACTTTCGGGCGTCACCTGCGTGATCAATCCTGTGTCCTGCTGTGGTTTCACCTGCAACTTGGCCATTGTCATGCCCCTTCCCGTTCTGCGCCTTCGACCGTCAGCCCCGCTTTGGCACAGACCTCGCGGATCGTCGCATAGCCCATTTCGCCATAGGCATAGGGCGGCGCGCTTGCCGGGTCCTGCTCGGCCTCCACCACGATCCAACCGTCATAGGCGATGGATTTCAGATGATCCGCCACGGCTTGAAAATCGATGCAGCCGTCGCCCGGCACGGTGAAGGCCCCCGCGATCACGGCGTCGAGGAAGGATCGGCGGTTCTCACGCACATCGCGCACGACGTCCGGGCGGATGTCCTTGAAATGCACATGGTGGATGCGCGCGCCCCACCGCTCCAGCGTCGCCATAACGTCACCGCCACCGAACAGCAGGTGGCCGGTGTCAAAGCAAAGCGCGACCTCGGGCGTGCTGGCCCCCATCAGCCAATCGACCTCGTCTTCGGCTTCGATGATCGAGCCCATGTGGTGATGATAGGCGAGCTGCGTTCCGGCGTCGCGGACCCGTTTGGCAAGCTCGCTCAGCTTGCGCGCGTAGGCTTCGACGCCTTCACGGCCAAGCTGCGGGCGGTCGTTGACCGGGGTTGCGATGTCGCCCTGCACGGTGTTCGAGCACTCGGAATAGACGATACAGGGGGCGCTCAGTGCCGCGAACTGTTCGACCTGACCCCGAATGGCCTGCCACTCAGCCTCGACATCGTTCACCAGCAGATTGCCGGAGCACCAGCCACCGCACAGCGCCAGATCGTAGCGGTCGAGATAGGTTCTGAGCTCTTCGGTGCCTTCGGGCATCCGCCGCCCGCGCTCGACGCCGACATAGCCGATCTCGCGCGCCTCGCGCATCGCCTGATCCATCGTGAAAGCTGCCGTAAGGTCGGGAAGGTCGTCGTTCTGCCACGAGATGGGGGATATGCCGATCCTGATTGCCATGTCCGCCCCTCAATCGCCCGTGGTCTGGTTGGCGGTGTTCGCCTCATAGCGCGCCCGTGCCGCGTCGAGGCTTTCGGACGCCCCGACCTCCGGCACCGCCACGTCCCACCAATGCCCGCCCACGCCGACGCCCGACCGGGCATCGGTGTCGATCACGATGACCGACGGGATGTCGCGCCCGCGCGCGGCCAGCATCTTGGCCTCGAGGTCCGCGATATCCACGGCCTTTTCGGCATGCGCCCCCATCGACGCGGCATGGGCCACGAAGTCGATCTGGGGCTGCGCCTCCAGGCCCGCGTCCTTGTACATATTCTGGAACTCCGCCCCGCCGGTTTCGATCTGAAGCCGGTTGATACAGCCGTAGCCCCGGTTATCCGTCAGCACGACAGTGAACGGCACGCGCCGCATGACGGCGGTGGCAAGCTCGGAATTCGCCATCATGTAGGAGCCGTCGCCGACGAAACAGACCACGTCCTTGTCCGGCGCGGCGAGCTTGATGCCCATTGCGCCTGCGATCTCATACCCCATGCAGGAGTATCCGTATTCCATGTGGTAGCCGCCCGGTGAGGCCTGCCAAAGCACCTGAAGCGCGCCGGGCATGGTTCCGGCGGCACACATGGCGACGGTGCTGGCGGTCGCCGTGCGCTGCACCGCGCCGATCACCTGCGCGTCGGTCGGGAGGGTGTCCGGGCTGGGGGCCGCCGTTACGGATCTGACCGCGTCGTGCCAGTCGGTGCGCGCTTTGGGGTCCTGCCAGCCGAACCGGGTTTCGCCCAGCCCGTCGGACAATGCCTCCAGCGTCACCTTCGCGTCGCCCACCACGGGCATCGCCCCATGTTTGGAGGCGTCATAGCCCGCGAGGTTCACAGACACGAACCGTTGCGCTTCCGAGAAGAGCGACCACGACCCGGTCGTGAAATCCTGAAACCGGGTGCCGACGCCGAGGATGAGATCGGCGCGCGCGGCAAGGTCGTTGCCGCAGTCGGACCCCGTGACACCGGGCGAACCGAAGTTGCGCGGATCGTCGAAGCCCACCGCGCCCTTTCCGGCCTGCGTCTCGACGAACGGAATGTCGTGCTTGGCGGCGAATGCGGCCAGCGCTGCCTCGGCACCGGAATACAGCACCCCTCCGCCCGCGACGATGAGCGGTCGCTCAGCCGCCTTGAGCGCGGCGATGGCCGCTGCGACCTCATCCGCGTCGGGGGCTGGTCGCCGGATCCGCCAGACGCGCGGCTCGAAGAACGTGGTCGGGTAGTCATAGGCCTCCGCCTGCACATCCTGACAGAAGGCAAGGCAGACCGGCCCGCAATCGGCCGGGTCTGTCATGGTGCGCAGCGCGCGCGGCAGGCAGGTCAGCAGATGCTCGGGCCGCGTGATCCGGTCGAAATAGCGCACCACCGGGCGGAACGCGTCGTTGGCCGATACCGTCCCGTCGTCGAAATCCTCGATCTGCTGGAGCACCGGATCGGGGCGCCGGTTGGCAAAGACGTCGCCGCACACCATGAGAAGCGGCAGCCGATTCACATGCGCGAGCGCGGCCGCCGTCACCAGATTGGTCGCCCCCGGCCCGATCGAGGTCGTGACCGCCTGCGCCCGCCTGCGCCGCTTGGTCTTGGCATAGGCGATGGCGGCATGGGCCATGGTCTGTTCGTTCTGGCCGCGCCATGTCGGCATGCTGTCGCGGTAGCGATGCAGCGCCTCGCCCATTCCCGCCACGTTGCCGTGTCCGAAGATCGCCCAGAACCCTTCGACGAAGCGTTCGCCGTCCTCGGTCATCTGAACGCTCAGCCATTTCACCATCGCCTGCGCGGCGGTCAGTCGGATCGTATCGGTCACGCTGCGTTCTCCCGCGCGCCGGTGCGCGCCTTGTCCCAGATGTTGCACAGTCGGTCGAAGCGGTCGGTCATCTGTCGGATGGCCTCAGCGTCCGACATCTCCCCCGTCATCCACGCGCGGGCGGCATCGGCAAAGATCGTGCGGCCCACGGCGAAACCTTTGACCAGATCGAACCGCGCGGCGACGTCGAAGCTTTCGGCAAGCTCCGCCTCGGGCGCGTCGAGGCCCAGCACCACGATCCCGCGCGTATGGGGATCGTTGCGGGTGATGGCGTCGACGGCGTGTTGCCACGCCGCGTGGGTGCGCGCGGGCTCCAGCTTCCACCAGTCGGGATAGACGCCGAGGTCGTAGAAGCGCTGGATGATCCGCGCGGTCGTATCGTCGGCGACCGGGGCGACCTTGGAGGGGGCCACTTCCAGTAGGAATTCCAGACGGTTGCGCCGGGCCGATGCGAACAGGCGGCACACGGTGGTTTCATGTGCTGCCCACATCGCCGCGTCGTCGTCCGGGTGGCAGAAGACCAGAACCTTGACCACGTTTTCACGCGCCCATTCGGCGAGGTTGCCAAAGTCCGCGCCCAGTTCGGGTTCAAGCTCCAGCGGACGCGAGCCGGGCCATTCGGTGGGCCGTCCGATCCAAAGGCCGGTGCCGGAGGCCCGGTGCAAAGCGCGCCGCCCGATCCGGTTGTCGCAGAGGATCCCGAAGCCTTGCCGACCAGCGCGCACCGCAAGCGCCGTGTCGAGGCACAGGTCCTTGAACTTCGCGCCTTTCTCCGGCGTGTAGCCCGCCATCTCTTCCAACTGGAGCCGATGGTCGAAGGCAAAGACCCGCAGGTCGGGCCAGTCGTTCGCGCGGGTGGTCGACCAGTGGAGCTGCTCAAGCTCGGGATCATTGCGCAGATCGGGCCGCGTGACGCCGCGGGCGATGAGGAACTCCAACTCCTCGAGGCTGGGATAAGCGGGGGTGCAGCCGTGGCGGCTGACGGCGAAGGCGCCGCAGGCGTTGGCATAGGTGAGCGCGCGCGACCACGGTGCATCCTCCAACCAGCCTTTCAGGAGGCCGGACATGAACCCGTCGCCTGCGCCCAGCACGTTAAAAACCTCGATGGGAAAGCCCGGCCCCGCCTCGCCCGCGTCGATGTCGTCCGGGATCGCGCCGGTGAATGCCACCGCCCCGAGCGCCCCGCGCTTACACACGAGTGTCGCATCCGACACGGCGCGGACCGCGCGCAGGGCGGCAAGGGTATCGGTCGTGCCGCCCGCGATGTGAAACTCTTCCTCGGTGCCGACGATCAGATCGAACAGGTGGAGCTTGCCCTGCAACTTTTCCGTCACCGCGTCCGACGCCACGAAGCGGCTTTCGCCATCGCCATGCCCGGCCACGTTCCACAGGTTCGGGCGGTAATCGATGTCGAGCGCGGTGCGCACGCCCGCCTCACGCGCGAGGGTCAGCGCCTTGAGAAGCGCCGCCTCGGTCTGCGGATGGCTCAGGTGCGTCCCCGTCGCCACGACCGAGCGCGCCGAAGCGATGTAGGTCGGGTCGATGTCGTCCGCGCACAGCGCCATGTCGGCGCAGTTTTCGCGGTAGAAGATCAGGGGAAACTGCTCTTCGTCGCGGATCCCCAGGAGCACCAGCGCCGTCAGCCGATCCGGGTCGGTCACAACGCCCTGCGTGTCCACGCTGTTGCGGGTCAGCTCTTCGCGGATGAAGCGCCCCATATGCTCGTCCCCCACCCGCGTAATCAGGCCGGACTTCAGGCCAAGGCGCGCAGTGCCGCAGGCGATGTTGGTGGGCGAACCGCCGATGTACTTGTCGAACGACCCCATATCCTCCAGCCGCCCGCCGATCTGCGTGCCGTAGAGGTCCACGGACGAGCGACCGATGGTGATGACATCGAGCGGTTTCACATCTGATCCTGTCACGTCGTCCCCTTTTCGTCCGGCTCTGCGTTGGCGAATCTGCGGCTATGGAACATATGTTCTATTTTTGAGTCAACACGGAATGATCGTGTGCAACCAGCGTTTGGGCGGCGGTCATGCCCCGAGCCTCCGCCGCTCGGCCACGGCGACCGACAGCGCCATCGACAAGGCCATGTTGGCAGACAAGGATCGAAACCCGTTGAACGCCTGCTCGGACACCTCGATCCAGTGGGTGGCGAGTGGCGCAAGCGGCGACAGGGCCGAGTCCGTGATCGCCACGATCGGCACATCGGCTTCGGCCAAAGTCTGGGCCAATTCGACGGTTCCCGGTGTATATGGCTCGAACGAGCAGACGATGGCCGCATCGCGCGGCGTCGCGGTGCGCACGATCTCGTCCTCGACCCCGATGCCGGAGCCGACGAGCATGGTCCTGATCCCGAGCGTGCCGAAGGTGTAAGACATCTGCGCGGCAAGCGGAAAAGCCCTGCGCTTGGAGACGAGGAAAATCGTATCCGCCCGCGCCAAGAGGCTGACAGCGCTTGCGAAATCGTTCGGGTCGATGGCGGCGGATAGGCTATCGATAGACTGGCGCGCGGCACGAAAGAACCCGTTCAGAAGCGCGCTTTCATAGGTGTCGCCCGCGACGTCGTGTTCGATCCTCTGAAGCCGATCCTCATAAACCGAGGCCCGGGTCTTGAGCCGGTCGCGGAACACGGATTGAAAGTCGGAAAAGCCCTGATAGCCCAGTTGATGCGCGAGCCGGATGAGGGTCGAGGGCTGCACCCCTGCCCCCGTCGCAACGCTCGCCGCCGTTCCGAGCGCGATCTCGTCCGGGTTCGCTAAGGCGAACTGCGCGGCTTGGCTCAGCCGCTTTGGAAGCAGTCCGGGATGCGCGGCGATAAACTGGCGAAGCGCCTCGAACGTCCGCGGTGGAACGCGCGTTTCAGAGCTGGCTTCGGGCACCGTATCATTCATGCTTGACCCAATCGTTCATTGATGGAACAAAAATTCCATATTTTCGGAATCGTCGCAACAGATATTGCGTCTGTAGCGATCCCAACCCTGAAGGAATGCCCATGTCGTCGCTAGGAGTCGGCCTAATCGGAACCGGATACATGGGGAAATGCCATGCGCTGGCGTGGAACGCGGTCGGGCCGACGTTCGGCGATTGCCCCAATATCCGGCTCGTTCATCTGGCCGAGGCCGATGCCGCCCTCGCCCAGAGCCGCGCCGCCGCGTTCGGCTTTGACCGATCGACCGCCGACTGGCGCGACCTGCTGTCGGACCCCGAGGTCGACGTGATCTCGGTCACGACCCCGAACGCCCTTCACCCCGAGATGGCGATTGCGGCGCTTGAGGCGGGCAAGCATGTGTGGTGCGAAAAGCCGATGGCACCCAAGTTCGAGGATGCGCTGCGCATGCGCGAAGCTGCGCGGGCGTCGGGCCGGGTCGCGGCCCTTGGCTACAACTACATCCAGAACCCGATGATCCGGCAGATCGGCAAGCTGCTGGCGGATGGCGCCATCGGCACGGTCAACCACATCCGGGTCGAGATGGACGAGGATTTCATGGCCGACCCCGAGGCGCTGTTCTACTGGAAGAGCGAGGCGAGCTCCGGCTATGGCGCGTTGGACGATTTCGCGGTGCATCCGCTGTCGCTGATCACCACCCTCTTCGGTCGGCTGGAACGTGTCACGACGGATATGGCAAAGCCCTATCCGGATCGCCCCACGGCGGACGGGGCGCGCAGGCCGGTCGAGACCAGCGATATCGCGAGCGTTCTGTTCAGGATGGAAAGCGGGGCCTCCGGCGTCCTGATGGCGAACCGTTCGGCCTGGGGTCGCAAGGGGCGCATCGCGCTTCAGGTCTTCGGGTCCGCAGGATCGGTCACCTACGATCAGGAGCGCATGAACGAGGTCGAGATTTATCGGGCTGGTGGGGCCGATGCGGACGCGGGCTATACCCGGGTCCTCGCCGGGCCTGCCCACCCGCCCTACGGGCAATTCGTTCCCGCCCCCGGTCACGGGCTCGGGTTCAACGACCTCAAGGTGATCGAATGTCGCGAGGTGCTGCGGGCGATTGCGGGCGAGCCTGCCCATCTGATCGATTTCGAGACCGGTCTGAGGATCGAACGAACCGTCCACACGATGGCCAAGGCCCACGACCAAGGCTGCTGGCTGAGCATCGACGACGACTGACCCTCGCCGCCACGGGCTAAAGAAACGCCGGGCCTGTCGGAAAACCCCGACAGGCCCGGCGCGTGATCGTAAAGCGTTACTCTTTGAAGCTTGGCGCCTGACGGGCCCCGACGGCCTGCTCGAACCCGGCACCGAGGCGGAAGAGCTCATCCTCGGCGAAGGGTTTCACCACCAGTTCGACACCGACCGGAACGCCCTCTTTCGAGAAGCCCGCAGGCATCGCGATTGAGGGCAGCCACGTCTGCGCCGCGATCAGCGTGTTCGTTGGATAGGTGAGCACCTGATACTTGTCGGCAAAGACCTCGGCCTTGGTCGGCGACAAAAGCTGCACGGTCGGAAAGACCAGCGCGTCGACCTCATTCTTGGCCATGAGGTTCACGACAAGCCGCTGGAACGTGTCGCGCGCCGCCATTTTGCGGAAATAGTCCGGGTCGTCCTCGGGATGTTCCGGCCCCTCGAAGATGCCTTTGAGCAGGTCGAGGTTCGGGTGGAACAACTCCTGCTCCTTAATCGCTTCGAGCGATTTGGTCGGCATGTCGGGCCGCGAGGCGAGGAACTTGTTGATGTCGTGGCGCGAGTGGCTGTCGTAGAGCGAAGTTGCGATGATGTGATCCATCAAGTCAGGAATTTCGAGGTCCACGAGCGTCGCGCCCGCAGCTTCGAGCTTGCCCAGCGCCTCTTCGACGACTGCATTCACTTCGCCGCTGTCACCCGCGGTGCCATCGCCGAAGGCATTTCGCACCACGCCGAGGCGCGCGCCCGACATGCTATCTGTGTCGATGGCGTCGGCATAGCTGCCCTTGTGGTTCGCGATCAGGGCCGCGACGGTGTATTCGTCGTTCGGATCATAGCCGACCATGCCGTCGAGCAGCAGGGCGGCATCCTTGACCGTGCGGGCCATCGGGCCTGCGGTGTCCTGAAACACCACGAGCGGCGACATACCGTCCCGGCTGATGAGGCCCGGGGTCACGCGCACACCGACGAGGTTGCAGAACGAGGCGGGCAGACGGATCGAGCCGCCCGTGTCTTCACCGATCCCGACCATTGCGAGGCTCGCCGCAACGGAGGCCGCGGTCCCGGAGCTCGACCCGCCCGGATCGCGCGACAGCACGTAGGGGTTCTTGGTCGAGCCGATCTTGGAGCAGATGCCGAACCACGACGTGGCGAAATCCGGCAGCGCCGTCTTACCCAGAATGATCGCGCCTTGGGCCTTGAGCTGCGTGATCGCGGTCGCGTCCTTTTCCGGCATATAGCCGTCCTGCGCGATCGACCCGAAGGTCGTCATGATGTCCTTGGTCTCGACCTGATCCTTGACGAGCACCGTGACGCCGTGGAGCGGACCTTTGAATGCCCCGGTGCGCTTGAACTCTTCGTCCAGCGCCTCGGCCTCGGCCATCGCTGCGGGGTTGATCGTGATGACCG
Source organism: Pseudomonadota bacterium (assembly GCA_036154315.1). Lineage (GTDB taxonomy): Bacteria > Pseudomonadota > Alphaproteobacteria > Rhodobacterales > Rhodobacteraceae > Maritimibacter. The sequence continues at coordinate 141,057 of JAYZLL010000083.1, forward strand.
AGTTGAGCGTCGGGCCGGATTTGTCGATGGCTTCGATGCGCTCGAGATAGGCGGCGACGAGGTCGGCAGCCGTCAAATCGCCCGACCGGATCGCGCTTTGCGCCTCGTCGATGGTTGCCTCTACGATGTCGAATGTCGTGGACATGGTTTTCTCCGTCTGTTGGTGAGGTGTTCAGGATGCGGCGTTCTTGCGATTGACGACGGACTCGAGCACGAGTGCGCCGACGATCAGGACGCCTTTGATGATGTTCTGGTAATAGGGGCTGATGCCGAGCAGCACGAACCCGTTGCTGATGGTCGCGATGATGACAAGGCCGATGGCGGTGCGCCCGATCGAGCCGATGCCGCCGCCCAGAGGCGTGCCACCCACGATCACGACCGTGAGCACGTCGAACATGATGTTCGGGTCCATGTTGGCTTGGGCCGAACTCAGCTGCGAGGCCGATATGAAGCCCGCGATGCCCGTGAGCGCCCCGAGCAGGAGATAGGTGCTCCCCTCAATCAGCGGCACGCGAAGGCCCGTCAGGTGGCTCGCCTCGGCATTGCCGCCGACGGCATAGATCACGTGGCCATAATAAGTGCGGGCGAGGACAACGCCCCCGACAACGAGCGACACGATAAGCAGGATGCCGGAATAGGGCACACCGGCGATCCGGTTCGCGCCGAGCCACGAAAAGCCGGGGTCCGAGACCATGAAGGCGACGTTGCCGGTCAGGACGAAGGTCAGCCCGGTGACGATGAAGCCTGTGCCGACGGTCGCGATGAAAGGGTTCACCTTGAGCTTGGCGACGAGCGCGCCATTCACCGCGCCCACCGCCGCGCCCACGGCGATGGCGGCCACGAAGGCGACCGAGGGCGGCATGGTCTGCCCCACCATCGCGGCCATGACGGCGGCGAAGGAAAAGGTCGCCGCGACGGACAGATCGAAGCCGCCGACGATGATCACGTACGTCATCCCGATGGCCATGAGGCCCGCCGGCGCCCATTGCGACAGCATGTTGGCGATGTTGAAGAACGACAGGAACGCGGGGTTGCCCAGTGTGACGAGGACGATCAGCAGCACCGCGACGATGGCGATGGCGTTCTTGCGCAGAAGGCCGTCGAACGAGAATTTCGGGCGCACCGTGGCCGGGTTGGAGGTCGTGGAAGATTGAGTCATGACGCTTCTTTCTGGGCGAAAATCAGGGAGAGGACACGCTCCATCGTGGCGTCCTTGCGGTCGAGTGTTTCGGTGATCGTGTGGCCAGTGAGCACGGCGATCCGGTCGGAGTGTTCCAGCACTTCCTCAAGCTCGGAGGAGACGAGGATGACCGACAGGCCGTCCTTGGTCAGATCGCGGATCGCACGGTAAAGGTCGGCCTTGGCGCCGATGTCCACGCCCCGCGTCGGTTCATCCAGCAACAGCACCTTGGGGCCGATGTGCAGCCACTTGCCGATCACCAGCTTCTGCTGGTTCCCGCCCGACAGGTTGCGCACCGGGGTCGACAGCCGCTCCGGCGCGAAACCGACGGCTTTGGCGACACCACGGGCCAGATCGTGGCGCGCCTTGCGGTCGACGAAGGAATGGCGCGTGACCGAGCCGAGGTCAGACAGCGCGACGTTGCTGTCGCCGTCCATCAGCGGCACGAACCCCTCGTTCTTACGGTCCTCCGGCACCAGAACGATGCCCGCGCCGATGGCCTGCCGCACGCTGGCGGGGAGCGCGGGCAGCACCTGCCCGTCTATCGCGAAAGCATCGGCACGGGCGGTGGGCTCAAGCCCGGCGAGAGAGCGCAGGAGCTCGCTGCGCCCTGCCCCGACGAGCCCGGCGATGCCGAGGATTTCACCCTTACGCACGGCGAGCGACACGTCGCTCAGACGGCCCGGCAGCGCCAGCCCTTCGATCCGCAGGACTTCGCCCCCTAGGGTCTCGGCCGCGCGTGGCTCCAGCGTCCCGCGCGCCTCGCCCACCATCGCGTGGACCATGCGTTCGCGGGTCCAGCCCGAGCGCGGGCCTTTGTCGACCACGGCGCCGTTGCGCATGACAGTGATCCGGTCCGAGATGTCGAGCACTTCGCCCAGATCGTGGGAGATGAAAATGATGCCTTTGCCCTCGGCCCTGAGGCCTTCGATCACGCCGTAGAGTTTCTGACGTTCGGAGGGGCCGAGCGTGGCGGTCGGTTCGTCCATGATGAGGATCTGCGCATCGCGGCTGAGGGCACGCATGATCTCGATCATCTGCCGGTCGGCGATGGACAGCGACCGCGCCGGGGCCTGCGCCGGGATCGACACTTCGAGCCGGGCACAGAGGTCTTCGAACTGCGTATTCGCGGCCTTGCGGTCGAGGAACGGGCCGCGCATGGGCGGCGCGTCGAGGAACACGTTAGCGGCGGCACTCATCGCCGGAACAATGTTGAGCTCCTGATAAATCGCGTTCACCCCACGCGCCCGGCGCTCATGCGCACCAAGCTCTTCGACGCGGGTGCCCGCCAGTTTGACCGCCCCCTCATCCGGGTGAAGAGCGCCGGTTATCATCTTGATCAACGTGGATTTTCCGGCGCCGTTCTCGCCGACGAGAGAGTGGACCTCGCCGGCGAGAAGGTCGAAGTCGACGCCCTTCAGCGCGTGGACCCCGGGAAATCGTTTGTGGAGTCCATGTACGCTGAGGAGTGGTGGGCCTGCCTTGTAGGCGGAGAGCGTCGACGTCGTATTCATCTGGACTTAGTACTCCGGCTCGAAGCTGTCGGCGTTCTCTTGCGTGATGAACACCGTGCCGGGGCCGTCGACGACTTCGGGCAGCAGCGCCTCGTCGATGAAGGCGTTCAGCGGCTGATCCATGAGCGCCATGACCATCGCCACACCGGCGTAGTAGCTTTCTTGGAACGGGAGCAGCACGCTGGTTTCGTTGTAGATCCCGGCCTTCACCTTCTCGACCGCGTCGATGGTGCCGCCGACCGAGTAGATCCGCACGTCTTCGCCCGGCGCGAGACCGACCGAGGTGATCGCCTGTTCGGCACCGCGCGTCATGTCATCCCACGGCGACAGCACCAGTTCGATGTCCGGATGGGCCCGCAGACCGTCCTGAATGATGCGCAGGGTCTGGCGCGGATCGAAGTTGCCGGGCTGGTTCACCACGACCTCGACGTTCGGATAAGCGGCCAGACCTTCTTCGATGGCGATCTGCCACAGATTGAAAAGGTCGGAGCCGACGAAACCACCGACGGCGGCAGCCTTGCATGGCTCGCCTTCGCAGGATTCGAACGCATTCGCGACGTGGTCTGAAAAGAACGCCTGCCGCTGCATCATGACCGATGCCGCAAGGCCTTCGGTGTAGTGGACGTCACCGCACATCGGCAGGTCGAGACTGACCACCGGCACTTCGGTCGGGACAAGGAAATTGCGCCACATGTTACAGGCGGGCGCGGCGGCGGTCGGCCCGATTATGTAGCCGTCGAACCCTTCGGCGGCGGCGTTCTGCACCTGCTTGAGTTGCTCGGCGGGGCTGAAGTTCGCGTCGAAGAGCTTGAACTCGAAACCGTATTTTTCGGCCGCTGCCTCCATTCCGTGCACGCGTGCCTGACAATAGGCATTCTGCGCACATTCCGCGAGGTAAGCGATGCGCGCGGGCTCCGCCAACTTCTCACCCGCCTCGTCGAATGAGAGGATCTGCTCGACTGCGGAGGGGTCTTGAGCCTGCACGGCAGTTGGGACGCCGAGCATCAGGGCCGTTGCCGCCAGTAGGTGTAATGCGATGTGGGGTCGGTCTGCTTTTGTCATGAAAGTTCTCCTGTTGGGTTCGTTATGTCTTGGCGAGCACGCCGCGCACCGCTTGGGCGATGTCGACGACGTTTGGGGTGTCGGAATGGATGCAGACAGTGTCGACGGCGATCGGGCGGTCGCCCGAAGGCGTCTCGAGAATGCCGTCGATCACGGCACGGCGCGTGCGGCGCGCGGCCAGTTCGGGGTCGACCGCGTCATGGTGGCGCGTGATGATCAGGTTGCCGTCGGCGTCGTAGTCGAGATCGGCGAAGAACTCGCCCAGAAAGGCGCAACCGCGCCGCTCGAACACCTCCTGATGCCGGGTGCCGGGCATGCCCATGACGGGCACGCCGAAGATCAGGGTGGCGTCGGCGATGCCTTCGGCCACGTGCTCCTCCCTCAGCGCCATGCCATAAAGCGCGCCATGCGGTTTGATGTGGTTGAGAGGCAGTCCGGCGGCTTCGAGGAAGCCCTTGAGCGCGCCGATCTGGTAGATGAGACTGTTGCGGACCTCTTCGCGGGTCATGGCCATCGCGCGGCGTCCGAAGCCCTGAAGATCGGGGAGCGACGGATGCGCGCCGACCCTGACGCCCGCCTTCGCAGCCATCCCGACGACCGCATCCATCTGCATGAAGTCCGAGCCGTGAAAACCGCACGCGACATTGGCCAGATCGACCACACCCATCAGCGCCTCGTCGGCGCCGAAGGAGTAGTTCGAGAAGCCCTCCCCCATATCGCAATTGAGCGTAACACTCATATTTTATTCCAATCAGACATAGTTTCTCTGGCCGGAGTTGCCCCATCTGACGATGGCTCCGGAGCGGTAGTGAGCAGGCGTTCTGCACGAATTGAGACCAAGTCTGTCCAAGGGACGGAGGTCCGTAAAATATTATCTTCTGCAACCAGCCTTCAGATTTTCTGATGGATGAGGTGAGACGGACGTGAGCTTCAATCTCAGGCATGTGAAATACTTCGTCGCGGCGGCCCAGTCGGGTCAGGTCACGCGCGCGGCGGTCGACATGAACGTGTCGCAATCGGCGGTGACGGCTGCGATCAACCAACTCGAGGCGCTCTTGGGGTCGAAGCTTTTGATCCGTGACAAGACCGGGGTGCAACTGACCCCGTTCGGTCGGCGGTTCTACGATCAGGCGCGCCGGGTGCTGTCCAGCGTGGACGACGCGATGCGGCTGGTCGACCAGCCCGAAGCGCGATCACCGGAAAAGCGTATCATCCGGCTGGGTGTGACCTATACGATCTCGGGCTACTTCGTGACGCCGCTGCTCAATCGCCTCGAGGTCGCGTTTCCCTGGGTCGATTTCCAGATGCAGGAATTGCCCCGCGACCGGATCGAAACCGAACTGGCGGACGGGAAGCTCGACCTCGCGCTGATCCTGACATCAAATCTCGAAAATCAGGCGCTGGCGCATATGACGCTCGTGAGCTCGCCGCGCCGGTTGTGGGTCGCGACCAGCCATCCGCTGGCCGGACGCCGCTCGGTCAGTCTGCGCGACATCGAGCAGGACGACTATATCGCACTCACCATCGACGAGGCGTTGATCACGCAGAAACGGTACTGGCGGCGCTTGGGCTTCACCCCTCGGATCAAGTTCGTCACGAGTTCGGTTGAGGCGGTGCGCACGATGGTCGCGGCGGGCTCGGGCGTGACCATCCTGTCGGATATGGTCTATCGGCCTTGGTCGCTCGAAGGGCAGCATCTGGAGCGCGTGGACATCGACGAGTTGATCCCGCCGATGGACGTCGGGGTTGCGTGGTCCCATACCGAGCAGCTTGACCCGCACATCGCCGACGTGATCGCGCATCTCAGTAAGAGCTGAAGCGGCGGCGAGGCTGTCAGACCGACCCTGCCTGCTCGCCCGTCGCACCGACCTCCGGCGCGCGGGTGGTGCCCGAACTGAACACAAAGCTGGCCGCGAGCAGGACGGCGGATGCGGCCAGACCGAGTATCGCGTTGAACACCGACAGGAACGCAACCGCAATGGCGGCAATGACCAGGATCGGTCGCAGGATCGGGGCACGCAGGCGTCGCCGCCCGACGCTCGCCTCAAATCCCCAAGCCAGAACAGCGACCGAAATCGCAACCGGCACGCCGTGCAACAGAAGCTGCCCGAAGCCCCTCTGACCCAGAAGTGCGGGTTCGAGCACGAACAGGAACGGCACGATGAAGGCGATGGCGGCGAGCCGCAGGGCCGTGATGCTGGTCTCACCCATCTTGGCCCCAGCAAGCCCCGCTGCCGTGTAGGACGCGATCGCGACCGGAGGCGTGAGCATCGACAGCAGGCCAAAATAGAAGATGAACATATGGGCCGCCAGCGGCTCCACCCCGACATGGATCAGGCTCGGCCCGAGGATCGACGACAGCAGGATATAGACCGCTGCCGTGGGCATCCCCATGCCCAGAAGGATGCAAAGACCGGCGGTCACGAGCAGCATGGGGAATATCCCCGTGTTCTCGGCAATGACCGAGAGCCATTGGGTCATGCGAAAGCCAAGACCGGTGAAATTCAGCGATCCGATCAGCAGGCCCGCGGCGGCGGCGATCACAATGATCGACAACATATCCTCGGCGGATTCGCGCAGGATCGAGATCAGGTTGCGGAACGCCCCCCGTCCGCGTTCGAGGACCACGTGCAGCAGATAGGTGAGCGCAGCCGCGATCAGCGCGGCGACGGCGATGTTGCGGCCCTGAAGAAAGATGAGCCCGACAAGACATCCCATCGCCAGTACGAAGGGCAAACCGGTGCGCAGAAGGCGCCGTGCCTCGGGCCGCTCGCGCACCGAGGTGCCTTCGATCCCGTTCTTTGCGGCGTAGGCGTCGATCTGCACGAACAGCGCGATATAGATCATGAAGGCCGGGAAAGCCGCTGCGACGACCACATCGGCATAGGGCATCTGGAGGAACTGGGCGATGAGGAACGCGGTCGCCCCCATGATCGGCGGGGTGATCTGCCCGGCATTCGACGCGACCGTCTCGATCGCGGCGGCATAGCGGGCCGAAAAGCCCGCGCGTTTCATCATTGGCAGGGTCATCGACCCGCTGGTCATGATGTTGCCGATCACGGACCCGCTGATAAGCCCGAGCATCGACGACGACACGACAGCGATTTTGCCCGCACCGCCCCGAAAACCGGCGAACAGCGCCGTAGAGACGAGATCGAAGAACTCGATGGCCCGCGCGTGCGAAAGGGTTTTCGAGAACAGGATGAACGACATGATGATCGTTGCGGCGATGCTCAGCACCATGCCGGGGATCCCGTTGTAATCCGAGTAGAAATACATCGCGATCCGGCGTGGATCGGCGGGCGCGGCCGTCAACGGCGATGGGAGGTGTTGGCCGAAGAACGCATAGAGCGCGAAGACACCGATGACGATGGTCACCCCCCACCCCATGCATTTGCGCAGCGCCTCGAGCAGCAGAACCAGTGCAAGGAGCGCCGCGCCCCATTTCTGCAGCCCTGAGGGATCGAATTCGAGCAGCCAGTCACCCGACTTCCACGCGGCCCAGGCCCAGACCGCAAATGATGCGGCGGCCATGATGTCGGTGATCCAACGGGGGCCCTTCGGGTAAGGGTGCTTCAGGAATACGGCGGCGAGCGAAAGCGCGAGAAAGCCGGACAGATAATGTGCATCGGTCAGCGGCACGTCGAGGATGAGCGGCAGGTTCGTGACCCAGAAGATGGTCGCGAGGCTCATCGCGAGGAAAAGCGCGGACAGAATTGTACGGCGTATCATGCTTGCTCCCGATCGAAGGACGGCAGGCACGTGGCTGCCTGCCGTCATCTCAGTCTATCATGGTCGGACGGTCAGACCGTCATTCCATGAGACCCGCGTCACGCGTCGCGTTGTCTTCGGACCAAAGGCCGACTTCTTCGAAATACTTGATCGCACCGGGGTGGAACGGAACACCGTTGGTGGCCGAGGCCAGACCATCGAGCGGCGCTTTGCGCAGGGTCGGATAGTCTTCTTGCAACGCGGCCCAGTTCTCATGCATGGCCTTGACCACAGCATAGGCCTGATCGTCGCTCATCGACGCATCGGCGGTCATGAAGAAGTCGAGCGAGGCGATTTTCACCGGGTCGGTGATCTCGGGGAACACCGGTCCCGGCTCGATCGTGTAGGTGGTCAGCCCGAACACCGATTTCTCAAGCTCGGCTTGGGTCGCATTCTCACCGTCGAGTTCGAGATAGCAGATGCCACCCGGCGTCGTCGCGTTGGCTTCCTGCATCCGGGCGATACCAGCGGCCACCGACATCGCATCGAGGTTGCCATCGACCACGCCCTGAATGCCCGACGGCAGGTTGCCGACCGTGACGAACTCGAGGTCGTCCTCACCCAGACCTGATGACGCGAGGATCGCGCGGTTGATCGGGCCGAGCGAGGCGTTGGCTTGGATATCCACCGCCACGCGCTTGCCCGCGAGGCCCGAGATATTGGTGATCTCGGAGTTGCAGCGGACGAAATAGCCATAGGGCAGCGGGAAGGCGCGGAACAACGCGCGCAGCGTGGTCAGCGGCTCGCGGTCATCCGCGCCGGAGTATTGCATAAACGCGTCCGCGCCGGTCAGCAGCCCCATCGACACCTCGGGCGTCGTGATCAGCGGACCGTAGACACCGGTGCCCGCATAGGGACGCACGACCGCCTGCATGCCCTGACCGGACAGATAATTCGCGATGCCCGCGCTGACCGTGTTGCTGTCGGTCCCCGGCGGGTTCGATGCGATCGTCACGGGCTGCGCCATGGCCGCTCCGGCCAGAAAAAGGCTGCCCGCGGCGGCATACAAAGCTCTCTTGAATGTCATTTTCTCTCCTCCCGAAATTCTCCCAGTCGCGAGGTTCTGGCCCCGCATGACGTATGTTCATTATTCGAACGCCTCGCTTTTCGTCAATCCTGATTTTCAGTTGTCGATTTCGCGCTGTTCAGATAGAACCGTACGAAAGTCAATAAAATATGGCCATTCGACGGAAGTTAGTTCCGAAACCCGCGTGGCCAGACGAAGGGAAGGAGCGTCCACATAATGGACACTGTGGATTTAAAAGTCACCGAGATGACCGCTGCCGACCGCATGATCGACGCGCTGGACGAGCTTGGCGTGCGTCACTTTCTGGGCAATGGCGGGACCGATTTCCCCGCGCTCGTCCGCGCCTTCTCAAAGCGTCAGGACCGGGTGGGCGGTGGCATTTCCCCCAAGGCGATCGTTCATGAAAACGTAGCCGTTGCTATGGCGCATGGGTGCTGGCTCGCCGGTGGAGGACTTTGCGCGGTGATGGTTCACGTGACCGTCGGCACGGCGAATGCGCTGTGTGGGATCATGAACGCGCAGCGCGACCGCGTGCCGCTCCTGATGATGGCCGGACGCACGCCTTTGACCGAAACCGGCTCCGACGCATCGCGCAATGTGTTCATTCACTGGGGACAGGAAAGCTTCGATCAGGGCGGAAGCCTGCGCGAATACGTGAAGTGGGATTATGAGCCACGCGTGCCCGAGCAGGTGGTGCCATCGGTGTGCCGGGGCGTCTCAATCGCGACGTCCGAGCCACATGGCCCCGTCTACCTTTCCCTCGCCCGCGAACATCTGCACGCCGCGGCACCCGCCCTGCCCGTCGAGACGCCCGTACTTGCCGCTGCGACGGCGGCGCCTGCGACGCTCGATGCGCTCGCAGACAGGATCGCTGCGGCAGAGCGCCCGCTTCTCATCACCAGCGCCGCGGGCCGCCACCCGGACGGCTTCGACGCAGTCACGGCGTTCGCCGAACGGTGGTCGGTGCCCGTGGTTCAGTTCCGCCCCCGGTCGATCTCAATGCCCGCCTCGTCGCCGTGGCATGCAGGCTATGATCCGCATGAGGCAATCAAGACGGCAGACCTCATCCTCCTCACCGATGTCGATGTGCCCTGGATTCCTTCGCGAAACGGGGCATCCGGCACGGCACATATCGTGGCGCTGGGCAGCGATCCGTTGCAGCAGAGCTATCCGGTGTGGGGGTTCGCTCCCGACACGGCAATCGACGCGCCCGGCACGCAGGTTTTGGCCGCTCTCGCAGACAGGCCCGGCGACGCACCGCAACGCGGCAACTGGGCCGCGCGGGCCGGTCAGGCCACAGACAGCACAGGGTTCGACTTTGCCCGCGCCAGTGCCGTGCTCGCCGAAGAGATGCCAGAGGCGCTTTTCGTCAACGAGAACCCGTTGGACCCGAGCCAGTTGGGGATCGAGACGCAGGGGCGCTACTACAGCAGCAGCCCGGCGGGCGGGCTTGGCTGGGGTCTGGGCGCAGCTCTTGGCGTCAAGATGGCGCGACCCGAAGCGGACGTGGTCTGCACGGTCGGCGATGGGGCCTATATGTTCGGTGTCCCGACCGCCTTTCACCACGCCGCCCGGCGCTATGACCTGCCGGTCCTAACGGTCGTTTTCAACAATGCGAAATGGGGCGGCGTCCAGCGCTCGACAGAGGCCTCGTTCCCGGACGAGACGCTCACGGACCTCGCCTCGGCGCCGTTCATCGACCTTGGCGAAAGCCCGGAATTCGGGATGATCTGCGCGTCCTGCGGGGGGCTGGGCCTGAAAGCGCGCACCGAGGTCGAATTTCGCGCGGCCCTGACTGAGGCCCGTGCGGCGATCCGCAACGGCCGGCAGGCACTCATAGATCTGAGGTTCGAATGACGATGACTGACAGCGACACGAACACCACCAAGCCGACCGGGAGCCTGATGCGAGCGATGACGCTCTTGCGGGTGATGGCCGAGGCCGCGCCTCAGGGCCTGCCCATTGCCGAATTGACGTCTCGCTCGGAACTTCCAAGACCGACCGTCTACAGGGTGCTGAACACCCTCGCCACCGCCGGGTGGGTCGAAAAGCGCGAAGACGACCGATACTATTTCGGGATGGAGTTTTACGGTCTCGGACAGGCCGCGAGCAGTCAGCAACGCCTCGACCGGGTCGCCCGTCCGCATCTGGAGCATCTGCGCGACCAGCTGGGTCAGACCGTCTATCTCATCGCCCGTAGCGGACAAGCCGACGCGATCTGCGTGGCGCGGCTGGAGACGAACGACATCATCAAGATGCTCGTCATGGGGGTCGGCACACGCATCCCTCTGGGGCTTGGTGCCGGCGGTCTCGCGCTCGTGTCCGCGCTGCCCGAACCCGAACGCTCGGAGTTGATCGAGATCGCGCTCCCAAGATTGCGCGAACGCCCCAGCTTTGACGCCGAGACCTTTCGCGCAGCGCTGGACCGCGCGCAGGCCGAAGGGTTTTCCAGCCACAAAGGCCTGTTCACCTCGGGTGTGGCCGGGCTGGGCGTACCGATCCTGAATGCGGCTGGCTACCCGATCGCAGCGATCAGCACCGCGTTTCTGACGGAATGGATTTCGCCCGCCTCCTATGAGAACTGCGCGGCCCGGATGCGCCAGACCGCCGAACGGATCAGCGCCGCGCTCGCCGGACGCGCCGAACAAACCCCCACGACGTGATTGCCACGATGGAGCAGACCGTGACCGATACCACTTGCGATGTCTTCATTTCCGGTGCCGGGCCCGTGGGCCTCGTACTCGCCCTCGACCTTGCCTCACGCGGGGTATCGGTTGTGGTTGCCGAGAAAAGACCCGAAGGCTTTATGCCGACCGTGCGCTGCAACCATATTTCGGCGCGCAGCATGGAGACGTTTCGCCGCCTCGGGCTCGCACAGAAGATCCGGCAATCCGGGCTGCCGGGCGACTATGAGCAGAGCGTTTCGTATCGCACGTCGACCACGGGCGAGGAGCTGTCACGCATTCGTATTCCGTCGCGCAACGACCGCTTTACCGAACGTGACGACGGCCCTGACGGCTGGTGGCCGACGCCGGAGCCGCCGCACCGGATGAACCAGATTTTCCTTGAGCCGATCCTTGTCGAGGCCGCGCTTGCGTCCCCCCGGATCGACCTCATGTACGACACCGAACTGACGAGCTTCAAAGACGACGGGGCGCGCCTGTCTGCCCGTGTCGACCAGAATGGGCAAGCCAAGCGGATCGACGCAAGATTTCTGATCGGCTGTGATGGCGGGCGCTCGTTCGTGCGCAAGTCCATCGGCGCAACGCTAAGCGGCGATCCCGTGCTGCAACGGGTCCAATCCACCTATATCCGCGCACCCGAACTGATCCCCGCAATGGCGGTACAACCGGTCTGGGCCATGTTCTCGCTCAACCCGCGCCGGGCCGGGAACGTCTATTCCATCGACGGGCGCGAGCGCTGGCTGGTTCACAATTACCTCCGCGAAGACGAACCCGATTTCGACAGCGTGGATCGTGACGGCTCGATCCGGGCGATCCTCGGCGTGGGCCCGGAGTTCGACTACGAGGTGCTCGCCAACGAGGACTGGATCGGACGACGCCTCGTCACCGACAAAATGCGCAGCGGGAACGTATTCATCTGTGGCGATGCCGCGCATCTCTGGGTGCCCTATGCGGGCTACGGCATGAATGCAGGGATCGCGGATGCGGGCGATCTGGCATGGCTGCTCGCCGCCGTGGTACAGGGATGGGGCGGCGACCGGATGCTCGACGCCTATGAGGATGAGCGCCTGCCGATCACCGAACAGGTCAGCCGCTACGCAATGGATCATTGCATTGCGATGGCGAAACAACGCAGCTCGGTGCCGGACGAGATCGAAGACGACACGCCCGAGGGCGACGCCGCGCGCGCGTTCATGGGGCGCGAGACCTACGACCTGAACGTCCAGCAGTACTGCTGCGCCGGGCTGAACTTTGGCTATTACTACGATCGGTCGCCGATCATCCCGGCGAGCGCGGGCACGCCCCCCGCCTATTCCATGAGCACGTTCACACCCTCGAGCGTGCCCGGCTGCCGCGTGCCGCATTTCTGGATCGATCCCGAGACGTCGCTGCTCGATCGCCTCGGCGAAGGGTACACCTTGCTGGTTCTGGACCCGGAGGCCGATCCGGCGCCGCTTGTGGACCAAGCACAGGCGCACGGGCTTCCGCTAGCGGTTCTGAACGTCACGCCCCCGGCGGAGGTGCTGCAGCATTACCCCGAGCCAATGGTTCTGGTGCGGCCCGACCAGCATGTGGCCTGGCGCGGTGCGGCCTGCGCGGGGCGCGAGGCCGAGGCACTCATCGCGATCATTGCGGGACATGCGCCGGTTTCGGAAGCATGCGTGAGCGAAAGTGTATCCTGAGACGTCGTGAACCAGCGACTTTCGGTTTTCTCGACGCGCACTCGTAAGCTTCGGTCTTTCTGGTATGGCTGAGCGGTGATGAAGCTGGGGCGGCCTCGCGACCGCCGCCCCGTGAGTTCGGCCGATCCGCTCAGATGGATCTAGCGCAGCAACAGTTTCCCCGGATTCAGAATGCCCTTGGGATCGAAGAGCTGCCTGACCGACGCCATGAGCTCCAACTCCAGTTCGGATTTCTGACCCGACAGCCGGGCCGCGTATTTCGACCCGACACCGTGTTCGGCGACGATGGACCCGCCGAGTGACCAGATCAGACCGTCGACCTGCGCCGTGAGCGCCTCGATCAGAGCGTCCACATCGCCACCTGCGGCCTCGGAGGGGAACACGCTGTAGTGGATATTGCCGTCCCCCACATGGCCGACCGCATAACAGATCGCGTCCGGGTCGAGCATGTGGGCGAGCGTCTTGGCCTCGTCCAGAAACCGGGTGATCGACGTGATCGGTACTGAGACGTCCCATCCCGCGGCGGGCCCGGGGAAATACTGGCGCGGGATCATCTGGTCGCGAACTTCCCACAGGTTGTTTTCCTGCTGCGCGGTCTGGGCGAGCGTGGCGTCCGCGATCAGCCCCGCCTCGGACCCGGCCTCGTAAATTGCCATAAGATCGTCGTCGACCGCCGCACGATGGGCCAGCCTGAGCAGCAGATACCACTCCGCCCGCGTTTCCAGCGGGCGCTTGAGGTCCGGGTAACGCGCCAAGGCCTTTTCGACGCCGATCCCATTCATCAGTTCAAAAGCGACGAGCTTGTCGCCCGCGATGCTCTTGGCGATGTTGAGGAATTCCATGAGCCGCGACATGTCGGTGAGCACCGCCATCATCGAATTCGTGACCGGCTGGCGGGGATGCAGCTTGACCACCAGACGCGTGATAATGCCCAGCGTGCCTTCGGACCCGATGAAGAGCTGTTTGAGGTCGTAGCCGGAGTTGTCTTTGCGCAGCGCGCGCATTCCATTCCAGACCCGGCCATCGGGCAGCACGACTTCGAGCCCCAGTACCTGCTCGCGGGTGGTGCCATAGCGAAACACGTTCTGTCCCCCGCCATTCGTGGCCACAGCTCCGCCGAGCATGGCCGTTCCCCGTGCGCCCCAGTCGGGCGAGAACAGCCGGTCGGCGGCTTCGGCGGCGTCCTGAACCGCCTGCACGGTCGCGCCGGCCTCGGCCGTAAGCGTCGAACAATCGGGATCGACGTCGAGGATTCGGTTCATCCGCGCGAGCGAGAGGATAATGGCGGACTGGCCGCCCAGCGGAACCGCCATTCGGCAGACGTTGGAGTTGCCGCCTTGCGGGATCACGGTGACGCCCTGCGCGTGGCACAGCGCCATGACGCGCGACACCTCCTCGGTGGACGCGGGCCGCGTGACGGCGAGCGGGGCAGCGCCTGGCCCCATCAGGTCGGTCGCGAAAGGTGCCGCATCCTCGCCCGTCAGAACCGTACCGGGCGGGAGCGCGTCGATCAGCGCCTCTACGATCCCGGTCATTGTCACACGCCCCGCAGCTTGCGTGGGCCGATGAAGGGCCACGGCGAGGGAAACTCACCCACCGGCACTTCGATCAAACCGGGGCCACCCATCGCGTGACCTTCTTCGAGGCACCTGGCCAGTTCTTCGGGCGTGTCGGCCCAAGCGCCCCGGATGCCGAAGGCTTGTGCAAGGTCCACGAAATCGGGGTTGTCGAGGTCCGAGGCAATCGGGCGGTTTCCGTACTTATGTATCTGGAAACGCTGGACATTGCCGAAGCAATTGTCGTTGAAGATGATCGTCTGCACCGGTATGTCGTGCTGCTTTGCCGTGGCAAGTTCCTGAATGGTGAACATGCCGCCGCCATCGCCTGCGATGGTCACGACCTTGCGGTCACGGCAGGCATCGGCCGCGCCCAGACCCGTCGCAACGCTCCACCCCAGCGTCCCTTGGAACCCCGGCGACAGGTACCCGCGCGGGCGCTCGACCGGGTACATCGCTTCGGCCACATAGCCGACCTGCGTGAGGTCGCTGACGAGGATCCCCTCGGGGCCGAGATAGCGCGCGATCACGTCGAGCCACGCTTTCTGCGGCGCGAGCGCGGCTGCCAGTTCCGCCTCGACCGCCGCGCGCGTGGCCGCGACCTGCGCCTGCCAGTCCGGGCGATCGTTCGCCTCGGCGCGGTCTGTCAGGTCGGGCAAGGCATCGGCAAGATCGGCGAGCATCTGGACGTCAGCGCACAGCCCACGCCCGAATTCGGCCGGGTCTATGTCGATATGGATCGACGCAAGGTCGCCGTCCACGCCCCATTGCGCGAGCTTGGCCCCCAGCCGGGTGCCGAGCCCGATGACGAGGTCGATCTCGGGCCAGAGGCGCCGCGCCACGGGGGGGAGCAGCGCGGCAGGATCGGAGGCCGGAACCACCCCGCGCCCCATCCGGTTGGCCGCCACTGGCGCGCCGATTTCGGCCGCGAGGGCGCGCACGGCGTCCGCGTGGTCCAGCGCGCCGGAGCCCACGACGATCAGCGGGCGTTTCGCCGGCCGGATCAGGTCGGCGGCGCGGTTCAGGTCATCGGTCGAGACCGCAGGTTTCGCCTTGGCGGGAACCGCGCCTTGCGCACAGGTCTGTGTCCAGACGTCCACCGGCACCTCGATGCCGACGGGGCGCGGGCGGCCCGACCTGAGGTGCTCCATCGCCGTGTCGATCACCTCTCCCCCGCGCGCGCCGTCATCCAGTCGCGCCGCGCTCTTGGTCAACTGCGCGAGGATCGACAGTTGATCCGGGATTTCGTGCAGTTCGCCCAGCTCCTTGCCGTACCCGCGCGCCGAGGTCTGGCCGACGAGCATAAAGACCGGCGCGTTCACCGCCCACGCGGTCGAAAGCGCGGCGGTGGCGTTCAGGAACCCCGGCCCCGGCACGATGCAGCAGACCTGCGGCTTGCCCGTCGCCATCGCCGCACCCAGCGCCATATAGGCTGCGCCCTGTTCGTGGCGCGTGTGGATCGGGACGAGTTTGTCCTGCTCATCATACAGAACGTCGAAGAAATCGTCGTTCTGGACGCCCGGCAAGCAATATATCCGCTCGAACCCCTCGTCGATCAGGCGGTCGACCATGCGTTTGGCGACAGTTTCGGTCATCGAAATCTCCTTGAAGGCGGCTGCGCGTCAGGCTGCCGCGTAATGGCAGGCCACGGTGACGTTGCCGAACCGGCGGGGCGCGGGAGCCTCGGCAGCGCACAGGTCGGTCGCGTGGCGGCATCGGGTGCGAAAGGCGCAGCCCGACGGAATGTTTGCGGGATCGGGCGTGATCGCATTGCCCGGCTCGGCGGGCGGCAGATCCGCGCCCGGCTCGGGCGTCAGTGACGACCGCCACAGCATGCGGGTATAGGGATGGCGAGGGGCTGCCAGCACATCGGCGGTCGGCCCGGTTTCGACCACCTCGCCCAGATACATGACCACCACCCGCTCGCACATCCGTTCGAGGACGATCAGGTCATGGGTGATGAAGACCAGCGAAATGCCGGTCTCGGGCCGCATGGCGAGAAGCAGATTGAGGATCTGCGCTTGTACGGAGGTATCCAAGGCCGAGGTCGGTTCGTCACAGACCAGAACCCGCGGCTGCGGGGTGAGCGCGCGCGCGATGGCGACGCGCTGCGCCTGCCCGCCCGACAATTGGCTGGGATAGGTGTGGCGATAGCGCTCCGGCAGCCCGACCTTGGACATGAGGTCGAGGGCGCGCACCGCCCGCTCACGAGCTGTGCCGATCCGCATGGCATCGAGCGGCAGGCGCACGTTCTGCTCGACCGTCCGGCGCGGGTTGAGCGACCCGAGAGGGTCCTGAAAGATCGGTTGAACCTCCCGCGCGAAGGCCCGCGTACTGCCGCCGCTCAGGACCGCACCATCCAGCCGCACCTCTCCCGACGTGGGCGTGTCGAGGCCGAGCATGATCTTGGCGAGCGTGGACTTGCCGCAGCCCGACTCCCCCGCGATCCCGACGCTTTCGTTCGCGCCAACCGCCAGCGTCACGCCGCGCAGGGCCTGCACCGTTTTGGGTTTTCCGTCCTGCCCCCGGACCGCGAAGGACCGGGTGACGTTCTCGACTTCGAGCACTGATTTCATCCTTCGGCCTCCAGCGCGGCACGGGCCGGGGTCGGTGCGGCCTGCGCCGTTTCGCGGTCCATGACGCAGCGCCAGCGGCGCGTGCTTTCTTGGCGCATCGGTGGTTCGCGGTGGCAATCAGCGCGCGCCGAGGGGCAGCGGTTGCGGAAATCGCAGCCGACCGGGTTCGCAGAGAGCGCAGGCACCTCGCCGGGGATCGACAGAAAGCCGCCGCTGGTTGCATGGGCCGGGGCACAATCGACAAGACCACGGGTGTAGGGATGGATGGGATGGGCGAAAATCTCGTCGCATGTCCCCTCCTCCACCACGCGGCCCGCATACATGACGACCACCCGGTCAGCCATGCGCGACACGACGCCAAGGTCGTGGGTGATAAGCAAGAGCCCGATCCCGGTGTCGCGGGCGAGGTCTTTGAGCAGGCGCAGCGTCTGGGCCTGCATCGTCACATCGAGCGCGGTGGTGGGTTCGTCCCCGATCACCAGTGCCGGTTCGCACATGAAAGCGAGCGCGATCATCACGCGTTGACGCAGGCCGCCTGACAGTTGGTGGGGATACTGCCGCATCCGATCCGCCGCCGCCGAGACGCCGACACGTTCGAGCAGGTCGATGGCGCGCGCCTCGGCCTCGGCCCGACTGCCGCGTTTGTGGGTGAGGTAAGCCTCGCACAATTGCTCGCCGATGGTCAGCACCGGGTTCAGCGAAGACATCGGGTTCTGGAACACGATCGACACGCGGTCGCCGAGCAGAGCGCCGAAGGCCTTGTCGGACATGTCGCGCGTCTCGGTCCCGTCGATCACGACCGACGCGCTGCGCATCCGGGCCACACGGGGCAACAGCCGCATGGCCGCGAGCGCGGTGATGGTCTTGCCCGACCCGCTTTCGCCGACGAGGCACACGATCTCGCCCGCACCGACCGACAGGTCCACGTCGCGCACCACGGCGAACCGGCCTGCGGTGAGTTTCAGGTCGATGCTGACCCCGGACATGCTTAGCGGCTGGCTCATCTGCGGTCCTCCGGAGCGGCGATGTCGCGGAACCCGTCGCCCAGCACGTTGATCGCGATGACAAGACCGAGGATCGCGATGCCCGGCGCGATGACGAGATGGGGACGAAAGAACATGTATTGCCGCCCTTCCGAGATCATCAGCCCCCAGGACGGGTTCGGCGGGCGCACCCCGAGACCGAGGAAGCTCAGCGCCGCTTCGATCACGATGGCCAGCGCCATTTCCAGCGTCAACACGACGATCACCGCGTTCATCAGGTTCGGCAGAAGCTCGCGAAACAGGATGCGGGTGGTCGAAGCGCCAGCGGCGCGCGCGGCCAGCACGAAATCCTGATTGCGAAACTGCTGCGTGAGGGTGCGCACGACGATGGCGTAGCGGTCCCAGAACAGAAGCGACAGGATGATGACGAGCGTGACAAAGGAACTGCCGAAGGCCGATACCAGCGCGAGGGCGACGAGCAGACCCGGCATCGCGAGTTTCACGTTCACGATGTACATGACCAGTGCATCGACACGGCCGCCGAAGTAGCCGCCCAACAGGCCGATGCTGGT
Source organism: Pseudomonadota bacterium (assembly GCA_036154315.1). GTDB lineage: Bacteria > Pseudomonadota > Alphaproteobacteria > Rhodobacterales > Rhodobacteraceae > Maritimibacter. The sequence continues at coordinate 159,664 of JAYZLL010000083.1, forward strand.
CCCCACGATGGCCGACACGAGGGCCGCGAAGAACCCGATCATGATCGAGATGCGTGCCCCGAAGATCAGCCGGGACAGGTAGTCGCGGCCAAGCGAATCCGTGCCCAGCGGGTGTTGCCAGCTTCCCCCGTCCTGCCAGACCGGCGGCGCGAGCTTGGCAAGGAGATTCTGGTCGAGCGGATCGAAAGGCGCGATGAGCGGCGCGGCGACGGCCATCAGGACGTATAGCGCCGTTACCACGGCCCCGATGATAAAGCCCTTGTGGCCCACCGCCCGCATCACCATCAGCTGACGGGGGCTGAGCGTCGGGTTCCCGGCGCGGTCTGAGGGGTTCGTCATGGTCATCCCCTGAGCCTCGGGTCGATCCATGCATTCACCACGTCCGACAGGAGCGTGAGGAACACGTAGACGATCGACACGATCACCACGATGGCTTGCACCACCGGGAAGTCGTTGGACAGGATCGAGGAATAGGCCAAGAGCCCGAGGCCGTTGATCGAAAACACGCTTTCGACGATCACCGAGCCGCCGAGCAGAAAACCGAGCGTCACGGCCGAGAGCGACACGACCGGCAGGATCGCGTTGCGCAGGGCGTGACGCATGAACAGGCGGCGGGCGGGAATGCCCTTGGAGCGGGCGGTGCGGATATAGTCCGCGCCCATCGCGTCGAGCACCCCGGACCGGGTCACACGCACGAATTGCGGCATGATCGACAGGGCGAGCGTGATGACGGGGAGGACGAAATGCGCGGCGGTGTCGTCACCCGCGACGGGCAGCCATTTCAGTTTGACCGCAAAGATCACCAGCATGACGAGACCGAACCAGAAATTCGGCACCGCCTGACCGAAGACCGCGACCACGGCGATCACCCGGTCGGTGAGGGTGTTCGGGTTGGCGGCAGCCAGCACGCCCAGCGGCACACCGATCACGACAGCGACGACGAGCGAGGCGAGCGCGAGGATGATCGTGGGGCCCGCGCGGGTCGCGATAAGCGACGACACGGCCTCGCCGGTGAACAGCGACGTGCCGAAATCACCGCGCAGCAGGTCCCAGAGCCAGTTGAGGTATTGGATCGGCAGCGGCTTGTCCAAGCCATAAGCGCGCGCCACCTGGGCCAGCTGCTCGGGGCCAGCTGTATCGCCAGCCAGCTCGCGCACCAGATCGCCAGACAGGCGCAGAAGCGCGAAGCCGAGGATCGAGACCGTCAGGGCCACGAGCAAAGCCATCGGGATACGGCGGAGTATCACACGGATCATCGTTCGGTTCCAATTGGGTGGGATGCCCGGCCCCGATGGCCGGGCATCTTGTCTGCCTGAACCGGCTTATTCAGCCCAGCTGAAGTCGTTGAGATAGACCGAATAGGGCAACATCCGGTTCACGTTCATCTCGAGATCCGCCTTGTGCAGAAAGACGATCGGGATGCCGGAAATCGGGATCATGTAGCCCTGCTCGACCGATGCATCGAGGACCTGCGCCACCATGCTGGCCCGTTCTTCGCCCACGTTCACGCCGGTGATCGCCTTGTTCACCTCGGTCACCGCCGGGTCTTTCAGCAGATCGCGCACGTCCGAATTGAAGAACGGCTGGAAGGCGAGCATCGAGTCCGGACCTTTACCGCCGTTCCAGGCGGCGAGCAGGATCTGGAACTCTTCATCGGCCTGGCTCTTGCGGAAGGCCGCGAAGGTCTGGCCGATGATCTCGACGTCCACGCCGACCTGCGACAGGTAGCCGCCCACGACCTCGGCGAAATCCTTGACCGAGTTGAAGGTGTGGATCGTGACCGAGAAGCCGTCGCCATAACCCGCCTCTGCCAAAAGCGCCTTGGCACCCTCGGGGTCATAGGCCGGGATCGGCGTGTTGTAGGCGCAGTCGATCTGGAAGTCCCAGCACAGGTGATCCACCGTGCGCGACGGCTCCTGCCCTCCGGTGCGCGAGGTCTGAACTGCATCGCGATCCACCGCCATGATGAGCGCCTGACGCACGCGGGGATCGGCCAGAGCCTCCTGCCCCGCCTGCCCGTCGGTGTCGAGCATCATGTAGATGTAGGCGATCGACTGGGACAGCGTCACCTCGTAGTCCGGGGCCGAAGCAATGGCCTGCGCCTCTTCGAAACGGGCGTTGCGCACGAAGTCGAGGTCACCTGACATAAGGGCCGCCGTCTGCGCCCCGATGTCCGGCACGGCACGGATTTCGACGGTCCCGATGCTGGGCGCGGCCCAATAGTCCGACGCCATCGCGTAGCCATCGTTCGCGGTCAGCGTGAGTTGCCCGTCGCTGGTCAGCCCCGTCACCTCGTACATGCCGGTGCCGACGAGATTGTTGCGGAACTCGGCCTTGTCTTCGAGCGGACCGTGGATGTGTTCGGGCAGGATGTGCCCTCCCGAAGACAGAAGCGACAGGATATTCGCCGTCAGCCCATTGGTCTTGAGGTCTACGGTGGTGTCGTCGACCTTTACCGCCTCGGCGAGCCAGCTCATCTCACCCTTCTGGCGCACCTGCGTTTCCGGGGCGATGATCCAATTGAGCGTATAGACGATGTCGTCGGCGGTGAACGGCTCGCCATCATGCCACATCACGTCGTCGCGCAGGGTGAAGCGCCATGTGGTTTCGTCCACCTGCTCCCACGCGCTGGCGAGCATCGGTTTGTATTCACCCGATGCCTCGTCGAACGTCACCAGACGGTCGAACACCATCTGGGACAACATTTCGATTTCGGGCTTGTAGTCGGCATAGGCGTCGACCGTCGAGATCGGATACTCGAACGCCATCCGCAGCGTATCGTCATCCTTCCCGGCGAACGCGGGCGTCATGCCGACCGCCAGCGCGAGGGCCGAGGCCGCAATCTTCATCTTCATGTTTATTCCTCCCTGAAAGAACTCATGTGTTCGTGGCTTCATGGGCTGATTGGTTCAGCCTTCTGGTCAGCGCGTCCGCATCCGGTAGCTCCTCCATCCGGGCGCGCAGTTTGGCGACAAGGCGATAAATTTCAGTGCGTTCCTCAGGCTCCAGTCCATCGAGGAGCCACAGGTTGCGCGACAGCATGACCGGTTTCACCTGCGCGAAGAGCGCGCGACCCTCCTCGGTCGCGAACGAGGCGCCGAAGCCGCGCTTTTGGGTTCCGGCAGGCCAGGCCACCAGCCCGTCGTCGCGCAGACGGCGCAGAGCGCGGCTGATCTGCGCCGGGCTTTCGGCGGTCAATTCGGACAGGTCCGCCCCGGTCATCGCCCCGCGCACACACAGCGTCGCAAGGCAGCGCCATTCCACCGGCGTCAGCCCGAACGGCATCTCAAGAAGCGCGCGGGTCTGCCGCTCCAACTCGTTGTTCAGCCAGTCAATTCTCACGGCGAGCGAGTCGGCGAGCGCGTAGTCACCATCCTCCAGATGGCTGGGCACCTGCCCCTCTTCTTCGCGCATTTTGACCATAAGAACCTCTCCCTGCGCCGATTAAGTTAACATGTGAATTTCTTCTTGCAACAACAAATTTCATCTGAAATAACAAATTGCAGATGAAATTAGAAGCCAAGACCTTCGAGATGAGCGACCTGATAGACGTGCGCGTAAAGACCATGACGTGGGAGGCCGAGGGCATCCTGCGCCTGCTGCTCGCGCCCGTCTCAGGCGCGCTGCCCGCCCCGGAACCCGGCGCGCATGTCGACGTGCATCTGCCCGGCGGCGCGGTGCGGCAGTATTCGCTGACGGCAGGGTCGAACGCGCAGAGCTATGTGCTGGGTGTCCTGCGCGAAAAGGCGTCGCGCGGCGGGTCGAAGGCCGTACATGACGCGCTCAGACCCGGTCAAGTGATCGCGATCTCGCGCCCCCGCAACACCTTTGCGCTCGACGGAACGACCGCCCCTGCCCTCCTGATCTCAGGCGGGATCGGTGTGACGCCGATCCTCGCGATGGCCGATGCACTTTCCAGATCTGACCGCGACTGGTCGATGACCGCCTGCGCCCGGTCGCGCGACGTGCTGGGCTTTGCCGATGAGTTGGCCGCGCTCGGTGCCAGCACACGGTTCGACGCCGAGGACGGGATGCCCGACATGGCCGCCCTGATCGCCGATGCCGCGCCCGACGCGCACCTGTACTGCTGTGGCCCGACCCCGATGCTCGACGCCTTCGAGGCGGCCGCTCAGGACGCGGGCTTTCCGCCCGAGCAGATCCATCTCGAACGCTTTGCCCCAGCCAAACCCAAGGCCGGCGCAGGCGAGTTCATCGTGGAACTGGCGCGGACAGGCGAAACGCTGGTCGTGCCCGCCGACAAGTCGATCCTCGAGACGATCCACGATGCCGGGATCGACGCCAAGAATTCGTGCCGCGTCGGCGTCTGCGGGACCTGCGAAACCCAGATCATCGAAGGCGAAGCCGACCATCAGGACATGATCCTGACCGACGAAGAACGCGCAGAAGGGCGGATGCTGATCTGCTGCTCCCGCGCCAAGACCGGAACGCTGGTTCTGGATTTATAAGGAGGAGGAGAAACAATGGTCCTTCAGACCGCATACGATCTGAGCGAACCCGAACACGACGTGGCCCTGACCGAGGTCGAAAAGGGCACGCCGATGGGCGAGCTTCTGCGCCGCTACTGGCACCCGGTGGGGCTGAGCGAGGACGCGACCGCAACGCCCAAACGCATCCGCGCGCTGGGTGAGGACCTGATCCTGTTTCGCGATGGCACCGGCCGCCCCGGTGTCGTCCACCCGCGCTGCGCCCACCGTGGCTCATCGCTCTATTACGGCAAGGTCGAGGATCGCGGCATCCGCTGCTGCTACCACGGCTGGCTTTTCGACGTCGAAGGCAACTGTGTCGAACAGCCCTGCGAGCCGAACATGGGCGAACGCACGCGCGGCAATGTGCGCCAGCCTTGGTATCCGTGCGAGGAGCGTTACGGGCTGATCTGGGTCTATATGGGGCCCGCGGAGAAAAAGCCGCTCCTTCCCCGTTATGAGTTGCTCGAAAACCTCGACGAAGGCGAGTTCCTCGAAGCAGACGACAACGGGATCGGGATCGGCGGGCCGAAGGTCGCGGATTTCAACTGGTTCCAGCACTATGAAAACGTGCTCGACCCGTTCCACGTGGTCGTGCTGCACGCCACCTTCTCAGGCACCCAGTTCGTGCCGGAAATGGCCGCGATGCCGGATGTGAAGTTCACGAACGAAGACCTCGGCGTGCGCTGCACCTCGTTCCGGGACTTGCCGGACGGGGGCAAGCTGCGCCGGATTTCCGAGGTGATCCTGCCCAACCTACGCGTTGTGCCGAGCCCGCGACTGACGGCTGGTCGCTGCACGATCCTCGGCTGGGTGCTGCCCATCGACAACACGCATTTCACCGTCTACTCGGCCGGGCGCGTCAAGGCCGAGGGCGATCTGCGCCGTATCCGGTCGAAGATGAACGACAAGTACTGGGAAGACCTGACGGACGAAGAACATCAGCTCTATCCCGGCGACTATGAGGCGCAGAAAAGTCAGGGCGACATCACCGCGCACAACCACGAACAACTCGGCACTACCGATCAGGGCATCGTCATGCTCCGGCGGTTCATCAAGCGGCAGGTCAAGGTTGTCGAGGACGGCGGCGATCCGGTCGGCGTGGCCTTCAACGAAGGCGAGGAATGGCTCGAAACCCCTGCTGGCAACTGGTTCTCGACGGCCGAGACCGCAGACGCGACCTAATCGTGATGTAGACTGCGCGCGCGGATCGTGGAAACGCGACGGTCCGCGCCGCCTGCCTGAAGGGTCAGGTCACGCTGTAGACGTCGATCAGGATTCGGCGCCCCGCCGGGGCGATCGAGCAGACGAACAGCATCTCGGACAACCAGCGATGCGGACCGGTCGGAGCGTCGAACACCGGGGCCGCGCGCATGTAGAACTCGGACGGTTCCACCGCCTCGCCCGCCCGCAACCGTTCGCGCACCGCGTCCGACGAGACCCGCATCCCCTTGTTCACCACATAGATCGGCGTGCCGTCTTCGGCCTCGATCGTATAGCGCGCTTCGATCCGGCTGGTCCCGTCGAGCTCGATCAGCGGCCAATCTGACCCCCCCGGCAGGAGGCGCCCCGACAGGCGCGGGCCGGACACGCGCCCGCCCGTAATCGGGATATGAAGCCGTTCACCATGCGGCCCAGCGCCTGCCGACCGAGGTGCGTCGATCTCGGCCTCGATGGTGAAGGCAAAAGCCAGCCCCGGGGCTACCGGTGCGCTCATAGCGCGGCGAGCCAGTCGGAGATCTTGCGCAGTTTGACCACCGCGTCGTCGCAATACTCCATCGAGCGCAGGTAGCCGTGGATCAGCCCGTCACCCTGGTCGAGCACCACGGGAACGCCTGCGGCTTCGAGCTTTTCGGCATAGATCACGCCGCTGTCGTAAAGCGGGTCGTTCTCGGCCACAGCGACAAATGCGGGGGCCGCGCCTGAGTGATCGTCGGCCACGTAGGGCGCGCAGCGCGGATCTTCGCGCAACATGTGTTCATTCTCTTCGCCCCCCACGAACATCCGGTTGTTCGCGGCCATGCCTTTGGTCTGCAAAAGCGGCGCATTGGCGTTAGCGATCATCGACGGGCGCTCAAGGTCGAATTCCGTGACCGGATAAATCAACAACTGACCGAGAAACGAGAACTCGTCTTTCATCGCAAGGGCCGTGGCTGCCGCAAGGTTGCCGCCCGCGCTGTCGCCACCGATGGCGATGCGGCTCGGGTCGATGCCCAGCATCCCGGCGTTCGCATGACACCACCGGGCCACGTCGCACATCTGTTTGAACGCGGTCGGGAACGGATGGTCCGGCAGGAGGTAATAGTCCACCGACACGACCGTCTGACGGTTCCAAGACGCGATGCGCGCCGTGATGTCGGCATGCGTCTCGGGCGAGCCCTGAACGAAGCCGCCGCCGTGGGCGTAGATCAGACAATCCTGCGTGCCGCCCGATGTGTGCCGGAACACGCGCACCCGGACCGGCCCCGCCTCGGTGTCGATATGGTGTTCGGCGCTCTGGTCGACGTCGTCCGGCGCGGGCAAGGCCATGTTGGCCGCGACGCCTTCGAAATGCGCCTTGCGCTCGGGCAGGGTCGCGCCGGGTTTCAGCGTCGCCCATTCGGCGGTCCATTTCGCCATGAAGGCGTCGATCTGTGGATTGAGCATAGTTTACCTTTTCTGAACATCCGCCCGGATCATCGCCACGGCGCGGTCGCGCAACCGGGCCTGTCCGTCACGGGAATAAAGCGTCTTGCCGAAGAGCGCCGAGAAGGTCGGCTTATTCGACACGTTGAAGAAGCTGAGGGCCGAGATCTGCCAGTGGAGTTCGATGGGATCGATCCCCTCGCGGAACGCGCCCGCCGAGACGCCGCGCGCCACGAGTTTGGCAAGACGTGAGATGGCCCCGGTGTTGAGATCGCGGATCACCTCGGACTTGTTGAGGTAGTCCGCGTGATGGACGTTTTCGATCATGACCATACGGATGAAATCCGGGTTCTTGCGGTGGTGATCGAAAGTGAAGGCGACCAGCCGGTCCAAGGCTTCGAGCGGCGATCCTTCGTCGAGGTCGAGCTTTTCCTCACCCTGACGCACCTTGGCATAGGCCGCTTCGAGCGCTTTGGCATAGAGCCCTTCCTTGTCGCCGAAGTAATAGTAGATCATCCGCTTGGACGTGTTGGTCTGGGCGGAAATGTCGTCAATCTTTGAGCCCGAAAGTCCGCTTCGCGCGAACTCGGCCATAGCCGCTTCGATGATATCGCGCTTGACCCCTTCTGGATTCTGCTTCCAGCGGGTCTTTGGCTTACCCTTATTTTCCAGAGCGTTAGGCAAATCGACCCTCCCCGATCTCCATAGCGATAGCATGGTCAAAATTAAACCGGAAGAACAAATCGATTGACAGAATTAAACCGCGGTTACAATTTGACGACGGATCGGGCGACTCGGCTCGACCCTTGGGAGGACTGCTGAAGATGGCCGCAAGCGCCGCACCTGACCGCATCGAAAAGATGCCGCGCGATGATGCACGAGGCGTGCTTGTCGGCTTGGTCGGCCGTGGTATCCAGCTGTCCCGAACCCCCGCCATGCATGTCGCGGAAGGCGCGGCTCTGGGTCTCGACTATCGCTACGAGCTGATCGACCCGGACGCGATGACCGACGCGCCGTCGCTCGCAGACATCCTCGACCGTGCGCAGGCGGATGGTTTTGCCGGGCTCAACGTGACCTTTCCGTTCAAGCGCGACGTGATGGCGCTGCTGGACGAGCTGTCTCCAGCCGCCTCCAAGGTCGGGGCGGTCAATACGGTGGTGTTCGCCGATGGCAAACGCCGGGGCCACAACACGGATTTCTGGGGCTTTGCGGAAAGCCTGCGCCGGGGTTTGCCGGACGCGGGCAAGGACGCGGTTCTGCTTCTCGGTGCCGGTGGCGCGGGCGGTGCCGTCGCGCATGCGCTGCGCGAGGTCGGCGTGCGTGACCTGATGATCTACGACGCCAACGCCGATGCCGCAGCAACCCTCGCCGCCAGCGTCGCGGGCGAAGGGATCAGCGACCTTGCCGCCGCCGCGCCCCGCGCGCAGGGCATCGTCAATGCGACCCCGATGGGGATGGCGAAGCTGCCGGGCATGGCGATCCCTGCCCCGCTCATCGAGCCGCGCCACTGGGTCGCCGACATCGTTTATTTCCCCCGCGAGACCGAGCTTCTGGCCACGGCGCGCGCGCGGGGGTGCCGGGTGCTCGACGGCTCCGGCATGGCCGTGTTTCAGGCCGTTCGCGCCTTTGAACTGTTTTCGGGGCTGGTCCCCGATCCCAACCGGATGCGGGCCACGTTCGAGGCCTTCACCGATCCAAACTGAACGCGAAAGGGAGGAATACCATGCGTTTGTTCACCACCATCTCGGCTCTGGCCGTCTTTGCCGCCGGTGCTGCGGTCGCGCAGGATGTTGTCGAAATCACCTATTCCGACACGGTGCCGGAAAACGATCCGCGCTCGGAAATCCTGAAGACGGAATTCGGCGAATGTCTGGGCGAAGGCTTCGACTTCCAGCCCTATCACGGCGCGACGCTGTTCCAGCAGGGCACCGAGCTGACCGCGATGCAGCGCGGCAACCTCGACATGGGCAACCTGGCGATCTTCGACTTCTACAACCAAGTTCCGAGCACATCCGTTCTGGGCACCCCGTTCCTGTTCCGCGACTACGACCACATGCGCGCCGTCTATGACAGCGACGTGCTGGCCGATCTGGAAGCCGAGATCGAAGAGAAGGCCGGCGTCAAGATCCTCGCCTATCCCTACATCGGTGCCCGTCACCTCGGCTACAAAGGCGACAAGGAATACATGACGCCCGCCGATCTCGAAGGCATGAAACTGCGCATGCCCGGCGGCGAAGGCTGGCAATTCGTCGGTCAGGCGATGGGCGCGACCCCGGTCCCCGTTGCCTTCACCGAAGTCTACACGGCGCTTCAGTCCGGTGCGATCGACGGTCAGGACAACGGCTTCCCGGCGACTGCCGCGATGAAGTTCCACGAGGTCATCAACTACCTCGGCACGACCTCGCACCTCATCGCCGCGAACGAGTTCACCATCTCGCTCGACAAGTGGAATTCGATGAACGAAGAGCAGCAGGCGAAGGTGCAGGAATGCGCCGACAACTTCGAAGCCGCGCTCGACGCGTCGACGCTGGAACTTGAAGAAAGCAAGCGTGCCGAGATCGAGGCCGCAGGCGTCACCGTCTACACCCCCGACAATGCTGCTTTCCAAGAGCACGTGCTGGGCGTCTATCGCGACAGCAAATACTCCGCCGACTGGCCCGAAGGTCTGGTCGAGGCGATCTCTGCCGTCGGCCAATAAGCTGCACGACGCATGACATGGGCAGGCGGGGGTCACCTCGCCTGCCTTCACGAGCCGGAGGGGCATATGGAACAGGCGAAATCCATCTGGAACTGGTTAGGCAGGCGGGCCGAGAACATCCTCGCACTGCTCCTGTTTTCCATGTTCGTGACGTTCATCCTGCAGATCGTGTTCCGGTACTTCCTGAGCCTGCCGGTGGGCTGGACTGTCGAATGGGTCACCATCGCGTGGCTCTGGGGCATCCTATTCGGTTTCGCCTTCGTGGTGCGTGAGTCCGACGTCATCCGGCTCGACATCGTCTATTCGGTCATGCCCTACGGCGTGCGCCGGGTGATGGACGTGATCGCGGGTCTGACCATCGCCGCCATCTTTCTCTACACGCTGCCGGCGTCGTGGGATTACATCGACTTCATGATGCGCGAGCGGACCGCCTATATCCGCATCCCGTTCTTCTGGGTCTTCATCGTCTACATCCCCTTCGCCGTCTCGGTCGCCGTGCGCGGCCTGATGACCGCTTGGGCCGGGCTGCGCGGAACGGGCCCTACGGCAGTTCCCGATACGAGAGCGGAGACGCACGACTATGATTGATCCGTTCACGCTTTCCCTGATCCTGATCGTGGCCCTGACGCTCATGGGCGCGTCGGTCGGTCTCGCCATGATCGCGGGCAGTTTCGTCTACCTGATCTTCAAGGGCTTCGATCCGTCGATCGCGTCCGAGACCCTGCTTCAGGGCCTGTTCAACAACTACACGCTGCTGGCGATCCCCCTTTTCATCCTCGCCGCCGACATCATGAACATCGGCTCGCTCGCCGACCGTCTGCTCAGGTTCGCGCAGGCCCTCGTCGGCCGGTTCCGGGGCGGGCTGGGGCACGTCAACGTGGTGTCGTCGCTGATCTTTTCCGGCATGTCCGGCTCTGCGGTCGCGGATGCGGTGGGCATGGGCAAGATCATCATCAACCTGATGACGCGCGACGGGAAGTATTCGCACAGCTACGCCGCCGCGATCACCGCCGCCACCGCCACGGTGGGCCCGATCATCCCGCCGTCGATCCCGATGGTGCTTTACGCCATCGTGTCAGACCAGTCGGTCGGGTTCCTTTTCGCCGCCGGGATGCTGCCCGGTCTGCTGATGGCTCTGATGATGGGCGTCATGAACTATGTCATGGCCCGCCGTCACAACTTCCCGGTGGACGAGGTCGTGCCGATGCGCGAACTGCCCGGCATCACGTGGAAGGCACTGCCCGCGCTCATGCTCCCGGTGATCCTGCTCGGCGGCATCTACGGCGGCATCATGACCCCGACCGAAGCGGCGGCCGTCGCCGCGTTCTACGCCCTGCTCGTCTCGGCGCTGTTCTATCGCTCGGTCTCGTTCAAGGACTTCTATCAGGCGCTTCTGGGCTCGGCCCGCTCGACCGCGAGCGTCGGTGTGCTGGTCGCGGGTGCGATCACGTTCAACTACGTCATCACGCGGGAAAACCTGCCGGTTTCGATCAGCGAATTTCTGGGGCAATATGAACTCAGCCGCTTCTGGTTCCTGATCGTGATCAACCTGCTGTTCCTCGCCCTCGGCATGGTGCTGGAGGGCGGTGCGATCCTGCTCATCATCGTGCCGATCCTGATCCCCTCGGTGCGCGCGATGGGCATCGACCTTGTCCACTTTGGGGTGATCGTCGTTGTGAACGCCATGATCGGGCTCATCACGCCACCATACGGGCTTTTGTTGTTCATAACCGCGAACATCACGAAACAGCCGGTGGGGCGGATCATCCGCGACGTGTGGCCGTTCATCATCGCGCTGCTGGTAGCACTCATGGTCATCACCTTCGTGCCGGACTTCGTGCTCTTCCTGCCGCGTCTCTTGGGCTATCAGGGGTAAGCCATGAAAACCTCCATCGCGACCGTCTCGATCTCGGGGTCCCTGACGGACAAGCTGGAGGCCATCGCGGCGGCGGGCTACGACGGCATCGAGATCTTCGAACAGGATTTCATCGCCTTCGACGGCAGCCCCCGCGACGTGGGCCGGATGGTGCGCGACCACGGGCTCGACATTACCTTATTCCAGCCCTTCCGCGACTTCGAGGGGCTGCCGGAACCCTACCGCTCCAAAGCCTTCGACCGGGCCGAGCGCAAGTTCGACCTGATGGGCGAGCTTGGCACCGACCTCGTGCTCTATTGCTCGTCCTGCCACCCCAAGGCGCTGGGGGGCATCGACCGGGCGGCGGATGATTTCGCCGAACTGGGCGAACGCGCGGCCAAGCGTGGGATGCGTGTCGGGTATGAGGCGCTGGCCTGGGGCAAGCACGTAAACGACCACCGCGACGCGTGGGAGATCGTGCGCCGGGCCGATCACCCGAACATCGGGCTGATCCTCGACAGCTTCCACACGCTCGGGCGCGGCATCGACCCCGAAACGATCCGGCGCATACCCGGCGACAAGATCTTCTTCATCCAACTGGCCGATGCGCCCAAGATCGACATGGACCTGCTCTATTGGTCGCGCCACTTTCGCAATATGCCGGGCGAAGGCGATCTGGACGTCACCGGCTTTATGCGCGCGGTGATGGCGGCGGGCTACGGCGGGCCGATCAGTCTGGAGATCTTCAACGATCAGTTCCGGGGCGGTTCGACCCGGCAGGTGGCGCAGGACGGATATCGTTCGCTGATCGCGCTGATGGATGACGTGCGCGCGGCGGAGCCTTCGCTGGACGTGGGGCTCGCGCCGATCCCGCCTCGGGTGGCGAGCCACGGGGTGAGCTTCATCGAATTCGCCACGCGCGGGGATGAGGCGCGGCGGTTAGAGGCCCTCCTGGGCACGCTCGGCTTCTCGCCCTCCGGCACGCACCGCAACAAATCGGTGACGCTCTGGAGCCAGGGCGGCGTGCGGATCGTGTTGAACGAAGAGACCGAGGGCCATGCCGCCACGGCCTTCAACACCCGCGGCACCACTGTCTGCGACATCGGCCTGCGCGTGGCGGATGCGGCGGCGGTGGTGGCGCGGGCGGGCGCGCTCGGAATCGCGCCCTTCGCCCAGCCTACGGGGCCCGGCGAGTTGGACATCCCGGCCATTCGGGGCCTTTCCGGCTCGGTCCTGCATTTCATCGACGAGGGCACCGGGCTGGAACACGTCTGGCAGGTCGAGTTCGGCCAGAGCGACACGCCGCAGGGTGCCGGGATCAAGGGCATCGACCACATCGCACAGACCATGAGCTACGAGGACATGCTGTCGTGGACGTTGTTCTACACCTCGGTCTTCGACATGCGGAAATCGGCGATGGTCGATGTGTTCGACCCGGACGGGCTGGTGCGCAGTCAGGTCGTCGAAAGCCCGGACGGCGCGCTCAAGGTCACGCTGAACGGGGCCGACAGCCACCGCACTCTTGCCGGCCGGTTCCTGTCCGACACGTTCGGGGCCTCGGTCCAGCACGTCGCGCTGGCGACCGACGACATCTTTGCGACGCTAGAGGACCTGACGGCGCGCGGGTTCGAGCCGCTTGGGATGCCGCAGAACTACTACGACGATCTGGCCGCGCGGTTCGACATCGCCCCCGATCTGCTCTCCCGGATGCAGGCGATGAACGTGCTCTACGATCACGACGAGCGCGGCGCGTTTTTTCAATGCTATTCCAAGGCGTTTGCAGGCGGGCTGTTCTTTGAGATCCTGCAACGCGATCCGGGATATGCGGGTTTCGGCGCGCCGAACGCGCCGTTCCGGATCGCCGCCCAGAAACGCCTGAAGCGGGCGAAAGGCGTGCCGGAGCATTAGGACACGCGACCGCGCGACGACCCTGCCCACCCCGGACCGGGTACGCTCCCGTCATGTCTTTGGCCTGAGCGCTGGTCGTTGTGCATCGCGCGCGCGGCAATTTGTGGACAAAGCAACAATTATTCCCTACCAAAGATCACACGTCCTTCCTCTCTCGTTCGGAGATACGCCGTGTTTTCCCTGATGACCCCGCTCCCACCCGATCCGGTCCTGTCGATCACGACGAAGTTCAACGCCGATCCACGCACGCAGAAGTTCGACCTCGGCGTCGGTGTGTATCGCGACGAGACCGGACATACGCCGATCCCAGCGGCGGTGAAGCAGGCGGAACGTGACATTCTGGCCGCGCAGACCACGAAGACCTACATCTCGCCCGCCGGAAATCCGGCGTTCAACGACGCCGTGTCGAAGCTGGTACTCGGTGAAAGTCTGGACACGGCGCGGACCTTTGCGGTGCAGACGCCGGGCGGGACCGGTGCGATCAAGAACCTGCTCGACCTCGCCTTTCAGGTCATGCCCGACGCGGTGGTCTGGCTCAGCGCTCCGACCTGGCCGAACCACGGGCCCATCGCGGCGGCGGCTGGTCTGATCACCGCCAGTTATCCCTATTACGACGTCAGGACCGGCACGCTTCTGTTCGACGAAATGATGTCTGCACTCGCCCAAGTCCCGGCGGGCGATATCGTCGTCCTGCACGGATGCTGCCATAATCCGTCGGGTGCCGATCTGAGCCTCGACCAGTGGGCCGAGGTGGCAGCGCTTCTGGAAAAACGCGGCGCGATCCCTTTGATCGACATCGCCTATCTCGGGCTGGGCGACGGGCTAGACGAGGACGCGAAAGGGCTGCGTCTGATCGCGACGCGATGCGAAGAGGTCATGATTGCCGCCTCATGCTCGAAGAACTTCGGCCTCTACCGCGATCGTGTCGGGGCCGCGATCGTCAAGACCGCGTCGGCTGAGCTGAAGCAGGTCGGCTTTGACAACGCCGCCTATATTTCGCGATCCGCGTTTTCGATGCCGCCCGACATTGGCGCATCGGTCGTCGCAAGGGTCCTCGAAACCGAGGCGTTGCGCGCGTCATGGATCGAAGAACTCGACACCATGCGCCGCCGGATCAACGACCTGCGTGGGCTTTTGACCGACGAACTGCGTCAACAGACCAATTCGGAGCGCTTCGATTTTCTCGCGGGCCAGAAAGGGATGTTCTCGCTTCTCGGGACCAGCCCCGCGCAGGCCGCGACGCTCGAGCGCGATCACGGCGTATATCTTCCGGCCAGTGGGCGCATCAACATCGCAGGGCTGAACACGAAGGCGATTGCCCCGGTCGCAACGGCCATTGCCGCTGTGTGCCGATAGGGAGGGGCTACCCTTTAGCCTTGATCACCCTCGTCCGAGAACCAGGGACTGAACGACGCAGGCAGCAAGAGCCGGTTCGTCTGTTCGACGATCAGCGGCCCGGTCTTTTGCTGAAAGGCCCGCCACTCAGGCTCTTGGGCCAGTTGGGCGCGGCGTTGATCGCGTTCGGCGAGATCGCGATACGCCCATAGGTGGACGATCTGGTGCAACCGGCCGAAATCCGTGGTGAAGTAGCCGACCATCCGGCCGAGAATACGACGCTGAAGGTCCAGCCCCTCGGCTTCGTAGATCCTCATGAATTCGGCGACACCTCCGACCTTCAGCGAGTAATTGCGCTCCTCGACGATCATTGAATTCATCTCCACGTCTTGCCGCCCTCGTTGGCGGTCCAAAAGGCCTGTTCAGTCGGCAACGAGCTCTTCGACCTCGACGCCGCCGAGCAATTGATCCGCACGTACCGACGCGCGTTCCAGCAGTTCCATGAGTTGGGCGTATTCCGCATCACTATAGAGTTCCTGAAACTGAAGGCTGATGTCGGTCGCAACCGGACGCACCTCGTCATAGAGCGCCCTGCCCTTTGGCGTGATCCGAAACATCGTGCGGCGACCGTCATCCGGGTCGGGGAAGCGCTCTACGATCTTGTCCTTCTCGAGCTTGCCGAGCAGTCGGCTCACGTGACTGGGGTCGACCGAGGCGCGGCGCGCGATCTCACGCAGATGCGCGTCGCCCTCGCGCACGAGCGACCAGAGCACCCGCCATTCCTGAATACGCAGCCCAAAGGGCCGTAGCACTTCGCGTTGGACCAGAAGGCTGAGCTTGGCGGCCAGTCGGCGCACCGGAATGTTGAAAATTTCGCGCTCGGCGACGGCTGTACCTTCTGCCACGTGACCTGCTTTCCCTAGACATTCAGAGGCCCTTCGCCGCGCATCATTGCTTTAGCAACGCCGATCGCCCCCTGCCGCAATACCTCGGTTCTCGCAGGCAGCGCCAGACTTAACTTTGTTGCTTATGCCACATTTTTTCTTGCCAGCCGTCCATGATTCGTGTGAGCCTCACGGCAGACCTAAAGAATTCAGGTCGAGTCCAACTGGCACCAAAGCCAGATCTCAGGGAGCTAAAATGTTTAGACACTTCAGACTTCCGGCCTTGGCCGCCGTACTCGGCCTTGCCGTCACCAGCGCTTATGCGCAGCCGATCCTGACAGCCGAGACCGCCTCACCCGGTGGTCCGCCCTATATGTCGATCACCAACCTCTCGAACATTTCGGCAGCCGCCGGGATCGCTGACCTGCAGGTGCGGTCCGGTCTTACGCTGACCGATGCGGTCCTCGACGTCGCCGATGGCAAAGCCGAGCTTGCAAACGGACCGCTGATCCTCGTGTTCATGCTGTCGAAAGGCGTCGGGCCCTTCGCAGCGATCGGAGCCGAAAAGGGCGCCGAACTCGCATCGAACCTGCGGGCGCTCTACCCCTACAACTTGGGTGGCTACACGATGTTTTCCTACGACAGCACAGGCTTTGCTGGCTGGGACGATCTGAGCGGCCGCACGATCTATAACGGTCCGCCCGCCGGTGGGGCGCTGGTTGGCGCGCGTCAGCTGATGCAGATCGTCGGCGGCGTCGCGGAAGGCGACGATTACAAGGGCATTCAGGTCAATTGGGGCCAGTCGGGCCGGACGATCTCGGATGGCTCGGCCGACGTCTTCGTGCTGCCGGAATCGCACCCGTCGCAACGCATCATCACCACCGTCGCAGCCGGTCGCGTCACCATCCAGTCTGTCCCGAAAGACATGTTCGAATCCGAGGCGTTTCGGCGTTGGGCGACCTCACCGGGCAACGCGCCGGTGACGATCCCGGTCGAGCAACTCGGCTATGACGACGACGTCACCGTGGCCACCGAAGATGGCATCTGGCGCAGCGTGAACATCACCGGCGCGGAACTGGTCAACAAGGATGTCGACGCCGACGTCGTCAAAGCTATGGTCGCCGAATACATCCGCACGATGGACACGCTCAAGACGAGCGCGCCCTACGCCGTGAACATGGGGATCGGCGTGATCGACGCGGAACTGTCCGGTTTCTGCGGGCCCAACCCGCTGAAGTACCACCCCGGCGCCATCGCGGCTTGGGAAGAGGCTGGATACACCATTCCCGAGTGCGCCAAGCCCTGACCCCCACCCCCCGCGCCCCTGTCCGGGCGCGGGGCAATTCGCCTCCATCAGCTATTCACCCGACCGGCACAGCCACCGGCAACGACGCGGAGCGACACCAGTGTCCGATACGACGACAGACGACGCCCAGCGCGACCCTCGCGCCACGACGCCAGACCGTGCCAAGCGGATCGCCCTATCACTGGGACTGGTGCTGATCGTCATCGGTATGCTCAACAACATGCCCGGCATTCCCGGTCTCGACGATCTGTTGATTGGGCTCACCGGCAACCCGAACTTTGCGATCCGCAAGTTTCCTTATGAGTTTCTCTATCCGATCATCTTCTCGCTGATGATGATCATCGTGGCGCTTACCCATTCGATGGGCCGCCACTGGGCGGCACAGGGCAAAGCGAAACAGACCCTGGGCTTTGCCATCGACATTGCGCTGGTCGCCACCGCGCTTGCGGTATCCCTGAGTTACCTGATCGAAATCCGCTCGGTCTGCCTGATCGACCAGTTCACCGGAGAACGCGCCGCTCTCATCGCGCGGAGCCTCGCGCAGGAGGTCGAATTCGCCGAACTCTATGGTCTGCCGGTGCCAACCTCGGTCGAAGACCCCTCGTGCATCAACACCTTGGGAGTCTGGATTTTCGCGCTCATCAGCGCGGCAATGATCGTTTTCCTCGGCTACAACATCCGGGTCTGGGGCCTGCCGCTCGTCCTCGTTGCGATCGTCATTTCGGTCTACACGATCGCCACGGTTCTGGTCTGGTACTTCTACGGCACGGACGGGATCAACAAATACCTCGTCACCAAGCTTGGCGGCGAGCCGCGCCAATTGCTCGACGGACGTCCGGCGATGGTGGACATTCTCGTCAACAACTCCACCGGACTGCTCGGCCAATTCATGGCGGTCCTCATCAACGTGGTCTTTCCCTATCTGGTTCTGGGCGCCCTATTTGCGGCCTCGGCCGGAGGTCAGTCGCTCATCAAGCTCGCCTTCCTCTGGACGCGCAAACTGCGCGGCGGCCCGGCCCATGCGGCAATCATCAGCTCGGCGCTTTTCGGCACGATCTCGGGCGGCCCTGTCGTCAACGTGATGTCCACGGGGGTCCTGACGATCCCGATGATGATCAAACGCGGGTTCTCGCGGAAATTCGCGGGGGCGATCGAGGCGGCATCCTCTTCGGGCGGGTCGATCATGCCACCCGTCATGGGGGTCGCCGCCTTTGTCCTCGCCGCGCTCACGGCTGTGCCCTACAGACAGGTCATCCTCGCCGCGCTCATCCCGGCGCTCGCCTACTACGGCACCCTGTTCCTCGCCGTGCTCTTCCAGTCGCGCAAACAGGGGATCGAAGCCGTCGGCGAAGCGACCGAGGAGATGCGGCTGAGCCGCGCCGATTATATGTACCTCATCATGATCTTCGCGCCGCTTCTGCTGATCGTCGCGCTGCTGATGACCCCGAAAGATGCGATCGGTTGTGGGTTGATGGGCGGCCTGTTGGGCGTCCAGCAGACCATCGAGGCCGGGCGCTGCATCGCGGGCGAGTTGCCCTATGTTCTGAAGCTGATCCAGAACTCCGCAGGCGATGCCGGGAGTGCGGGCTGGTGGGCCGTCATCCTCTTGTCGTTCCTGATCTTTCTGGACCCCGATGTGCGCCGGAAACCGCGCAAGGTCGTCGCGGCCCTCGCGAATTCGGGTGTGATGATCTCGACGCTCTACCTGATGTTCCTCGCGGTCTCGATCATCGGGTTCTCGCTCAACTTCACGGGCCTGTCCGGCTACATCACCGTCGACGTGCTGGGATGGCTCAATTCGTTGCCGATTTCCGGTGCGTCCACCCCGATCTTTCTGTTCTTCGCGCTGGTGCTGACGATGGTTCTGGCGGTCCTCCTCGGCATGGGGATGCCCGCCGTCCCCGCCTATATCAACGTGGCGCTTTTGATGGGGCCGGTGCTTTCGGGGCTGGGTATCGCCAATTTCACGGCTCACATGTTCATCTTCTACTTCGCCATCGCTTCGGCGATCACGCCGCCGGTTGCAATCGCGGCGTTCGCTGCGGCCTCGGTCGCCAAGACCGACCCGATGGCGACAGGGTTTGCCGCGGTGAGGGTCGGTGTTCTGATGTTCGTGATCCCCTTCATCTTCGCGTTCTACCCTGAGCTGCTGCTCATTCAGCCCGCCGTGCTCGACCCGACGCCGGGCAATGTCGGTCTGTCGTTCCTCGACGGGTATGACGGGAACATTCACCCTGTGTCGCTCGCCTGGCTTCTGGTGCGGCTGAGTTTCGCGATCTACTTGCTCGCCAGCGCGCTGGCCTGGTTCGATATCCGCCGCCTCGCCGGGTGGGAGGTCGCACTGCGGCTCGCGCTGGCGGTTGCCGTCATCATGGCGATCCCGGCGGTCCATCTGGCCGGGATCGTGATCGGCGCGGGCCTCGTCGCGCGGCAGTATCTGACTGGCCCGGAAAGGAAATTCGCATGACTGATTACGTCCTCGTTCACGGTGGATGGCATGGCGGCTGGTGCTGGCGGGACGTCGCAGCGCGGCTTACCGCGCGCGGTCACCGCGTCTTTGCCCCGTCCCTCACGGGTCTCGCGGATCGCGGGCATCTGATCGACTGCGTCCACGGACCGGACACGCATGTTGCGGACATCACC
This sequence comes from Pseudomonadota bacterium, assembly GCA_036154315.1. Classification (GTDB taxonomy): domain Bacteria; phylum Pseudomonadota; class Alphaproteobacteria; order Rhodobacterales; family Rhodobacteraceae; genus Maritimibacter. The sequence continues at coordinate 179,402 of JAYZLL010000083.1, forward strand.
GGGCTGGTCGAATGGGAAGACCTGAGGGGGTTCACCCTCGTCGGCCATTCTTATGGCGGGACCATCGTCACCGGCGTCGCGTCTCGAATGCCCGAGCGGATTGGCCGGCTCGTCTATCTCGATGCGATGGTGCCCGAGGTTTCGGGCCAGAGCGCCGCGTCGCTGTCGAACCCGGAACGCGCGGCCGAAGTGGCTGCCGCCCGACGTCCTGACGGACACATGGACCCTACGGGTTTCGAGCGCTGGGTCGCACCGGAACGGATCGAGTGGCTCAGATCGATGGCGACACCGCAGCCGGGATCGTGTTTCGGCAAAGGGGTCACGCTGGACGGGCGCGAGAACGAGATCGCGAACAAGGACTATATCATCTGCCTGCGCCATAAACCCTCGCCGTTCTGGGCTTTCTACGAAAAGTATCGGGACGCGCCGGGCTGGCGCAGCCATGAGCTCGACTGCCTGCACGATGCCATGATCGAACGTCCCGATGAGCTGGTCGCGATACTGGACCCCGCCCCATGAGCCAGCCGAACGTCCTCGTCATCATGTCCGACGAACATCAGGCGCGCGCGATGGGATGCGCCGGGCATGACCAGATCCGCACGCCCAATCTCGATGCTCTCGCCGCGCGCGGCACACTGTTCGAGAATGCCTACACCCCCTGCCCGATCTGCGTGCCTGCGCGTGCCAGTTTCGCGACCGGGCGCTATGTCCACGAAACCCGGCTCTGGGACAATGCCATGCCCTACGCGGGCCAGATGCCGGGGTGGGGACATGCGCTCCAGAATGCAGACGTCCCCGTCGAGTCGATCGGCAAGCTGCATTACCGCGCACAAGAAGACCCGGCGGGCTTCGACGTCGAACACATCCCGATGATGGTCGCCAATGGTGTCGGCATGGTCTGGGGATCGATCCGGCGTGAAGGCGAGCGTGTCGCGGGGACCGGGCGGATGCTCGGCGAATACATCGGCCCCGGCGAAAGCAAGTATACCGAGTACGACCGCTCCGTCGTCGCCAAGACCGAGGGCTGGTTCAAGTCCCGCGCCGCGTCGGGCGATCGCCAACCCTGGTGTCTTTATGTCGGACTGGTCGCTCCGCACTTTCCGCTCGTCGTGCCGAAAGACTACTTCGACCTCTACCCCCTCGACACGATCAAGGAGCCCAAGCTTAGCTTGCGTGGGGGCTACACCCGGCACGCGTGGGCTGAAAAACAGAACGACCACATGGACAACGAGGCCAAATTCACCAGCGATGAGGAACGGTTGAGCGCCATCGCCGCCTATTTCGGCCTCTGCACATGGCTCGACGACAACGTCGGGCGCATCCTGACCGCACTGGAGGACGCTGGCTTTGGCGAGGACACATTGGTCGTCTATTGCTCGGACCACGGCGACAACCTCGGGACCCGAGGGCTTTGGGGCAAATCCACGCTCTATCAGGAAAGCACCGCAGTTCCGATGATCATGGCCGGTCCCGGCGTGCCGGTGCGACGCTGCACGACCCCCGTGAGCCTTCTCGACCTCTCGGTGACGATCCCGCAGGCCTTCGGTGTGGCGTTCGAAGGCTCGAAGGGCCTGCGCCCCTTGACCCAGATCGCGCGCGAGCCGGACGATCCTGAACGCGAGGTCTTCAGCGAGTACCACGCGGTCGGCGCGGTCTCGGGCGCCTACATGCTGCGCCACGGCAGGTGGAAATATCACCACTACGTCGGTTTTCCCCCGGAACTCTTCGATCTCGAAACCGACCCCGAGGAAACGCGGGATTTGGCGACTGACCCCGCCCATGCAAGTATCCTTGCCGACATGGAACGACGGCTCAGACAATTCTGCGACCCCGAGGCGGTCAACGCGCGCGCCTTTGCCGATCAGGATGCGATGATCGACGGGTACGGCGGCCGGGAGGCTGCGCTCGCGATGGGGATGCGCGGTGCAACGCCGCCTCCGGCAAATCAGGACCCCGAAACAGACAAAAGCGAACCATCACCCAAGGAGGTTTTGCGATGAGTGAGAAACGAGAGAACCATCGGGAAGATGTGGCGGGCCGGGCGAATGTCGAGGACACGCCCGAACTGCTGGCCTATTACGACGAGCTCGAAACCTTCGACGCGGGCGCGCTCTGGACTGTCGCCAACAAAATCGAGCCGTGGGAACCGCAAAGCTCGTCGGTTCCGGTCCTGTGGCGCTACCGCGATCTGCGCGAACATGTTCTGCGCTCGGTCGATCTGGTGACGCCCGAAAAAGCAGGGCGCCGGGTCATCTATTTCAACAACCCCGGGCGCACCGACGTCGCGGCGGCGGTCGGCTGGATCTACGCGGGCCTGCAGGTCATGCACCCCGGCGAAGTCGCTTCGGCCCACCGCCATTCGGCAAGCGCGATCCGCTTTATCATGGAAGGCACCGGAGCCTACACGGTGGTCGACGGCCACAAGATGACACTCGGCCATAACGACTTCGTCCTCACCCCAAATGGCACATGGCATGAACACGCGGTGTCGGACGACGGCTCGCCCTGTATCTGGCAGGACGGGCTCGACATCCCCTTCGTCAACGCGATGGAGGCGAACTTCTACGAAGTGCATCCCGATCTCAGTCAGGCCGTCACCTATGAGGTGGACGACATGACCAAGACCTGGGGCAATCCGGGGCTCACACCCTCGGGCGGAGACTGGAACAAGGGCTATAGTCCGATGTTCAAGTACGAGTGGGAACCGACCTACGAGTCTCTTCTCAAATACGCCGCCTGCACCGACGGTTCGCCCTATGACGGCGTGATGATGGAATACGTCAATCCGGTCACGAATGGCTCGGTGATGCAGACATTGGGCGCGTCGATGCAGATGCTGCGTCCGGGCGAAAAGACCAAGGCGCATCGGCATACGGGAAGCTATCTGTACCACGTCGCCAAGGGCAGCGGGTATTCGATCATCAACGGTAAGCGTTTCGACTGGACCGAACACGATATCTTCTGCGTGCCCTCCTGGGCCTGGCACGAGCATGCAAATGCGTCCGATAGCGAAGACGCCTGCCTGTTCTGCCTCAACGACCTGCCGGTCATGCGCAAGCTCGGCCTCTACCGTGAGCAGGCGTTTGGCGACAATGGCGGCTACCAACCAATGGTGAAGTAACACATGAAACTCGCAACGTTCAGAACCGAAACCTCAGCCCCCGCCCGTCTCGGCGTCATCGTCGCGGACCAGATGGTCGATGTCGGCCTGTTGGGTGAGGCGATCGGCCTCCCCTTCCCCGACACGATGCTCGACATGATCGACGCGGGCCGACCCGGCCTCGCCGCGCTGAAATCCGTGCTCGAAGATATCAAAGACACGCCGCCCATCGGAACCTCCACCGCTCTGCAGAACGCGATCCTGCTCGCGCCGATCCCGCGCCCGCGCAAGAACGTCTTCGGCATCGGCCTGAACTACCTCGACCATGTCGCGGAAAGCGCCAAGGCGCTGGACACGAACCCGGACCTCCCGAAAGAGCCCGTGGTGTTCTCCAAGCCTTCGACGGCCGTGATCGGGAACGGTGACCCGATCCTGCACGACGCAGACATGACGCAACAGATGGACTGGGAGGTCGAACTTGCCGTGATCATCGGCACCAAGGCGCGCCGCGTGGCGCGTGAAGATGCCCTGTCCCACGTGTTCGGCTATTCCGTGATGAACGACATTTCCGCCCGCGACAATCGCCGTGCCGGGCAATGGATTTTCTCGAAGGGCATGGATTCCTATGCGCCTTTCGGCCCTCTTATCGTGACGGCGGATGAAATCCCGGACCCGCAGAACCTTGACCTCTGGCTGACCGTGAACGGCGTCGAGAAGCAGCGCTCCAACACCAGCCATATGCTGTTCAAAGTGGATGAACTGATCGCCGACATTTCGACCGGGATCACGCTGGAACCCGGCGATGTGATCGCCTCGGGCACGCCCGCTGGCGTCGGCGCGGGGCGCGATCCGCAGGAATGGCTGTGGCCCGGCGATGTGGTCTGCGCCACGGTCGATGGGATCGGCACGCTGCGCAACCCGGTCGTCAATTCCCGCATCGATGCGCGCAGGGGGAACGAACAATGACGAAAGTTGCCGTCGTACAAATCGCGTCCAACCCGAACGACGCGATGGCCACAACCGCAAAGGTCACCGACAAACTACGCGAAGTCGCGGCGCAAGGCGCCCGGCTCGCCGTCTTTCCCGAGGCGCTGATCGGCGGCTATCCGAAAGGCGAAAGCTTCGGCGCGCCCATCGGCATGCGCAAGCCCGAAGGGCGCGACGCTTTCGCCCGGTATCACGAACGCGCCATAGACCTCGACGGGCCAGAGGTCGCGGCGATTGCCGAAGTGACCGTCGAGACCGGCCTTTTCGTCGTGATCGGCGTAATCGAGCGCGACGGCGGCACGCTTTATTGCACCGCGCTTTATTTCGACGGCAAGCACGGGCTGGTCGGCAAGCACCGCAAGCTGATGCCGACTGCAGGAGAGCGGCTTGTCTGGGGCTTTGGCGACGGTTCGACCATGCCGACCTTCACCACGGATTTCGGCACGATCGGTGCGGTGATCTGCTGGGAAAACTATATGCCCACGCTGCGCATGTTCATGTATTCGCAAGGCGTTACGATCTATTGCGCTCCGACCGCCGACGACCGTGACACTTGGCTTTCGACCATGCGCCACATCGCACTCGAAGGTCGTTGCTTCGTGCTGACCGCCTGCCAGTACATCACGCGGGGCGCATTTGATGACGCCCACGAAAGCGCTCTCGGTGACGATCCCGACACCGTCATGATGCGCGGTGGAAGCGCCATCCTCAGCCCGGCGGGCGAGGTTCTGGCGGGCCCGAACTTTGAGGGCGAGACGGTGCTTTATGCCGATCTCGACGCCAAAGATCTGGCGCGCGGCAAGTATGATTTCGACGTAACGGGGCACTATGCGCGGCCCGACATCTTCCGGCTCGAGGTCGATACGCGCCCCAAACCGGCGGTGAGCACGACCTGATGCTGTTCGATCTCGACACTCTCGAGACACCTGTTGTGTACAAGCTGCTCGCCGCGAGCGTCTATCCGCGCCCGATCGCGTGGGTCACGACGCTCGACGGGAATGGCGGGGTCAATGCCGCGCCTTACAGTTTTTTCAACATCATGGGGTCTGCCCCGCCGACGCTCGCCCTCGGCCTGCTCGCCGACCCGGACCGTGGGTTCAAGGACACGGCGCGCAACATCCTCGAAACCGGCGAATTCGTCGTCAATCTCGTGCCGGAGCATCTTGCCGAGCAAATGAACGTCACGGCCGTGGATGCGCCGCGCGGGATGGATGAACTGGCGCTCGCCGGGCTGACGACGGCACCTTCGGCCAAGACACGCCCGCCGCGCATCGCGGAAAGCCCGGTCGCACTCGAATGCACGGCGTTGTCGTCGGTCGTGACCGGCCCCTGCCAAACGGTCGTCATCGGACGCATCGTGGCCATGCAGATCGACGAAGCCTTCGTAAAGGACCCGGCGCGCGGCCATCTCCACGCCGAGGCGCTCGATCTGGTCGGCCGGACCCATGCCAGCGGGTATGTCCGCACCAAAGACACGTTCGAACTGATCCGCCCCACTTGGGCCACGTTCGACCGACGTGACGAAACACTCCAACCGGGCGACCGGTACGACACAGGGGAAGCGAAATGACCGATACCCAAGCGCCCGAGGGCGAAAAGTTCGACTACATCTACCACCTGCAGCTCGACAAGCTGCTGACTGTCATGCGCCCGGTCACGCCGCATCCGGAAGAGCACATCTTCGTCACGGTACACCACGTGCTGGAGCTCTGGTTCAAACATATCATCTTTGACCTGAACCGGATCGTCGCGATGCTCGACGCGGATGACGTGCGCCACGCCAACTGGCTAATGCGCCGGATCGGCGAGATCATGAAACTGGCCGAGGCGCATTGGACGGTGCTCGAAACCATGTCGGCCGCCGATTTCGCCGAGTTTCGCAGCCAGCTTACCGGCGCATCTGGGATGCAGTCCCGCCAGTTCCGCGAGGTCGAGGTGATGATCGGCCTGCCCGAAACCGCCGGGGACGAATATGTCGCGCGCACCGAAAAGCTCTGGCCCGGTCTGATCGCGGAATACCCGCGCACGCTGCGCGGCGCGTTTTTCGACGTGTTCGAGCGTCACGGCCTCAGCCTGCTCGACGTCTACCGTGACCGCTGGACCCAGAACGATCTGTTCCAACTGGCCGAGAACGCGTTCGAGATCGACCGCCGTTTCCACTCCTGGCGCCAGAACCACATCCTCATGGTGCGCCGCCAGATCGGTATTCGCGCGCGCGGCACCGGAGGCACGTTCTTCAAGGACTATCTGGCGACGACCACCGGGTACTTCTTCTTCCCGGAGTTGTTCGAGTTCCGCAACGAATTGACGGTAGCCGCAGGTGGCGAAGTCATGGCGAATGAGGACTGACCTCTGTGTCTGTGCGTTTCGACCACCTCGACCGATCCGAGCTGGACCGACAACTTTCCCCGAGCCTGTCGGCCAAGGACGCGGGCGGCGTTTTGGCCCGGCACGCGGCCGAAACCGCGACCCTGTTCGATGATCCGACGCTGGTTGCCGCGCGCGATCTGGCCTATTCAGCCAAGGCCGCCTGCCGGATGGACATTGTCCGCCCAGCAGGCGACGGCCCCTTCCCCTGCCTTGCCTTTCTGCATGGCGGGTTCTGGCAAGAGGGCTCGAAAGCCGGGTCGGGCTTTGCGGCGCGCGCGCTGGCGCAGGCCGGATGGGCGAGCGCCCTGATCGGCTACACGCTGGCCCCGGCGGCACGTCTGAGCGAAATCGTCGACGAGGCGGGGCAAGCCGTTTCATGGCTGTCCGACAATGCGGAACGCCTGTGCCTCGATCCCGCGCGGCTGGTCCTTGCGGGACATTCCGCGGGCGGGCATATGGCCGCCGCCGTGGTCGCCGGGAAAGCCGGGGCACAGGCCGCACGCGTTCCGACAGTGGCCGTTTTGCTGTCCGGTGTCTTCGACCTCGCACCTATTGCCGCGTCCTATGTCAACGACAAGGTCGCGATGGATGATGCCGAGGTTGAGGCCCTGTCGCTTCTGACCGCGCCGCCATGTGCGCCGATCCCGGTTCACATCGTGGTCGGGCAGGACGAACCGCCGGCGTTCCGCGATCAATCCGCGGCCCTCAGAGACGCGTGGTTCAGCCATGCCGGGGACGTGACCTTTCGCGAGGCACCCGGTCGCGATCACTTCGACATTCTGGACGAACTGGCCGATCCGGCCTCGCCAACCTTCACCGCCATTCTGGAGATGGGCCGATGAGCAAACCCGTAAAAGACCTTGAACCACGTGCGGCAGAGCTCGACGCGGCCGATACGCTTTCGCACATGCGGGACCGCTTTCACATCCCGGAAGGCATGGTCTATCTCGATGGCAATTCGCTTGGCCTCATGCCCGTCGCAGCAGCCGAGCGCGTCGCCAACGTCGCGCGCGGCGAATGGGCCGAGGGGCTGATCCGCAGCTGGTCGGACGCGGGCTGGTTCCACCTGCCGATGACCGCAGGCGACCGGATCGCTCCCCTTGTCGGGGCCGGAGCGGGCGAAATCGCGGTCGGCGACTCGACGTCGGTCAACCTGTTCAAATGCATGGCCGCGGCGCTCCAGCTTCGGCCCGGACGGCGGATCATCCTGTCCGAGGGCAAGAACTTCCCGACAGACAACTACATGGCGCAGGGCCTCGCCAACCTCGTATCCGAGGCCGAGCTAAGGTACTTCGAGCCCGATGAAGACCCAGCCGATCAGGTGGATGGCGATGTGGCGGTCGTCCTTCTCAGCCATGTCGACTATCGCTCGGCCCGCATCCGCGACATGGCTGCCACGACTGCCGCGATACAGGCGCGGGGGGCTTTGGTCGTCTGGGACCTGTCCCACACGTCAGGCGGCGTCCCCTGCGATCTGACCGGTGCCAATGCCGATTTCGCGGTCGGCTGCACCTACAAGTATCTCAACGGCGGACCGGGCGCGCCAGCGTTCGCATGGGCCAATCCAAGACACGCCAAGACGCTCTCGCAACCGCTTTCGGGCTGGATGGGTCATGCCGCGCCCTTCGACTTTTCCCGCGACTACGCCCCGGCCGAGGGCGCACGGCGCTTTGTCTGCGGCACGCCACAGATCCTCAGCCTGTCGTCGCTCGATGAAGCTCTGAAGCTCTGGGCGGATGTCGACCTCGACGCCCTTTGGGCAAAGTCACGCGAGATGACGGGTTTCTTCATTGACGCCGTCGAAACCCTTGCCGCCGGTCATGGCCTGTCCCTCATCAGCCCGCGCGACCCTGCTGTGCGTGGAAGTCACGTGTCGTTCGACATCGACGAGGGCGGCTTTGAGCTGATGCAGGTCCTCGCCGCGCGAAAGATCATCGGAGATTTCCGGGCACCGCGCACCATCAGGTTCGGTTTCGCCCCCCTCTATCTGCGCTTCGCCGACACGCTCGCGGCGGCCCAAGCCATCGCGGACATTCTGACCACGCGCGAATGGGATGACGACGCGTACCGTGTGCGCGGCGCCGTCACGTGACGCGTCGAACCACACTCGAACGATTGCCCTGACGGACCTGCCTATGACCCGCAACATCCTTTTCATCATGTGCGACCAGCTCAGGTTCGACTATCTCGGGTGTGCGGGCCATCCCACCATCAAAACCCCGAACATCGACGCGCTCGCCGCGCGAGGCGTGCGCTTCGACCGCGCCTATGCGCAGTCTCCAATCTGCGGTCCCAGCCGAATGAGTTTCTATACCGGCCGATATGTCACCAGCCACGGATCGACCTGGAACATGTCGCCGCTCAGGATCGGCGAGTGGAACATCGGCGATCACCTGAACCCCCTCGGCATGCGCACGGTTCTCTGCGGCAAGACGCATGTGACAGCGGACGTTCAGGGAATGGACCGACTGGGGATCGATCCCGACGGCCCTAGTGGTACGCGGATCGGCCAAGGCGGCTTTGAGGTCTGGGACCGGCTGGATGGATTGCACCCCGCAAAAGGCAAGAAACGCCCGTCGCATTACAATGCGTACCTGAACGCACGGGGCTACGACGGCGACAACCCGTGGGAGGATTGGGCCAATGCCACCGTCGACCAGAACGGAGACGTGCGTCCCGGCTGGCTGATGTCAAACGGGCGCAGCCCCTCGCGCGTGAAAGCCGAGGACAGCGAAACGGCCTACTCCGCAGCGCGCGCCCGTGCGTTCATCGAACAGGCGGGCGACGACCCGTGGTGCTTGCACCTCAGCTTCATCAAACCGCACTGGCCCTACGTCGCCCCGGCCCCCTACCACGACATGTACGGCCCAGCCGACGTGGTCGATGCGAACCGTGCAGACGACGAGCGCATCGACCCACATCCGATCATCGGCGCCTTTCACAAACACCGGGTCTGTCAGGCCTTTTCCCGCAACGATGTGCGCGAAGGCGTGATCCCGGTCTACATGGGCCTGATCTCGCAGATCGACGACGAGATCGGCAAGCTGTTGGCCTGGCTCGAAGACGCGGGCCTTGCCGATGATACGATGGTGGTCTTTACCGCCGATCACGGCGACTATCTGGGCGATCACTGGATGGGCGAGAAAGAGCTGTTCCACGACCCGTCGGTACGCATCCCCATGATCGTGGTCGATCCGGCAGCCGAGGCGGACGCGACACGGGGAATGGTGCGCGATGAGCTTGTCGAAGCCATCGACCTGCTCCCGACCTTTGTCGAGATCGCCGGGGGTGAGGTGGCACACCACATTCTAGAGGGGCACTCCCTGCTGCCTCTGCTCCACGACCCCGCGCGGCACCCTCTGCGCGAGGCCGTGTTCAGCGAATATGACTATTCGTTCCGGCTGGCGCGGGAGATTCTCGATCAGGCCATCCCCGATTGTCGGCTCCAGATGGTGTTTGACGGGCGGTGGAAGATGATCCGAGCCGAGGGGTACCGCCCGATGCTCTACGATCTCGAACGCGACCCAGAGGAGCTGGAGGATCTGGGCGCCGACCCTGCGTTGGCGCCTGTCATCGGTCGGTTGACCGAGCGGCTCCTATCCTGGGCAACGTCTCACCACGCGCGCATTACGCTGTCCGACGAACAGGTCCAAGCCATCGCGGGAAGCGAATTCGACGCGGGCATTCTGATCGGTTTCTGGGACGAAGCTGACCTGCAAGACGCTCAACGCGAGGGGCACGGCGGGAACTGATCCGACCGGGCGCCGCCTTTGGATTGGCTTTCAGGTCATCGGCCCGCCGCACAAGGACAAGGCCCTCACTCACACATTTCGGGATCAGGCCAAGAGGGCAGATAGCCCGTTCCTCCGTGATCCCACGGCCAGCCATCAGGCCAGCCGCGGGATGTCATTTCGATCAGAAACGGAAGTTCAGGCTCGCGTTGAGGCCGTGTTCCTGCGTCTGCATCCCGATCTGACCGTTGTAGGACACCCCGATAGAGGTGCGGTCGGACAGGTCGAAATCGACGCCCAGTTCAAGCAGAAGCGAACCGCCCAGACCCGGCGCACCGGCGACCGAGAACGGGCTCGACCCCGCGAAGGTCATGGTCTGGATTGCCGTTCCGCCAAAGCCCTGCTGCCAGCCCACCGAGCCATGCAGATTGCCGACAACGTCGCCCATCGAAAGATCGGTGTCGGCGCGCAGGCCGATGGTGGCATAGGTGGCCTGCGACGTGGCGCGCGCGCCCGTAAGGCTCGCGTCACCGCCGGTTTCGGTGAACCCGTTCTGGGTCAGGCGCACATGTGCCACGCTCGCGAAGGGCTCGAACCGGGCAACGCCGGTCTCGAAGCCATAGGCGATCTCACCGAAGGCCTGCAGCACGCCCGCCGTGTAGCTGGACGCAAGCGTGTCGCTGAACCCGGTGAACGAGGCGGTCCGGGTGGCGTCGATGTCGTGCCACGAATAGCTCACGCCACCCCGCACCGACAGGTTGCCGAACTGGCCGCCGCCATAGACACCGACGTGGTAGTTGGTCGTCGTCGCCGAGAAGTTCCGGTTGGCCACGTTGAATTCGGCCTGCCCGGCACCGGTGAGGAAGCCCAACTGCCACATGTCGTTCCAGACGGCATCGGCACCGACCAGAACACCGGCCGAGGTCCGCCGCATCGTGGCCGCGTTGCCATCGCCGTGGGTGGTGCCCCACGACCCGAAGGCATCGGCCCAGACCGCCCGCCCCGTCGTGGTGTCCGGCCCCGTGCCCGCTGCACCCGTGTTGGCGCGCATCCGGTCGGTCGCCGCATCCCGCAGGATCCGGCCGTCCTCGACCATCCCGGTCATGACCGAGGCATGCCCCTCGCCCGACAACTGGTCAAAAGCGTCACGCGCCGTGGCCGCGTCCAGCCCCGCGACGGCCCTGTACGCGTCGTTCGACAGATCCAGCGTATCGAGGCCTGCGGCCGCCGCGCGCTGGTTCGGGGTCTGTCCGACGGTCGAGAAATCAATGTCGTTGCGCGTCAGCGTCAGCGTCACATCGTTCGTGCCGTAAGCCAGAGTTGGGTCGAGGAAGACGAAGTCCGACGTCACCGTGTCGAAGGTCCCGGTCACGCCCACGCCCGCCGTGACGATCGTGTAGGTCTGATCGAGCGCGTAGTCTCCGGTCAGCCCGATATGCGCCACGCCACCTGCGAGGGTCGCCGTGCCGGTGACTGCGACGAGGTCGCTCTGTGTGCCACCCGGAGCCACTTCGACCTCATAGACGGAGCCTGCGAGGAAGGTCAGATCGCCGGACACGTTGAGCGTGCCGATCGAATTGCCCGGCGCCAGCGTACTGCCAGCACCCAGCGTAACGACCGATCCTGCGCCCGATCCGATGGTGCCTGTGCCCTGCAGGCGACCGTCCGCACCGATCATGGCGGAGCCGCCGAGGGTGCCGTTGACCGCAAGCGTGCTGCCCGTGACGTCGACATTGCCCGCAAAGCCCGCGTTGGAGCCCGTCAGGTTCACCGCCCCGCCGCCGGTCACGACGAAATCGCCGGTCCCGCTCAGCGCACCGGCATAGGTGCCGTCGGCCGTCTGCGAGAAGGTAAACGTCCCCGCCCCGCCAATATCGACGTTGCCCATAAACCGATCCGTTGCCGAAATCAGCGTGCCGTCGGTGATGGTCCAATCGAGTTCGGAGGTGCCTGCGAGGGTCAGAGCGCCCGCGCCTTGCTTGTCCATCGTCCCGGAGGTGCCGCCAAACGCCACAACGTCGCCCGCAAAGGTGCCGTCCGTGGCTTGGTCGAAGACGACGTTTCCGGCGTTCGCCAGTCTGCCCGAGATCGACCCTGCATCGCCGTGCAGCGTACCTTCGGCCACGAACGTATTGCCGTAGGCATTGTCACCCGTGAGCGACAGCGTGCCATCGCCACGAACGTAAAGGTCACCGGTGCCGGTGATCGTACCCGCGACCTCGAGCGTCTCGCTCGCAGCAACTTCGAAGCCTGCATCCGCATCGAGCGACACGGCGCGGTTCATCGTGAACGAGTCATCAGCTTCCAGATGGCCACCTGAAAAGACGAGCGCACCAGACGCCGCGCCAAGTGCTGCATCGCTGCCCACGACGATCCGGCCAGCTGCAACCTCGGTCCCGCCGTCATAGGTGTTGACGCCTTCGAGCCGGAGGATGCCGTTGCCCAGCTTCACCAGACGCGAACTGCCCGTGAGCTCGGACTGGATGCGCGCGACTTTCGTGTCGTCGTCAATCGCACCATCGCCGACCCGGATGACGGTTTCGCCGCCCGGTCCAGTCAACTCGATGGCATCGCCGTCGAGGATGTAGCCGTCGCTCGCAAACTGCATGCCTGTAACGCCGATCGCGCCACCCGTGTCATCGACTGTGACCGTGCCGCCCGTCCCCTGGAACACGGCGAAGGTCGGGTTCGGCTGGTACGGCCCGTTGATCGTGCCGTCGGCATTCGTCCAGTTGGTGTCGCCCGCGACCCACGTGCCTGAGCCGCCATCGACGTCTCCGTTGTCATGGTTCGCGGTGTTGCCACCATCCCAGAACGACAGGACCAGCCCGTCGAGCGCGACGAGATTGATCTGGCCCGCCACGGCGGTCTGGATCACGTAATCGTCCGTATCGAAGCCGGCTGGCACCGACCCGATGTCGAGCCCATTGTTGGTCAGCGTGCCGCCGTAGTCGAACAGGCGATAGACGCCGGAGCCGAAGCCGCCCGCGCTTGCCACGTTCAGCGTGCCGTCCAGCGTCAGATCGTTGCGCACATCGAAGAGCGCCGCGGTCGAGGGTCCGCCCAGCGTCACATCGACCCGCGACCCTGCCATGAGGTCGAGGTCGTCCATCGTGAGAACCTGCCCGGCCACGCCGCGCAGCGTACCGCCATCGACCAGAACATGCCCGGCGATGTCGCCGGTGCCGGACAGCGTGCCCACGGACAGAACCTCGACCGTGCCACCGGCGAGCGAGCCGTTGACCGTGAGTTCGCCCGCCGACACGCGCGTGCCGCCGGAATAGGTATTGGTGCCGGAGAGGATCAGACGACCCGTCCCGATCTTGTCGAGCATGTAAGAGCCACCGGCGTCATCGATGAGGTTCGAGCCGATCTCGCTCGACACGCCGCCGTCGACGTTGATGAACGAGATCGTCGTGTCGCCTGCGGCCAGCGGATCGCCCGCAAGCGCGATGTCGTCGCCCGACAGGATGTAGCCGTTTTCCTTGAACTGCAGGCCGTTGACCGACTTTACGCCATCGACGGTGATTGCACCGCCGCCCGCGCCGTCGAAGACACCGAATTGGCCGCGCCAGCGGTCGTTGATCGCGCCGTCTGCGGTCGTCCAGTTGGTCGTGTCATCGGACCACGTGCCTGCGCCACCGTTGACGGTGCCGTTCGCGGAAGCGTTGCCGCCATCCCAGAACTGCCAGCGCTCGGTGCTGCCGACCAGCAGGTTGACCTCATTGCCCGCCGCGCCACCGTTCGTGACATAGACGTTGGCCGGCGTGACGTGCGCTCCGCCGATGGGATGCATCACCGTCGTGAACGCGCCCGACGTCGTCCCCGCCACTTCGAAGATCGTGTAATACCCGCGTGCGAGAGGACCGGCGGAAGGCGTTCCGACGTGAAGCGAGCCGGCCAGGGTCAGATCGCCGCCGACCCGGATCAGGTCGTTGCCCGCCACGGCATCATCGCCGCCGACGGTTCCGGGGGTGCCCAGTTCGAACTCGGACAAAGAACCCGCGTCAAGTGTGAGGTCGCCGCCAATATCGAGCGTCCCCGGGCTGCTGCCCGCTGCGATCACGCCGGACACGGAAACGTCCCCGCCGATCCGGCCCGAGCCTGTGAGCGTGCCACCGCTGGCAACGGTCAGGCTCGTGCCAGCCGCGCCCAGCGTGCCCTCGACAGCAAGCGTGCCTTCGTTGACGGTGGTGTTCCCGGCAAAGTTGCCGTTGTTGCCCGTCACGGTGAAGACCCCCGTACCGGTCTTGGTCAGGCTGTTTGTGCCCATGAAGGTGCCCGAGAACGTCGAGTCGCCATCGTTCGCGCCCGTCGTCAGCCCGGCATTCAACTCGACGATACCATTGCCGCTGAGCGACCCGATGGTCTCAGCATCCGCGATCTGCAGATGTCCGAAGTTTTGTACTTGGACTGCGCCGGTATCGGCGATGGCCGCGCCGTTTTCCAGAACCAGCGTGCCACGTTCGACGTCCGTCTGGCCCGTGTAGGTGTTCGTCCCCGCAAGCCGGGCCACGCCGTTGCCTGTCTTGTGGACTTCGCCGTCGCCGAAGATGGTCCCCGCCGCCGTGACCGAGCCTGCGCCGAAGAGCGACAGGCGGTTGCCGTGGGTGTCGACAGTGCCGTTCACGAGGAGCGTGGCGCCACTCTCGGCGCGCAGGCCCGCGTTGTCCATCAGAGTGATCGGGCCACCGAAGGTGTTGTCGCCCGACAGGCTCGAGATCGACGCCAGCAGGTTGAAATTGATCCCACCGCCACCCATCGTCACGGGTTCAGCGATGATGTTGATGTCATCGGTCAGGCTAAGACGCCCACCGATGCGGATCTCGGTGCCGCCAGCCGCGCTCCCCAGCGCCATCTCATTTGCTGCGACCAGCGTGCCATAGTGGATGAGCGTCTGGCCGAGATAGGTGTTGGCGCCGCCGAAGGTCTGTTGCGCGCCACCGTGGTTGATGAACACCGTTCCGTCGGCAGACCCGGCGATGATGCCGTCGTATCGCGCACTCGAGTCGCGCGGACTTCCCGAAAAACGAAGCACGGCCGAGCCCAGATCCACGGTGCTCCCGCTCGTCCCGGCGAGACCACCGATCGAGGTCGTGCCCCCGAGTGCGGTCAGCGTCATGTTGGAGGTGTCGTTCAACGTGATGAGCACGTTGTTCCCGAACGCTCCGGCCCCTGCCCGCAACCGTGCAGCGTTGCTGACCGTAAGGCTGGGCGTCTGGATATACCCCTCGACCGCCAAGGTCCCGGCCAAAACGGTTGTGTCGCCGGTAAAACTGTGACGGCTCCGAAGCGTCAGCGTGCCTGCACCGATCTTTTCAATTCCCAAGGTGCCACCCGAGGCCCCGTCGCCGATGACGCCGGAAAAGATCGTGTCCGATCGGTTGTTGAGGCCCAGTGTCACATTCGTGGCGCCCGTATTGACGACAAAACCGCTGCCCTGCAGATCCCCGATGTCCGTATCGAAGCCATTCGCGTCGAACGTCGCACCCGCCGCAATCGTCACGGAGGTGGAATGGAAAGACGAATGGTCGAAAAGAACTGCGGACGCGAATTGGGAACCGACTTTCACCGTACCGGCGTCGATGAACGTATCGAACCCGTCGAGATAGTACGTGGCTTCGCCCTGGGATGACACGACAATCGTGCCCTCATGTCCAGTTTCCCCGAAGCGTATCTGGGCATTCGCTCCATGATAGCTCGAAGGCATATTGAGCGTCAGGGTGCGACCGGTGGCCGCCGCAATCGTCGACGAGAGGTTGTCGCCCCAGGCAATCCTGTTGGTCAGGGTCGCGTCTTCGGTCGCCAGCAAGGTCCCGCCGTTGAGATTGATTGTACCGGTCCCGATTGCTTCGGCACTGTTGATGGCAAGGGTTCCGCCCGAAATGTTGACAGATCCACTGAACGCGCCCGAACTGCCGGTCAGGTTGGTGGTCCCGGCGATCTGGTTCAGAAAATGGGCTCCGTTCACAACTGAAACCAGATCGGCCGCGAACGTCGTGGTACCCGAATGATCGAAGTTGATGGTCGCGGTGCCACCGCCGAACCGGATTTCATCCGCACTGAAAGTGCCCGCCGCCGCGCCAGCACCGCCGATCGTGATGGTTCCCGAGGACAAGTGGCCCAGCAGCACACTGCCCGCTTCGATCAGGCCGCCGTTTCTGACGGTAACAGTGGCGTTGCCCATGCTCCCGAATACCGTGCTGGCCCCCGGATCGATGAACCAGCTGGACGAGGCCCCGTCGACAGTTACGATGGCCTGGTTGTTAGGCATGTGGCCCAAGAGCGTCTCCTGGCTTTCAACCCGTCCGCCGTTTTCGATCAGGATAGATCCATCCCTAACTTCGACGAAAAATCCTGAGTCCCAAAACGCCGCACCTGGCGGGGGGAGCGGATTGTCTGACATCACAAGACCCGTCACAGTCACCGATTGGGCCAGTGCGGGCTGGAAGGTCGCCGCATGCACCACCAATCCGACCATCGCCGTCGTCGCAAGCAGCGTCGCACGCCCGCCGGACGACACCGCGCTTACGATCCGGCGCGCGCCGTGCTGTTGATTTTCAGATATCGACCGCGAACTCTTAACCGAACGGCAATGCGTCAAACCAAGTACCCCTTCAATGTGCATCGCGTCTGGGGCGGAAAACCCCGCGCGAGCCCCCTGCGAGGGGTGATTTATGAAGGGCGACGCAACATCAATAGCCTGCATATTGATATCTGATATTCAGGATATTGATAAAGCCCCGCAGAGTGCTCAAAATAAGGGCGGATGAGTTTTTATTGAGGTATAACTTGATATTAGCGCTCGGTGCGTTCGTAAAAGATGTGGTCTGAACTGCAACATCTGATCCTCTGAGCCGCCGCGTTCGGCACGCCCGGTCCTCGCCTTTTTGCGCGCACACACAGTGAGGTTTGGGCCGCCGTCCAGCACCATTCTAAGGCGCCATATAGGACCGTTGGACCGTCATCGCGCGCAATAAAATGATCGCGGGCATCAAGCTGACGGCCGCGATCCGATTGCACCGGTCGGCGGTCAGCAGAACCGACGACGGGGAGTTGGTTTGTCGGGTCAGGCCATCGCCATCGCATCGACCTCGAACAGCCAGTCGGGCCGCGCGAGGTGCGAGACGACGACAAGCGTGGACGCCGGTTTGTGCGGCCCGAGGATATCGCCACGCATCGCGCCGTAGGTGGCGTAGTCGTCGATATTGGTGAGGTAGATGTTCACTTTGCACAGATCGGCGAGCGTCATGTCCGCCTCGGTCAGCACGGCGATCAGATTGTCCCACGCCTGACGCACCTGCCCCTCGAAGGTGGGCGCCATGACACCTTGGGCGTCCAGCCCCACCTGCCCCGCGATATGCAGAACGCGCTGCGCTCCGGTGGCGAGAATGCCTTGGCTATAGGCCAGCTTGGCGTCGGTTTCCGGGTTCGGCAGAACAGGGGTCAGCATGGGGACGTGCCTTTCGTCGCGGTGGCGCCGGCGATTTCGACGGCGGGGCGCAGTGGGAGGTCGGGAAAAAGATCGCGGATCGCGAAATGGGCGAGGCTATCGGGTGCGGCCAGTTGATCGAGGATCGAGAAATGGGTCGCGCCCGGCACTTCGACCAAGGACGATTGCCCGCCCCGTTCGGCCCAGACATTGACAAGGTCCGCGCTCCAGCCTTTGAAACCATCGGTCTCCTCGCCCCCGATCAGACCGACCATCGGCACCAGCGGAGATTTCAGATCGACCGAAGCAGCCCGCAAGGTCGGGCTGGCCAAAGCCGCCGAGGACGGCGTGAGGTGAAGATCCTCGTTGATCGACGTGGTCAGCAGATTGCGCAGATCGAACGCCCCGCTGACCCCGGCGAACCCGACGATGGGTCCTGCCCCCTGTTCGGCCTGATCCATAGCGATCATCGCCGCGAGTTGCGCTCCGGCGGAGTGGCCTGATACGACCACTTGGTCGGGTGCGAGCCGATCCAGCGTCCAGCGAAAGGCCGCGCGGATTTCATCCACGATCTCAGGCACGGTCAGGGTCGGGGCGAGGTCGTATCCCGGCATGACCACCGTGATCCCGGCCGCCTGAAACGGCTTGGCGATGAAGGACACGAGGTCCTTGTCCAGCGCGCGCCAATAGCCGCCGTGGACGAAGAACAGCACCGGCGCATCCTCGGCCTTGGCCGGAAAGACGTCGAGCAGGCAGCGTTCGCCGGGCGCGTATCTGAGGTCGAATTCACCGTTCGAGACCGCGCGATAGGCCGCCCCGAGGCTCGCGTGCCGTTGGTAGACCGTTGTTCGTTCCGGGTGGCGTTTGCGCAGGGCATATTCGGCCTCACTGACCGGGTCGATCTGAAACATACGTCGTCTTCTCTTATCGTTTTCGTTCACAGGCCCAGATAGGCCGTGCGCACCGAGGGGTCCTGTGCGAGCACCGAAGCCTCGGCCGAGCGCGCGAACTCGCCCTCGGCGAGGACATGGGCGTAGTCGGCGGACTTGAGCGCCATGTTCGCGTTCTGCTCGGCCAGAAGGATCGAAATGCCCTCGGCGCTCAGGTTGCGGATGGTAGCAAAAATCTCCTGCACCACGCGGGGGGCGAGGCCCATCGACGGCTCGTCGAGGAGCAGAAGCTCGGGACGGGACATGAGTGCGCGACCGATCGCGAGCATCTGCTGTTCGCCACCCGAGAGCAGCCCGGCGGGCTGCTGTTTGCGCTCGGCCAGACGCGGGAAGAGGTCAAAGACCATCTCGATGTCCTTGTCGACACCATCCTTGCGCGCAGGCCAGATGCGGCGGAACGCGCCCATCTGCAGGTTTTCATAGACCGTGAGCGGCGAGAACACGCGCCGCCCCTCGGGCACCAGCGCGATCCCCATGCCCAGACGGGCCGAGGTCGAACTGCGCGACAGGTCCTGCCCTTTGTAGGTCAGCGTCCCGGCCTTGGGGCGGATGAGCCCCGCGATGGTGCGCAGAAGCGTGGTCTTTCCCGCGCCGTTCGAGCCGATGATGCAGACGGTCTGCCCCGCCTCGACCTTGAGGGAAATGTCGCTCAGAACGTGGACCGAACCGTAGCCTGACGAGATATCGGTAAGCTCAAGCATCTTCTTCTTCTCCGAGATAGGCGGCGAGGACATCCGGGTGCGTGCTGACGTGCTTGGCATCGCCTTCCGCAATCCACTGGCCGTTGTTCAGGACGAGAATGTCGTGGGAAATCGACATGACCATGCGCATGTTGTGTTCCACCAACACCACGGTCATGCCGCCTGCGTTGAGTTCACGGATCACGCGCGACATTTCGTCGGCCTCGGCATGGGGCAGACCCGCCGCAGGTTCGTCGAGCAGGAGCAGGGTCGGGTCACAGGCCAGCGCGCGGGCCAGTTCGAGGATTTTCGACTGCCCGAAGCTGAGATCGCCCGCGCGGGTCGTCGCCAGCCCTTTCAGACCGAACCGCCCCAGAAGCTCCATCGCTTCCGCCGAGATGCGGCGCTCTTCCGCGACGGTGGCCGGCAGGCGCAGGATCGCCCGCATCATGCCGATGTCGCCCGACATATGCCGGCCTGCCATCACGTTTTCCAGCACCGTCATCTCGGGAAAGATCTGAAGGTTCTGGAACGTGCGCGCGATCCCCATCTCGGCCCGCTTGGCCGTGGGCAAGGCGTCGATGCGCTGCCCTTGGAAGTGGATTTCGCCGCTCGACGGGGGCGTTACGCCCGCAATCATGTTAAACAGCGTGCTCTTGCCTGCGCCGTTCGGGCCGATGACGGCCTTGATCTCGCCGGGCTGCACCACGAAGGACAGGTCGCTGACGGCCTTGATCCCATCGAAGTTGCGAGACAGGTCCGTGACCTTGAGGATCGGATCGCTCATCGCGCCTGTCCTTTCGTTTTCAGGTTCCGGATCGCGGCAGGAATGCCTGCGAGCCCACGGGGGAAGAAGATCAGGACGACCAGCATGCCGACGCCAAAGGCCAGAAGCTCGGCATCATGTAGATCGGCGAAGATCTGCGGCAACAGCGTATAGACCATCGCGCCTAGCACCGGCCCCCAGAAGGCGCCCGCGCCACCGATGGCGACCATCACGATGAGCAGGATCGACTGCGACACGGCAAAGGTCTCGGGCGAGGCGTACATGTTCACGTGGACATAGACGCTGCCCGCCAGCCCCGCGATCCCGGCACTGACCGCGAAGAACGCGATCTTGGTGCGGAAACTGTCGATGCCGATGGCATCCGCCCCGATCTCGTTCGTGGCGACGGCACGCAAGGCCCGGCCCATGCGCGATCTGAGCAGGTTCAGGATGCCGACCATGACGATGAACGAGATCACCAGAACGAGGGGCAGCGCATAGACCTCGGAGGCGAGGTCGATCCCGAAGAAGTTGAAGGGTTCGACACCCAAAAGACCGTTGGGGCCGCCGGTCACATCGACCAGCTGGTTGAACAGCACGACGAGGATCGCGTTCCAGCCCAGTGTGGCCATCGACAGGTAATGCCCCTTGAGACGCAGGGTCGGCAGGCCGATGGCGAAGGCGCCGAGACCCGCGACGATGGCCGCGCTCGGCAACCCGATCCAGGGCGAGATGCCGAACTTGGCGTTGAGTACGCCGCTCACATAGGCGCCGAGCCCGAAGAACCCGGCATGGCTGAGCGAGATCTGCCCGCCGTAGCCCATCAGAAGGTTGAGCGAGGCGATCAGCATGAGGTTGATGAGCCCCATCGTGACCAGCGACACGATGTAGTAGTTCGGCGCCACGAAGGGCACGAGCGACATCATGAGCCACAGCGCAATAAGTCCGATCATGTCCGGCGACAGCCGGAAACGGCGGGGCGTGGGCGGGTCGGCCTTCATCTGCGAG
This sequence comes from Pseudomonadota bacterium, assembly GCA_036154315.1. Classification (GTDB taxonomy): domain Bacteria; phylum Pseudomonadota; class Alphaproteobacteria; order Rhodobacterales; family Rhodobacteraceae; genus Maritimibacter. The sequence continues at coordinate 200,426 of JAYZLL010000083.1, forward strand.
GCCTGAGTGGTTGAAGTATCCGTCATGGCTCAGACCTTTTCGATATGCGCGCGACCGAGCAGGCCGGAGGGGCGCAGGAACAGGGTCAGAAGCAGCACACCGAAGGCGATCGCATCCTTGAAGTCGGACGAGATGTAGAAGCTGCCGAAGGCTTCGAGCAGACCGAGCACGAGCCCGCCGACGACGGCCCCGGGCAGGTTGCCGATGCCCCCGAGCATGGCAGCGCTGAAGCCCTTGAAGCCGAACATCGCGCCCTGATCATAGGACATGAGCGTGAGCGGCGTGATGATCGCACCGGCCAACGCGCCAGCAAGGGCGGCGATGACGAACGAGATCAGGATGGTGCTTTCCACCTTGATCCCGACGATCGAGGCCGCTTCGCGGTCGGCGGCGGCAGCGCGCAGCGCCTTGCCGATAATGCTGCGTTCGAAGAAGAAGTGCATGCCGACGAGGAACACGAGCGTCAGCCCGATGATCCACAGCGTCTGGGCCGGGATGAACACCCCGCCGATGTTCAGCGTGGCGTCGCCCGAGAAGCCGGGGAAACCGGCGGGCTGTTTGCCCAGCGTGAGCATCACGAGCGCCTTTGTCACGATGGCGAGCCCGATACTGACCAGCGTGATCGACAGCGCGGTCGGCGAGCGCAGCGGCCAGATCACCACCCTCTCGGACACCATGCCGACCACGCCGACGACGACGATGGCCATCAGCACGGCAAGCCCGACACTGGAGACCGAGGTGAGAAGCGCGGCCGAGATGATACCGCCCATCATCACCCATTCGCCTTGGGCAAAGTTCATGGCTCCGGTGCTTTTGAACACCACGTTGAAGCCCAGCGCGATGAGGGCATAGATGCTGCCGGTGCCGATCCCGGCGGCCAGCAGTTGCAGGATTGGGATAAGAGTATCCATGTCGGGTGTTCCTTCAGAAGGCCGGCATACGGTTGGTCTCGATCATGGGAAGATCGACACCCCATTCGGCGAGCCGCGTGCGCGCGTTGGCCACGTAGGCCTGGATCACCTCGGCCTCGACCTCGCGCCCGGCGACACCCAGTCCGGTGCCGACGAGCAGCTCTTCGGCCTCGGCCTCGGCCCGCGCGTCCTCTTCGCAGAGCCACGGACATTGGTAGCCCTTGAGCAGAACCTCGTTCACATAGGCGACGAGTTCGTCTGCGATCTTGTTGCGGTCTTCGTCGGTCCAGTCCTTGGCGCGGCTTTCCAGATAGAGCCATCCGAAGGCCGCGTGACGTTCACGGTCGGCGACGACGTAGTCGAGCAGCTTGGCGATGGCCGGATTGGTCGCGGCACCGCGCCACGCCTTGGCCAGCTCCAGATCGAGACCATCCTCGAACGCCGCATGGGCCGCGACATAGGCATCGAGATGCTGGGTCGCGTCCAGAACCTTGCGGTGCAGGTTGCGGTTATAGACCTCTTCATGGGCCGCGTTGGACGGCGCCACGAAGCGCCCGCCAAAGGCCTCGGCGATCATGTCGAACGCCTCGACGTGCCACGCCTCTTCGGTGTTGCGGGTGGTGAGATAGAACTTGGCGTCGATCTCACGCCCGATCTCCATGCAGAGGCGCACGATGAGCGCAGGCGTTTCGGTCAGCCCGGTCGCCTCGAGCCACGCGCGGCGGCTCCAGACACGCCGCGCGGCCTCGCGGACCGGCGCATCATAGCCGTCGGCCTCGAGCTCGGACCAGTCCACGTCGCGCAGCGGGTTCCAGCGCCCCGCCTTGCCGCTGTCGTAAAGCGCCCGGATTTCCGGCAGCGTCACGTTCATCTCGAGCGGAAAGCGCCGTTCGACGAAAAGCGTGAGCGGCCCCAGAGACTTAGGTTCCATTTTGTCCATGCGTCCCATGCTCAGATCGTGCCCAGTTTGGGGTGCGTGAACATCGGCAGGTCGATCCCGAGCTTGCCCATCTGGGCGCGGATACGCTTGACCGTTTCGATGAAGATCGGCTTTTCCTGTTCTTCGACGGTCGAGCCGAGGCCGGCCTCATAGGTGATGCGATCGGCCTCCATCTCGGCCAGCGAACCGGGGTTTTCTGGGGCGAGCCAGGCGCTGTGGTAGCCGTTGAGTTCGACGTTCTCCATCATCGCGACGACGGCGGCTTCGATCATCTCTTTCTGCTCAGCCGTGAGGTTCTCACAGATGGCTTCGAGGAAATACCAACCAAAGGCACAGTGGCGGCTTTCGTCGCGCATGATGTAGCGGACGATCTGCTTGGCGACCGGATCGGTGGTGACGTCGTCGAGGTGCTTGAACACGTCGAAGGCGATTTCCTCGGCGGTGCAGACGAGCGCCGCGATGATCCCTTCGAGCGGCACATCGGCGTTCAGCGCAGCCTTGCGCACGCCGTGGGTCGCGACCGAACCCTCGAACAACTGCTGTTCGGGCTTTTCGATGTAGCCACCGAGTTTCTCGGCCATCGTATGACAGACCTCGGCATGACGCGCCTCTTCTTGCGAGCGGATGGTGAAGAACATCTGCATGTCGGCAGGGCGCTTTTCGACGCCGAAGCGGACCTGAAGCGACGGGCTTTCCGAGATCGCGCCGTATTCCGACCATGCCCGGCGGCTCCAGTACAGGCGCGCGGCGTGGCGTTGTTCTTCGGTATAGGCCGACGGATCGAGTTTGTCCCAATCGACATCCGTTTTCGGGTCCCACTGGTTGCGGGTCGCGGCATGGAACAGCTCGCGGATGCGCGGCAGACCGGAGTGGAACGTGAGTTCGAAACGGTTTTCGGGTTCGTCGATCAGCGTGTGAACTTCTTCGAGGAGCTGTTCGGTGGTGAGATTGCCGGAAGACGTCATGTCGACCTCCAATTCAGAGTGTGAGTGTTGCGCGGGGCCTCGGCCCGGCGCCTGGATGGTGTGGGGCCTGTCGGCGCGTGTGGCGCGCGCCGACAGGGTGGACGGGGCTTAGAACCGGATGCGCGCGCAGCCTTTGCAGGCGTTGCCGCATCCACTGTTCGAACCGGTGCAATCCTGTTTCCCGCTCTCGTCGTCCGAGCGGGTCACGGACCCGGCCTTGTCGGTGTCATGAGGCTTGCGCCCCATCGTGCCCGCAGTGTCGCGAGTGGCGTGTGCTGGCATGATCCGACACCCCCGCCTTATTCGTAGTCGACGAGGTTGAAGCGACCGTCGGCCCAGTTCGTCAGCACGATGTCCTGCTTGGACAGGCCCGAGTGACGCTCTTCCGAGAAGGTGAAGACGCCCGAGATTCCCGCGTAATCCTTGATCTGTTTCAGACCTTCCGGGATACGCTCGGGATCGTAATCGACCAGGGCGAGCGCCTCTTTGGCGAGCATGAGGGCATCGTAGCTTTCAGCCGCATAAAGGCTCGGAGCACGCCCGAACTTCGCCTGATAAGCATCGAACAACGCAAGGATATTTTCCTTCAGCGGATCGCTGTCGGGAAGTTGGTCACCGACCGGCAGTTTGAGGCTCGCCAGAAGGATGTTGCTGGCGCTCTCGCCCGCAAGCTCCATGTAACGCTCGGACACGAAACCGTAGCTGTGGATCAGGGCCAGATCGCCCATGCCCAGTTGCTCGGTCTGCTTCATGAACACGACGCCTGCCGGGGTCACGGTCCAGCAGATGATCGCCTCGGCCCCGGCTTCGCGGATCCGGGTGAGCTGCGGGATCATGTCGGTGTCGGCCGGGCCGAAGCTTTCGTAGATCACGTCGAGACCACGCGCGGGGCCCACGATTTCCATCTGAGTCACGGCACCCTGACCGAAGCCCGAGGTGTCGGCCAGAAGCGCGACCTTGGTGATGCCCTGCTTGTCGAAGTAGTCGCAGATACGCTCCAGCACTTCGTTGTCGTCCACGGTCGCCTTGAACACCCACTGGCGCTCTTCGACCGGGTTGACGATAGCCATAGCGCCTTCGGATGAGATGAAGGGCACTTTGGCGGTTTCGGCCAGCGGCGCGATGGCAAGAGCGATGCCGCTCATGTTGCCGCCGCTGACGATGACGTCGACGTTGTCCTGATTGATCAGGCGGCGCGTCGCGGTGATCGCCTTCTGGGTCTGGCTTTCGACGTCGTAGAAGGTCCATTCGATCGGCTGGCCGTTGATGCCACCGGCCGCGTTGATCTCTTCGACCCCGAGCTCCAGCCCGGCTTTCATGTCTTCGCCGAGAAAGGCCGCGGGCCCCGTCACGGACAGGAGCGAGCCGAAACGCAGCGGCTCGCCTCCGGCGGCGAGCGCCCGCGATGCGGTCGTCGCGAGCAGCGTCGCGGGGACCATCTTGAGCAGGCTGCGTCTGTTAATTCCGTTCATTTCGTTGACTCCATTGCTGTTGGGCACAGTTTTCTTTGTTGTCCGACATTTCGAGATGTCGTTGTTGCGGCCTTCATTGGCCGATTGTTCTTAGTCTTCGTGGACCCCGGTCTGATCCAGACCCGTCTGGGGCTGGCCTCCGTTGCGCACGAGCGGCACGCTGAGCGAGTAGCGGACCACGTCGCCCCGGTGGACCGTGTAGCCCCCGAGGCAAAAGGCACCGTCCTGATCCTGATAGCGAAGGCTGCGGATCATGACGGGGGCGCCTGCGGTGAGATGCAGAAGCTCCACCTCTTCCGGTCCCGCGATCCCGGATTCGATGACGAAGTCACCGGAGACGAGGTTGTGCGTGGACCAAAGCTTGTGCAGCGGGGAATGCTGCGCCACCTCTTCCGACCAGTCCGGCGCAAGCTCGGCGGGCAGGTAGCGATAGTCGATGGCGATCGGCAGCGTGGCCGCCGAGCGCACCCGCTTGATGAAAAGCACCCGACGCCCGAGCGCCAGCCCGGTGACATGGGCGATCTGTTCGTCGACGTCGCGGTGTTCGAAGACGAGCACGGTGGTCTCGGTCGGCGTGCCGTTCGCGGCCCACTGCCCCTCGAAATCCATGCTGGGGTTGAAGCGTTCTTCCAGCTTCTTGGCGACCACGAAGGTCCCCAGACCCCGGCTGCGCATCAGGATGCCCTCCTGCGTCAGCTCGGACACGGCCTGCCGCACGGTATCGCGGCTGACCTTGAACATCGTGCAAAGCTCTTCGTCCGAGTAGAACCGTTTTTCGCGGTCCTCCCATGCAAGGATCATCGCGATCAGACGCTGACGGACCTGCGCATAGAGCGGGAGCGGCGAGGTTCGATCCAGCGGTTCCCGCAGGCGGGACACGTAGTCGACGACGCTTCCTTGGCTGGTCTCTTGCATGCGCTCAATCCACCTTTCGGGGCAAATGTTGGAATGTAGGTACTTCCATACATTAACGCTGCGGATCGGACGTTCGTTTGTCAACGATGAAGGTTCCGTGACACCGAAATTTTGCAAAAATGGCGAGCGGTTCGCCGTAGATGAATAATTCATGCCTTTGTTTTCATTGGTTTTACTTGCGAAACTCCAGCGCCCAAATTTTGTGCACAACAACAGCACACGACCGCGTCGCGCCCGCGTTTCGACAACCGACATTCGTTAAGGATTCACATTCCGCTCACAGAAAGCGCAGGCGGTGCGACTGGAAATCGAATCACGATCGTCCGAACCGACTCGACGACGCGGCGCTCGCGCGGGCTAGGCGCCCGAGCGGTCATGTTCCGAGCCGAGATCCCGGCGCCATACCCCGCGATGAATCGACAAAAGCGCCGCCCGAGAGACCCGAGCGGCGCCAAGCTTAAGACCGGTAACCAGTCAGATTTCGGTCGGGGTGCAGACCCTCAGGACGCGGAAATCACGCCAGTCCCGCGGCCTCCAGCGCCCGGCGCGCGAAGAGTTCCGGCAGATCGCCATGCGCGCTCGCGTCCTCAGACGACGCGGTCCCGGCGCGTGCCCTGTCCGCGATCCCCACGAAGATCACCGAGAACCGGAACAGCGCAAACGCCACATGGAACCGCGTCAACGTCAGCGGGGCATGGGCATGGGCCATGTACTCGGCCACGAATTCGTCCTCGGTCGGAATACCCGCGCTCTGCCAGTCGGCCCCCAGAATACCGCCGTATTCCTGCGGCGAGGTGCGCCACGGCATCAGCGCATAGCCGAGATCGGCAAGCGGATGGCCAAGCGTCGCCAGTTCCCAATCGAGGACCGCGATCACACGTGGCTCGGTCGGATGGAACATGAGGTTCCCGATCCGAAAATCCCCATGCGCAATCGACACGGCACCGTCCTCGGGCGGCATGTTCGCGGGCAACCATTCGACCAGCTTGTCCAATGCGGGAATGCGCGGGCTTGGCGATTGTGCGTACTGATCCGACCAGCGTTTGAACTGCCGCTCAAAGTAGCTGCCGGGTCGCCCGAAATCCCCCAGGCCGACCTCGTCCGGCCGAACCGCATGCAGCCGCGCCAGCGTTCGGGCGGTATCGAGGTACATCTCGCGGCGATCCGCTGGCGACACCCCTGCGATGCCGTTGTCGTTGAACACCCGCCCCTCGAGCCGCTCCATCACGTAGAAGGGCGTACCGAGATGCGCCGTGTCCTCTTCGAGCCAGAGCGCGCGGGGCACCGGTACGGGGGACGCGTCCAGCGCACGCAGAACCCGGAACTCGCGCTCGATGGCATGCGCGCCTTTGAGGATCGGCCCCGCAGGCTTTTTGCGCAGCACGAGCCGCGCCTTACCGAAGTCGACGAACCACGTCGGGTTCGACTGCCCGCCCCCGATCCGCTCGACCGACAGGCCCTGTTCGCTGGGGAGCTTCACTTCGAGCCAGCGCTCGAGCGCCCCCATGTCGAGATCGTTCATGACGTCTCCTTTGCCCGGTCGCGGAGCATGAATTTCTGGATTTTCCCCGTCGCGGTTTTTGGCAGTTCGCCCAAGATGAAGTTGCGGGGCCGTTTGAAGCCGCTCAGATGCTCGCGACAAAAAGCATCAAGCGTTTCAGGGGACAGGTCGACACCGTCACGCGGTTCGATAAAGGCCCAAGGCGTTTCCCCCCACTTTTCGTCCGGGGCGGCGACCACCGCGGCGAGCAAGACGTCCGGGTGCGAATGCAGGACGTTCTCGATCTCGATCGACGAGACGTTTTCGCCGCCCGTGATGATCACGTCTTTTGCCCGGTCGCGAATCTCGATCTGTCCGTCCGGGTGCATGACGGCAAGGTCGCCGGTGTGGAACACGCCGCCCGCAAACGCCTCTTCCGTCGCTTTGGGGTTGCGGAAATATCCGGCCATCACGGTATTCCCGGCGAGCACGATCTCGCCCAGCGTCGCACCGTCGGCGGGCACGTCGCGGCCCGCATCGTCCCATACCCGCGCTGCACCGGACAGCACATGGCGCTGCCCCTGTCGCGCAAGGTGGGCGGCTTTGTCGTCGAGCGACGCAAACGCCCGGTCCATCGGGTCGTTCATCGTGGTCGGGCCGTAGCTTTCCGTCAGGCCGTAGAGATGGACGAGTTCAAAGCCCCGCGCACCGAGTTCGGACAGCAAAGTCGGCGTCGGCGCGGCCCCGCCCGTGGCGACCTTGACCGAGGCCCGCAGGTCCTTGGGCGCATGCGACATGAGCATATAGAGCACCACGGGCGCGCAACTCATGTGACTGACGTCGTGACGCGCGATTTCGGTGAGGATCAGCTCGGGATCGACCCGGTCAAGACAGACGTTGAGCGCCCCGGCGGCCACCGCGGCCCAGGTCTGGCTCCACCCGTTGCAATGGAACATCGGCAGGGTCCAGAGCACGCGACTATCGGGTGTGAACCCCATCGCCAGCACGTTGCCCAGCGCATTCAGCGCCGCGCCCCGGTGGGTATAGACGACGCCCTTGGGCCGCCCCGTAGTGCCCGAGGTGTAGTTGAGCGCGATGGCGTCGGTTTCCCGCGCCGGATAGCGCGTCAGGTCGAGCGGTGCGTGGTCGCCCGAAAACAGGTCGATCCCGTCCCCCGAACCCGGCCCGCTCGCCAAGGCGAGAACCGGGACCGCGGTCGTAATCGCGGGGTTCGTCGCGCCCTCGACCACCAGCACCTTCGATCCGGCGTGGTCGAGGATATAGTCGACCTCGTCCGGCGAAATCCTGATGTTGATCGTGTTGAGAATGGCGCCGATGGCGGGCACCGCGAAATGCGCCGCCAAAAGCTCGGGCCGGTTTGTCAGCATGACCGAGACCACATCGCCCGCGCCTACGCCCGCCTCAGTCAGGCGCTGTGCGAGCCGGGCCACGATACGGCCAAAGTCGCGATACGTCCAAGTGTGCTCACGCCACGCAACGCCCGCACGGTCAGGATGCACCTCGAGCGTCCGGGCGAGATATGTCAGCGGCGTGAGCGACGTGAAGTTCGCGTCGCGTGGCGCCAGATGTTCGGCGTTGAACAAAGTGTCTCCTCCCTCCCCCAGCATCACGAAACGTCCCAGCGCCAGAACGCGCGATCCTCGTCGGTGAAGTGGCGGTTCAGCACCATCTGATGCACCTCGTCCGCGCCATCGACGAGCCGGGCCTGACGGGCGTAGCGGTAGATCCACTCCAGCACCGTATCGCGGGAATATCCGCGCGCCCCGTTGACCTGAATGGCGACATCCGCCGCCTTGTGCAGAAGGTTGGCGACATGGATTTTGGCCATCGACACTTCTTTCTTGGCGAAGTTGCCGCGCTCGATCTCCCAAGCCGCTTTCATCACCAAGAGCCTGCCAACCTCGATCCCCATCGCCAGATCGCCCAGTTTGATCTGGATGCTCTCACGATCGGCCAGACGGATGCCGAACCCGTGCCGGGTCTGAGCATAATCCTTGGCGATTTCCATGCAGCGTTTGGACAGTCCAAGCCAGCGCATGCAATGGGTCAGCCGCGCCGGTCCAAGCCGGGTCTGGGTCATTTTCAGCCCCAGCCCTTCGCCCCCTAGAATGCGGTCAGCGGGCAGGACCATGTCGTCGTAGACGATCTCACAATGCCCGCCGTGCTCCTCTGGCCCCATGATCGGGATGCGCCGTTCGATGCGAAAGCCCGGTTCGTCCGACGAATGAAGGAACGCGGTCAGACCGCGCCGGGGATCGTCGGAGGTGCGCGCGATCAGGATGAAATGGCTGGCGTCCTCGGCCCCCGTGATGAACCACTTGTGGCCCCGCACGACATAGTTCTCGCCGTCCTTGGTGGCGGTGGTCAGCATCATGCCCGGATCAGAGCCACCGCCGGGGTGCGGCTCGGTCATGACGAAGGCCGAGCGGACCTTGCCCGACACGATCGGCTCAAGCCAACGCGCCTTTTGCGCCGCGGTCCCGGTCTGGGACAGAACCCGCATGTTCCCGTCATCCGGTGCCGCGCCGTTGAACACGACCGGGCCAAAGATCGAGCGGTTCATTTCCTCATACAGCACGGCCGTCGCGGTGAAACTCAGCCCCTGCCCGCCGTCCGCCTTGGGCATCTGGACGGCCCAGAGCCCCTGATCCTTGGCCTTTTGCCGTAGGGGTTCAAGCGCGTGGGCGGCGATGTTGTCATGCGCATCCCAGTTCGACCGATCCTCCTCGACCGGGAGAATTTCATCTTCGACGAAGCGCGCGATGCGGGCGCGGTAATCCTCGATCTCGGGCGTTATGGTGAAGTCCATTGTGGTGTCCTTTGTCAGAGCGAGGTCACGAGGTGGCCGCCGTCGGCCACGATTTCGGTGCCGGTCATGAAGCCGCCGAGGTCAGAGGCGAGGAGCAGCAGCGGGCCGTCCAGATCGTGGGCCTGCCCAAGACGGCGCTGGGGCACGCGACGGATCAGCGATTGACCGGCGTCGCTGGCGAAAAATTCGCGGTTGAGGTCCGTTTCGATGTAGCCGGGGCACAACGCATTCACGCGGATGCCATGCCGGGCCCATTCCAGCGCCAGCGACCGGGTGAGCTGGATCAGCCCGGCCTTGGAAGCGGCATAGGCCGACACATGGCTCGCGACGCGCTTGCCGAGAATGGAGGCGACATTGACGATGCAGCCCGGTCGGCCTGCGTCGATCATCGCGGCGCCCGTGTGGCGCGCGACGTGGAACGCGCCCTTGAGATTGGTGTCGATGACCGCGTCGATCTCGTCCGGCCCGTGGCCGACGGCGGGCGCCGAGGCGGTCGTGCCCGCGTTGTTGATGACAATGTCGAAGACTTTGCCACCAAGGGCTTGGGCAACCGATGCCGGGTCGGCCACATCCATGCTCAGGGTCTCGGCCGAGCCGCCCGCCGCCGCAATCTGCCCCGACAGAGCCTCGAGCTTTTCGGCGCGCCGCGCTGCGATGGTGACGGCAATGCCCTGCCCTGCCAGAAGCTCGGCAAAATGTGCGCCCAGTCCCGACGACGCCCCCGTGATGAGCGCGGTCTTGCCCGCCAATCCGGGCCACTGCATCGCGCTTTGCGCTGTCGTTTGTCCTGCTTGCGGCATTCGATTCTCCAATTTTCGAGCGATCGCTCGAAAAATAGGTAAAGGGAACCGCCTTTCCGCGCAAGCCGGATTGCGACATATTGGCTGACGCATCCAAGGAGCCGCCATGCTCGACCCCGACCGTTTCACGAGTGAGGCGCTTTGCGCGTCGATCCTCGAACGCCACCGCGACACGATCGTGGTGAAAAAGCCCGCCTTTGCGGTGCGCAAACTGACGGTGATCGTGGATACGGCGCTGGAGCTGTCGAACCAGAAGGGATTTCAGGCGATGTCCTTGCGCGACCTGTCGGCTGCGTCGGGGGTGTCGATGGGCGGGCTCTACGCCTATTTCGACAGTAAGACGACGCTCCTCAAGATGATCCTCACCGAAGTGACCGAACAGGTCCGCAGCGTGCTTGGGCAGGCACCGGAGGACGTCCGCGCCGATCCTGCGCGGCACCTCGACTGGCTCATCGAGACGCATATTCATCTGACCGAAGCGATGCTGCCGTGGTTCGCGTTTGCGTTCATGGAGGCCAAGAACTTTCCGGCGGCCGAGCGCCGGATGGCGACCGACAGCGAGGAATTGACCGAAACGATTTTCGCGGACGCCATCGCCGACGGGATCGCGCAGGACCGGTTCAGCGCCGACACCTCGCCGCTCTTGGCGGCCCTGATCAAGCCGCTCTTGCAGGACTGGTACGTCAAGCGATCGAAATATCGACGCCGGGGCGTCGACATCGACACCTATGTGCGCACCGTCCAGGACCTCGCACACCGGGCCTGTCTGGCGGCGGCTTGAAACCCGGCCAGTCTGGCCGGTTGGCTAAGGCGCCCCGAGGACTACTCGGTTTTATCCGTAGTCATACGTAGTAAATTCCGTAGTTCTACGCATATCCGCCCGCCCACCCGGCTGACAAACTCGCGTCACATCAGGGAGGATCGCATGAGCGGAACCATATCCATCGTCGGCAGCGGCCACACCGCCTTTGGCCGGCTCGAAGCAAATCTCGAAGAGATGATCATCGACGTCACAAGGCAGGCAGTGACTGAAAGCGGGATCGACCCGACCGAGATCGACGCAGTCTTTGTGGGGCATTTCAACTCAGGTCTGGTGCCGGACGGCTTTACTTCCTCCATGCCCCATCAGGCGTTCCCCGAAATGCGGTTCACACCGGGGATGCGGGTCGAAAACGCCTGTGCTTCGGGCTCGGCTGCGGTTCACGCCGGAATGAGCGCGATCAAATCCGGGCAGGCCCGCACCGTGCTGGTCGTCGGGGCCGAAAAGATGACCCACCGTCAGACCGAAGACGTCACCACCGCGCTGGCGGGTGCCGGGTATCAGAACGATGCCGATGAGCGCAAACTCAGCTTTCCGCAGGTCTTCGGCGTGGCCGCCCAGGACTACACCGAGCGCTACGGGAGCCCCCTCGACGCGATGGCCAGGATCGCGGTCAAGAACCACGGGAATGCGATGCGTAACCCGCTGGCACATATGCAGCGTGAGTTCACGTTCGAGGATGCCTCGCAGGTCTCCAACAAGAACCCCGAGATCGCGCCCCCCCTGCGTCTGACCGACTGCTCGCTCGTCACCGACGGCGCCGCGGCCCTGATCCTGACGACCGAGGACGCCGCCGACGGGTTCGACCGTGCCGTGCGGATCAAGGCGGCAGCCCATGTGAACGACCTGCTTCCGATGAAATCCCGCGATTTTCTGGCCTTCGAGGGGCCCGAGCGCGCCGTGCAGATGGCCCTGGCCGAGGCGGGCATCACGCTCGACGACATCGATTTCGCCGAGGTCCACGATTGTTTCACCATCGCCGAGCTTCTGATCTACGAAGCGATCGGGCTGACACCCAAGGGTCAGGGCGCACGGGCACTGGACGAGGGCATCGTCTATCGTGACGGCAAGCTGCCGGTGAACCTGTCCGGTGGCCTCAAGGCCAAAGGGCATCCCGTCGGCGCGACCGGCGTGTCCATGCATGCGCTCTCGTTCCGGCAACTGACGGGACAGGCGGGCGAAATGCAAAAGGACGGCGCCGAAATCGGGCTCGTTCTGAACATGGGCGGGTCCGCGGTCGCCAACTACGCGACGGTTCTCGAAACGCAGCGGGCGTGACGCGATGAACCTCGCCCTCTGGCTGCACCGCACGGGACGCGTACGCCCGGACGCACCCGCCATTCGAACCGGCGTGAGTCTCGACGCGACCTATGCCGAGTTCGCGCTGAACGCTTTTGCGGTCGGCGCATATCTCAAGACCGCCCATGGCATCGGGCGCGGCGACCGTGTCGCGCTCTTTGCCAAGAACTGCGCCGAGTATCTCGAGATCCTATATGGCACCCTGTGGATCGGCGCGGTCATCGTGCCGATCAACTGCAAGCTTCACCCGCGCGAAGCGGCCTATATCGTCGATCATGCCGAGGCCAAACTGGTCATCACCGAAGATGGCACGCGGTTTGCGGGCGACGTCGCGACGAATTGCGACGAGATTGGCATCCGCGCCGATGGGCTGGTGCGCGCGGTCGCCACGGTAGACCCCGCCAGCTATCGCGCGCCCGTGGAGGTCGAGAACGACGACAACGCCTGGCTGTTTTACACCTCCGGCACCACGGGGCGCCCCAAGGGCGTGATGGCGACGCATCGCGTGCTGCGGATGATGGCCACGAGCTATGCGCTCGACGTCGACACGATTTCGATGGACGATCATGTGCTCTACGCCGCGCCCATGTCTCATGCCGCAGGGCTTTACAACTTTCAATTCGTGCGCGCCGGGGCCTGCCATGTGATGCCGGAGTCCAAGGGTTTCGAGCCCGAGGAAATCAGACAAGCGGCGGAAACGCTGGGACGGGTCGTGATGTTCGCGGCGCCTACGATGATCACGCGGCTGATCCGGCAGGCCGAAGCGACTGGGTATGACGGCTCGGGCATCCGCACGATCATCTATGGCGGAGGTCCGATGTATCTGGCCGACATCAAGCGCGCGCTCGACGTGTTCGGGCCGAAGTTCGTGCAGATCTACGCACAGGGTGAGACGCCGATGACGATCACCTATCTTCCCCGCGATATCGTCGCGGATCAGAGCCATCCCGACGCCGACGCACGGCGCGTCTCCGTCGGCGTGGCGCAGTCCTGTGTCGACCTCCGCATCGTCGACGGCGACATGCGCGAGGTGGCGCGCGGTGAAACCGGCGAAATCGTCGTGCGCGGCGATACGGTTATGAAGGGCTATTGGAACAACCCCAAAGCCACGGCGGAGACGATCGTGGACGGCTGGCTCAAGACCGGCGATCTGGGGCGCATGGACGAGAACGGGTTCCTCACGCTCACCGACCGCTCGAAGGACGTCATCATATCGGGCGGCACCAACATCTACCCCCGCGAGGTGGAAGAGGCGCTCCTGACCCATGACGCGGTGCTCGAAGTGTCGGTCGTCGGGCGCAAGCACGCGGAATGGGGGGAAGAGGTCGTGGCCTTCGTCGTCCTGACCGAAGACGAACCCTGCAACGCAGCGACGCTCGAGGCGTGGTGCAAGACCCAGATCGCGTCGTTCAAGAAGCCCAAAGACTACATCTTTGTGCCGGAACTGCCCAAGAACAGCTACGGCAAGATCCTCAAGACGAGCCTGCGAGATCGGCTGGCCACGTCTGACGAGACGGCGTGACTGGCGGGGCTGCGGCACGTGACCGCCGCGACCCCATGAGGCTACATTCCCCGTGCCTTCAGCCATTCATCATGCACACGCGGCAGGCCAAGGCTGTCGCGGTAGTCTTTCATAATGGCGAAGAATGGGATCGGGTTGTGCTGTGGCCGGACCTCGGCCGCGTCGAAATCATCGTAGAGCGTGCGGATCGTGACCACCACGCGTTCCGGATCACGCCACTTCGCGTATTCCCCTAGGTCGAGCTTGTAGATCGCTTCCTCATAGGGAACCCCCGCGTCGAAAAGCACACGCACACGGTCTGTCATGTCGACGAAGTAATTGCGCATCTTGACTATGTCGTCCTTTGTCGCGAGCGGCCCGTGCCCCGCCACGATGACGTCGATCTCCATATCAAGCACGAGGTCGCAGGCATCGATCCACCGCTGGATCGGACCGTACCACGCGATCGGCGTACCGATTGAGAACAGGATGTCGGCGGCATACAGCACCTTGTCCTCCGGGACATAGATCAGCGTGTCGCCGAGCGAGTGGGCCGGCCCGACCTCGATCAACTCGACGGTTTTCGAACCGACCTCGACCGTCATCCTGCCGGAAAAGGTTTCGGTCGGAGCCGTCAGCGTGATCCCCTCGAAGTCGAACACACCAAAGCATTCCTTGACGAACGCGCCGGACTTGCCGAACTGCGACGGGTCGCGCATGAGCGAGGCCATCACGCCAGGATCGAACCGCGCGAAATCCTCGGCTGTGCCCTTCGAGGCAATGATCCGCGCGCCTTCGACAAGTTCATTCCCATAGATGTGGTCGCCGTCGGCGTGCGAGTTGACCAGAATGTCGATCTTGTCAGCGCCAGGCACCTTTTCCCGCATTTCCGCAAGCATCTCTCGCGTGCAATGCAGATCGAAGAGCGTGTCGACCAACAGCGTCTCGCCGCCGTCCGCGATGATCCCGGCGTTCGACCAGCCATACGAGCCATCGGGCACGATATAGGCCCAGCACCCGTTCCCAAGGTCGTGCAGACCCTTTTTGTATTCGCGATTGGACATGAAATTCCTCCTTAAAGCAGTGCGGTTGCGAGGGCCGGGAACAGGAACACCAGCATGAGGACGAGCGCCATCATCAGCGCGAACGGGGCCGCGCCTTTGAAGATCTGTCCCAAGGTGATGTCGCTGTCGGGTCCCAGCGTCGATTTGATGACATAGACGGCCAGTCCGAACGGTGGCGTGAGCAGTCCGATCTCGACCGCGAGAATGGCGATCACGCCGAGCCAGATCAGGTCGACGTCGAGCCCGGTCAGGATCGGGACGGCAATCGGCAGGACCAGCAGCATGATCGACGCGCTGTCGAGGATCGTTCCGAGCACGATCATGATGAGGATCATCGAAATGATGACCCCGTCGACACCAAAGCCCGCGCCGATCACCGTGTCGCCCAACCAGCCGGGCATGCCCGACATGGCGAGCATCCGGGAATAAAGTGTGGCACCCATGATGAGAAAACAGATCGACGCCGTGGTGTGCCCGGTCTGAACCAGCACCTGAACGAAATCGCGCCACGAAAGCCGCCGTTTGACGAGGGCGATGATCAGAGCGCCCCCTGCGCCCGCCGCCCCAGCCTCGGTCGGGGTGAAGACACCGCCATAGATGCCGCCCAGAACAAGGACGATCAGGAGCGTGATCGGCAGAAGCTTTGCGACGACCTCCCCTACCCCCATGCGCGGCGCTTCGACGGCTTCCACTTGGGTGCCGCCGATGAAACGCGGGGTGAACTTGGCCATCGCCATGATGCCTATGCCGTAGATGGCCGACAGAAGCAGCCCCGGAATGACTCCGGCGATGAACAGGTCACCCACCGATTGCTCGGTCAGCACGCCGTAGAGGATGAACAGAAGTGATGGCGGGATCAGCATGCCGAGCACGGAGGAGCCGGCGACGACGCCGACGGCGAAGTGGGGTGTGTATCCGTAACGGCGCATCTCGGGCACGGCGACCTTGGTAAAGATAGCGGCGGAGGCGAGCGAAATGCCGGTGATCGCCGCGAAGATGGCGTTGGCCGCAACAGTCGCCACGCCCAGCCCGCCAAGCACGCGACGAAAGGCTTGCTGCGCCACGTCGAAGGTATCTCGCCCGATGCCCGCGACCGAGACGATCAACCCCATCAGCACAAAAAGCGGCACGACGCCGAACATGTAGTCCGAAATGGAATCCCGAAACGCGCCGACCATCAGATTGGCTGCGATATCGAAACTCCCCCGCATCAGGAGCACGCCCAAAAAGCTCACCAGCATCAAGGCGACCGCGACATGCAGGCCGGAATAGATCAGGACCAGCATGACGAGGATCGCACCAAAGCCGATTTCCAGCCCGCCCATCACGCGCCCTCCCGCGCATAGCGCCACGCCTGAGCGACGTATTCGAGGATGGTCGCGGCCATCCCGATGCACATCAGCCCGTAGAGCGGCCAGGTCGGGATGCGGAAAAAGCCTGGGTTGCCCATGAAGTTGCGTTCCGGCTGAGTCCACGCCTTTTGAAAGATCGGAAAGAAATACCACAGCGTGATGATCAGGAGCGCGGCCCCCACAAGGCTGAAGAACGCCAAGAGCAGGCCCGCAGCCCGTGGCGAGCGGCGTTTGACCATTGTGATGAGCAGGTCCGAGCGCGTCATCGAACCTGCGCGCAGCGTGTGGGCCAGTTGCAGGAACACGATCCCCACGATCGAAAAGGTCACCATCTCGGCCACGCCCGCGATCGGCGCGTTGAAGACGGTTCGCATCAGGATATCGCCACAGATCAGGAACATGAGCCCCATGATCCAGACCGAGCCGAGTGCGTTCAGTCCGGTGAGGACCGGGCCGAGCAGGTCGGACCGATCCCGGCCCCGTCGCGGCGGACGGGGGGCAATGTCGATGTCAGTCATAGTTGAACTCCACCCGTGAACCCCGGCGCACGCGTGGCGCGCCGGGGACCCGCGTCACTCGCTCAGTTCTCCGAGGTAGTCGCGCGGGTAGGTAAACCCGGCGTCCTCAAGATAGGCGACATAGGCTGTCAGGATCTCGTCCACCGGCTCGCCCCGGTCGAGCGCAGCCTGTCGCCATGCAACGACCGGGTTGGCCATTTCGTTGATCCATGCCAGCCGGTCCGCTTCGTCGAATTCGACGACTTCACCGCCGCCCGCTTCCATCGCCGCATATGCCTTCTCGATGCTGGCTTCGAGGTCGTCGAAATAGGCATCCTGATAGGCATCGGCAGCCGTGATGAAGGCCTGTTTGGTGGCCTCCGAGAAGGTATCCCAGCGCATCTTCGACACGGCCAGGCCACCGGCGTACATCGCGCCGAAGTCGACCTCGTTATAGTACGGTGCGACCTCCCAGATCTTGGCCGGGGCGTTGCCCGTGCTCCAGCTGATCATGCCGTCTACGACGCCCGTCTTCACGTCGTTGTAAAAGCTCACGTAGCTTCCCTGCACACCCACGGCGCCCGTCGTGTCGAGCCAAGCGAGGTTCGGACCGGCGCCGCCGATCTTGACCCCGGCCATGTCCGCGCGCGTGCGCAGAGGCATGGTAGTCGCGATGTTATAGCCTTCGAGTGCGATACCGCCGCCGATCAGGACAGCGCCCGTCTCTTCGGCCAGTTGCTCGCGAAAGCCCTCCTGCGCGAGAAGCGCGGCATCCCCGGCCTGCGCCACGAGACGCGGGTCTGTCGGACCGAAGGGCATGGCGTAGCTCAGGTTGAGTATGCCGAGGTTGGCGGGATCGAAGATGCCCGACGCCTGCGCGACGTCGATGATCCCGTCCTGCATCGCCTGCGTTTCGGCGCCCAGTTTCACCAGCGTGCCACCCCAAGCGGTGGTCCACTCGATCTGAAGCTCGCCAGTCTTGGCGAGTTCTTCGTTCACCGCCGGCATAAAGACCTCTTCCATCAGGCGCACCCAGGCAAACACCTCCGGATGCCCTGCGGCGATGGTCATGCGCAGCGTTTCCTGCGCGACGGCGGCCCCGCTCATCGACGTGAACGCGGCCAGCGCCAGCGCCGATACGGTCGTGAATTGTCGTGTCATTTGATCCTCCCTATGGCTTTCTGCCAATTCCTCCGCCGTCACGCTAGCGGCACTTGAACATCTGTTCAAGATATTTATCAATGTGATCAAGAAAGGATCGGAATGGCTCTGAAAACCGATAAAAACAAAGGGGATGCGGGGATCGCAACGCAGGAAAAAATCATGACCGCGGCCGAATCGATCTTTGCAAGCTACGGCTACGACGCGGCCACGGTGCGCAAGATCGCGGTCGAGGCGGACGTTCCCGTCGCGCTCGTGAACTATCATTTCGGGTCAAAAGAAGGGCTCTACCGCGCCATCTTCGAAAAGCGCGCGCCGATGGTCGTCGACCAACGCGAGACCGGCCTGAAACTCGCCAATGCCGAGCCTGACCTCGACCGCCGCATCGATCTTGTCGTGCGTGCCGTGATGCTCCCGATGTTCGGCTACCGCGAGAACGAGCGCGGCCAGAACTTCGCCCGTCTCGTCACCCGCGAAATGACCGATCCGCAAAGCGAGGCGCGCGGCGTCTTTCGCGAGATGTTCGACAGCATCGCACTGAAAGTGCTGGACGCCATTGCGGAGTGCTTTCCGGACTGGACCAAGACCGAGGTGCATTGGGCCTATCACACGATGCTCGGCGCCATGTCTCTGATCGTTCTGGACAATGGCCGGATCGAACGGCTCTCCGGCGGCGAGGTTCGGCCCGACGATTGGGAACAGGCCGCAACGCATGTGACCGCGATCATCGCGGCAGGCTTCAAACACCGAGACAGAACACAAACCCGGGGCGGCTAGCCCCATAATCCTTGGGAGGACATGGAATGAAACTCGTAACTTTCGACACTGGAGACGGCATCGCCCGACCCGGCGCATTCGTGAACGACGATACCGGCATCGTCGATCTGGCCGCTGCAACGGGCGGCGCGATCAGTTCGATCCAAGCCCTGATCGAGGGCGGCGATGGGGCTTTTGCCAAAGCGCAAGACATCGTGTCGAAAGGGTCCGCAGACGCCGAGACCGCCAATGTCCGACTGTTGGCGCCGATCCCGCGCCCCGAACAGATGCGCGACTGTCTGTGCTTCGAGCTTCATTTGAAGCAGGCCTCTGCCGCAGGATTGAAAGTGCGGGTGATGAATGAGCCCGATCCGGAAGCGGCGGAACGCGAGCTGATCGAAGCCGGGTTCCTGATTCCGCCCAAGGTGTTTTACGAGCAGCCCTTGTATTACAAGGCGAACCGCTTCGCCGTGATCGGGCATGAGCAGGACGTTCAGTGGCCCGCCTACTCCGACTTCATGGATTTCGAGCTCGAGTTCGGAGTCTATATCTCGAAACCCACGAAAGACGTCAAAGCCGAAGACGCCACGCCGCACATATTCGGCTACACGATCTTCAACGACATGACCGCGCGCGACGCCCAGATGAAGGAAATGCAGGCCCCGTTCGGCCCTGCCAAAGGCAAGGATTTCGACACGGCGAACGTGATGGGGCCGTGCATCGTGACCGCAGACGAGTTTGGCGATCCGTACAACAAGTCGATGATCTGCCGCGTGAACGGCGAAGAGTGGGGCCGTGGCTCAACGTCGTCCATGATGTGGAAGTTCGAGGATCTCATCGCCCACATTTCGCGATCCGAAACCCTGCATCCGGGCGAGTTTCTGGGTTCCGGTACGGTCGGCAACGGCTGCGGTGTCGAGCACATGCGAAAGCTGAACGACGGCGACGTGGTCGAGTTGGAGGTCGAGGGCATCGGCATCCTGCGCAACCGCATCGTAAAATCCTGACCGGATCGCGACACCCCGCCCCATCGGCGCGGGGTGTCGTACACGCATCGTGAAACGAACGCGACCGGTTTCGGAGGATCGATGCGGTGTCCCTGCCCACCACCTGAGACCGGATCGTCAGCCCTGATAGCCCAGCAAACGTGGGAGCCAGAGGACAAAGTCCGGCACGAAGGTGATAATCCCGAGCGCCACGAGCAATGCGAGGATAAAGGGCCAGACTTCGCGGATGATCCGGCCCACAGGCTCTTTCGTGATGCTCGACACGATGAAAAGAAGCAGCCCATAGGGCGGTGTGACGAGCCCGACCATCGCGTTCACAACGGCGATCACCCCGAAATGGACGAGGTCTATCCCCATCGCCTGCACCGAGGGGATCAGGATCGGGATGATGATGAGCAGGATCGCGCCCCCTTCCAGTACCATGCCGAGCGCAAGGATGAGCAGGTTGATCGTGATCAGGAAACCGGTCCGCGAAAACTCGTACTGTCCGAGCCAGTCGGCAATGGCATGGGGCACGCCTTCGCGCGCGATCACGTAGTTGAACGTCACAGCGCCCGCCACCAGCACGCCGACGGCAGCGGTCGAACGGGCCGAGCCGAGCAGCGCGGTGTAGAACTGCCTGAGGTTCACAGAACGATAGAACGTCACCGAGATGAACAACGCATAGAACGCCGCTACCGCGGCCGCCTCGGTCGGCGTGACGACACCGCCATAGATCCCGCCGAGCAGAATGACCGGCAGCATCAGCGCCGGGGTCGCGCGCAGGGTGATACCGGGCAAGGCACGCATCGGCACCGCCTCGTCGGTCGGGAACCCCCGGCGGCGCGCGATGAGATAATTCATGAGCGCCATGACCACGGCCATCAGAAGTCCGGGCAAGAGCCCGGCCGCGAACAGAAATCCGACCGACTGGTCCGACACGATGGCATAGAGCACCATCGGGATCGACGGCGGAATGATCGGCCCCACCGTGGCCGTCGCGGCGGTGATCGCGGCGGCATAGGCGGGCGAGTACTTTCCGTCGCGCGTCATCATGTTGATGATGATTTTGCCCATGCCCACGGCATCGGCCACCGCCGAACCGGACATGCCGGAAAAGATCACCGACGAGACCACGTTGACGTGGCCGAGCCCGCCCCTAAACCGGCCGACCAGCGCTTGCGAAAACCTGAGCAGTCGGTCGGCGAGCGAGCCGATGTTCATGATGTCGGCGGCGAGGATGAAGAGAGGGATGGCCAGCAGCGTGTAGCTGGTGAAAAGACCCTGAAGCAACGTCTCGGCGGCAAGCGAAGGGTCAAAGCCCTTGGCCAGCAGGTAGATCAGCGAGCCGACGATCATAGAGATACCGACCGAATACCCCATCAGCGACAGGGCCACGATCACGCCGATGGCTGTGCCGATCGCATGGGCGGCGAAATACTCAATCATAATCGTGGCTCCCGGCACTGGCTTGGGTGTCGAACCGGGGCCCTGAGCCGGTCAGCCCCGCCCATGCTGTCATCAGCGCCCGCACGATCACTGCGAGGGCGAAGGGGATGTAGATGAAGAAGACGACATTGAACGGCCAGCGCACATAGGCCGTGCGCTCGATCTGCATGAAGTCGACGTATTCGAACGTGACCGGCAGAGTCCAAGCAAAGACCACAGCGACGAAGCCGCCCGCGATCACGTCGAACGCCCGCCGGATCGCACGCGGCATGGCGGCATAGAGCACATCGAGGTGGATCACATCGGTCTCGCGCACCACGAAGCCGTAGCCAAAGAGGATGCCCCAGAGCCACGCGATGGCGACCCATTCCACGGTCCAACCCACCGGCAGGTTCAGGAAGTAGCGAAAGACGATCTGCAGAAGAAACGCCACGAACATCGTGAACAGCAGGAGCGCGAGAAGGTTCTCTGCCCGCCTGCTCAACCAATTCCAGATGCCTGTCAGCCTGTCCATCGCCCACGCCCCCAAGTGTGCCGGGCAGGCGACAGCGCCGCCTGCCCGTTTGATCTGCACAGGTACTTATTCAGATCTGATCACTCGACCGCGACGATCGCCTCGACCAGACCTTCGGGCCAATCGGCCGAGTACTTGGAGTCGCGATAGACCTGCAGGACGTGATCCTGAAAGGCCTGATTGTTGGGCATGTATACGGTGATGCCATTCTCGACGAACTGGTCTTTCAGGTCGTTCTCTTCGGTGAGAATGGCACTGTCGACCGCCGCTTCGAAATTGCTCGCACATTCCTGCATCTTGGTCTGCTGCGCTTCGGAAAGCGCGTTCCACTTGGACAGCGAGATGGTGAACTGGTTGGTCTGGATCAGGTGCGACGTCAGACCGACATGATTGAGGATTTCGTCGAATTTCATCGAACGTGTCAGCGGAAAGCCGTTGTCCTGGCCGTCGACCGCGCCGGTCTGGAGCGAAGTGTAAACCTCGGTGAACGCGATCGGGACAGGCGTGGCGCCCATCGCGGTGCCGACGAACTGCCAGCCCTCACCGCCGGGGAAGCGCATTTTCACCCCGTCGAGGTCCGCAGGCGTCATATACTCGCGATCCCCCACGTATGAGATATGGCGCGCGCCGATATAAGGGCTCGACAGCACTTTGACGTTGGCCTTTTCTTCGACTTCCGCCCAGAGATCGTCGAGCACGTCACTGTTGAACGCGGCCCGCATGTGTTCGTAGTCGCGGAACAGGAACGGGACACCCAGGAGCGACGTGGACGGCACCTGATTGTAGAAATCGTAGATCGACAGGTTCCCCATATCGAGGTTGCCACGCTGCATTGCGGTGAGTTCGGTGCCCTGCTTGAACAGCGTGGCCCCGTGGTGGGCCTGAAACTCGAACTCGTCGCCGAGACAGGCCACGAATTCTTCCCGCAGAAGCTGCGAGCGGGTGTCGTTGTCCGAGATCGTGTCCGAATAGATCAGCTCGACCTTGTCCTGAGCCGTTGCCGCGCTGGTCGCCAGAATGGCCGCGACGGTAATCGTGTTAAACAAACGCATGGTGTTCCTCCCTGTTGCGTTCCTTGTTTTTCGGACAGAGGGCGAAACGCAGCCCCCTCTCCACATTCCCTCCGCGCGCAACCGGCAAGACACGGGGCCGGCCGTTTAGGTCTGCGCCAAAATCATGCGCTGAGACCCGTTTCGGACCGGCACATGGCCAGGCCACACGCACGCTTAATGTTGAAACATGTAGCATACCGTATGTCAATCATGACATACGGTATGTCAGTTCTGGAAGGAGTACGAGAACGAGAGGTTGGGTCGGGCCACCGACCCGTGCGCCACCCCAAGCGGTTCATATGACTTGTGAAATTGATCCGACTGACGGTCAGATCGGCGGATTGCCCGGCCTTATACGCCCAGCGCGAATGATGGCAGACCTCTCGCCACTCGGGTCAAGCCGAGCATTTCTACTGGCGCGCCATCGCGCACCAAAAACGCCATCAGGCATCCGCATCCGCATCGAGCATCTTCAGTGCGTTCGAGTAGTTCGGCTCCATAGCGCCGATGTGCTCACGCAAGAGCCGCTCGAGCTTTGCCGCATCGCCCTCTGCGACCGCTTCCGCGATCTCGACGTGTTCGGCATAGGTCGTGTAGCGGTGAAGCTGAAGTTGCGTCGACAGATGCACGCGGAGCGCCGAAATCCGCCCCGACGCGATGTCGTAGGCTTCAAGAAAGAACGGATTGTCCGCATTCTCGAAGAACACGTTATGAAAAACTGTATCGGCTTGTGCGTAGCGCAGCGTATCGTCCACGTCGCGCGCCTTTTCCATCAGGACGAGTGCCTTTTTCAACCCGGCATAGGTTTCCTTTGGCGCACGTTCCAAAGCGAGGCGGCTCACGAGCAGTTCGAGGTTCAGACGATAGTCGACCAGCCGGCGCAATTCCTCGGCATCCGGCTTGAACACGATGCTTCCGCGCCGGGGCAGAATGTTGATGAGCCCCTGCATTTGGAGGATCGTCAGCGCCTCGCGCACCGGGGTGCGGCTCACCTCCATCGCGACGGCGATCTTTTCCTCCGACAACTGCTCGCCCAGCGCAATCTCGCGCCGCAGGATCGCCTCCTTCAGGTTCTCGGCTACGATGGCCGCCAGGGATTTGGTTCTGCTGATCGGGGATTTCTTCATGGATATCTCACTCTTATGGCAGAAAGCACCGCAGGACGCAGCTAAGGCTCTGCGAGTGTATCTGAAATGTCAGACGCGTCCAGCAGATCGAATATTTGACATACAGTATCCCAGACTGTAGCCCAAGACCTAACGCAAAAAGGGGGGGACATGCGGATACTTGTGACGGGTGGGGGCGGCTTCATTGGTGCGTGGATCGTGCAGGCCTTGGCCAAGGCCGGGCATCGGCCCGTGGTTTTCGATGTCCATGCGAACCGCGACAAGGTGGCCGAGATCGCAGGCGCGGACCTCGCCGACAAACTCGACTGGATCACCGGCGACATCGTCTCGACCGAGGACGTCACGCGCGCCGCTGCAGACTGCGGATCGATCATTCACCTTGCCGGGCTCCTCACTCCTGCCTGCCGCCAAAACCCAGTGCTCGGGGCGAACGTCAACCTGATCGGCACGCTGAACATCTTCCTCGCCGCCCGCGCGCACGGCATCGGGAATGTCGCCTATATGTCGAGCATGGGGGTGTTCGGGCCTGACGGGGGCCCGGAGCCGCATCCGACGACCCTTTATGGCGCGTTCAAACTCGGCGGCGAGTACAGTGCTCGCGCGTTCCTCGATGATGCCGGGATCACCTCGACCGGGTTTCGCCCCTACGTCGTCTATGGTCCGGGCCGCGAGACCGGCGCCTCGGCCGGGCCGACGCTGGCCTGCCGTGCGGCGGCGCGTGGCGCGGATTATACGATCCCCTTCTCCGGCCACATCGACATGATCCATGCCCAAGACGTCGCCCGCATCTTTCTCTCTGCCGTCCAGACCCCTCCCCCCGGAGCGAACACGGTGAACCTGCTGGGCGTTTCGGGGGAGACTACCGAGATTGCGCGGACCATCGAAACCCTTGCGCCCGGTGCGCTGATTTCCGTCTCGGGCGCGCCGATGCCGATCAAAGCGCCCGCGTCTGAGCCCAAGTTGGCCGAGTTGTTCCCCGACTGGCGTTCCATGTCGCTCGAACAGGGCTTACGGGATACGATCGCGCATTACCGAAACCACGACTGAAACGACCGCGTCATCGCGCGTACCAGTCGTGTTTAC
>JAYZLL010000084.1:0-10818 GCA_036154315.1 Pseudomonadota bacterium
GGCCTGCCTCTCCCCAAGCCCCTCTCCGAAGTATTTTTGGAACAGTGAAGGGGGCGCGTTTCAGGTCTGTGGCGCGGGACTCTTTCGGATGATGTAGGCCGTCGAACTTTCTGTTTCTTCGGCCGACAGAAGCTCAT
Organism: Pseudomonadota bacterium; assembly: GCA_036154315.1. Classification (GTDB taxonomy): domain Bacteria; phylum Pseudomonadota; class Alphaproteobacteria; order Rhodobacterales; family Rhodobacteraceae; genus Maritimibacter. The sequence continues at coordinate 138 of JAYZLL010000084.1, forward strand.
GCCCTTCCTCGGCACAGAAATGCGGCACGTCGATCACGGCGACCGGATCGGTGGCAAGCAGGCGTAGGATCTGACCGGGTTTCATGCCGCGCAGGGCCTTTCCCGCCTTCAACACGGGCCAGGGGCACATAAGCCCTATGGCGTCGATTTCCACGTCGTGATCCATGCCAAAGCGCATACTGCCGAAGGTGTTACAAGTCCATCGCCCGGATGTGACGTTGTGACAGGTGACGCCGGGCGCGCGGGCGGGTAGAGGGGGATCATGTTCGGGATAGACCTCATCGACGCGAGCCTGTTGCCCGCGCTCATCATCGCACTGGTCGCGGGGCTTCTGAGTTTCCTCAGCCCCTGCGTGCTGCCCATCGTGCCGCCCTATCTGGCCTATATGTCCGGCGTGAGTGTGACGGAACTGTCCGAGGGGGCGAAGTCGTCGCGCAAGGCCACGTTGGCCGCGCTGTTCTTCGTGCTGGGCTTGTCGACGGTGTTTCTGTTCATGGGGTTCGCGGCCAGTGCTTTTGGCGCGTTCTTTTTGCAGAACCAGACGATATTCAACACCTTGGCCGGGATCGTGGTCATGGTGTTCGGCGCGCATTTCCTTGGGATTTTCACGATTCCCTTCCTCAATCGCGAGGCGCGGCTCGACGCGGGCGATCAGGGCGGGAACGCTTTCGGGGCCTATATTCTGGGCCTCGCCTTCGCCTTTGGCTGGACGCCTTGCATCGGCCCGCAACTGGGCGCGATCCTGTCGCTCGCGGCCTCGGAGGCGAACGTGGCGCGCGGCACGCTGCTGCTGGCGATCTATGCGGCCGGGCTGGGTATTCCGTTCCTGCTGGTCGCGGCGTTCTTTCCGCGCATGAAGGGCGTCATGGGCTGGATGAAGCGGCACATGGAGCGGATCGAGCGGATCATGGGTCTGCTTCTCTGGACCATCGGTCTTTTGATGCTCACCGGCGGGTTCTCGGCGTTCTCCTACTGGCTGCTCGAAACCTTCCCGGCGCTCGCCACACTGGGCTGAGGTTTCGCCGCGCCCCCGCCCGGCGCCCCCCCGGGGGGGGGGGGGGGGGGGGGGGCCCCGCCCCCCGGCGCGCGCCCCCGGGGGGTGTGTTTGCGCCGCCCCACGGCGCGGCCACCCGAGCGGGGGCGCGGCCCCCGCACCCCCGAGGTTTCCTGAAACAGAGAAGAGGGGAAGGCATTCCCGGATTGTCGCGCGGAGGGCTTAATTTCGCCGGAAACGAGGGGTATCGTTTCGCCAAAGAGGCAGTGAGCGATGACGGACGGGCAGGGACAGAGCGTGAAGCGGCGGCGGGTGTTCTACATCCCCGGCTACGACCCGATTCATCCGCGCCGGTATCGCGAGCTTTACCGCAGCGAAGGCGCGGCGCAGGCCGAGATTTCCGGGTATGACCTCAAACTCGTCGGGCGGCAGGGCGGCGCGACCTATGGCTGGCAGGTCGATGGCGCGATCGAGGGCGGCGAGGTCGAGGCGGAATTCGACGTGCTCGTCTGGTCCGACATCGTGCGCACGTCGATGGAGCTCAATATCGCGCAGACCTATCTGCTGATGGCGCGCACGGCCTGGACCTATATCGGCTCCGGGGCGCTGTGGCGGCTGATGCGGCTGCGCAAGGGGCCTGTGATGGCCGCGCTTTATCCGGTCGGGATGCTGATCCTGCAGCTGGTGATCGCCGCGCTTGCCGGTTGGATCGTGGGCGGTGTTCTGCGGTGGGCTATTGGCGCGTTGGTCGCTGGAATCGTGCCTGTGCTGGGTTTCTGGATCGCCTTCGTGGTGGTCGCGGTCACCGTGCTCAGGGCGTTTCGACGCTACGACAACAAGCTCTTCGTCTATTACCTGATGCACGACTATGCCTATTCCGCGCGCTCGAAGGGGGCCAATCCGCCCGAACTCGAAGCGCGCATGGCGGAGTTTGCCGACCAGATCGCCGCGGCGCTGGCCGAGGATGTGGACGAGGTGCTGGTGGTCGGGCATTCCTCGGGCGCGCATCTGGGCGTATCGATCCTTGCCGATCTGGACCGGGACGGGCGCATTCCGGCGGATGGTCCGGCGCTCGGGTTTCTCACGCTGGGGCAGGTGGTGCCGATGGTGTCGTTTCTGCGCGATGCGGATCGGCTCAGGCGTGACCTGCATGATCTGTCGAGCTCCGACAGCCTCTTCTGGCTCGACGTGACCGCGCCGGGGGATGGCTGCGCTTTTGCGCTCTGCGACCCGGTGGCGGTTTCAGGCGTCGCGCCTGAGGGGCAGCGCTGGCCGCTGGTGATCTCGGCGGCCTTCACCCAGACCCTGAGCGAAGCCCGGTGGCAGGAGTTGCGCTGGCGCTTTTTCCGGCTGCATTTTCAGTATCTTTGCGCCTTCGACCGCCCCGGCGACTACGACTATTTCCGCATCACTGCGGGGCCGCTGACGCTGGCCGAACGCTTCGCGGCACGTGCCCCGTCCAAGAGCCGGATCACCAAGGCGGCGTCGAAGTTCACGAGCATGGCGTCGTGACTCAGCCGCCCAAGCCCACGCCGCGACCGGGCAAGGTGTCTCTGCGCCGATATGCCCGGCTGTTTCGCGAGGATATTCTGTCGGCCCAGCCCGGGCACCTGTATCGTGCGTGGATGGCGGAGTTTCGCACGCCGTTCTTTCGGTCCTACCTCTGCAACGATCCGGCGCTGACCCGGCTGATCCTCAAGGAACGGCCCGACGATTTTCCGAAATCCGACCGGATTCGCGAAGGGCTCGCGCCGCTTCTGGGCAACTCGGTCTTCGTCACCAACGGCGAGACATGGAAGCGGCAACGTCGCATCATCGACCCGGCCTTCGAGGGCGGGCGTTTGCGCGATACCTTTCCGGCGATGTGGGCGGCGGGGCAGGCGGCCGCCACGCGGATGGAGGCTCTGGCCGGGCAAACCATCGACGTGGAGCCCGAGACGAGCCATGCGGCGGCGGATGTCATTTTCCGCACGCTGTTCTCGCTCCCCATCGAAGATGAGACCGCCGCGCAGGTGTTCGAGAAATTCCGCGAGCATCAGCGCGCCCAGCCGGTTCTGAACCTCGGCGCGGTTCTGCCATTGCCCAAGTGGTTTCCGCGCTTTCACAGCCGCAGGACGAAGCGGACGGCGGCCGAGATTCGCGCGCTCATCACCCGGTTGGCGACCGACCGCATGGCGGCGATCACCGATGGCATGGCCCCCGACGATCTGGCGACCAAGATCATGACGACGGCCGATCCGGTCACGGGCGAGACCTTCGACACCGACGAGATGGTCGATCAGGTCGCGATCTTCTTTCTCGCGGGGCATGAGACCTCGGCCTCGGCTCTGGCGTGGACACTCTATCTGCTGGCCATGTTTCCCGACTGGCAGGACAAGGTCGCGGATGAGGCGCAGGCGGCCTTGGACGACAGCGCAGACTTTGCGGTCGTCTCGCGCCTGCGCATCGCCCGCGACGTGTTCCGTGAGGCTTTGAGGCTCTATCCGCCGGTTCCTATGATGGTGCGCGAAACCGCCTGTCCCGAACATTTCCGCGACCGGGACGTCCCGAAAGGCAGTCAGATCGTTCTCAGCCCGTGGCACCAGCATCGTCACGAACGGCTCTGGGATCGCCCCGACGATTTCGACCCTGCGCGCTTTGCGACCGACAATGGCAAGGCCTGCCTGCGCGATGCCTATATGCCGTTTTCGAGCGGTCAGCGGGTTTGTACCGGGGCCGGGTTCGCGATGGTCGAGGGGCCTTTGCTGCTCGCCATGCTGCTCAAAACCTGCCGTTTCGAACTGGTCGAGGATCGCCCCGCGATGCCGGTGGCGCATCTTACGGTGCGGGGGAAGGACGGCATCTGGCTCAAGGTGTCACGCCGGGCCTAAGCCGCCCGCAGACACAGAAAAACGCGCCCGAGACCTCGGGCGCGTTTCCAAGATTTTCACGTACTGGCAGAGGCTTAGCCGTCGTAGTCGACTTCCTGCGTGATGCGGAGCGCATCAGGGCGCAGCTCGGCGAGACCCATGAGGCTCACGTCATCCGCCGTGAAGTCGCCCCAGCTGTCGACCAGTTCAGAATGCGCCACGCCTTCGACCACCGGGTATTCGTAAACGGCTTCGGCATAAAGCGACTGCGCTTCGTCCGAGACGAGGAATTCCATGAACGCCAGCGCGTCTTCGCGGTGCGGCGCGGCTTTGGTCATCGCCATGCCCGACACGTTCACGTGGGTCCCGGCGCCTTCGAAGGTCGGGAACTCGATGCGGACCGAATTCGCCCACTCGGTCTGTTCCTCGTCCTCGAGCATCGCACCCATGTAATAGGTGTTGCCGATCGAGATATCGCATTCACCCGCCCAGATCGATTTGACCTGCGCGCGGTCGTTGCCCTGCGGTTTCTGGGCAAGGTTGCCTTTCAGCCCTTCGAGCCATGCCTTGGCGCCTTCTTCACCCAGATGGTGAATCGCGGCCGAGGTCAGAGCGACCATGTAGGCATGCGTGCCGGAGCGCGTGCAGATGCGGCCTTCCCACTTCGGATCGGCGAGATCCTCATAGGTGGTGACTTCGCCCTCGGCGACCCGGTCTTTCGAAGCATAGACGATGCGCGCGCGGGTGGTCAGCGCGAACCATTCGTTGCCCGGATCGCGCAGGTGCTCGGGGATCTGACCAGTCAGGACCTCGCTTTCGACCGGCTGGGTCACTTCGGCGGCGACCAGTTCGGCGAGGCGCGAAATGTCCGTGGTCAGGATCACGTCGGCGGGCGAGCGATCGCCTTCGGCCTGCAGGCGCTCGACCATCCCGGTGTTCAGGAAGGCGACGTTGACCTCGATACCGGTCTCCTCGGTGAAGGCGTCGACCAGCGGCTGAATCAGCTCCGGCTGGCGATAGGAATAGACGTTCACCTCGGCCATTGCGGGGAGCGCGGTGGCGGCAAGGCAGGCGGCGGTGATGGTCGTGCGGATCATGTGGTCCTCCGAATTGCGTTCGGGGGCTTTAAATCCGACAAAATCCGTCAGGTCAATTGCTGACTGAAAGGATCAGGTTTTTGTTTGCGCCTTTTCCTCGGCCTTCACGGCGTCCCACAGCGCGTCCATTTCGGCAAGGTCGCTGTCCTCGGGCCGCTTGCCGATGGCCTCAAGCCGCGCTTCTATCCCCCTGAAACGACGCACGAATTTCGCATTGGTCCCACGCAGCGCCGCCTCAGGATCGACGTTCAGGTGGCGCGCCACATTCGCCAGCACGAACAGCAGATCGCCGATTTCCTCGGTCAGGGCCTCATGGCTCAAAGTGTCGCGGGCCTCGACCGCCTCCCGCGCCTCTTCGGCGACCTTTTCGAGCACGGGTTCAAGGTCGGGCCAGTCGAACCCGACCCGTGCCGCCCGTTTCTGCAGCTTCACGGCGCGCATCAGGGCAGGCAGGCCGAGCGCCACATCGTCCAGAACCCCGGTGCGCGCCTTTGCCGCCCGCTCCGCCGCCTTGATCGTTTCCCAATCCTCGGTCTGCTGATCCGCTGACTTGTCGCGGCTCTCGTCCCCGAACACGTGCGGATGCCGCGCGACCATCTTGTCCGACATAGTGTTGGCAACGTCGTCGATGTCGAACAGGCCCCGCTCCGACGCCATTTGCGCGTGAAACACCGACTGAAACAGCAGATCGCCCAATTCACCCCTGAGCTCGTCCCACGCCTCGCGCTCGATCGCGTCCGCGACCTCATAGGCCTCTTCGATCGTATAGGGCGCGATGGTCGCGAAATCCTGCTCGATATCCCACGGGCAGCCGGTCTCGGGGTCGCGCAGGCGCCGCATGATCTCCACCAGCCGGGGCATGCCGCCGTTGGGGTCGTACACGATGTCATTGGGTCTGGTCATGGGCGTCTCCTTCGCCCGAAGGCCTAGCAAAGCCCGCCCCGCGCCGCCAGCGCTTGCGGCTTCTGCGCCCCGGTGGCAACGTGCCCGCGACCAGTGAGGAGGCATCATGTCGCTCGAAGACGCACAGAACGAAGTCGACGTCGCATTCACCCGTGAAGAGATGAAGGGGCTCGCGTTCGAAAACACCTTCGCCGGCGCGACCAGTTTCCTGCGCCGCCGCTATACCAAGGATCTGACCCATGCCGACATCGCGGTCACGGGTATTCCCTTCGATCAGGCGGTGACGAACCGCCCCGGCACCCGGCTCGGCCCGCGCGCGCTGCGCGAGGCCTCGGCGCTCCAGACGCCCGAACCGCCCTATGGCTGGGACTATGACGTGATGTCGACCTTCGCCATCGCGGATTACGGCGACATGGCTTTCGACTACGCCGCCCCGGTCGAGATTCGCGACCGGATCGAGGCGCATATCGCAGGCATCCTCGCGCAGGACTGCGCGGTGGTGACGCTTGGCGGCGACCACTCGATCACGCTGCCGATCCTGCGCGCTCATGTGGCCAAGCATGGCCCTCTCGCGCTCATCCAGTTCGATGCCCATACCGACAGTTGGGAAAACCCCGATCCCGCGCGGGTGGACCACGGCACCTTCGTCTACACGGCGGTGCAGGAGGGGCTGATCGACACCGCCCATTCGGTTCAGATCGGGATTCGCACCGTGAACGAGGACACGCTCGGCATCACAGTCGTCGACGCGCCCGAAGTGCATCGGATCGGGGCTGAGGCCACGGTCGAGCGGATCAAATCGGTGGTCGGCGATGCGCAGGCCTACCTGACCTTCGACATCGACGGGCTGGACCCGGCCTTCGCTCCGGGCACCGGAACGCCTGTCTGGGGCGGTCTCACATCGGCTCAAGCCGCCGCGATCCTGCGCGGGCTCCGGGGCACCAACATCGTCGGCGGCGATATCGTCGAAGTGTCACCGCCCTTCGACCCCACCGGCGCGACCGCCATCGCAGGCGCGCATGTGGCCGTCGAAATTCTCAGCCTCTGGGGTTACACCCGCCGCTGATCCCTTCTCTGTTTCCAAAAACCTCGGAGGGGAGACGGGGTTGCCTCGGCAAGCCCGTCGGGGAGGCTGGCCTCCCCCCGCCGCCTGAGACCGCCCAAGGCGGTCGCAGGCTCAAACAAGCGCGGGCGCACGCCCGCACCGCCTCCTAGGTCTCAGTCGCAGCGAATCCAGTGGGCCACAAAGCCGTCGCGGATGACATAGACGCCCCGGTCCGATTCCATCAGAACCACCGGCTCGTCATACAATTCGCCTTCCGAGAAACAGGTCATGTCATAGCGTGTCGCCGACATGCCGCGCACATCCTGACCGACCCCGAGCGAACAGGCGTTTTCGACTCCCATGAGCTCGCCACCGCCGATGGCCACGGCACCACCGTCCATGCCGATGGCGATGCAATCCCAGCCCACCGCGCCCTCGGGATAGAAAATCCCGTCATAGGCTTGGGCGGTCAAAGCACCGGGCAGGGTGGCGGCGATCAACAATGCGCGTGCGAACATGGTCTTCCTCTGAAATCGGGTTAGGGTGGCCCCAACCTAACATCTCGGAGGCCGCATGTTCCTGAAAATCATCGGCGTGCTCGTCGCGCTCATCCTCGTCTTCGGCATCTGGGTGCGCGTCTCGCCGCTGCCCGAGGATCGGCTGACCGCGAAACCCGGTCCGGACAGTGAGGGCGTTCACCCCTCGATCGGCGGGATCAAGGTGGTGCGGCCGCTGTCAGACCTGCCCGAAGGCGCATTCGAGAAGATGATCGAGATTGCCGCGGCCACGCCCCGCACCGAACGGGTGGGCGAGGGGACCGATCCGGCCACCTTCGTCACGCGCTCAAAGCTGTGGGCATTCCCGGATATCGCGCTGATCTGGGTCGAGGGCGGCAATCTGCATGTCCAGTCGCATCTGGTGTTCGGCAAGGGCGACATGGGGGTCAACGCCTCCAAGGTGTCGCGCTGGTTCCAGCGGCTCGAAACGCAGGCGTGAACTGACGCACATCTCGCCCGTGGGTTTCCACGACGGCGTGTTCAGGGTCATTTCGCAACGTGCCATGAACGAGCGGCCATCGACGGTCAGGCAGATTTCCTGACCCATCTCGACCCGCGCGCCCTCGCGATCCGTGCAGTAGCACTCGGGGTCCGCCCCGGCGGGGGCGGCAATGAGCAGAAGGGGGATCAGGGCGCGCATGTGCGATCATACCCGATAACGCGCACTTGACCAAATCCCGGCTTTGGGCGACGAGAGCCGCATGGTGCCTCTCGATAAACTCGACGCGATCACGCAGCGTTTCCAATTCCTTGAAGCCAAGATGTCTCAGGGTCTGTCCGGCGATGAGATCGCCGAGGTGGGCCGTGAATATGCCGAGCTGAAGCCGGTGGTCGACGAAATCGCGTCGTTCCGTCAGCTTCTGTCGGACATCGACGAGGCCGAGGCGATGCTGGCCGATCCCGAGATGCGCGAACTGGCCGAGGACGAATTGCCGGGGCTGCGCGCGCGTCTGCCCGAGATGGAACAGGCGATGCGGCTGGCGCTTCTGCCGCGTGACGCGGCCGACGCCCGCCCGGCGATGGTCGAGATCCGGCCCGGCACCGGGGGCGACGAAGCCTCGCTCTTTGCGGGCGATCTTCTGCGCATGTACCAGCGCTATGCCGAAGCGCGGGGGTGGAAGTTCGACATTCTCGAACAGAGCCTGACCGAAGTGGGCGGCGTGAAAGAGGTCGTGGCGCGGGTCACCGGCGATGGTGTCTTTGCACGGCTGAAGTTCGAATCCGGCGTTCACCGCGTCCAACGCGTGCCCGAAACCGAAAGCGGCGGGCGCATCCATACCTCGGCGGCGACGGTCGCGGTGCTGCCCGAGGCCGAAGACGTGGACATCCACATCGACCCTTCCGACATCCGCATCGACACCATGCGCGCGTCCGGGGCAGGCGGGCAGCACGTGAACACCACCGATTCCGCCGTGCGCATCACGCATATTCCCACCGGGATCGTGGTCACGAGTTCCGAGAAATCCCAGCACCGCAACCGCGAGATCGCGATGCAGGTGCTCAAGACCCGGCTCTTCGACGCCGAACGCCAGCGCGCCCACGACGAACGCGCCTCGGCGCGCAAGGCTCAGGTGGGGTCGGGCGACCGGTCCGAGCGCATCCGCACCTACAACTTCCCGCAGGGCCGGATGACCGATCACCGGATCAACCTCACGCTCTACAAGCTGGGCGAGGTGATGCAGGGCGATCTGGACGAGGTGATCGACGCGCTGATCGAGGCGGATCAGGCCGCGAAACTGGCGGAGCTTGAGGGGTGATCCTGACCCAGGCGCTCGCGATGGGCACGACCCGGTTGCGTGAGGCGGGCATCGACGGCGCGCCGCGTGATGCCCAGTTGCTTTTGGCCGATGTGCTCAGGGTCGAGGTCATGCGCCTGTCGCTCGAACGCGATATGGACGTGCCGCCCGCCGAGATGCTGGCCTATGAGGACATGCTCGACCGGCGCATCGCGCGCGAGCCTGTGTCCAAGATCATCGGTCGGCGCGCGTTCTGGGGCAGGGACTTCACCGTCACCCGTGACGTGCTCGACCCGCGCCCCGAAACCGAGAGCCTGATCGCCGAGGCGCTGACCGGTCCGGCCCCGGCGCGCCTGCTCGATCTTGGCACCGGCTCCGGCATCCTCGCGATCACCCTGCTGGCGGAATGGCGCGAGGCGTTCGGCGTCGCCACCGATCTGTCCGAACCCGCGCTCAAGGTCGCGGCGCGCAATGCCACGCTGAACGGCGTGGACAATCGCCTGACCCTCATCCCGTCGGACTGGTTCTCGCGCGTCGAAGGGCGCTTCGACCTCATTGTATCAAACCCGCCCTATATCGCGGCGGACGAAATGCCGTCGCTATCGCCCGAAGTGCTGGGCTTCGATCCGCAGATGGCGCTCACCCCCGGCGGCGATGGGCTGGCGCCTTACCGCCAGATAGCGGCCAAGGCGCGCGACCATCTGGACCCCGGCGGGCGCATCCTCGTGGAAATCGGCTATCGGCAAGGCCCGGCCGTGCGCGACATTTTCGCCCGCGCAGGGCTTGAAGACGTCCGGATTCACCCCGACATGGATGGCAGGGACAGGGTCGTTGCGGCCCGCGCCCCGCTTTCCTAACGATTTCGCAGGGTTTTCCCGTCACATAGTGGCAAAAATCCCCGGTTATCTTACGGAAACGACAAAATGCCCCTTGTCACGCACAAGCCTGCGTGTTTACTCAAGGACAGCGCCTGACGAGGACGATTGCCTCTCGGTGCGATAAGCCGAAAAGCCGGACCGCAGAGACGCAGCGGAGGAGTTGCGCGGACCGAGAGCCAGAAAACAGGCTGGATACAGGAACTTATGAGATCTTCGAAATCACGTTCGCGCGGGAAGAATAACCGTAACCGCTCCCCCTCCAATAATATCAACCGGGTCTTCGACAGCTCCGGTCCCGAGGGCAAGGTGCGGGGCACCCCGCAGCAGATCATCGACAAATACACGCAGCTTTCGCGCGATGCCTTTCTCGGCAACGACCGCGTGGCAGGCGAGAACTTCCAACAGCATGCCGAACATTACGCGCGCCTGCTGTCCGAGGCTCAGAAAGACGCCGAAAGCAAGCGCCAGCAGAGCCAGCCCCAGCAGGGCGGGAACGCAGGCAACGGCGGCCAGAACGACAATGCGTCGAACGAGCAGCCGGCCAATGACGGCAACGGGAACACGCAGCGCAAGAACCGCGACGCCCAGCGTCGTGACGAAAAGCGCAACCGCGACCGGTCGA
>JAYZLL010000085.1:0-9562 GCA_036154315.1 Pseudomonadota bacterium
GACCTTCGCCTTGAACTCGGGCGCGTGCTGTTTCCGTTTCGACATCTCTGATCTCCTTCTCGTCGAAGATCAGCAGACTGCAAATCGTAGCTTATGTCAGTGTCCGAATTTCGGGGGGTAGCTCAAACTCTTGTTTTGCTCGAAGGAACGTGACGGATCCTGTCGGGTGAACGCCTACGGGCTACTGAGAGCGTTCGGGCGTTGTCACAGGCTCGTTTCTACCGTGCCTCAGGCTCGCCAACGCCGAACCATAGCCACCAACGCGATCTGCTCTCAAAGATACAAATGCGTCTGTTGAAAAGGATAATGCATATGAGTGAGCATACACTGGTAGCGCCCCGATCCGGCGGGCTTCTCTTCGAAACCGCCTCGGCACAGTTTTCCGGCATCACCGCCAGTATTCTGATGGGTGGGGACGACGTCCCGTTCACTGTAATGGAACTGACGGTCGAGTCCGGTATGGGCGCTCCCGCCCATATTTCATTTCATGAGGACAAGATCTTTCATGTTTCCCAGGGCAGGTTCCTCTTCTTAGTCGCGGAGGCCCGTATCGAGGTCGGTCCCGGCGCACATGTCTTCGTGGACAAGGGGCAGGTGCATAGCTTTGCCGCGCTGGATGGCGTGGCGCGGATGACCCTCGTGTCCAGCCCGGCTCATCACGACCGCTTCTTTCTAGAGTTGAGCGCGCTTCCGGTGCCGCACGATCAAGCGCAAGTCGAGGCAGTCTGTCGCGACTGCGATCAGCAGATCGTCGGCCCGGTGATTGGGACCTAGCTGGCGATAGGGCGGTGCAAGATCATCAGTTGGGCTCGTGTATGAACCAAGTTTCAGGCACGAATTTGATGAAGACCCATAGTTTCGGCGCTTTGCAATGATTTGACGCCGTATAGATGCAAGACACTGCACTGCGTTTCGCCGCACCGTCCAGAACTGCGACAAACTTTTCGTTTGAGCTGTGACACGGCGAGATGAAGGATCTGATTCTGGTCGATTGTACCGCTGACATGTGCTTGGAGAATGGCGTCGGCTGTTTGGCGAACAGCGGGGCCGTCTCGGTGCTGCCTACTCATCTAGGCGGCTGAATGTTGCGACGCGAGAACGCCGGGTTCATTCCGGACGAAGGCCGAACTAGGTGCCAGCTAGTCCTTTGCCGGGTCGCTGCATGTACCATTCGGGGTGCTTCAACGGTTCAAAGCCAGCCTTCATGTAAATACCATGAGCGTCCTCCGTCGCCAGCATCCAGTTTCGCACTGTTTGCAAGCGGGGATGCGCCAGTGCGGTCTCGGTCATCCATAGGCCGAGGCCGCGCCCACGGTAGGCCTGGTCCACGAACACATCCCTCAGATAGGCAAAAAGGGCGTAGTCTGTGACAATCCGGGCAAAGCCGATCTGCCGTCCGGACTTCTCATAGAGGCCGAGCAGTTCTGAATTTTTCAGTGCCGAGAGTATGAGGTCCGGTGCAACACCTCGGGACCAATAGGCGGAGGTCGTCAAGAAACCCGTTACAAAGTCTTCATCGATCAATGTTGCATCGGTTGAGATCGTAAAATCACCACGCGTGACTGTCACGTGGTCACTACCATCGATTGTTTGTGCCATGTGGGGTAACTCTCAAATGTGCGTTTCCGTCTCGTGGCGGGGGGCCCGGAGATCTATGGTATCGGTGGGTTGCGGTCAGGACTTTTTTTGAGTGCCTTGGATGGGCTCAACGATGAACGCGCGTAGCGACGATCTTCTACGATGTGGGTTTTGCCCTTTCGTTGGATGGGGCCCGACACCCATCAAGCCAGACATCTGAATTGTCGACAGGGGCACAGATGCCTGCGATGAGCCGCTGGATTCGCTTCGTGCGTTCGTCGAGCGCGGTATCGTGTTCGGTAAGGTCGAAAGAGGCTGGAGCAATCAGCACGGCCACAAGCCGGATGAATTGCGTTTCGGTCACGCTTTCAGGTGGCCGCCCATAAAGCACGTCACTCGCATTATGGAAACCGACGATCCATCCGTTCGGACCTTCTCCTATCTCCAATGAGTCGAGCCAGAGAGCTAGGATTTGGGCCTTCGAAAGACGCACTTCCAGACCAAGTGCGTAGCCGGTCTGGCGTACCTTACGAAGTCCGGGGTGGAATTCATCGAATGCGACGCGTTTAGCCAATGATTGAGTGATCGTGGTCAATCCAGCTCCGGGGGTCGATATATCCAACCCGGAGTGGTCCCAGAAATTCGGGTCTTCCACTCTAATCAGAATGTCGCGATAGCGCGCGCCAAGGGAGTCACCGCCGCGGCGACCAGAAATCAAATCATCTGCGCGGGTTCCCAAGACTTCGGCATCAGACAGTGCTGCCCAATAACCCATGCCGCCATAGCTGAGGAGCGCCAGGCACGAGATAGTGATGAGAACTCCTGCGTATTTCAGAATTTTCATCGATTTCTCCAAGGCAGGACTTGTTCAGGCGCGGGTAGTTGGAAATGCGCCATGCAACCTGCAGCTTTGGATGTGCATATTAGGTGAATTCTTGAGTCCCGAATATTGAATGTTTCGTAAGTTTGAGTTGCGAAAGGCAGGACGGTACCTTCCGCTATTTCCCTAGGTTGGCCGGTAGGTCTTCCTTACCAACTACTTCGACGAGCTGTTTCGAGGACTTGGAGCGGTGATCAGCTTTGCAAGCGGCGCTGGATCTGTCCGGGGCTTGCGCCATAGACGGACCGGAACGCGGCGATGAAGCCGCTTGTGGTCGCATATCCGGCGACATGGGCCGCGTGCTGAACGCTCTTTCCTGTGGTCAACGGGGCTATGGCCCGCGCAAGGCGCAGCTCCCGCATCCAGCTGAGCCAGTTCCGTCCGAGATACCGAAACACGAGTCTCTGTAGGCTGCGCCGCGACAGGGCGAGTGTTTCGGCCCAACAGTCCAGTGGTTTTTCGTCACCCTGCATATGGGCCAGAGCGATCCGACGCAGCCGGGGATCGTTCGGCAGGCGGACGGATGGTGCCGCTATCGGGTTGGCGAGGCGATCCCACAGCACCGCTGTGAGGCGCCTGAACGCGGGGTCGTGCCTGTCTGTCCTTGGGGCGCTGGCCAGTGTCCGGATCAGCTCCTGCTCAAGCTCCGCAATCGCAAACGGGGTCGGGCTCGCGGGGAGAGGCGCGGTGCCGGGCCGCGTGTAAAGGTTGACTGATTGCCGCGCGCCTTCTGCTCGGATCCGATGCGGGCATTCGGGTGGTAACCAGATGGCGACACCGGGCGAGAGGAGGTGAATGCGGTGGGTCAGTTCGACAGTTACGGGCCGGTCTGGACACCACGCAAGTTGACCCCGCCGATGCGCATGAACGCCCGGCATGGCTCCGGGGCCGAACCGGGTGACCGTACCGATGACCGGGCTGCCGTCATCGACGAAACCGCCAATCTTATCGCTCTGCATTCTGGCACCTCCCCGACACCATTTGTCACCCGCAGGGTACACGCTCCGTGCCGACCCGTCAGGATCGTGCAGGATAAACCCGGAGGATGGAATGCAGTTTTGGGACATGGCGCTCCTGTCGGGGGCGGGGCTTGTTGGCGGTTTGTGCAACGCTATTGCCGGTGGGGGCACCTTCTTCACCTTTCCGGCGCTTTTGGCGGCAGGGTTACCGCCGGTGACGGCCGGGGCTACCAGTGCGGTGGCGATCTGGCCCGGCCATGCGGCAGGCCTGATCGGCGAGGGGGAGGTGCTGCGGCAGGATCTTGCCGCGCGACCGGGGCGGGTACTGCTGTTCACGCTGGCCTCGGCGGTGGGGGCCGTGTTGCTGCTGTCGTCTGGCGACATCCTGTTTCGTAGGCTGATCCCATGGCTCCTGCTTTTCGCCACGCTGCTCTTCGCGGCGGGGCCTGCGCTGAACCGCTGGCTGGCGCGGCGCGCGGCGGTTGTCGGAGTCGGAACGGCGGCGATGGCGGAGGGGGCCGTGGCCCTCTACGGGGGCTATTTCGGAGCCGGGCTGGGTGTGTTGCTGCTGGCGCTGCTGACGGTGACGTCTGGCAATGAGCTGCAACGGGTGAACGTTATAAAGAACGCACTGGCCACCCTGACGACCACCATCGCCGTGTTCATCTTCTCCTTCGGCGGTGCCGTGGCATGGGGCCCGGCAGCTCTGGTCTTCGTCGGCGCGGCCATTGGTGGTGCTGTGGGGGGCAGGCTGACGCGGCGCGTCAATCCTCAGTATCTGCGAAGAGGAGTTGTCTGCCTCGGCCTGTTGCTGACTTGGTATTACCTATGAATTGCAGAGGCGCTCGAGTCTCCCTGCTACCGAACTGAACTCCAAAATCCATCGTGTTCGCGACGCAGTATTGATACGCAGCGCTTGTCATTACCCTCTGTCGTGATGTGATAGCCGAGGCCTGTGCGACGGCCGATCCCTCGCTCGGAGCGCAAATTCGGTCCCGAGATATGCAGATGTCCCATGAATTCTGAGGGGGGCACGGGACGTAGTAAGAACATATTGGTAGGAAAGGATGCTATCGTTAACGTAGTCCCATGGACGAAGTGCCTATCCTGATCGAAAGCAGCATGGAGCCTTGTCGCTCTCAAAGCTCTGTTGAACTGAAGCGCATCGATATGGCACTGAACATGCGGCGGTACTATCACATGAGCTTGCAACCGGACTTGTTTGGAGGCGTGGACTTGGTGCGGGAATGGGGGAGGATTGGTCGTCGGGGCCAGTCTCTGATCGAACGGCATCCGGACGAACAGTCGGCGATGGACGCTATGACCACCCGCGAGGCTCTCAAGCGCAAGCGTGGATACAGGTCAAGGACGTCGAACTGATGTAATTTTTCAGATGGCTTGCGCGCACGCGTCAGCAATCACTTCATAGACCGGTAAGCCCAACTTGAGAAATGCTCGTTTCACGCTTACATCTGTACTAGTCGATTGCGGGCATTTTTCCCGCGACCGCCATACCTCCCTGTTGGACTTTGGCCGAGCTCTGTCTCGGCCATTCTTTTTTGAGCGCTGGCCGATTTGGATTAGTGGCACCAGTCTCACATACTCGGATCCGTCGAGCCATGTTGCCGGTGGTCCGTACGGACCGCATCGCGTACTAGGGGTCGGTTTCAGAAACTCTTTCGCTCATTGGATACTGGAAGTTCGTGGAACCTCACTGCTCCGCCCCTTGTGGGTCGGTGTTCCAAAGAAAAAGCAGGCTCTTGGTCAGGTCGGTTCCGGAGAAGGAGGAAGAGGGGTGTGGCGCCGTCCCCAGTGGGGCCTGTCCAGCACCCAAGACATTTTCCCAAGAACAATCTCCGGTCCGCGCACGGATGCCGTGCGCTCCTTCTATATCGGAGACCAGCTATGGCCAAATCCACCAAGCCCAAGTTCGATGCCGCGGCGTCGATCACCAACGAACTCATCGAGATCATTGATCGGGGTGTGCTCCCTTGGCGCAAACCTTGGACCGTCGGTAGCAGCGCGGTGCCGCTTCGGCAAAACGGCGAACCGTACCAAGGCATCAACAATTTCCTTCTGACCATGCGCACAATGATGGCCGGATACACCTCGCCCTACTGGATGACGCTGAAGCAGGCGAACGATCTGGATGCGAAAGTCATCAAGGGGTCGAAATCCTCGGTCGTTGTCTATTACGGCACAGCCGAACGGCAACACGAGGACCCCGCACTTGACGAGGAAGCTGGCACGGTCGACACAAAGGCCATTCCCTTCATGAAGTCGTACCGTGTTTTCAACGCAGATCAGATTGCTGGGCTCGATGACCGGTTCCATCCAGAACAGCCCGAACTGGAACGTCATCCCGAACGCGCGCCGATCCCGCATATGCAAGAGTTCTTCGAGGCCATCGATGCCCATGTCAGCTTCTCCGGCCGGGACGCCTGCTATGTCCCTGCGCTGGACAAGATCTACCTGCCGCCGATCGAGCTTTTCGAGAATCCGCGGAATTTCTACGCTGTCTGTGGCCACGAGCTGGGCCATTGGACGAAACCGCGCCATCGGCTGAACCGGAGTTACGGCGATGCCAGGTTTGGCAACACGGCCTACGCACGGGAAGAGATCGTGGCCGAGATCTGCACTGTATTCCTCGGCCAGAAGCTCGGGTTCTCCGCGCATACGCTGGAATTGAACGCGGCCTATCTCGACAACTGGGTGCGGGTGCTCCGGTCAGACAAACGGGCGATCTTCAAACACGCGGCGGATGCGCAGCGCGCTTGCGACTATCTTGTTGCGGCCTCCGAGGCAGGTCGCGAAGCACAGGCCGCGTGAGGTAGACCCCTGCTCCGACAATTCGCCCACGGGAAAAGAAAAAGAAGGCTTTGGGTTTGGTGGTTTCAACCCATCCGGAAAGGACAGACCCATGAACACTCCCGAACTCGCCGAGCTCTCTTCGCCCGACGCCGCTGTCATCGCATCCCATAACGACGCCTTCCGCAGGTTTGCCTGCCTCGGTATCGTACCAGATCAGCCGATCCCGGGTCGCCTCATCGTGACCCAGACCCTGATCGAAGCTGGGGATGGGTTCATGACAGAGGCTGTTCGAGCCACCGGCGCCTTCGACACGTTCGAGCCGGACAACGACCCGGAAGGCTGGCACGACTTTGGCGCCGTGACGATCCGGGGCGAAAGCGTATTCTGGAAGCTCGACCTCTATGAGGCGGCGTCGGATTTTCGGTTTGGTGCGGAGACGCCCGACCGTCTGGAAACCACCATGCGTGTGCTCACCATCATGATGGCGCGTGACTGGTAGGACAGAGTTTATCTCACAAGGTCAAAACTGACGGGCCCGCTGCCCCCAAAAGGGAAAGCGGGCCCTTTGTCCTTTTGGTTCCCCGATCCGGGGATCGGTCAGGCCGCCCGGTAGGTCCGGGGGTCACATATATCAGAGAAGGACATCCCATGACCCAAGCATTCAAATCCATCACCGTCGCCATTGTCGATCTCGTGGCCCATCCGGTAAATGTGCGGACAAACTCCAAGGAGATTTACGCCTCCGAGAACATCGGGCATCTGAAGGCCAGCATCGCGGTGCTGGGCCTCCTGCAACCGCTGCTCGTCCAGAAGATCGATGGCAAGTTCGGGGTGCTTGCCGGTGGCCGGCGTCACGCGGCGCTTCTGGAGCTGGTCGCCGACAAGACCGCCAAGGGGTTCACGAACCGCACGAAGATCGACTGCCGCCTGGTTCCTGACGATTGCGATGTGACCACCGCGCTCTCGCTCGCCGAAAATATCACCCAGGCCCCGATGAACGCGATCGACGAGTTCGAGGCCTTCGCCCGGATGATGGAGGTCGATGGCCAGACCCCGGAAACCATCGCGAAGACCTTCGGCACCACGGTCGCAGCGGTCAAAGGCCGGCTGCGCTATGGGCTCATCCATCCTGAGATCCGCGCCGCGGCACGTGCAAAGGCGATCACGCTCGACGTGATGAAAGCCTTCGCGGATCACCCGAGCCAGGAGGTGCAGAAAGAGGTTTTCGAGGCACTCACCAAGGAGGGCAACTACCTGCAGGCCTATACGGTCCGGAACGCGCTGAAGTCCCGCGGTGTGCAGGTCAGTGACGACATCGGGGCCTTTGTGCGGAAAGACTACGAGGCGCGTGGCGGTGCCATCGCGGCGGACCTCCTGGACGAGCATTCCGTGCTCGAGGATTCCGCGCTGGTCGAGACCATTCTCCTCGAGAAACTCACCGATGCAGCCGAAGAGGCACGCGGGGAGATGGGTTTTGCCTGGTCCGACGCGGTCATCCAGTACGATTACGCCGCCATGGCGGAGTTTGGCCGTGTCTATCCGGGTCCGGTCGAGCCCGATGAAAAAGGCCAGGAGCGCTTGGGCGAGATCACCGCCGAGCTGGAGAAGCTCGAGCGCGAGATGGAGAACGAAGAGCTCGAGGATGAGGCGTACAATGAACTCTACGAACAGGTGGATGCGCTGGAGGCTGAGGCACGGGATCTGCAGGAGGCCTACAGCGCCGATGATCTTGCGCGCTCGGGCGTGATTGCCACCTGGGCGCGAGGCAAGATCTCCCTGCATGTCGGGCTGGTGCGTCCGGAAGACCAGCCGGAGAAATCTGGCAAAGCGTCCGGCACGTCTGCGGACAAGGGAGCGGCGGTTAGCGACGAGATCAGCTACCCCGCCTCGTTGACGGACGACCTCAAGACCGAGCGGGCGATGGCGCTTGGCGCCGCCATGGCGATGCACCCGGAGGCCACGCTTGATCTCACGCTTTTCAAGCTGGTCACCGACGTGCTGGGCCACGGCATTGGTGTGACCCAGGCGATCAAGGTCGATGCGCGCAAGGAATATCGCAGCCACGCGAAGATGGACGAGATTGACAGCACCTCGCTCGAACAGGTGGCTGCAGCGCATGATGCACTCGACCTCTCCTGGGCAGATGACGCGAAGTCCCCTGCCGACCAGTTCGTCCTCTTCCGTGCCCTCGACGCGGTCGAGAAGGGCAAACTCGTGGCCTATGCCACGGCGGCGACCACGCAGTCCTGCTTCGCGCGGGACCGGCAGCGCGACAGCCTGATGCATGACTTCGAGGCCGAGGTCATGCCGGACATCCGCGCGCACTGGACGCCGAACGCGGCGCTCTTCAACCGCTTCAAGAAGGCGTGGCTCCTGAAGATCCTCGGCGAGGAACTGGGGCTCGCGCAGGAGGCGGTGACATTGGCCTCGTCGACCAAGAAGGAGGTCGTCGCCTTCTGCGACAAGCTCTTCGCCGAGCCTTTTGCCACGCTCACCGATGCGCAGCGCGCGGCGGTCGAGGCCTGGTGCCCGCCGATGATGCAGACTTCCGGGATTGAACCGGTCGAGGACCTTAGCGCCGAGCCGCCTGAGACCGCAACGCCCGAGGGCGCAACCGAGGTCGCCGAAGCGGCCTAATCGAGTAGCTGACCCGCACCGCATCGCTGGTGCGGGTCGCACCTTTCTCAAATTCACAGGAAATCCCCATGGCACTTCTCAGCTTTTCCGCCGCAGAGGTAGCGGCCCAGATCGCGCATGCGCGCGGCTGTTCATCCTTCTTGCCGAACTGGAGTGGCCCGGTCGGCAAACCCGCTTTAATTTTGATTGTTGGCAATGGCGTCCATCTGCGCTCGAACGGGATTGATGGCTCCACCACGCGGATCGTCACGACGGAACGCGCCGACCCCTCCTATGCTTTCGCCGCAGGCATTGACCCGTTTCGGGACGCCGATTGGATGGCGGCCCGGCAAGCGGCGTTCCGTGATCTGACGGGGCAGTTCTACACCGACATTCTCGACGACGTGCAGATGCTCATTGACCGCGGACACGACACCATTCGGTTGGCGACCGATGGCCACTCGATCCGGGTCTTTGCGCACCGTGCGGCCGACTACCTGATCGGCGGCACCTACGACGTGCCCTCGGGTCTCGGCGGCAGGTTCCGGGTGATCCTCATGGACGCCACCGATACCCAGGCGCTCGTGCAGAACCGCGGCAACTGCGAGGACTTCGACGAGATGTTGCCCTACCGGGTGCCTCTCGATGCGCTCATCGAGGTCGACGACCGGAGGGTGGCATAATGGGCTGGCTCTTCTACACCGACCGCCGCGTGAAG
>JAYZLL010000086.1:0-19051 GCA_036154315.1 Pseudomonadota bacterium
TGGCCTCCACCAGCGGGTCGACCGGGCGCAAGCCCGGGCGAAATCTCTCAGGACGTTTCGACGCAGTGCCGGCGGAAGGCGCGTTTGAGCATGTCGAGCTCGGCGCGCAGAAGCTCCATCTCGGCGCGGAAATCCTCGTCCAGCGGCTGGCCGGTGACGACCGTGAAGCTCGCGAGGCGTTCATCTGTCGCCTTGTTCGCGATGAGGAACGTCTGGACGCCTTCGGACAGAAGCTCTGACGGGATCGGGACCGAGACGCGGAACTGGCCCTCGACCTCGGGGTCTTCGCGCAGGGTCGCGCCCTCGACCCCCTGGCCGTTGTGGGTGACGGTGATGTCGGGGGGCGTGTCGGCGCCGGTCAGCACCCCTTCCCAGACGCCCGCGTGAATCCGTGTCTTGGTCAGGACGAGATCGGCCATCTTACACCTCCGCGCGCGGGCGGCGTGAGAAGTTCACGTCGCGCAGCATCACCTGATTCATTTCCGGCCCCTCAAAGATCAGATCGACCCAGGCCCGTTCCACCCGCTTTTCGTTGAGCTTGGTATAGGCGAGGTCGAAATCCACCGACAGCTCCTTGTCCGCCAGTGGCAGTTCGCGGACCATCTGTTCGGTGTTGGGCCCGTGCTGGATGTTCAGGCGCGCGAAGATTTCGAGCGGCTTTTCCGTCTCGACCACCGCGTTCATGCGGATGAGGTGCTTGCGCCCCAGCCCCCGCATCGCGCTGTCGGGCAGGTCCACCACCAGCGACAGGAACGAGCCGTCGAATTGGAACACGTCCATCCGCAGGCCGTAGGGCGCGAGGTCGTCCTCGTGGGTGTTGCGCAGCTGGCGGACGGTGAGTTCGGATATCCGGCAGTCGTGGAAGATCTTCACCTCGTCGCCGAAGGTCGTCTTGCTTTCGACCGCCGCCTGACCGGGGGGAAAGATCGGGCCGCGCCAAAGTTCGGGGCGCCACGACCAGTCGGAGTGGAGCGGTTTCGAGAAGGCGTTCGAGCCGATGAGGGGCAGCGCCAGACGCCCGTTCGAGACGTAGAGCAGGCGATCGGTCACCTGCCGGAGTTCGAGCGCGCGCAGGCGGATGCGGCGCAGGCGGTCGAGGCCCATGTCGTCCGCGGCCGCCGCGATCTTGCGCCAGCGGCGCATCACGAGGTGATGGAGCAGCGCGTCGAAGGGGCCGAAGGCGCGGTTGGACATCGGTTATTGTTTACCTTTCGCGAACAATAGGCACATCTACACCAGAATTATTGACCTAAAGCAAATGGTTGAGCAGCTGGCGCAGACCCTTTGTCTCGCCCGTGTCGGCCGGTTCTTCAAGGGTGGATGTCGTGCCCGTCGGCTTGGGTGAGGCGCGCTGGACGGCGCGCACGAAGTCCAGAATGAGCGCCCGCCCGGTGGCCGCGTCGAGCGGGTCGGTGGCGGTGCCGGAGGCGGTGAGGGTCACCAGTGCGCCGGATTGGGGAAAGATGGCGCGCCAGTACTCCTCGTCCAGATCGATGGTGTCGGCGTCGCGCGCGCGGATCAGGATCAGGTCGCCGGTCTGTTCGAGCGACGTGACCGAGACATGCGCGGCCCCGGTGCTGCGCGACAGCGTGGCCCGGCCTTCGGGGCCGCCAAGGAGGGTCGCGAGTTCCGCCATCTGGGCCGCGCCCAGCCCCCCTGCCCCCGGTGCGACGGCGGCAGTCAGGACGGCGGGCGCGGCGGGCGCGGGTCCGGCCCCTTCGATCCCCTGACAGGTGCCGAACAGGAGGAAAGCGCCGGTCGCGCTGTCACGCCGCTGGGAGGGGTCGGGGCAGTAGCCGCGCGGGGCCGTGATCACGACCTGACCGCCGAGCACCGGCGTCTCGCCCCCGCCGCCGGGCGGTGTGGCGCAGCCGGTCAGCAGCAAGGACAGGGCCGCACAGATAACTTTCGCGTTGATGACCCGTACTCCCGTTCCCGAAACACGCCGAACGGGATAGGTCGCACGAAAAGGCGATGCAAGCCGACCTTGTGACCCGGGCCTCGTTCATTATGTTCGTGAGCACGACAGACGCGGAGTGAAGAATGCAGGACTTCTGGTCCCCGGCCCTGCCGAAGGTGCAGATCTGGCGCACGGCGCTGGGGTTCGTGGCGCTGATCGCCATGTTCTTTGCCGCGACCTTTGTTCTGTTCCAGTTCGGCGCGCGGCTCATATCGTCGAGCCCCGGAACCATGCTGGGCGGGCGCACGCCCCAGAGCGCGTCGTTCTTTTTCGCAACCTTCATCGGGTTCCACATCGGCCTGTTGATCGTGCTGCCGCTTTTTCACAAGCGCCGCTATCGCACGTTGTTCGGTGCCACCGGGCGGCTGAACCTGCGCCATTTCGCGATCGGGACCGCCGTGACGCTGGCGATCGCCGCGACGCTTTATGGCGTGATCTATATCGAGCGGATCTTCCTGCCCGACGCCTATGAGCCGACCGTGCGCCAGATCCGGCCCGTGAGCGACTGGCTGGTCTGGTTGATCCCCGCGATGCTGTTGATCTTTCTTCAGACCTTTGCCGAAGAGGCGTTGTTTCGTGGCTATCTGCTGCAACAGTTGCGCGCCCGGTTCGCGAGCGTGTTCGTCTGGGCGGTGCTGCCCTCACTCATCTTCGGGCTTCTGCACTACGACGCGGCGACCTATGGCACGATGAACGCGCTGGCTTACGTCATCAACACGACGACGACCGGCATTCTGCTGTGTCTCATCACCATGCGCACCGGAAACCTCGGGGCGGCGGCGGGTCTGCATTTCGGCAACAACGCCGCGCTGATCTTTATCGGGATCGACGGCAATCTGGATGGCTTCTCGCTCTTCGTCGTGGGGATGCAGCTGGAGTCGGGCTATACCGCTTATTCGATCCTCAGCCAGACCGCCTATACGCTGGTGCTGTTCACGGCGTGGTGGCTGTGGATGAACCGCCGGGACAAGATTGCAAAGGCGGGCCTCCCGGCATAGGTAGGGCGCGAACGTGCCAAGGAAGACGCGATGAACTGGATTTCCAACTACGTCCGGCCCCGCATCAACTCGCTGTTCTCGCGGCGGGAAGTGCCGGAGAACCTGTGGATCAAGTGCCCCGAATGCGGGACGATGCTGTTTCACCGGGAGCTGTCGGACAACCTGAACGTCTGTTCGAACTGCGATCACCACATGGCGATTACGCCGCGCGAGCGCTTTGACAAGCTGTTCGACGGCGGCACCTTTGCCGAAGTGAGCGTTCCTTCGCCGATCGACGATCCGCTGAAGTTCAAGGATCAGAAGAAATACCCCGACCGTCTGAAAGCGGCGCAGAAGTCGACGGGCGAGAAAGAGGCGATGCTGGTCGCCGAGGGCGAGATCGGGCGCACGCCCATCGTCGCCGCCTGTCAGGACTTTTCCTTCATGGCCGGGTCGATGGGCATGTACGTCGGCAACGCGATCATCGCGGCGGCCGAACGTGCGGTGAAGCTCAAGCGCCCGCTGGTGCTGTTTTCCGCCGCTGGTGGCGCGCGCATGCAGGAGGGGATCCTGAGCCTGATGCAGATGCCGCGCACCACGGTCGCGGTGCAGATGCTGAAAGAGGCGGGGCTGCCCTATATCGTCGTGCTCACCCACCCGACCACGGGGGGTGTGACCGCGTCCTATGCGATGCTGGGGGACGTGCAGATTTCCGAGCCGAACGCGCTGATCTGTTTCGCGGGCCCCCGCGTGATCGAGCAGACGATCCGCGAGAAGCTGCCCGAGGGGTTCCAGCGGGCCGAGTATCTGCTCGACCACGGGATGCTCGACCGGGTGACGCACCGCAAGGCGATGCGCGACGAGCTCATCACGATCCTGCGGATGCTCTTGAACCAAGGCCCTGCCGTGCGCGGCGACCTGCCCGCGCCGGAGCCGGAGCCCAAGCAGATCGAAGCCAAGCCCGCGCCCAAGGCCGAGGCGAAGCCCGCCGCCAAGCCGGACCCCAAGGCTGACGCGCCCAAACCTGCGCAGCAGAAGAAAGCTCCGCAGAAAGCGGCGCCGAAAAAGTGAGCGCGGCAGGCTCGGACGTCATCCTCGAACGGATGATGTCGCTCCACCCCAAGGTGATCGACCTGACGCTGGACCGTGTCTGGCGGCTTTTGGAGGCGTTGGACCATCCCGAGCGGCGGCTGCCGCCGGTGATCCATATCGCCGGGACCAACGGCAAGGGGTCGACGCTGGCCATGATCCGGGCCGGGCTGGAGGGGGCGGGCAAAAGCTGCCACGCCTATACCTCGCCCCACCTCGCGCGGTTTCATGAGCGTATCCGGCTTGCGGGTGAGCTGATTTCCGAGGATCACCTCACCGACATTCTGGATCGCTGCTACGCGGCCAATGGTGGCGAGAGCATCACCTATTTCGAGATCACGACCGTTGCGGGTCTGCTCGCGTTCTCCGAGACGCCTGCGGATTACACGCTGTTGGAGGTGGGGCTTGGCGGGCGGCTGGACGCCACCAATGTGATCGACCCGGCGCTGACGGTCATCACGCCGATCTCGATCGACCACACGCAGTTTCTGGGCGACACGCTCGCCGCCATCGCGGGCGAGAAGGCCGGGATCATCAAACGGGGCGTGCCCTGCGTTGTGGGGCCGCAACCCGACGAGGCGCTCGAGGTGATCGAGGCCAAGGCGGAGCGTCTGGGCGCGCCGCTTCTGGTTCACGGCCAGCACTGGCAGGTCTGGAGCGAACGCGGGCGGCTGGTGTTTCAGGACGAAACCGGGCTGCTCGACCTGCCGATGCCTGCGCTCTTGGGCGATCACCAGATTCAAAACGCGGGCGCGGCGCTGGCCGGTCTGCGCGCGCTGGGGTTTGGCGAGGACGCCTGCGAGGCGGCGATGACTGACGCCACATGGCCCGCGCGCATGCAACGGCTGCGCGAGGGGCCGCTGGTCGAGGCGGCGGGGCGCGCCGAGTTGTGGCTCGACGGCGGGCACAACCCGGCGGCGGGCGAGGCGCTGGCCAAGGCGCTCGACGCGATGAAGGACAAGCCGCTGCATCTGATCTGCGGGATGCTGAACACCAAGGACGTCTCCGGGTTCATGCGCCCGCTGGCAGGGGTGGCGGCCGATCTGCGCGCCGTGTCGATCCCCGGTGAGGCGGCAACGCTGACCGGCGAGGAAACCGCTAACTTTGCGCGCGGAGCGGGGCTCACCGCCACCACCGCGCCCGACGTGATGACCGCGATCCGCGAGATCGTGGCCGAAGACCCCGGCGCGCGAATCCTGATCTGCGGATCGCTGTATCTGGCCGGGGCGATCCTGCGCGAAAACGGCTGAGTTTTTGGCCGTGGCCGAGGTGTCGGCTGTGGCGGAAATGACTCGGTCGCGAGATTAATTTCACCCGCAATTCCGGGGCGAACGGGCTCGAAGAGAGTCAAGCCTTTGGCCGGACTCGGTTTTCCGCCGAAAGCCCGTGGGGCCCGCGAAACAGGGCGATTCTTGACCGATTCTGGCGATTCGCCCAAGGTGAGAGCTATCCAATGTCGGGCTGCCACCCGACGATCTACAACCTGTCGAGCAGGACAGGGACAGGGGGATGGTTCATGTTTCGGCGGCTTTCAGGCGCCCTGACGGCGACTGCGATAACAGACGAAAAACAAGCGGCGCGTTCGGCTTTGTTCCGGCCCGACGACGCCCGCAAACTGGCTCCGGCACACGGCGCGCGCACACCGCGCCCGACCCGCGCCAAAGCAGATCGCACACCCGCCGTTCAGAGGACCGGACCTGACCTCCCCCACCCGTCGCGCCGACGCTTTGCACCGATCAACGGGCTTGCGGCGGTGGACACAGATTGCATCAGGCGCGCGACAGGACGGCGCGCCCGACCCGCTTACCTTTAACAGGCAAGACGAAGCAGGAGACTTAGCCCCGGCCCAGCGCCGGGGCTTTTTTCATTGAAGGTCGGAAAACGCGTCCTGCATCCGCGCGACGGCCTGTTCGACCAACGGGCGGGGCGTGGCGAAGTTGAACCGCAGGAAGCGCTCGCCGCCCTTGCCGAAGCTGATGCCGTGGTTGACGGCGATCTTGGCCTCCTGCTCGACGCGGCGCAGGTAATCGGTGGGCTCCATCCCCGTGCCTTCGAAATCGACCCATGCGAGATAGGTCGCCTCCATCGGCATGCTCTTGAGCCCCGGGATCGCGTTCAGCCCCTCGTCAAGGATGCGGCGGTTGCCGTCGAGATAGGCGACGAGCGCGTCGACCCAAGCCGCCCCTTCCGGCGAATAGGCGGCTTCGGCCATGACCATGCCGAAGGAGTTGGGCGAGATGCCCAGACCCGACATCCGCTCGGCAAAGCGTTTGCGCAGTTTGTCGTCGTGGATGATGACATTGCCCGAATGGGTGCCCGCGATGTTGAAGGTCTTGGTCGTGGCCGTCATCATCACCAGCCGATCCTCGATCCCGTCGATCAGCGCCATCGGCATGTGCTTGGTCCCCGGGAACACGAGGTCGTGGTGGATTTCGTCGGACACGAGGATCAGGTCGTGACGCTTGACGAAGGCCGCGACGCCCTCGAGCTCCGCCTTGGTCCAGACGCGCCCGCCCGGATTGTGCGGCGAGCACAGGATCAGCATCTTTTCCTTGCCGGTCATCTGCGCGTCCCAGGCGTCGAAATCCATCCCGTACCGCCCGTCGGTGAGCGCGAGCGGACATTCGACCACCTCACGCCCGGCTGCCCGGATCACGCGGTGGAAGGCGTGGTAGACGGGCGTCATCAGGATCACGCCGTCGCCCGGCTGGGTGAAAGCGTCGAGGCACATCGCCGTGCCGTTCACCAGACCGTGCGTGGTAAAGACCGCCGCCGGATCGACTGTCCAGCCGTGACGCTCGGACATCCACCACCCGATCGCTTCGAGATAGCTCGCATCGTCACCGTAGTAGCCATAGACCCCGATCTCGCGCATTCCGTCGAGCGCCTTCTGGATCGGCGGGGCGGCGGCGAAATCCATGTCGGCCACCCACATCGGGATGCCATCCTTAGGCGAGACGCCATAAAGCGCCTCCATCTTGTCCCACTTCGCCGAATGGGTGCCAACGCGGTCGATGATGCGGTCGAAATCGTAACTCATGGTGCCTCCGGGTTGAGGGGCCAAGCTATCTGCGACACCGTTGAGTGCAAGGGGACATTGCGAAACGCGGCGCAACCGCCTAATTGATCCGTCATGGCCCTGAAACCGATCCTTATTCACCCGGACCCGCGCCTCAAGAAAGAGGCGGAGAAGGTGCGCGACGTGACCGACGAGTTGTTGACGCTCGCCGACGATATGCTCGAAACCATGTATGACGCGCCGGGCATCGGTCTGGCCGCGCCGCAGGTGGGCGTGTTGCAACGGGTGATCGTGCTGGACTGCATCAAAGACGAATGCGAGACGCCGCAGCCGCTGGTCATGTTCAACCCCGAGGTGATCCTGTCGTCGGACGACACCAACGTCTACGAAGAGGGCTGCCTGTCGATCCCCGACCAGTACGCCGAGGTTACGCGGCCCGCCGAGGTCAAGGTGCGCTGGCTGAACCGCGCGGGCGAAGAGCAGGAGCGGGATTTCGAGGGGTTGTGGGCGACCTGCGTGCAGCATGAGATCGACCATCTGAACGGCAAGCTGTTCATCGATTACCTGTCGCCGATGAAGCGCCAGATGATCACCCGCAAATCCCAGAAGCTGAAACGCGAGCGGGCGCGGGCCTGATGCCCCGTCCTTTCGTCATGTGGCCGGACAAACGGCTGCGCACGGCCGCCGCGCCGGTCGAGGCCGTGACCGACGAGGTCCGCGCGATCTGGGACGAGATGATCCAAGCGATGGACGCGATGCCCGGTGTCGGCCTTGCCGCCGTGCAACTGGGGATCATGCAACGTCTGGCGGTGGTCGATGCGAGCGAGGAACGCGGGAAAGCGGTGCGCATGGCGAACCCCGAAGTGCTGCATGCCAGCGTGAAGCTGCGCGAACACGACGAAGCCTCGCCCAACCTGCCCGGTGTCTGGGCCACCATCAGCCGCCCGCGCGCGGTGACGGTGCGGTTCATGGATGTGACGGGTGAGCTGCGCGAGCAGGATTTCGTCGGGCTCTGGGCCACGAGCGTGCAGCACCAGATCGACCATCTGAACGGCAAGATGTATTTCGACCACCTGTCGAAGCTGAAGCGCGACCGGTTGGTGGCGAAGGCCAAGAAGGCGAAGCGGTAGGGGGCAAGGTCCAATGAGAATCGTATTCATGGGCAGCCCGGATTTCTCGGTCCCGGTTCTGGACGCGCTGGTCGCGGCCGGGCATGAGATCGTCTGCGTCTATTGCCAGCCGCCCCGCCCGGCAGGGCGCGGCAAAAAGGACCGCCCGACCCCGGTTCAGGCCCGCGCCGAGGCGCTGGGGCTGCCCGTGCGCCATCCGAAGTCTTTGAAGGGCGCCGAGGAACAGGCGGAGTTTGCCGCGCTCGGGGCCGATATTGCGGTGGTCGTGGCCTATGGGCTGATCCTGCCGCAGGCGGTGCTGGACGCGCCCGCCAAGGGCTGTCTGAACATCCACGCCTCGCTGCTGCCGCGCTGGCGCGGGGCCGCGCCGATCCATCGCGCGATCATGGCCGGCGATGCCGAGACCGGTGTGTGCATCATGCAGATGGACGCCGGTTTGGATACCGGACCGGTGTTGATGCGGCGCGCGGTGGAGATCGGCGACGAAGAGACGACGGGTGAACTGCACGACCGTCTGTCGGCGCTGGGGGCCGAGACCATCGTCGAGGCGCTGGCGGCGCTGGACGGTCTGACGCCCGAGGTCCAGCCCGAGGACGGCGTGACCTATGCCGAGAAGATCGACAAGGCCGAGGCGCGGGTCGACTGGACCCGTCCGGCCAGTGACATCGACCGCCTGATCCGGGGCCTGTCGCCCTTTCCCGGCGCGTGGTGTGAGATGGACGGGGTGCGCGTAAAGCTCCTCGGCGCGCGCCTCGTCGCTGGAGACGGCGCGCCGGGGGATGTCATCGGGCCGTTGACGGTGGCCTGCGGGGAAGGTGCGGTCGAAATCACGCGGGCGCAGAAACCCGGTGGGCGCGGGATGGACGCGGGCGAGTTCCTGCGGGGGTTCCAGATGCCGGAGCGTGTGGACTGACACAGCGTTCGGGAGCGAGGGGCGCTGCCCCGTCGCCATTGTCGCTCGGACCAATGGCGCAACAATGGCGACCTCCCCGAGGTTTTTTGAAACAGAGAAGAGGTTAGCGGTTCGCGCCCGGGACCCAGAGGACGTCGGATTTGCCGTCGTCATTGGCCATGCGGGCCGCCGTGAAGCACCAGTCGGACAGGCGGTTGAGGTATTTCACCGCGGCCGGGTTCACCTCTTCGACGCTCGCGAGTTCCGTGGCCAGCCGTTCGGCGCGGCGCGAGACGGTGCGCGTCAGGTGCAGGTAGGCTGCGAGCGGTGAGCCGCCCGGCAGGATGAAGCTACGCAGGGGTTCGAGGATCTTGGTCATCACGTCGATTTCCGCCTCGAGCCGTTCCACCTGGGCGTCGGTCATGCGCAGTGGCGGGTATTCGGATTGGGCATCCTTGGCCATGTCGGGGCGGCAGAGGTCGGCGCCCAGATCGAAGAGGTCGTTCTGGATGCGGGCGAGCGCTGCGTCGGTGTCGCCGGTGGCGTGAAGCCGGGCCATGCCGATGGTCGCGTTGGTTTCGTCCACCGTGCCGTAAGCCTCGACCCGCGGGGAATGTTTCGGCACGCGGGTGCCGTCGCCCAGCGCCGTGTCGCCCTTGTCGCCGGTGCGGGTGTAGATCTTGTTCAGGACGACCATGATCAGCCCCCCTGCCGGCGCAGCCAGACGTAGCCGAGGATCAGCACGATTGCGACGGCCTGCGCGTAGATGCGATAGCGCATGATCTTGTTGGCGTTGCGCTTGTTGAACTCGCCGCCGCGCCCGAAGCTGCCGATGCCGGTGAGCAGGATGCCCAGAACGATGAGCACCGCGACGAGCGGGATAATCAGAAGGGGATCGTCGAACATGGGGCCTCCTCAAGTTAGGGCCGGGATACAGGGTTTCGCGGGCCGATGCGAGGGGCGAAGCGTCACGCCTTGGCGAGGAACCAGTCGGCGAGGCGCGTGGGCAAGAGGCGGCGCGCCCAGTAGGAAACGTAGGTGGGCGTGGTGACGAGGTAGCGCGGTTTCGGGCGTGCTGCGGTGAGGGCGCGGATGAGTTTGGCGGTCACGGCGGAGGCGGGGAGTTCGAACGGGTCGCGGGCGTCGATGTCGCGGGCGAACCGGGGGAGGATTTTTTCCTCGTAGCCCGCGCGGTTGGCCGAGGACTGCCAGTCGATGTGGCTCTCGAACTGCGTCTTGGCGTTCAGGCGGAAGTTCGAGGTGATCGGGCCGGGTTCGATCAGGATTGCGTGGATGTTGTCGGGGGCGAGCTCAAGCCGGAGGGTGTCGGTGTAGCCCTCGAGCGCGAATTTGGACGCCACATAGGGCGCGCGCCAGCGGATCGCCGAAAGGCCCAGTGTGGAGGAGCAGTTGACGATCCGGCCCCCGCCTTGGGCACGCATCACGGGGATGACGCGGCGGACGATTTCGTGGACGCCGAAGAAGTTGGTCTCCATCATATCGCGCAGCACATGGCCGGGGAGGTCCTCGGCCAGCACAGGCACGCCGTAGCCCGCGTTGCAGAACACCGCGTCGAGCGTGCCGCCGGTGCGCGAGAGGATGTCGAGGAGCGCGGCCTCGATGCTCGCCACGTCGCGGTGGTCGAGACGCAGGCTTTCCAGCCCTTCGGCGCGCAAGCGGGCGCAGTCATCCTCGCTCCGGCAGGTCGCGAAGACCCGCCAGCCCTGACGCGCGAGGGTGTGGGCGGCATCGTAGCCGATCCCGGAAGAACACCCTGTGATGAGAATGGATTTTTGTGGGCTCAAGGCTGATCGGACGACAGGAAACGTCCGGCCATGAAGCCGCGTTCGCCCGTCTCCGTCAACACGATCTGACGCCAGCCGTCGCCCGCATCCCCCATATCCTCGACCTGCGTGCCGAGGCTGAGCGACGAAATGACGCCGTATGCGGTCGAGGGACCGCCGCGCACGTTCACGCGGCTGCCGGTGACATAGAGGTAATCCGGCGTCGGCTCGGCCTTTTCAGCCCCCGAAAGCGGGCGGGGATTTTCCGGCTCGGACGCGGTGGCCACCACGGCGGTCGCGCCATCGTCCACCACCGCAACGGCGGGCTGAACGGTCGCTGCGTCCTGCGAGGGGCGGAACGCGACGAGGGTGGCGGTTTCGGGGCTGGCATCCGAGGCGAGCGCCATCGCGAGGCGGTCGTCCTGATCTGCGGGACCCTGCACGACACCGGTGATCGAGGCCATCAGATTGGGGGAAATGAGCGCGGTTTCACGCCCGATGGGATCGGCCGGCAGCCCGGCGTCACGACCGAACCAGTACATCGCGGCACCGAGGCCCACGACTGTCATGACGGTAAGACGCACGAGTTGCATTAAATTCACCCCTTCAAGGATTCCCAAGGTACCCGCCGCAGGCATCGGCTGGCAATGATTCGACCGGACGATGTGAGACAAACGGGGCCTTTTGGTGGCAGCTTGGTCACGTCCCTCATCCAAGAACCAAACGCGCTTTACGAGATTCCGTTCCTTCGGTATTCGGATTTCATGACCGACACGGTGGACGATCCCGACAACCCGATTTCCGAATTTGCCGAACCGCTCAGACGGGCGATCGGCGATCGGTATCTGACCTATGCCCTGTCCACGATTATGAACAGGGCGCTTCCTGACGCGCGAGACGGGCTGAAACCGGTGCATCGGCGCATCCTGTATGCGATGCGTGAACTTCGGCTTAATTCCGGCGGGCGATTCCGTAAGTCGTCGAAAATCTCGGGCGACGTGATGGGCAACTATCACCCGCACGGCGACACCGCGATTTACGACGCGATGGCGCGTCTGGCGCAGGATTTCAACGTCCGTTACCCGCTGGTCGACGGTCAGGGGAACTTCGGCAATATCGACGGGGATAACCCGGCGGCCTCGCGGTATACCGAAGCGCGGATGACCATCGTAGCCGAGGCGCTGCTCGAGGGTCTGGACGAGGACGCGGTCGATTTTCGCGAGAACTACGACGGCACGCTGCGCGAGCCGGTGGTGCTGCCCGCGACATTTCCGCATCTGCTGGCCAACGGCGCGGCGGGGATCGCGGTCGGGATGGCCACAAACATTCCGCCGCACAACATCTCGGAACTGGTCGACGCCTGCCTGCATCTCATCAAGACGCCGGATGCGCGTGACGACACGCTTCTGAACTATATCCCCGGCCCCGACTTCCCCACCGGCGGCGTCATCGTCGAGCCGCGCGAGAATATCGCCGAGGCCTATCGTACCGGGCGCGGGTCGATTCGGCTGCGGTCGAAGTGGGAGGTCGAGGATCTGGGCCGTGGGCAGTGGCAGATCGTCGTCACCGAGATCCCCTATCAGGTTCAGAAATCCAAGCTGATCGAGAAGCTGGCCGAGGTCATTCAGACCAAGAAGGTGCCGCTGTTGGGCGACGTGCGCGACGAGAGCGCCGAGGACGTGCGCATCGTGCTGGAGCCCAAGACGCGCAATGTCGAGCCCGAGATGCTGATGGGCCTGCTGTTTCGCAACTCGGACCTCGAGGTGCGGTTCAGCCTGAACATGAACGTGCTGATCGACGGGCTGACGCCCAAGGTCTGTTCGATCAAGGAGGTGCTGCGCGCCTTCCTCGACTTCCGGCGCGAAGTGCTGATCCGGCGCTCGCAGCACCGGATGGAGAAGATCGACCACCGGCTCGAGGTGCTCGAAGGCTTCATCATCGCATTTCTGAACCTCGACCGGGTGATCGACATCATCCGCTATGACGACGACCCCAAGGCCGCGTTGATGTACGAGGACTGGTCGCGCCCGCATCAGGACACCATCGTGCGCGCCACGTCGGAGCGCGATTACGTCTCGCCGCTCGTGGGCGTCGACAGGGACACGCTGGAGCTGCGCGAGGACGCGAATGCCACCGCGCCCGAGATCATCACCGACAACACCGGATCGGGCGCGACGCCCAAGCGGTTCGTGGGTCGGTCCGAGGGTCTGTCGGACGTGCAGGCGGACGCGATCCTCAACATGCGGCTGCGGTCGTTGCGCCGTCTCGAAGAGCTGGAGCTGATCCGCGAGCGTGACGCGCTGATGGAAGAGCGTGCGGGGCTTGAGGATCTGCTCGACAGCGAAGACCTTCAGTGGGGTCGCATCGGCGACGAGCTGAAGGACGCGAAGAAGAAGTTCGGCAAGGATTACGAGGGCGGCGCGCGGCGCACCCAGTTCGCCGAGGCCGCCGAAGTGCCGGATGTGCCGCTCGAGGCCATGATCGAGCGCGAGCCTGTCACCATCGTCTGTTCGCAGATGGGCTGGATTCGCGCCATGTCGGGCCACATCGACCTGACCCGCGAGTTCAAGTTCAAGGATGGCGACGGCCCGCGTTTCGCGTTCCACGCCGAGACTACGGACCGGATCGTCGTCTTCGCGGCGAACGGGCGGTTCTATACGCTCAGTGCCTCGAACCTGCCCGGTGGGCGGGGGATGGGCGAGCCGCTGCGGCTGATGGTCGATCTGCCGAACGACGTCGAGATCATCGACATGTTCGTGCATGCGCCGGACCGCAAGCTTATCGTCGCCTCCAAGGGGGGGAACGGGTTCATCGTGCCAGAGGGGGATGTGATCGCGCAGACCAAGAACGGCAAGCAGGTGCTGAACGTGACGGGTGACGTGGCCAAGCTGGTCAAACCCGTGGCGGGCGATCATGTGGCGGTGGTCAGCGAGAACCGCAAGCTTCTGGTCTTCCCCATCGCCGAACTGCCCGAGATGGGGCGCGGCAAAGGTGTTCGCTTGCAGAAATACGGAGCGGCGCGTGGGCGTCAGGGGACACTCGACCTGGACGGCGGGTTGTCGGACCTCACGACCTTCGACCTCGCCACGGGCCTGAGCTGGGCTGCGGGTGGTGATCGGACAC
Source organism: Pseudomonadota bacterium (assembly GCA_036154315.1). GTDB lineage: Bacteria > Pseudomonadota > Alphaproteobacteria > Rhodobacterales > Rhodobacteraceae > Maritimibacter. The sequence goes on from JAYZLL010000086.1 coordinate 13,975, forward strand.
GCACCGAAGTGGACATGAGCCCGTGGATCGGCAAACGTGCAGGTGTGGGTAAGATGCCCCCGCATGGATTTCCGAAGACGAACACGTTCACCTGACACATGGCCTTTGCTGACCTCACGACGGACTACAAGGGCGCCAAGAGCGCGATCTTCCGGCTCGCTTTGGCGACGGGGATCCGCACGGTCATCACCGCTGGGTTCTATCGCTTCTGGATGAAAACCCGGATGCGCCGGTATTACTGGAGCGCGATCCGCCCCGGCGGCATGCCGCTGGAATACGTGGGGCGCCCGACCGAGAAGCTGCTCGGGTTCCTGACCGCCGTGGTCTTTCTGGCGTTCTACATCGGGATCGTGAACCTGATCCTGATGTTCTTTTCCTACTCGCTCTTCGATGGGAACGCGCCTGCCTATGCGGTGTCGGTCATCGGGATCACGCCCCTGATCTTTTTCGCCCAGTACCGCGCGCGGCGTTACGTGCTGGCGCGCACCCGCTGGCGCGGTATCCGGTTCGGGCTGGAGCCGGGGGTGGCGGGCTATGTATGGCGCGCGCTTCTGCACTGGGGGCTGACGCTGGTGACGGCGGGGCTCTATTGGCCGGTGAAGACCTATTACCTTGAGAAATACCGCACGGACCGGACGTTTTACGGCGATGCGCGGATGCATCAGGGCGGGTCGTGGAAGATGCTCATCAAGCCGATGATGCACTTGTACCTGTCGGTCGCGCTGCTTGGCGGAACCGGCGTGCTGCTCGCCGCGACCGAAGACCCGCGCTATGCGCCGCTCATCTTTCTTGCCGTGCCGTGGTTCTTTTACGGCCTTGCCGCGTGGAAGGCGGGGAGTTTCCGGGAACTGACCAACACCAAGACGCTGGGCGAGGCGCGGCTCAAGTCGAGCGCGCGCAACGGGCGGATCGTCGGCATCTATGCGGGCGGCTGGGCCGCGATGGGCGGGATTTTCATCGCCGCTGCGATCGGCGTGTCGATCCTGTTCGGCATCATCTTTGCCGCCACCGGATTTGCGGTCGAGAACATCGACGAGGACGGGTATCTGACCACGCTGGGCAACCTGCCCGCCTTCGTGCCGATCCTGTTCGGGATCATCACCTATTTCGCGATCTTCATCTTCTGGGGCGTGCTGAAGGAGGTGTTCATCACGCTCCCCGTCGCGCAGCATTTCGCGGAAACCACGGAAATCGCGAACCCGCAGGCGCTGCTGGGCATCCGCCAACGCGCCCGTGACGAGTTCGCCGAGGCCGAAGGCTTTGCCGACGCCCTGCCGCTGGGGGATGCGTTTTGAGCGATATCTACGGCGCCCCGCCGCCCGAGGCAGACGAACCCGAGGACACGTCGGTCTATGCCGATTACGTGGACGGCACCGATCCGGTGACGCATCGGGTGTCGCTGGAGCTGTCGCGCACGCATCTGAACATCGTCATGCCGGATGGCGAGCGGATCCTGTGGCCGCTGGACGAGGTGCGCGCGCTCAAGGATCAGGCCTATTCCGACGGTGTGGTGCTGGCGCAGGGCTTTGACGACATGGCGCGGCTCAAGGTCGACAACCCGTTCGTCGCCAAGGAGTTGCGCGGGGTCGCCCCGCGTCTGAACCGGGCGCAGCCGGTGACGAACTGGGGCAAGATCGTAAGCTGGGCCGGTGGGGCGGCGGCGAGTGTCGCGCTCATCATCTTTGTGCTGGTGCCGATCATGGCCGACCAGCTTGCCACCTATCTGCCGCCCGAGGGCGAGCAGGCGCTGGGGGATGCGACGTTCGAGCAGATCCGGGGCGCGCTTGGGCGTGAGAATGCCGCCGTGCGCCTGTGCGAGGACACCGACGGGCATGCTGCCATCGACGCGATGGTGGCCCGGCTCGACCCGCGCGAGGACCTGCCCTATCCGATCCGCATTGCCGTGCTGGACCACGAACTGGTCAATGCCTTCGCCCTTCCCGGCGGGCGGATCATCCTGTTTCGCGGCCTGATCGACGAGGCCGAGAATCCCGAAGAGGTCGCCTCGATCCTCGCCCATGAGATCGGGCATGTGGTGAACCGCGACCCGACCCGCGATGCACTACGCTCGGCAGGCTCGATCGGGGTGCTGGGGCTGCTGTTCGGCGATTTCGCGGGCGGCACGGTGGTTCTGCTGCTCGCCAACCAGCTCATCAACGCGAAATATTCGCAGGCCGCCGAGACGGGCGCCGACGATTATGCCCATGCGCTGATGCGCGAGGCGGGCGTGGACCCGGCGGCGCTCGGGTCGATCTTTCAGCGGCTGATGGACGAACACGGCGACGCCGAGGGCATCGCGGCGCATTTCGCCTCGCACCCCCAGATGGTGAACCGGATCGAAGCCGCGCAGACGGCATCGGAAGGCGGCCAGTACGGGCTGCCGGTCATCACCGCTGGCCAGTGGGCCGACATGCAGGCGATGTGCGGCGACAGCCACCAGCAGGACGACGCGCCGGAAGAACCGGGCGACACCGGCGGCGACAAGATCGAGCGGCGCGGCGGCGGCGGGCTGGGCGGCGAAAACTAGGCGCGCTCAGGCGGGTTCCACGTCGAGCACGACACCGCCCTTGGGCCTGAGCGACAGGATCATAACCGGCTCGGGATCGCGTCCGGCGATCGACTTGAACCGGAACCGGGCGAGGAGCGTCGCCAGCACGATCACCGCCTCCTGCATCGCGAAATCCATGCCCAGACAGACTCGCGGGCCTGCGCCGAAGGGCAGAAAGGCGAAGCGGTCTATGGACTTGGGGTCCGCGAACCGGTCGGGATCGAAACCGTTCGGATTGTCCCAAATCACCTCGCTCCGGTGCAGCGCGTAGAACGGCAGGAGCATCACGTCGCCCTTCCGCACCTCGCGGTCGCGCAGCATGTCGGGCTTCATCGCCGTGCGCGACAGGATCGCGACGGGCGGGTAGAGGCGCATCGTCTCGAGCAGGATCTGACGAACGTATGGGAGTTTCTCGACATCCTCGGCCCCGGCGGGACGGTCGCCCAACACCGCCTGCGCCTCGGCCCGCGCGCGGTCCTGCACCTCGGGGTCGAAGGCCACGAGGTAGAGCGCCCATGACAGGGTGAGTGCGGTCGTCTCGTGCCCCGCGACGAGGAAGGTCAAAAGGTTGTCGCGCAACTCCTCGGCGGTCATCGTGCGGCCCGTCTCGGGGTCGGAGGCGCCGATCAGAAGGTCGAGCAAGGGCGGCGGGTCGGCAGGCTCGCGCCCCATCCGCGCTTCGACCGCCGCGTCGGTGGCGCGGATCAGATCGGCGATGATCGCCTTACCCACCACCCGCTTGGGCCGGGGCACGAAGGCCGGGATTTTGAGAATATCCATCAACGAGGCCTTGCCGGCCGTTTCCAGATAGCGGTCGATGGCCTTGTGCGCGACCTCACGCGGAATCGCGGTGTCCTGCGACATCGACACCGCCGCGATCACCTCGAACGCGGTCTGGAGCATCTCTTGGTACATGTCCTGCCGCTTCGGTCTGGCGGCAATCCGCCGACAGGATTCCTCGGCCGCGTCCGTCATCACGGGTGTGAGCGCGGTCAGGTTGCGTGGCGCAAAGACCGGCATCGCGGCACGACGCTGCCAGCGCCAATGGGCACCTTCCGCAAGGAACAGGCCATTGCCCAGAGCCGGGCGCAGCATCGCCTGCGCCTCTTCGCTTTTCGGGTAATCGGCGGCGGCATCCTTTAGAATACGCCGCAAAGACGGGGGGTCCATGACCATATGGAACCGCCGCACCACATGGCCCGACACGATCGGCTGGGTGAACGCGATCTTCGGCAACAGCGCCAGAGCGTTGCCCTGCATGGCGCGCACCGCCTCGAGAAAGCGGCGCGGGCGCTCGGGCACGGGGACCGAGACGGGCGTTCTGGGCGGGGGCGTGTCCAATGTCATGGCCCGAGTGTCGCGCCGATGACACAGGCAAGCAAGGTCGTGAATTGATCAACCCCGCCCCAGCGGGTATGCACGAGTGAATCTTCTGAGGAGTGAATATGCCCCGTCTGACGACCTTCGCTGCCCTGGCCGCCGCTGCACTTACCGTTTCGGCCTGTGCCGTGACCGACGACCTCGGCAAGGTGCCGGAACCGATGGGGCGTTTTTTGCTCGGCCACACCGTGACCGTCGTGGAAGAACCCGAGATCGGCCCGTTCTCGCGCGAAGCGACGGACGAGGCTTGGGAAGCCGCGATCAACTTCGCCATGCAGGAACGCTTCGGGCGCTGGGACGGCGACAAGTATTTCCACATCGCGACCAAGATCGACGGCTACGCGCTGGCGATGGTCGGCGTGCCGATCGTGTTCACGCCCAAGTCGGTGCTGATCGCCTCCGTCACGATCTGGGACGATGAAAAGGGCGGCCCGGTCAACGACGATCCCAAGATCTTCACCGTCTCCGAAGAACTCTCGCCCGAGGCGCTGATCGGCACCGGTCTGACCAAGACGGCAGACGAACAGATGCTGTCGCTTGCCCGGTCGCTGGCGAAGTCGGTTCAGGGCTACATGATGGAAAACATCGAGTGGTTCGGCGACGCGTCGCTGATGGACCCGACCACCACCTCGGCGGGCACCCCTGCGGCCACCGCTGGGACCATTCCGCCGCAGTTCGCCCGCGTTCAGGAAGGCACCGAGGGCGCGACGCTCGAAGGTGGCGAAGAGGTCGGCGGCAGCTCGACCGGCGTGCGCACCGAGACGCCGGGCGCGGTCGACACCACGACGACCGAAACGATGGTCGTCGAATCCTCGTCCTGATCCCGAGCGCCGTTTTCGCGGCACTTTCAGACATTTGGCACCGGGCCTTGGGGTCCGGTGGTCCGATTTTCGCCTGACGCAGCGGCCAGAGGCCGCCCCAGTGCCATGTGCGCTTGATTTTCCCGCATTCATTGGCTACTTGCCCCCCGTATCATGAATCGGACCCGTGTTGGGTTCCTTGACAGACGAGGCGTATGGCCAATGGCTAAGGAAAAGTTTGCACGTAACAAACCGCACGTGAACGTGGGCACCATCGGCCACGTTGACCACGGCAAGACGACGCTGACGGCGGCGATCACGAAGTACTTCGGTGACTTCAAAGCCTACG
>JAYZLL010000087.1:0-127612 GCA_036154315.1 Pseudomonadota bacterium
ATCTCCTTCTCGTCGAAGATCAGCAGACTGCAAATCGTAGCTTATGTCAGTGTCCGAATTTCGGGGGGTAGCTCAGAGTGTCTGGAGGCGTTGCCGTATTACGGTGAAGTGTTGGACCGCCACGTCATTCCAGGCACTTACAACGAGGACGACGATGACGTCACGCGCTACGGGCGCATCACTAATCCGACGGTTCACATCGGCCTGAACCAGCTTCGTCGCCTTGTTAACAGGATCATTGCGACTTATGGTAAACCCGACCAGATCGTCGTCGAGCTTGCGCGCGAGTTGAAGCAATCCGAAGCCCAGAAATCCGAAGCCATGAAAAAGATCCGGGAGACGACGGCCGACGCCATTCGGCGCGGTGGGCAACTCGAAGAGATCGGGCAGAAGAATACCGGCGCAAACCGCCTGCTTCTTCGACTTTGGGAGGATCTCGGCCCGGCCGTCGGTCCGCGGTGCTGTCCTTACACCGGCAAGCCGATCAGTGTGACGATGCTTTTTGACGGGGCCTGCGACGTCGATCATATCCTGCCTTATTCCCGCACGCTCGACGACAGTTTTGCCAATCGCACGATCTGTCTACGGGAAGCCAACCGGCAGAAAGGCGACCGGACGCCGTGGGAGGCATGGGGCGGCAGCGACCAATGGGACGCCATCGAGGCCAACCTTAAGAGTCTGCCTGAGAACAAACGAAAGCGGTTCGCGCCCGATGCGATGGAGCGGTTCGAGGGTGAACGGGACTTCCTTGATCGGGCCTTGGTGGACACGCAATACCTCGCGCGCATTTCGCGCACTTACCTTGATACGCTGTTCACCGAAGGCGGACACGTCTGGGTCGTGCCCGGTCGGATGACCGAGATGCTGCGCCGTCACTGGGGCCTGAACGAGCTTCTGTCCGACAAGGACCGTGGCGCTGGAAAGGTCAAGAATCGGACGGACCACCGCCACCATGCCATCGACGCGGCCGTCATTGCTGCCACCGACCGCAGCTTGGTCAATCGGATCAGCAAAGCGGCCGGGCAGGGCGAGAGCGCAGGCCAGTCAGCAGAATTGATTGCGCGTGACACGCCGGAACCGTGGGATGGGTTCAGGAATGACATTTCAGCGCAGATCGCACGCATTGTCGTCAGTCACCGCGCAGATCACGGCCGGATCGATGTCGAGGGCCGCAAGCACGGGAAAGACAGCACCGCGGGGCGGCTTCATAACGACACGGCCTACGGGATCGTGGATGACCATACGGTGGTGAGCCGAACGCCCCTTTTGTCTCTGAAGGCCGGCGACATCGAGGTTACAACAAAGGGAAAAAACATCCGCGACACGCAGCTGCAAAAGGCGTTGTCCGTCGCAACAAAAGGGAAAGATGGCAAAGACTTTGAGGAGGCACTTCGCAAGTTCGCAGAGAAGGAAGGCCCCTATCAGGGGATTCGCCGTGTTCGTCTCATTGAGACACTTCAAAGCTCGGCGCGTGTCGAAGTCGGCTCTGATGAGGACGGTCAACCGTTGAAAGCTTATAAGGGCGACAGCAACCACTGCTACGACCTTTGGAAGTTACCTGATGGCAAAGTCGTGCCGCATGTCGTCTCGACCTTCGAAGCGCACGCTGGAACGGACAGGCGCCCGCATCCGGCGGCGAAGCGCGTTTTGAGAGTTTTCAAGAAAGACATGGTCGCAATCGAACAGGACGATCAAACTGCTATTTTCTATGTTCAGAAGCTCGACCGCGCCAACGGGTTGTTCCTCGCCCCACATTTAGAAGCCAATGCGGACGCTCGGCATCGCAACCCGAATGACGCTTTCAAGTTCCTGCAAATGGGCGCAGGGTCGGTTGTCAGAAACAGGTTGCGCCGCGTTTATGTCGATGAAATTGGACGCATCAAAGACCCCGGCCCGCCGAAACACTGATCGGAGTCGCGCGAATCGGTAAATTCTGCCACGCTTCCAACGATTTGGAGCGAGAATTTGGACCGTATCATTGATATCGCCACGGAAGGGCGTCACCTTTCCCGTGTCCGCGGTTTTCTTCTGGTTGAGCAAGATGGTGCCGAAGTCGGGCGCGTTCCGCTGGACGAAATAGCCGCCATCCTGCTCCATGCACATGGCATCACGCTGTCGGGGTCTCTTCTCGCTGAACTTGGGGATCGAGGCTGCCCAGTCGTCGTCTGCGGCGCCAATCATGCGCCGCGGTCCGTCTTGCTTCCGCTTGAGGGTCACCATGCACAGGGCGGACGTATGCGCGCGCAGTTCCAGTCCAAAGCGCCCCTTTCGAAACAGGCATGGAAGCGGATCGTGACCTCGAAGATTGCGATGCAAGCCGCCGTGCTCGACGCCTTTGGCCACCCGGCAGCGCCACTTGGGATGATGATCCGTTCAGTCGTCAGTGGCGATGCCGGAAATGTCGAAGCCCAGGCTGCGCGCTATTACTGGCCCGTCCTGATGGGGCGGGATTTCCGTCGTGACCGGAATGCTCCGGACATGAACGCCCTCCTGAACTACGGCTACACGGTGCTGCGTGCGACTGCGTCACGTGCAGTCGTCGCTGCGGGCCTTCATCCCTCGATCGGTCTCCACCATTCAAATCGCTCAAACGCTTTCGCACTTTCTGATGACCTTATGGAGCCGTTTCGACCGCTGGTTGATGCGGCGGTCTGGGGGCTTGTGAAACGCAATGGCGATCGTGTCGATACCGTGGCGAAGCAGACATTGGCGCGGATTATTGCCTTGGATCTTCCTTTGGGGGAGGGGCAGACGCCTGTATCGGTGGCATTGTCAAAACTCGCCACGTCTCTTGGTCAGAGTTTTGAAGAGGGCAAACTGTCCTTGTTGTTACCCGCACCGCCGGATGCGCTCGCTTTAAGGAGCGCGGGATTGTGACCGGAACGCAAACACATTTATCGGGGTATAGGATCATGTGGATACTGGTCATGTTCGACCTCCCCACGGACACAAAACCGCAGCGAAAAGCAGCAACGGGTTTTCGGAATTTTCTCCTGGACGAAGGTTTCGAGCGAAGTCAGTTCTCCGTCTACGCGCGGTTCGTGAATGGGAAGGAAGCGTTTCAGACACGCGTCAATCGTATAGCAAAGAATTTACCCGATAGTGGCGATGTCCAGATCCTGAATTTCACGGACCGCCAGTATCGTGACATAGTTCATTTCTCGGATCAGGGTCGAAGACGTGCCCGAAAAAATCCTGAGCAGTTGGTGTTGTTCTGACCACGGGTATGGAAAATGTATCGCAAGAACCTCCCAAAACCCTGCAATTACAGGATCTTGAGAGGGTATGCAGCGTAGCAGTTCAGAATTCGAGGTCCAGCCGCAACTTCTGCACAGTCCACGGAAACGCGCCGTAAAGCGTAGCAGTTCAGAATTCGAGGTCCAGCCGCAACTCATCAACCCACTCACCAACCAAGGGCAGGAGCGTAGCAGTTCAGAATTCGAGGTCCAGCCGCAACAAGAACACGGGTGTTGCGTCCGACATCAGCCAGCGTAGCAGTTCAGAATTCGAGGTCCAGCCGCAACCTTCGCAGAAAGCGATGCCTCGCCGTTCATAGCGTAGCAGTTCAGAATTCGAGGTCCAGCCGCAACGTATCAGCGCAACCAGTTGTTCCGTGAGATAGCGTAGCAGTTCAGAATTCGAGGTCCAGCCGCAACCGCCGTCACCGGCTCTCGTACATGCGCCCAGCGTAGCAGTTCAGAATTCGAGGTCCAGCCGCAACTCGGGCGTTGAACGATACACCGGGGCGACGAGCGTAGCAGTTCAGAATTCGAGGTCCAGCCGCAACTTTCGACACAAGACATTCGCGCCTCCCTTTAGCGTAGCAGTTCAGAATTCGAGGTCCAGCCGCAACAGTCTTCTTCGCCGAACAGCATCTTCGAGTAGCGTAGCAGTTCAGAATTCGAGGTCCAGCCGCAACCAATCGCCTCGCACAACTCCTAGAAGGTAGCGTAGCAGTTCAGAATTCGAGGTCCAGCCGCAACTGACCAGCTCGCGCATAATGCGGCTGTCGCAGCGTAGCAGTTCAGAATTCGAGGTCCAGCCGCAACCAAAACGATGTGCGCTCGAATTCGTCGTAGAGCGTAGCAGTTCAGAATTCGAGGTCCAGCCGCAACCGCGCCGAACACGGCGGCAATCACGGCTCCAGCGTAGCAGTTCAGAATTCGAGGTCCAGCCGCAACCAACGCCAAGCCCCTTCAAGGCTTCTACGAGCGTAGCAGTTCAGAATTCGAGGTCCAGCCGCAACATGCCGAGCAAGCGGTGGCCGATGCCCAAGAGCGTAGCAGTTCAGAATTCGAGGTCCAGCCGCAACTCAGACGGATATGTCTTGGCCTCGCGCATCAGCGTAGCAGTTCAGAATTCGAGGTCCAGCCGCAACACCTTGTCGACGCGTGCGAGGGTATCGAGCAGCGTAGCAGTTCAGAATTCGAGGTCCAGCCGCAACCGAACAGCGTCAGCACCACAATCGCCGCCCAGCGTAGCAGTTCAGAATTCGAGGTCCAGCCGCAACCAGCCATTGCTCGGACCCTCCGCTAGAATGAGCGTAGCAGTTCAGAACTCGAGGTCCAGCCGCAACCGGGGCGCGCATCGTGCCACGGCTCCGGCAGCGTAGCAGTTCAGAATTCGAGGTCCAGCCGCAACTTGGTGTTCTCCTGTAGGGCGGCGAGGGCTAGCGTAGCTGTTCAGAAGTCGATGTCATGACCCGCCGCAATTCCCCACTGACCCCTCGCTATAATAAAGACATGCAGCAAGCGCTGCGCGATATCAGCGAGGAAGAACATGACCACGAAACCGCACGAGCACACTGAACTTGCGAAATATGTCGAGCGCCGGGTTCTCGAACTGAAATCAAAGAAGACGCAGGCCGACATCGCCGCCGAGGCTGGATACGTGAACCAGAACATGATCACGATGATCAAGCAGGGCCGCTCGAAGGTCGCGCTTGATCGCATCCCGGCGCTCGCAGGGGCTCTCGAATGCGATGCGGCCTACCTCATGCGTCTCGCGCTCGAACAGGCGATTGGCGGCACGGCAGCGGCCACGCTCATCGAGGTGTTTGGTGACCCGGTCACCGCGAACGAAAAGGCGTGGTTGCGTGAAATCCGTGCCGCCTCTGGACATACTGACCCTAGGCTCACCACGCGTTCGCAATCCGCTCTCTGCGCGATCTTTGGGAAGTGAATAGATGAAACAGGATCACGACGAAGGGTTGTCTCAGAACGAGAAGGACTGGTTGCGTTTCTTGCGCGACATCGGGAATGGTCGGGACGTTGCTATCACACAGCGTAGGGTTCAGCTGCTCCGGCGCTTATGCGAACAGAAGAGGGCTTAGAATGAGCAATCGGACGCAAGCTTGCAGGGGCGCGCCCGACCTCTTACACTGAACCACGAGGTTAATACGTCCCGCGTCGTCACAACAGGCTCGAATGTCGCTCTCCAAGGTCCTTGTCTTGTCCCTCATTCTCGCGTTCGTCGGGGCGTTTGAGGTGACGATCAACGCAGGCGCGCATCATGATCCGGCCATTGTGAGCTCGCAAGCCCATTGCGATGCCTGCCCGGAGGCCACTGAAGTGGACATGGCCCGCGCTCAAGCCGGATCATGTGCCAGCGGTGCCACCTGCATGCTCAATGCGATCGACGCGCCTCAGCAGTCCATCGTGTTCGTCCAGATGACGAGCGACTGGATGAGCCTTCCTCCAAGCACGTCATTTGTGTCTACCCACCCCCAACTCGATCTGCCGCCTCCGCGCGCCTGAGACTGTTCTGCCTTTCACCCGTCGGGGCGACCCGATGATGGAGACGCGCGTTCGAGCGCGCGAACAGTCTAATCGAGATACCTATGAACAAGACCCTTATGCTGGCCGCACTGGCCATTGTCGTCGCTGGCGGCCTCTACGTCGCGCTGCGCCCCGACACGTCCGCTCCCGATGAACAGACTAATCTGGCCGCCGACCCTGCCGAGGGCGATCCGATCGTCGCCGTCACTGTTCCCGGCACGCTCACCAGCGATGCCCAGATGGGCGAGACCGCGTTCAACGCCGTTTGCGCTGACTGCCACGGCGAGAACGCCCAAGGCAAAATGGGATTCGGGCCACCTCTTGTCCACAAGATCTACGAGCCGTCCCACCATGCCGATATGGCGTTCCAGATGGCTGTCCAGAACGGTGTCAGGGCGCACCACTGGCAATTCGGGAACATGCCGCCGCAAGAGGGGCTGACCGGTGCGGATGTGCAAGCGATCACGGCTTACGTTCGTGAACTGCAACGGTCGAACGGGATCGACTGATGGCACGCTTCAATCTCACCCGCCGCGGCTTCATCGCCGGGAGCACGGCGGCACTCAGCATCCGTCCCACGTGGGCCGCTTCGCCGGAGGTTCTGACCGCCCGTAAAACGCGCGTCCAGCTGGCACCTGTCGGCTATCCACAGACCGAGGTCTGGGAGTATGGTGGCACGCTGCCGGGCCGAACGATCCGTGTCAAACAGGGCGAGCGCGTCACCCGGCGTCTGGAAAACGAACTCGACGTGCCGACCTCGATCCACTGGCACGGTATCCGTATCGACAATGCGATGGACGGTGTCGCGGGCCTGACGCAGGACGCGGTGCCGCCCGGTCAGAGCTTCGACTATAACTTCGTGGCGCCGGATGCCGGAACCTATTGGTATCACGCCCATACGAACTCGATGGAGCAGGTCGCGCGCGGCCTCTCGGGGCCGCTCATTGTGGAAGAAGCCGAGGCGCCCGACGTGGACGCGGATGAGGTTCTGATGCTCGACGATTGGCTGATCGACCCTGACACCGGCCAGTTCTTCGACGACTTCAACCAACCCATGACACTGTCCCACGGGGGACGTATGGGCAACCTGATCGGGACCAACGGTCAGTATCAGCTGGAGTTGCCGGTGACATCCGGTGCCCGGCTCCGTCTGCGCCTGATCAACGCGGCCAATGCGCGGATCTTCGTTCTGCGGCTTCAGGGGCTTACGGGCTGGACCGTCGCGCTGGACGGCATGCCGCTTGCCACCCCGGAACCCGTGATGGACGAGATCGTCCTCGCCCCGGCGCAGCGGGTCGACTTGATCGTCGATGTAACAGCGCCGGAGGGCGAAACCGCCGCGCTGCTTCGTTTCGACGATGACGACCAGTGGCGCGGTCAGGTCGCTTTCCCGGTGGACGGAACGCGTTCCGGCATCAAGCGTGAGCGCCCAGCCGCGTTGTCCCCCAATCCGAACACGGCACAGCCCGACCTGACAGGTGCGCGGTCCCTCGACATGGTCATGGAGGGCGGCGCGATGGGGCGGTTCGATACGGCCTCATACAACGGGCGCGACATGGGCTTTCGCGAGTTGATGGGGCTGGGGCAGTTCTGGTCGCTCGCCGGACAAGTCGGGATGAGCGACACGCCTTTCGCCGCACTGAAAAAGGGAGAGGTTGTTCGGATCAAAATCGACAATCGCACCGTGTTTCCTCATGCGATGCATTTGCACGGGATGCACTTTCGCGAGGTCGTGGCGGGTGAGAACCTTGGCCCGCTGCGCGACACGATACTGAGCATTCCGGGCGAGACCACAGACATCGTCTTTGTCGCGGATAACCCCGGCAAATGGCTTTTGCACTGCCACATGCTCGGCCACGCGGCCTCGGGCATGACCACATGGATCGACGTCGCGTGAGCGACACAACAACAGGAAGGAGACTACATGAAAAAGACGATCGCACTGCTTCTCGTCGCCACCGGCACGTCGGCCTTTGCCCACAGCGGCGTCAAGGACCCCGACGTGATGAACCGCATGATGGGCATGTCCGAACTGGCCAAGCAGATGAAAGTCATCGGCTCCATGCACATGGGTCAGGAAGCCTTCGACGCTAAAGCTGTGAATGTTGCGTTGGCGACCATCGCGGAAGAGGCGTCCTACATTCCGTCGCTCTTCGAGGTCGAGGCGCTCGATCCAAAGTCTGAGGCGCTGCCGTCGATCTGGGAGGATTTCGAGGGGTTCACGGCCAAGGCAGATGCGCTGCAAAGAACGGCCAGTGGTCTTGCGGGCACCGTGGCCGATGCCGACGACCTGAGGCCTATCATGCACCAGATCGGTCAGGCTTGTAGCGCCTGCCACGCGGACTACCGCGCCGAATGAGACGGGTGCTTGCAATCTGCGCCTGCGCGGCCACCTCCGCGCAGGCCGACCACCGGTTCGAGGGCAGGGATATTGCTGTTGGTGAAGCGCTCTACGCCGAACACTGCGCGGCTTGCCACGGTGCGAACCTTGAGGGCCAACCAGACTGGACATCACCGGGGCCGGACGGGCTGCTGCCAGCGCCCCCGCATGACGAAACGGGCCATACGTGGCACCACGACACGGACCTGTTGATGGATTACACGTTGCACGGTGGCCAAGCGGCCCTCGACGCGCGCGGCGTAAAGGGTTTCACCAGCGGAATGCCGGCGTTCGAAGACCTGCTGTCCGAGGACGCGGTGCTCGACATTCTTGCGTTCATTCGGTCAACCTGGCCGCAAGAGGTGCAGGAGGTTCAGAGCCACCGATCACACGTCACCGACTGATCGGCCGATCGTCTTCACCACTCAGCCGATCAGCAGCTTCTTACGGGCGGTATAGTCCTCGGCGTCTATCTCACCACGCGCGAAACGCAGGTCGAGTTCTGCGAGCGCGGCCGGAGCCTTGCCGACATGGGCCGTGCCCTCCAAGCGTCGGACGAACCAGATGATCCCAGCCACGATCAAACCAAGGATGATCAACCAGAGAACCGGGCCGAACATCATGCCGGCACCATAGCCCCAGTTCATCATGTGATCGTAGCCCTCTGGATCGGCCAGTGCCGGTTGAGCGAACAGGGCAAGAGCGAGTCCAAGGCGTTTCATGTCATCCTCCAGTGTCTAGAAACTGCACCTTCAGATTATGACAGAGCGCTCCCAGCTCACTTGATCCAGCGCAACAACACAGGGTCGTGATAGGGCAAGGGCGCCCCGGTTTCCCGGAGCGCCCAATCGCACTGCTACCAAACCGATCACTCGGCGGCGATCTCGGTCACGGTGAGCTTGCCTTTCACGCGGTCGGCGAGGAATTCGATCTCCTGACCCTCGGCCAGACCTTCGATCATGGCAGGGTCGGCGACTTCAAAGACCATCGTCATCGCCTCCATGTCGAGATTGACCAAGGGCCCGTGGTCGATGGTGAGGCGGTTCCACTGGCTGTCGACCTTGGTGATCGTGCCGGTGCTCATCTCCACCTCCGCGGCAGCGTTCGCGTGGCTTTCAGCCTGAGCGGTGGCGGCGAAGAGGGCGAAGGCGAGGGTCATCAGGTATTTCATTGGGTGTCCTTTCGAGACGTTTGAGAGGGGCGGGATCAGCCGCGACGCACGTGGTCGCGGGGGGAGATGATGGTTTCGGGGCTGGTGTTTCGGGCTTCTTCGGGAAGTTCGCCGGTCCATTCCCAGGCTTCGGTGCCGGGCGGATTTTCATACCAGCCGGGGTCCGCGTAATCGTCTGGCGCGATGCCCTCGCGCACCTTCACGACCGAGAACATGCCCCCCATTTCGAGCGGCCCGTAAGGCCCCCAGCCAGTCATCATCGGCACGGTGTTGTCTGGCAGCTCCATCGACATTTCGCCCATGTCGGCCATGCCTGCGGTGCCCATCGGCATGTAGCCCTGCGTTTCCCGCCGGATCATGCCGGTGAGCCTGCTCTTGTCGGCCCCGATGAAGGTCGGCAGGTCATGACCCATCGCGTTCATCGTGTGGTGCGACTTGTGACAGTGGATCGCCCAGTCGCCTTCGTGCACCGCGTCGAACTCATAGGCACGCATGGCACCGACCGGGATGTCGATGGAGACCTCCGGCCAGCGGGCGCTTTCGGGCACCCAGCCGCCGTCGGTGCAGGTCACCTCGAAATCGTAGCCGTGCATGTGGATCGGATGGTTGGTCATGGTGAGATTGCCACAGCGCACCCGGACGCGGTCCCCCTTGTTCACCACAAGCGGGTCGATGTCGGGAAAGATCCGGCTGTTCCACGTCCACATGTTGAAGTTTGTCATCTCGGCCACGCGCGGGATGTAGGTCCCCGGATCGATGTCATAGGACGCGAGGAGGAAAGCGAAGTCGCGGTCTACAGGCATGAAGGACGGGTCGCGCGGATGCACGATGAACAGTCCCATCATGCCCATGGCCATCTGCACCATCTCATCGGCGTGAGGGTGATACATGAAGGTGCCCGACTTGGTCAGGTCGAACTCGTAGACGAACGTCTTGCCGGGCGGGATCGCCGGGTGGCTGAGACCCCCGACTCCGTCCATGCCAGAGGGCAGGATCAGCCCGTGCCAATGGATCGAAGTGTGCTCGGGCAGGCGGTTGGTGACATAGATTCGCACCCGCTCGCCTTCGACAGCCTCGATCGTCGGGCCGGTCGACTGGCCGTTATAGCCCCAGAGCCGGGCCATCATGCCACTCGCCATGATCCGCTCGACAGGTTCAGCGACGAGATGGAACTCTTTGACGTTACCGTTCATACGCCACGGCAAGGACCAGCCGTTCAGCGTCACGACCGGGTTGTAATCCGGGCCGTTGTCCGGTCGCTCTGGCACCATCGTGTTGGGGCTGTCATAGGACGCAGCCTCCGGCAGATCGCGATACCGCGTTTCGGCGCGGCCGGCCGAGGTCATGGCGAGGCCAGCGCCTGCCAGTCCGGCCCCTGCGGTGAGGAGTTGTCTGCGGTTCATCAGTCGTTTCCTCCTGTGGAGCCACCCCAGATGGCAGCGGTCATGTCGGCCTCGGCGCGCCAGTAGTCGGCCTTGGCCTCCGCATAGCTGATCTCGGCGTCCAGCCGTTCGCGGGCATCGGTGATAAGTTCAAAGGTCGACGACAGCATCCCGTTGTAGGACTTCAGCGCCTCCTCATCGATCACGCGGCGTAGCGGCAGGACTTCGTCCCGCCAATGCTGCGCGATGGAGTATTTGCCCGTGACGGCGGCATGCGCGGAGCGCGCCTCGGACCGGGCGTTGACCGCGGCCTGAGCCAGTTCGTTCGCGGCTCGCATATAGGCCAGTTCACCGCGGCGGTTCGCGATCTTGCCAGTATCGTAAAGTGGGATCTCAAAACTGACCTGCGTGACCGGCGACACAGTCGTCTGCCGTCCCGTGGGCGTGACGGAACGCTCCGCTTCGACCCCGGCAACCAGCCCGATGTCTGAGATCATGCGCGTCTGACCGGCAAGTCGGTGTTCCTGTGCGATCACCTCCAGCTCGAGCCGCCCGATGGCGAGGTCGGTTCGGTTTTCCAGTGCCAGACGTTCCACATCGGCGCGCCCTGGTCGCACGCCGGGCAATCCCGGCAGACGATCCGGCACGAAAAAGTCGATGTCTGTGCCCCAAAGCCCCATGAGCCGGGTCAGGCGTTCCTTCGCCAGTTGCGCCTCGAGCCTCGCATCGGCCCGCTCTGCGGCAAGTTCTGCGGTAAAGACATGCTCACGCGCCTGATCGGCACGGTTCATCGCTCCGGTGCGACCAAGCTCGGACGCAAGCTCGGACGCCGCATCGGCCGTTCCCTGTGCCCGGCCGATCAACGCAGCCGTCTCAAACGCCGCGACGGCGTCGATCCAGGCCTGCCGCGTTTCCGTCGCCAAGGCGATTGTCGCGCCGAGCGCTTCGAACTGGGCCTGTTGAAAATGCGTCTGGGCGAGCGCCTTACGCGGCTTCAAGGTCGCCGCATCGAGGATTGCGCCGGTCACGGCGGCCTCGAGCGACCGCGCCAAGCCGACCTCACCGATCCCCGAAATCGTGACACCGAAAGACGGGATCGGCCCGAGAGCCACCTCCCACAGATCTGCGGCGGAAAGCCCCAGATCGGAATAGGCCGCCTGAAGCCCACGATTGTTCATCAATGCCACCTGCACCGCAGTGTCGGGGCCGATAGTTTTGTGGAAAACGAGGGATCTGGCGCGTGCCTCGTTCGCGGCCACGTCAGCGGCCGACAGCGCCAAGACGCCGTTCGCGCCTGTCGCCTGTCTCGTGACGCGCGACACCGTCTCGAACCCCGCGCCGGGGGTCGAAGCCTGATTGACGAGCGCGGTGTCCGCGCAGGCGGCAAGCACGAGCGGCACCAGCGCCACGCCTGTTCTGAGAGCCAATCTCATGACGCGGACCCCGGTGCTTGGGCGTCATTGAGGCGACGCCAGTCCTCGGGTGCAGCGATGGGGCGCGACGTATGCACTACGGTCGGCCCGGACGGCATCATAACGGCAGTGGCAGGATCGGCGGCACGGATCAACGGCGCGGCGAGGGGTGGCTCGAACGGCTTGTCACAGCCAGCGAGCACGAGCGGCATGGCAGCCGCCAGGAACAGTCTCATGATTAGTCTCCGGAAAGGATCGACATGTCAGGCGGAGCAGTCCGCCCTGCGAAGGCGCGATCAGGCCTTCGGTGGTCGCCGCAATCCGGTCGGCTGAGACAGCTCGTTCAGCCCAGCGAAAGACCAACTGCGCGGAATGACCGAGGTTGTCCGGCCCTGCGCGGCGTGCATGTTCAAGACCGAAACCTCCGCGACACAAGCGTCCTCGCAGCACAACGGCGTGGTCGCCTCTGTCGATTCCGAATGTCCGGTGGGCTCGGCATGCCCGGCATGGTCCATAGTCCCAACGCCATGAGCCGTGAGAACGTCCTCCCCGCCGTGCGCGGGTTCGGTCGCTGAAAATGCCATCCTCTGTGCACAAAGCATATCACCTGACATAGCCGCCGAAGTGACCGGTGCGATCACGACAAAGGGCAGGGTCAGGGCCAACATCAATGCGATAAAGGAGCGTCTCATCGTGCGCGTATCATCCACTGGCGCTTGAGAACTGACAAGCCACGATCTCGTAACCGTTCTCGTTTCCTGAGCCCCGTTTGGCTGCACCCCAATCACTGGCCCCGAGGCAGAAGCGGCTCCGATTGGGACAGGGTGAATCTTTGCTCTTGACCTTCCAGTGACTGGAAGCCCCATCTTAGATGTCGCAATCGAACGCCGGAGCCCGACATGCCGCAAGACCACGACACGCACCACCATGACACCGATGCCTCGAGCATCACGCGCGACCCGGTCTGCGGGATGCTCGTCGACCCGGCTGCGGGCAAACCGACGGTGGACCACGAGGGCCATACCTATCATTTCTGCTCGGACAGCTGCCGGAACAAATTCAGCGCCGAGCCTGACGCCTATATCACCGCGAAAGACCCGGTTTGCGGCATGGACGTCGCGCGCGCCAGTGCCGAGCACATGGTGAAGCACGAGGGGCAGAAGCACTACTTCTGCTCCGAGGGGTGCCAGTCGAAATTCGAGGCTGACCCGGACACTTACCTCGGCGACCGACCGCAGCAGGCTGCGATGCCCAAGGGCACCCAATACACCTGTCCAATGCATCCGGAAATCATCCGAGACGCCCCCGGTGACTGTCCGAAATGCGGTATGGCGCTGGAACGCGTGACGCCCTCGGCGGACACCGGACCGAACCCCGAACTCGTCGACTTCCGGCGGCGCCTCTGGATCACGGGTCCGCTGGCGCTGGCCGTGTTCATCCTCGAGATGGGCAGCCACTTGGGTTTGCCGTTTGCAGACTGGATCGGCCACACGGCGTTCGGCTGGCTGCAATTCGCGCTCGCCACGCCGGTGGTGCTGATCTGCTACCCGTTCTTCAAACGCGGCTGGTCGTCGATCGTGAACGCCAGCCCGAACATGTGGACCCTGATCGCGCTCGGCACCGGAGCGGCGTATCTCTTTTCCATAGTCGCCCTAATCGCCCCCGGACTGTTTCCCGACGCCGTGCGCGGCGACATGGGCATGGCCCCGGTCTACTTCGAAGCGGCCGCCGTCATTCTCGTGCTCGTTCTGATCGGGCAGGTGCTGGAACTCGCGGCTCGGGATCGGACCGGCGATGCGATCCGCGCGCTGATGGACCTCGCGCCCAAGACCGCGCGGCGTGTGACCGATGACGGCGAGGAGGATGTGGAACTGGACGCGGTCCAGACCGGCGACATTCTTCGTGTGCGCCCCGGTGAAAGCGTGCCCGTCGACGGCATCGTGACCGAGGGCCGCACCTCCGTCGATGAAAGCATGATCACGGGCGAACCCGTTCCGGTCGAAAAGACCGAAGGCGACGACCTGACCGGTGGCACGTTGAACAAATCCGGCTCGGTCCTGATGCGCGCCGAAAGCGTGGGGGCGGATACGACGCTCAGCCGGATCGTGGATATGGTGGCCAACGCCCAACGCTCCCGCGCGCCGATTCAGGGGCTCGCGGACCGCGTGTCGCTGTTCTTCGTGCCCACCGTGGTTGCCGTCGCCATCGCGGCGTTCATCGCCTGGATGGTCTTCGGCCCAGAGCCGCAACTGTCTTACGCCTTCGTCGCGGCCGTCTCGGTCCTCATCATCGCCTGTCCCTGCGCCCTTGGCCTCGCCACGCCCATGTCGATCATGGTGGCAACGGGTCGCGGTGCGCAGGCGGGTGTCCTGATCCGGGATGCCGAGGCGCTGGAACGCTTCTCAAAAGTAGACGCGCTGATCGTCGACAAGACCGGCACACTGACCGAGGGCAAGCCTGCCCTGACCGATGCCGAGCCTGTGGGCGAGGTGACACGGGACCGGCTCCTGTCCTTCGCCGCGGCACTGGAACGCGGCTCCGAGCACCCGTTGGCCGAAGCCATCGTCGCGGGCGCGAAAGACGCGGGCGTGCCCATGCTCGACGCCAAGGACTTTGAGGCTGTCACCGGGAAGGGCGTGAAGGGCCGCGTCGACGGGTCAGAGGTGCATCTGGGCAATGCAGCCCTGCTCGCGGACGCTGGCATAGACACGGGTTCGCTCGATGACCGTGTGAGAGCCCTGCAATCCGACGGCAAGACCGCGATGTTCGTCGCTATCGACGGCGCGCCCGCTGGCGTCATCGCGGTGGCGGACCGGATCAAGGACAGCACTCCCGACGCGATCCGCGCGCTGCACGACGCTGGCCTGCGGATCATCATGGCGACGGGCGATGCCGAGGCCACGGCACAGGCGGTCGCGCGCGACCTAAACATCGACGAGGTTCACGCAGGCGTCAGCCCCGAAGACAAGCAGGCTCTGGTCGAGAAACTGCGCGGCGAGGGCCTCTCGGTCGCGATGGCGGGCGACGGGGTCAACGACGCCCCGGCCCTTGCCGCGGCCGACGTGGGTATCGCTATGGGAACGGGCGCGGACGTCGCCGTGGAAAGCGCCGGGATCACGCTCGTCAAAGGTGATCTGGGCGGCATCGTGCGCGCGCGCCGACTGGCCGAGGCGACGATGCGCAACATCAAGCAGAACCTGTTCTTCGCCTTCGTCTACAACTCCGGCGGCGTGCCACTTGCGGCGGGCGTGCTGTTCCCGATCTTCGGCGTGCTCCTGTCGCCCATCGTGGCGGCGGCGGCGATGAGCCTGTCCTCCGTCTCTGTGATCGGCAATGCGCTCCGCCTGCGGCTGGCCAAGCTCTAACGCCGCCGCGCGAGCTCCCGGTAAAGCGCCTCGCGCGTGGTGCCGATCTCGGACGCCAGATCCTGATACTGCCCTTTGGGTGGGAGCTCGTTGCCGATCGAAAGCCACGCGTCCAGTCGCCCGGCAACTGTCCGGATCGTCCGGATCTCGGCCCGCATCCGCGCGGACTGCGCCGCCGATGCCAGACGCGCGGCCCAGTGCTCCGACAGGTCGGGATTGGCACGCAGCCGGTCCCGAGCTACGTCCGCTCCGATCCGGGTGACTTCGGCCCCCTCCGGGCCTGCAACTGCATCACAGTGATAGGCGGTCGAATACAGCGACGCCTCGGCCAGCACGTCGCCAGCCTTGGCGGACTGTAGCGTAAGCGCCATGCCCTCGGGCGTCACGCGGACCAACCGGACAGCGCCCTGCGTCACGCGATAGAGCGCGACCACCTTATCTCCGGTCCGAAACAACGGCTCACCCGGTGCCCGCACGTCGCGCGCGGCGTCTTCAAAGAGCCGTGAAAAAGGGCCGGACATGATCGCGATCATATGCGCGCCCGACCATCTGTCGCAACGGTCGTCGCACGCAACAGGAGACCCACATCATGAAATCCATCACCCCCTTGGCCCTCGCCGCAGTCCTTCTGAGCGTCTCACCGGCCCAAGCCCAAACGCATCAGTCAGGCCACATGCACGACATGCCGGTCGCATCTTCGCGCCCGAGCGAGTCGGGGCAGGGTGCCTTTGCGGCAATACAGGAGATCGTCACGATCCTCATGGCCGACCCGGACACCGACTGGTCCACCGTCGACGTCGAGGCCCTGCGCCAGCACCTGATCGACATGGACAACATGACGCTGCATGCCCGGGTGACACGGGAGGTGACCGCCGAGGGTGTGACCTTCACCGCCACGTCCGACGTGCCCGAGATCGCCGCATCCATCGAGCGGATGACCATCGCCCATGCGCGGACCATGTCGGGACAGGCCGGGATCACGCTGACCGCGGCTTCGGTCCCCGGCGGCGCGCGCCTGTCGGCCGCCGGAAATCCCGAGCTGCTGAACGCACTGGGCTTCATCGGGATCATGTCTCTGGGGGCGCACCATCAGGACCACCATCTCGCCCTCGCCCGGGGTGGCCTGCCGCACTAGGGCCGGACAGATACCCCGCCGTTTGGAACATTCCAGCTCAGGAAGGTTGTTGTCCCTCTATAACGAAAGGGAGATTGCACTATGTCCTATTGGCGTTTTGCCGCGATGATCGCCACGTCCACCCTGATCATGTTCGGCCTGATGTATCTGAACACCTACCTTCTCGGGCACGTGTTCTTCTCGGAAACGCGCGCCTACATGGCGGTGCTGATGGGCGCGACGATGGCCTTCGTGATGCTTGCCTTCATGCTGTCGATGTATGCGAACAAGGCGATCAACGCGGCGATCTTTGTCGGCTCCATCGTCGTCTTTGCGGGCTCGCTCTGGCTCGTGCGCAGTCAGGCGACGGTGGGTGATCTGTCCTACATGCGCGCGATGATCCCGCACCACTCCATCGCGATCATGACGTCGAACCGTTCAAACCTGTCCGACCCCCGTGTGCAAGAACTGGCAGGCGGGATCGCTGAGGCGCAGAACAAGGAAATCGCCGAGATGCGGTATCTGATCTCCGACATCGCGCAGAACGGCGACAAAACCGAACCGGCGCCCGAACGCGAGGCCGAGGTCGTCGATCTGGACACCGCGCTGTCGACCCCGGTTCTGTCACGCCTGGATGCCGAACCGCTGACGCCGGGCGACATTGCGAAGGCGTATGAGAACGGGGCCAGCTGCACCTTTTCCTACACCACGGAAAGCCAGCCTGTTCTGGCAGCCGATGGTGAGACGGCTCTCATCAAGATCAGCGAGGATCTGGTCGAGCTTGCAGGGCCCGCGCCCACCTTCGAAACCCAGGGTCTTAGCGTCGGACTTTCGGCACCGGAGGGTGAACCGCTCTCGCCGACGGATGGCGGGCAATCCAAGGCGATCATGGTCATGGAGATCGAGGATAGCCTCAAAGCTGGCTACGAAGGATGGTGGCGCTGCGCCGAGTGACGCGGGCACGGAGACCGTATTCGACGCCCGCTTTTCCGCCTCGAGTCCGAGGTTAAAACTGCGACCCCCACCGTGGGTGAGCATCGTCGATGACCAGCGGGTGGCTGTGGCTTGGGTGGCCGTGCAGGTGGGGATGATCCAGCGGAAGGTTCTCGTGGGTGTGGGGTATCGCCTCCGACCCACCGACAGGCCAGAGCCAGAGGGCCACCGCGGTCCCCAAACCCGCCACGGCAGCGAGCACGAGCAACGCCGGTGCCAAGCCCAGAGCCGACATGAGCCAGCCGGACAGCGGGTAGGTCACGAGCCAGCAAGCGTGGGACAGGGCGAACTGCGCGGCGAACACGGCTGGCCGGTCCTCGCTGTGGGCGGATCGGCGCAGGAGACGGCCCGAGGGGGTCAGGACCGACGAGTATCCTAGGCCGACGACCAGCCAAGTGGCGAGCATCGAGGGCCATGTGATGCCCTTCGTCAGGACGAGCACGGCAAAGGTGACGAGGGCTACAACCATGACCCCGGCCCCTGCCAGCATGACCGGGCGATCCGAGGTCCGGTCGAGCATGCGGGGGAGCGCAAGTGCTGCGATCATGCTGCCAGCGCCGAAGGCGAACATCGTCCACGCCAAGGCGCTTTCCCCCAGCCCCAACTGGCCCCGGACCAGCACCACGGAATTGACCAGCACCATCGCCCCGGCGCTTGCCGCCGCGAGGTTCAGGGCGAGCAAGCCGCGCAGACGCGGTGTGGCGAGGTAGATGCGGATGCCGCGCGTGGTCCGGTCGGAGATGCCGCGTGGCTCAGTTGACTTCGGGCTGGGGATCAGCACCGACACGACCAACAGCGCAGATGCCGCGAACCCGGCCACCGTGCCGAAGAACAGGGTATTGTAGGTCATGACGGCGAGCAGAAGTGCGGCCAGCGTCGGTGAGACGATATTCTCAAGGTCGTAGGCCAGCCGCGACAGAGACAGCGCGCGCGTGTAGCGGTCCTCCTCCGGCAACACGTCCGGGATGGTGGCCTGAAACATTGGTGTGAAGGCCGCAGAGGCCGATTGGAGCAGGAAAATCAGGACATAGACCTGCCAGACCTCGGTCACGAAGGGGAGGCATAGCGCCACCACGGCCCTTATCACGTCCAGTGAGACGAGAAGAACGCGTCGGTTGATCCGGTCGGCAAAGGCCCCGGCGATGGGTGCGATGCCCACGTAGGCGATCATCTTGATCGTGAAGACGGTGCCGAGCACCATGCTCGCGTTGTCTCCAGCGAGGTCATAGGCCAGTAGCCCGAGCGCGACCGTTGCCAGCCCGGTGCCGAGGAGCGCGACGACTTGCGCCAGAAACAAGTGTCGGTAGGTGCGGTCCGCGAGTATCGCGAGCATGGCTGCCTCAGAGGTAGCGGGCGATAGCCTTCAGTTCGGCGCGGTCGCCCGTGTCCTCCGCGTCGAGGCAATGATCCATATGGTCGTGAATGAGCGCCCGCTTGGCGTTGCGCACCGCGCTCTCCACAGCCTGCAACTGCTGTGCCACGTCGAGGCAGGGCCGCCCCTCTTCGATCATCGCGACGACCGAGCGCAGGTGCCCCTCGGCACGTTTCAGCCGCGCTACGACCTTCGGGTGGCTTGCATGCGTGTGGCGCTCTGTCATATGAACGTCGTAACCTCCCCGGGGGGATCGAACAAGAGGCCGGATGTGGGCGAAGACGCCCGTTCGGCCCAGATGAGAGGACAGCGGCAGGACGTGGCTTTCAGCACCGCATTCGCTTTCATCGGTCGGCAGATCGTCGCCACTCTCGCGGCTGTCGCGCTGATCGCATGGGCGTTCGGTCCCGCGTCCTCTCATGTCCCGCGCATTGCCGAGACCCTAGCGGAGCATTCCGCAATGATCGCAGAGCACGGCCATTCTCACGGACTTGAGGAAGACCTCGCATGGGCCATGCACGGACACGGCCACGATGTCGCGGATCACGACCACGCTCATGCCGTCCTGCTCGCGCACCGTGCCTCGGACAGTCGGACCGAGACCAGCACCGCTTGGCGCGGACATAGCGTCTCACACTGGTCTCCGCCTCGGTATCGCTTGGAGCGACCGCCGCGCGTGTGAGTGCCGCCCGATACGGGCGCGTCACCACAAAACACGCGGACATTCCAAGGAGAAACACATGCAATCCGCCTCATCGGGCGGTCGGCACAGGCGCATCCCGCTCATGGCCACCGTCCTGCCCATCCTCGCGGCCCTCATGCTCTGGTCGAGCATGGCCGCCGCGCACAACGTCACCGAAGGCGACGCGGGCTATATTCAAGAAATCTGGGGGGTGAACCTGATCCCCTTCGCCTACCTCGGCGCCAAGCACATGGTCACGGGATACGACCACATCCTGTTCCTGCTCGGCGTCGTCTTCTTCCTCTACCGGATGAAGGACGTGGGTATTTACGTCAGCCTCTTCGCCATCGGCCACTCCTCGACCATGCTGTTGGGGGTCTGGTTCGGCTGGGGTGTGAACGCCTACATCGTGGATGCGATCATCGGCCTGTCGGTCGTCTACAAGGCGCTCGACAACCTCGGTGCGTATCAGCGGTGGTTCGGCGTTCAGCCAAACACCAAGGTCGCGACGCTGGTGTTCGGTTTCTTCCACGGCACCGGCCTTGCCACCAAGATCCTCGACTACGACATCGCGCCCGATGGGCTTCTGCCCAACCTGCTCGCGTTCAACGTGGGCGTCGAGGTGGGGCAGCTCATGGCGCTGGCCGTGATCCTCATCGTCATGGGGTTCTGGCGCAGATCGCCCCGGTTCCTCGCTCAAGCCTACACCGCCAACGTCATCATGATGACCCTCGGGTTCATTCTCGTCGGCTACCAACTCACCGGCTTCTTCATCGCCTGAAAGGAGATACACCATGTTCAATTCCAAACGCCCCTCGCTTGAGGAACTGCCCTCCACCGCGCAACTCGTGCGCTCCACCATCGTCGCCGCCGTGGCCGCCGTCGCGATCCTCGTGACGGTCGTGCTGCCCGCCGAATACGGCATCGACCCGACCCGTGTGGGCGGGGTGCTCGGCCTGACGGAGATGGGCGAGATCAAGGCCCAGCTTGCGGAAGAGGCCGAGATGGACCGCCAGATGGAAGCAGCCGGTGACGATCAGTCCAGCCTTCTCGACCGTGTGCTCGGCGTCTTCGTAGGTGCGGCCTACGCACAGGACGCCCAAGCGGAGGCCGAGGAAGACTGGCGCGACGAAGTGACCTTCACGCTCGAACCCGGCGCATCGGCTGAGTGGAAGCTGGTCATGACCGAAGGACAGGTCGCGCAGTATCGCATGATCGTAGAAGGCGGTCGCGTGAACTTCGACCTCCACGGCCACGGCGGCGGCAATTCCGTCACCTACGAGAAGGGTCGCGGCTCCACCGGAGCGGAGGGCGGCATCCTTGCCGACTTCGACGGTGAACACGGCTGGTTCTGGCGCAACCGCGACAGCGTGCCGGTCACGGTGACCGTGCTGGTCAAAGGCGAGTATGCCGAGTTCAAGGACGCAAACTAAAGGAGATGGGCTGCCGTTCGTGGACTTTGCGGCGGACGGCGGCGACCACCTCATCTTTGTGACTAAGAGCCGCAACTAGTATTTCGTTTGCGTTCCGTTTCGGTCGGGCCAGGAAAGGCTGGATCGACACGCCGCGCCGGATCCTTATCATCTTCGAGATGACCCTTCTCCTAGGATGCGTGCAAGGGAGAGAACCGAAAAGAAGGGTTTACATCGGGTTTACATAGCCCCAGCTCTGGGTTGCCTTATGTAAACTCGCGGGACGCTAGGAAGGTCAATATTCACTCTTTGTTCTCATTTTGGGTTTACATGGAGTTTACATAAAGTTGACAGATTTCACCCCAAAACGACGTTTTTTGGTAATCCATGTAAACCCTGCGACGCGAAAACCCCAACAAAACAGGCATCTGCATTCAGAGCGGGTTAGGCGAAGGTTTACATCGACGTCGGCGGTGACAGAAATCGATGTCCGCGCGCACCGGCGCAATGGCCTTCAACGGTGCATCCCAGCGCGTCCTACGATGACTCTGACGACCCACGGACGTGTGGCCAAGTCGATTTCGAACCAGTGACGCGAAGGTCCATGGGAGCAGATGTCGCGCACTGACGTGCATCATGGCTTGCGGGCCGGAACTTAGATCCTCCCTCCTGAAGAAAATCTCGCCGCGAACCGCATCCCGTCGTCCGGATTGCTATAAAGGAGCAGAGTTTGAAGATCTGAAAGACAATGCAATTGAACCGACATCTCGACATCACGCGAATGGCAACGGGCGCGAACAGGAAATCGCTCCAACGCGAGCTGCGCATATGGCTCGAACGCTACACTTTCACGCACTTCGTCACTTTGTCGTCCAATCACCAGAGCTTCAGCTACGAGTGGATCAAGCGACAGTTGCGAGAATGGGATGCGCGCGTAAACCACTCTCTGAATGGCCCGAGGTGGCAAAAAAGACCGGACGAGCGCTTGGTTTGGTTCGCATTTCCGGAGAAGCTCACCACCAATCCGCACTGGCACCTTCTGGTGGCGGTCGATGCCTACGCTGAAACGCCCACTCGTGCTGCGCGCCTCGCAGACTTTCACATTTACGGCAGGCGGCATTGGGTGGACCTATGTTGCCAAGGATCTTTCGACGCACAGCGCATTGAAGCAAAGGGAATAATCGAGTATGTTACGAAGGTGAGCGCCGACCCGGCGTATCTGGAAAAGTTCGTGCTCTCCAGGGAGTTCATGAACATCTAGGTTTCGAAGACAGCCTGATTGCGACGCTTCAGGTAGGTCATGAGCATCTAGATATCTGCTAATTTTGTCGACCTCGTTTTGGTCGTAATGGCGAAGCTATGTTTGGTAGCTACTCCACAAACAAATCGAAAGATTGGTTCAGCGCCGACAACGGAGGCGCTGAGCGCAGCGAGCGAGGCCAACGGCCGAGTGAGTGAGCATCTCTAGCTGCTTGCTACATGCCACGAAGGTGAACCATTCCGCACACATTGGACACGAAGTCCTAGAAAAGAACGTCGTTAGCGATGAGGATGCAGACTGGTGCCGCAACAGCTTCAAGTTCCAAAGCTCCCATGTTTCCGTTTCGATGTTCTGGTCGTTTTTGTTTGCTTCACAAGAGCTGAAAAGCCAGTGATACCGCGTGGATTTCTGAACGAGGTAGGATTTGGCACGACAACATGGGCACCCCGTATTTATCGCAAATCAGAATGCGCCCGGGGTCGTTCTTTCGACGAACAGCGAGTTCAATGAAGAGCAGCTTCAACATCTGGTCCACGAACACCCTGAGGCACTTCCTATCAACGAAATCGACGCGGCCTTCGAGGGTGCGATTTCGATCTGCACGGAGTTGAACACACCCGCCGGACCGATCGACAACTTCCTCATCACACCCTCCGGCCTTCCGGTCATTGTCGAGTGCAAGCTTTGGCGAAATCCACAAGCGCGCCGTGAGGTGGTGGGCCAGGTGCTCGATTATGCGAAAGAGCTCGCTCGCTGGTCGTCGGCTGATATCGAACGTGAAGCTGCCCGGCGCGGCGTGCCCTCGATCATCGATCTGGTCCGCTCACGTCACCCGGAAGTTGATGAGGCTGACTTCCACGACACACTGACCACGTCGCTCGAGCGGGGCAGGTGCCTGCTGCTCATTCTCGGCGATGGTATCCGAGGAGGTGTCGAAGCGATCTTTGAGCATCTCCATGACCAAGGTGCCCTGCAATTCTCCTTCGGCTTGGTTGAGATGCCGATCTACGACGTCCCCGGCGGCGGACGGCTCGCCCTGCCGCGTGTCTTGGCAAAAGCGCCGGTCGAAGTGCGCCGCGTTGTAGAACTTCCGGCTGGCCTCGGGCTTGAAGATAAGACGCAGGCCGAAGATCAGATCGATCCTGATACGCTCGCCCTCGGCGACGACCGCGCACAGTTCTGGCGCGAGTTTCTCGCGGTTCTTGATCTCGACGACCCTGATCAGCCGATCCCGCGCGCGCCACGACAGGGGTTCATCGCATTCGTGCTTCCGGCGCCAGGTGCGACAGCGTGGATTAACGTCTACCGCAACATCACAAAAGGGAACGTGGGCCTGAGCTTGGCCTACACGCGCGACACAACAGGATCGCAGGCGGTGGAGGCGCTGATGCGCGAGGTCGGTGACGACTTCATTCCTGACCTCGGCGGCACCGCTGCCCGTAGCAATACGAAAGCTTTCGGCCCTCCAGTCGACGAGCGCCACTTCGGGGACCTGTCAGACGCGGTGACACGAGCCGAGGCGCTGGAATGGCTTGCCGATCGAACCAACACTTTCATCAACGTCTTGCGTCCTGCGATCAGGTCCGCCGTCGCCGACATCGAAGAGGTCGACGGTTAGCGAGTGCGACCTGACTTCGCACCAGCCCCGCGGCGTGATGGCGCCGCAGAGTCTCTCTGTGCGCGCTCAGGGGCGCCTACGGGCGGTCGGAGTCTCGGGGTGCTCGAAACGGCTTGGATGCGCTCAGCGGGCCGCACAGCGCCCCTGAGAGCATGGCGGGTTCGATTGCAGTTGGTCGCGAAGGAGCAGCGCTTGTCTGCGCACTTGGAGGAACTGTTCGTCACTTCGTCGGCCGCAGTGGTGCTCGGGCTCGCGCATGGGTAAAATCTGGACAATTCGTCGGGTGGCGAGAACCCCTCTCTACACCTTGCCGATCCGGGTATGTCGGTTACAACAGACCGAGAAAATTGCTATACATTTTGCTATACAATCAGGATGGGCGCGAAAAATAAATTTCTGTATTGACAATGCCTTAACGATTTTCATCGGGGGTCGCGGCGGACTTCGTCTCCGCCACACACCCCCGACTCGAATTCCTATGTGCATTTTCGATGAAATCCCTGCGCTACTCCCGTGGGTTGGCCCTTTGCGGGCTCCACTGAGACGGACCGTGCCCCTGACCTTTGGCGGCGGGGCGGTGGCTAACGTCTCAGCAAGCGCCCAGTCCCTGTCGGTACTTCAAAACGTCGCACGAGATCATCCGGTTGGCGGTGATGTTGTTCGTTCGATTTCCGCTATCGCTTCGAAATGGGCAGACTTGCTCCAAGAACGCGGCGTTGATGTGAGGGACGAAATGATCCGGTTTTGGTGACACAGGTTCGGTCCGCGGTCCGCAGCCAAGATGCGCAAACGCCGGATTGATGTAATGCGGTCCAGCCGCTGGCGGTGGCACCTTTGCGAGATGTTTGTGTAGATCAACGGTCAACACTGCTACCTGTGGCGCGCGGTCGATCATGAGAACGAGGTGCAAGAAAGCTTTGTTACCAAGACCCGCGGTCGCTGGCTCAACAACCGGGCAGAAAATTCACGCCTGCCCTTCAGAAGACGGGAGAGGGCCATGCTCCGGTTCCGGCGTATGCGAAGTCTCCAGAAGTTCGCCTCCGTCCACGCCTCCGTTTTAAACAATTCAACCTGGAACGCAGCCTATCAAGCAGACTCCAGTTCAAGGCCAATCGTGCAGCCGCTCTGGCCGAGTTGCGCGGTCTTCTCGCGAGACAAGGGACAGGACGACTGTCCATGAAGAGGCGAGTTCGAATTAGTCTGCCAGCACTTGGCTGCGAGAGCAGATCAGTTTGTCGGACGCGGCCAGCTCCTTTTCCGGTGAGCTGTGGGACGCGGCTGACGAAATTTTGGAACGGATCACGTCCAGCGAGAGCATCCGCCGTCAGGTCGCGCCGTTCCGTAAAAATGTTCAATGAACCAGACGCATTTTGTCACCCGGTTCAGTCTGCACCGCCCTTTTGTGACGTGGCCGCGCTGACGAGCTTGCCACCGGGCAGGTCGCGGACGAGGTCGAGGGTCGCGCGGTCGCTCAGGTTCGTGCGTTTGTTCTGCGCATTCATGAAGGCGTGTTCGCGCATGAGGGCCTCGGCGCGATGGCCGCGCCCGTCACAGACCGCGTTGAGAATTCGGATGTGATCGTCATGGGCGGCGCGAAGCTGTCGCTGGCTACGGTCAAAGTTCTTGCGGTCGAAGATGATCGCAGTCGACGAGACGAGGGGCAGGGCCGAGATTTGCTTGATGGCGATGGACAGGGCCCAGTTGCCGCTCGCTTCGATCAAGCCGTTGTGGAAAGCCACATTTATGTCGACCCATGCCTGTCGGCGTTCTTCGGTGTCCACCCCGGCGGTCAGAAGCTCTTCCGATTGAGCGATCAGGTCGCGCAGCGGTTTGCATGCATTATCGCTGAGCCCGCGTTCCGCGGCGCGACGCACCGCCATTCCTTCGAGCTCGCCACGCACCTCGATGGCGTCCGCAATCTGTGAAATCGAGAAGGAACGGACCCGCGAGCCCCGGTTCGGGATGCGTTCCAATAGCCCTTCATGTTCCAATGCGCTCATGGCGAGCCGGGCCAAAGTTCTTGAAACACCTAGGTTTTCTGAGACCGAGACTTCGCGCAACTTGCTTCCGGGCGTGAACGCGCCGTCGAGAACCGCAGTGCGCAGTGCGTCGGTTGCATCCTCAAGTCCAATGCTCATCGGTATCGCCGTCCGTATTCGAAATCATCGGTGAAACACTATGCCCCCGGTTGCCTCGTGTCGAGATGCATGCAGGTCGAAATCAAGATGTTGCATGCAAAAAGCTAAAAAATGGCTTGCCATGTGCCCCATACTTCCGCATTTTGCATGCAAATATGATTCCGGGCAGGAGGAGAGCGCCATGAACAAGATCATTACACCCGCGCAGGCAAAGCAGATGGCGCCCGCCTTTGAGCAGCCGCCGCTGTCGGGATCGCGTCCCCCGCGTTGCCCGCCCTATGTCGATGTCACGCACCCCGACCAGTTGCTGCCTTATCTCGAGCATGTGGCCAAGCGCCCCTATAACCACGGGTTGAACGCCTGCTGGGGTCTGAAAGCTGGCGAGCGTGTGATGCTGCGGGTCGACAACTGGCACAGCGAAATGGTCATTCAGGCCTGTAAGAAAATCCTCGAGAAGTACGGCGTTAAGTACACGATCAAGTACATCGACCGTGGTGAGATCCGTCAGTGGGTCGGCGCAGACGAGGTCGAGTACTATCTGTTCCGGACCAAAGAGCTGGCGCAGTGGATGGACGAATGGGAAGAGGCCTCGCGCAAGCAGGAATTCGACAAGATTCTCATGGGCTACGGCGGTCCGGTACTGACCGACGCCTTCGTGAAAATCCAGCGGATGCCGTTCATCACGCCGGAAATCCTTGCGTCGCCCGCGCATGCGATGCCGATCGAAGTTCTGAACGCGATGGACCAGTGGACCTGGGATCGCATCCGCGCCTCGAAACGCGCGCGCATCGTCGACCCCGAAGGCACCGACATCGAATTCACCAACCACGATGGCTACTGGGATAGCCGCCGCGAAGCCTATAACCCCGAGCTGGTTGCGAGCACGTGGGAAGGGAACCCGAAGTTCGGCGCCACCTATCTGCCGGGGCACATCACCGGGCGTCCGTGGATGTACCTCAAGGGCAAAGAAGATGGCTGCGGCGTGATCGCCGGCACCACGAACCACATTGCGCCCTGCGACTGGACGCAATTGGTGGTCGAGAATTCCAAGATCACCGAGATCAACGCTGGCGGTGCTTTTGGCGACGGGCTGCGCGAGATCATGGCGAAGACCGAGGACCTTCAGTACCCCGGCTTCAACGGAAAAGGGCTCATGCATTGGTGGGAAGCTTCGATCGGCACGAACCCGCACGTTCACCGGCCGCGCAAGGACTTCCCGTCCGGGTTCGTGAACTGCCTGTATGAGCGTGTCCGGTCCGGCGTGATCCACATGGGCTTCGGCACGATCATCTCGTCGATGGACGAACGCAAGGCCGCGCGCGCCGGATTGCCAGTGGGCCATTGGCACCTGCACCTGTATTTCCCGACCTACCATCTGGAAATGGAAGGTGACAACGAACTGCTCATCGAGAACGGTCGCCTACTCGCTCTCGACGATCCGAAGATCAGAAAGATGGCCGCGCAATACGGCGACCCGGACCTCTGGATGGACGAGTCGTGGAACCCTGCGGTGCCCGGCCTGAACATGAAGGGCGATTACTGGGACGACTACGGCGCGGACCCGCTCGCATGGGTGAAGCATGAGCTCGACGTGTGCCGGAACGATCACCCGCGGTTCATGGAAATGGTCGGCGCAGACGGTAAATACTGCTCTGGCAAAGGCGCTGAGTTCTGGACCGGCGGCTGCTGTGGCCACAGCGGCGTCGAGCCGGCATCGTTCAAGAGCAACTGCTGCGGATGACGGCAACCCCGCATATCTCGCCCGCCGAGATGCATCTCGGGGCATTGGAACGTCATGTTCCAATCCGTGGCCTGCGTCTCTTGGACGTGGGTTGCGGGGCGGGGGACTTTGTCCGGCTCACGATGAACCACGGTGCCGATGCGCATGGGATGGAAGTCGAAGACGGCGCGATCGCGCGGGCGGTCGCGTCGGGACTGGACCCGAGCCGCATTCGCAAAGGCGATGGTTCCCGGCTCCCCTATGAGGATCACAGCTTCGACGTCGTGAGTTTCGTGTTCAGCTTTCACCACGTGCCGCCGGCGCTCCACACCGAGATGCTGGGCGAGGTCGCGCGCGTGTTGAAGCCGGGCGGGCATATGGTCGCCTTCGATCCGCGCCCTTTCGGAGAGATGACCGAAGTCATCATGCCGATCGAGGACGAGACCGAGGTTCGCACAAAGGCGCAAATGGTGCTGAGCGCCCCGGTCGCGCCCTTCGCGGGCATCGCGAGCGAGGAGTACGAGATTGAACGGCGTTTCGCGAACTTCGACGCGTTGCTCGATGCCGTCGTTGCGGTCGATCCGGCCCGTCGTGCGAAAGCAGCCGACCCGGCCGTCCGGGCGGAAACCGAACGCCGGTTCGATTCACATGTCGGACCGTCCGAGACGTCCGAAGTGACGCTCAAACAGCCCACCGTTTTCGTGCTGTGGCGCCGTGACTGAGCGTTCGATCCTCTGCGGGGCCATGCATGGCGTGCTCATGCTGTCGGGTGCCGGATTGGATATGGTGGCAGGTGGCGGAGCGTTTCTGTGCGTGACGCACCCAAGTCTGAACTGGGACCTCATCTGGTGGATGGTGAGCAGTTGTCCCTTCATGTTCGGGGCGATGGCCCTTGGCGGTGCGCTGGAGATCGCGCTCCACCGAACGGCCCTGTCAGCGATGCGCGCGCTGTTGGGGTTTGGAGGTGGCGCGATGGCGATGGTCTGGACGGCCCAGTTGCTGCCCGAGGCGCCTTTGGCGCATCTGGTCGCGATGTTCGTCGCCATGATCGCCGCGTCGATGATGACCAACGCATTCGTGCGGTTGGTGCGATTTGAAATCTTGGGTCTTTTCCGACCACAGATGCGTTTCGGGTGAAGCAGCCTGATTGACTGATACGTTTGCTAGGAGGAGCAACATGACCAACAGACTGAAGCAAGCAGCCATTGCTGCAACGTTGATCGCGGCCGGAAGCGGTGCCGCGTATGCCGAAACCGTTCTGCGGTTCTCGGACTACGGCCCGAACCGGGGCAGCCGTGCCGCGGCACTCGAATGGTTCGCAGCAGAGCTCGACGAGCGTAGCGGCGGCGATATGAAGGTCGAGTTTTTCTGGGGCGGCTCCCTGCTCGGTGGTCGCGATACGCTCTCAGGTGTCGGGGATGGCGTGGCCGACATGGGCACGGTCGTCGGGTTCTTCACGCCCAAAGAGCTCGAACTGTACAACATCGGCGATCTGCCGGTCGAAAACAGCGACATCAAGATCGGCATGCGAGCGATGTACGACCTGTCGCGAGACGGCGCCGTCAAAGACGAGTTTGCGGCCGCGAACGTGCATTACGTGACCAACTTCTCGACCGGTCCGGTCCAGTTGATCTGCCGCGATGAGATCACGTCGATCGAAGATATCGACGGCCTCAAGATCCGCGCCTCCGGGCCCTACGGGGACACGCTGAAACGGCTCGGGGCCGAGATCGTTTCGATGAGCCAGGCCGATGTTTACCAGTCACTGGATTCCGGTCTTCTGGATTGCAACCAGAACTATTACTACGCGATGGTCGCCTATCGTCAGTACGAGGTCGCACCCTATGTCCTCGCGCTGGACTGGGGTCAGAACATGTCCTTCGGCGTGGTGATGAACCAGTTCACCTACGATGGGCTCAGCGATGAGAACAAAGCCGTCTTCGACGAAGTGTCCGCCGATTTCATCGACTACTTCGCCGAGGATCTCGAGCAGGTCGACGCCAAGGCGCGGGCCGATATGGAGGCCGGGATCGAAGGTGCCAGCATCACCGTGACCGAGCTCAGCGAAGCCGACCGTGCCAAGCTTGTCGAAACCAGCGCGGCCTCGATTGACGACTGGATCGCACGCGTGTCCGAGTCCGGTAAAGACGGTGCGGGCCTGCTGAGCGCGTATCAGGAGTTGATCGACACCCACAGCGCCGCTGAGTGAGGGTGTCCAAGTGACCTCGCGGGAACCCTATGAGCTTCCTTCCGTTCCGTCGACCAAGGCGGAACGGGCTTTGGCCACAGTCGCTATCGTCTGCCTGTTCGTAATGGCGGCTATGATCACGTTGAACGTGGTCAGCCGTTGGATCGGGCGGGCGATCATCCCGGACGACATTCTCATCGTGCAGGAGCTCATGGTTCTCGTGATCCTGTTCCCGCTCGGTGTCGTGACGGCTGCGCGCGGGCACATTTCGGTCGATCTGTTGACCGAATGGGTCCGCCAGAAGGGCCGTTACAGGCTGGCGGTGCTGGAGCACTGTATCGGGCTGATCATGATGGGCGGCATCACCTATGCCGCTTGGCGTGGCTTCGTTCAGGCATGGGACACACAGGACTATTACAGCGGCACGCTCGATATCCCGATGTGGATCGGTCACGCGAGCTTTCTGTTCGGCTCGCTCGTGTTCCTCATGCGTCTGTTCGCCATGCTGATTTCAGACATTCGCGCATCGCGCTGATCGGAGACTTTCATGGACCCCACTCTCCTTGCGGGCCTCGTTGTCGCGGGCGTTCTTCTGCTTCTGGCCCTGCGCGTTCCGATTGCCTATGCACTCGGCGCCTGCGCAATCGTCGGTCTCGTCGTCTATTTCGCGTGGCGGCCCGGCGGGGATATCAACCTCGCCGCGAGCATGCGCCCGGTGTTGCGACTGGTCGGCGCGAACACGTTCTCGTTCGTCCACAGTTACCCCCTGAGTATGATCCCGCTGTTCATCGGCCTGGGTCACGTGGCCTATCATGCCGAGATCACAACGGACCTCTACCGTTCGCTACGGGTGCTTCTCAGAAAACTGCCCGGTGGGCTTGCGATGGCCTCGGTCTCCGGCTGTGCCGGGTTCTCGGCGATCACCGGCTCCAGCGTTGCCTGCGCGGCGGCGATGGGCAAGATCGCCGTCCCGGAAATGCTGCGCTACGGCTACCATCCCCGTCTCGCGTCGGGTGCCGTCGCGGCCGGGGGCACGCTGGGTTCGCTGATCCCGCCCAGCCTTCTGTTCGTCATCTACGCCATCTTCACCGAGCAATCGGTCAACGGGCTCTTTCTGGCCGGCGTGGTGCCGGGTCTGTTGTCGCTCGTCGGCTTCCTCCTGACCATCTGCCTGTGGTGCCTGATCCGGCCGAGCCATGTGCCGAAAGTCACGGTCGAAGTGGGTGAGGATACGGATCGGCTCAAGGCGCTCTCCGGGTTGTGGCCCTCTGCGCTTTTGTTCTCGATCGTTGTGGGCGGTATCTATCTGGGTATCTTCACCCCGACCGAGGCGGCTGCCGTCAGCCTGATCGTGGCGACCCTCATCGGGATCGGTCGCCGCAAGATCACATGGTCGACCCTGATCGCGTCCGGCTCGGACACCGTGCGCCAGACTGCCATGATCTTTATGGTGGCGCTCGCCGCCAAGCTCTTTACGGCCTTCATCTCGCTGACCCGTATCACGCCCCTCACGCTGGACTGGCTGCAATCCTTCGATCCGCCATTCTACGCGGTGATGATCGCCATCGTGATCTTTTATCTGGTGATCGGGATGTTCCTCGATTCCATCGGCATCCTCGTCCTGACGCTGCCGTTCACCGTTCCGATCATGCTCAGCTACGACGTGAACCTGATCTGGTTCGGCGTCATCGTGATCAAACTTCTGGAGATCGGGCTTATCACCCCGCCCATCGGGCTGAATATCTTCGTGATCAAGAGCGTCTCTCCGAAGAGCGTCACGCTATCCGAGGTCATTCGTGGTTCCGGCGCGTTTCTGGTGTTGGATTTCGTGGTGCTGATCCTGCTGCTGTTGATCCCGGCACTCTCGCTCTGGCTGCCAAATTCGGCCTTCGGATAGGCCAGCGGCACCGGGTGATTACGTGGGGAGAGGTCTATTGAACCTCTCCCCACAATAGCAGGCACTGGTCGTGTTCGCCGCGTGCTTGCGCGGCGACGACCGGATCAGGCAGCGTCGAAGTCCAGCCAGAGTGACTGCAGCCCCCGGAACGCCGGGCTGTCCGTGTGGCGATAGTCGTTTCGGTCCGATAGACGAATGTTCTTCAGCCGCTCGAACAGGCGTTGCAGCGCTACTGTCGCCTCAAGTTTGGCCAGTGGCGCGCCAAGGCAGAAATGGGTGCCATTGCCGAAGCCAAGGTGCTGGTTCAGGCCCTTCCGGTGGATGTCGAACCGATCCGGGTCCGCAAATTTCTCAGGATCTCGATTGGCCGAGCCGAGACCGATCAGAATGTGGGTTCCAGCCTTCAAAGACACGCCGTGCAACTCGGTATCCTGCGTGACCCGTCGCGGCACCCATTGGATCGGGGTCTCCAGCCGAACGGTTTCGTTTAGCGCGCGGGTGATCAACGCCGGATCGTCGAGCACGGCCTGCAACTGATCCGGATGGGTCAGGAGCAGATACATCAGATGCCCCATCATATGCCCGGTCGTGATCAGACCTCCGGCAGCAAGGATCACGGCCTGCGCTTTCACATAGTCCAAGTTGAAGCTGCCATCGCGTTCGATCTGATCGCGCACGAGGTCGCCGAGAGCGTCGTTGGCTGGCGTTTCAGAGCGCTTCACGAGCTCCGCTTCGATGGTGTCCTGAAAGTCCTCGAACACGGCCATCTGGTGCCGTTTACGTTCCTCGGAATAGAACTTGATGCCTTGAACTTCGATCTGGCCCCAATTTTTCAGCTTCTCCGAGAAGTCGGGCGGAAAGCCCATCAATTCGGTGATGACGCGCTCTGGCAGGCGCTCGCCGAACTCACCGATGAACTCGCATGTGCCACGGTCGATGAAGCCGTCGATGAGCGCGTCGACGTGTTTTCTGACCATCGGCTCACTCGCTGCGAAGGTTTTCGCATTGAGCGTGCGTGTCGAAATCCGGCGGTGATGGAAGTGGTCGGGCGGGTCCGAATCCAGCAAAGCGTTGATGCCAAGGCCGCCCGGTGTACGGCCCCGATCAACCGGCTGGGTTCCGATGGCACGCGCTTCACTGGAAAAGATCTCCGGGTTGCGGATGACGTGTACGACATCTTCGTATCGCGACACGAAATGCGCGACTTCCTCTGTTGGAACGCGCACGACCGGGCAGGTCTGCCGCGCTTCGGCATAAAGAGGATACGGGCATTCGGCAGTGTCCGGCGACGGGTAGTCGAATTTCATATTGGCCTCCTTCTGGCAGCAATTCCGATTGGGCCCTTCACAGGCTGATCGGGGTCTGTTCCGGGACATCGCGCTTTTTGAACCGCAGCTTCAGTTGCTTCATCGGCAGAAGCTGAAGGCTGGGTTCATGCGCGGGGCAAGGCATGGGTTCGGCCAGTTCGAAGCCTTCGAGCCGGTCCAGAATGACGTTCCACGTTATCGTCATCTCGGCCCGCGCCAACGCGGCGCCGGGGCAGAAGTGAATGCCGGTACCGAACGCCAGGTGCTGAGATACCCGGTCGCGGTGGATGTTGAACTCGTCCGGGCTCTGAAAGACCTTCGGATCGCGGTTCGCGGCGCCATAACGCGACAGACACACCGATCCTTCGGGTATCGTCGTACCGCCCAATTCGACCTCTTCCTTGGTGATCCGGAACAGACCTTGGGTCGGGCTCTCGTAGCGGAGGCTTTCGTTGATGAAGTTCCTGATGAGCGAGCGGTCGGCGCGAAGCTCGGCTTCGACCTGCGGAAAACGAATGAGCTGCCACATCTGGTGTGTGAGTGCGCTGATCAAGGTCTCATAGCCGCCACCAATCAGCTGGTTCATGACGGATAGCTGTTCCTGAAGCGTCAGCTCATCCTCGCCCTCCTGAGTGTTCACGAGGTTTGAGATGATGTCGTCGCGCGGGTTCTTCTTTCGGTCTTCAAAGATCTTGACCATGTAGTGCTGCATCTCGATCTCGATCTCGGCGCACTCTCGCATCTGCTCTTCGGTTTTGGATTTGGTGAAAAGCGACAGGATGTTGTCGCCCCACTTTTTGAATGTCTTGATCTCGCTGGGGTCGAGACCGATCTGTTCGGCGATGATCGTACCGGGCAGGGGGAAGGCATACTCACCGATCCAGTCGCATTCGCCCCGGTCTGCGAAGCCGTCGACCAATTGATGGCTCAACTCTTCGATGCGGGGCAGGAGGCCGCGCACGTTTTTTGGGTTCAGCACGCGGTCGATAATTTTGCGGTATCGCCGGTGTTCCGGCGGGTCGGCGCGTTGGAGGGTCAGGTAAGGCTCCCACCCGCGTTCTTTCAGCATATCTGCGAAAATGTTTGAAAGTTTGGAGGGCTGAAGCATCTTATGCCGCATGGCCTGATTGGAAAAGCGGTCGGGATCCATCAGGGCAGACTTCAGTTCATTGTAGCCAGCGATGACGTAATAGCCGTTCTGTGGCATTCGGTAGACCGGGCATTTCTCGTGAAGCGCCTTGTAGAAATCCCAAGGTGCGCTTTGCACCTCTGGGTCCAAGAGGTCAAAGCGGTCCAAGCCGGACAGGTCTTTGGTTGTGTCGGTTTCGTCGTGGTTTCTCGTGGTCATCGTCGTCCTCCCGATCTTGATGGCCGTAAGTGTCAGCTCCGGGTCACACGCGCGTTCCCGGTGCCAGTGTGATCCGCAAGCCATCGTGCACATGGGTCGCGGTGATCTGGCACGACAGGCGCGACTGCTCGTCCACGTCTTCGGCCATCTCCAGCATCGAAGCCTCCATTTCTTCCGGTTGAGGAAGTCGGTCGGTCCACGCGGAATCGACATAGACGTGACAGGTGGCGCAGGCCGCGCTGCCGCCGCATTGGGCCGCGATTTCGAGCCCCGAGGCGTGGATGATCTCCATCAGTGGAAGTCCATCGGCACCTTCGAGAGCGTGTTCCGCGCCATCTTGGTCAATCACTGTGAATTTCATGTTTCTCCCCCCGTGCGGCCTCTGGCGCGTGTTTGCGACGTGGTCCGGCCACCGCTATCTCCGCGTAAATCCATTATCACCTATCGAATCGATTTTGTAAAAAATCATCGATCAACATTGTGGGGGCGTCAACGTCCATAGGTCGTTGTGGGGGTTACGCGTTGGTCGAAGCGATGAAGCGTTGGACTGCATCAAAGGTAAGCTGCGCTCGCCTGAGGGGCGGCAGTTTGCCTCGCGCACCGTCCAGAGGTGACTCGACCGTTACCGGCGTTTCGGGCGGGGCAGCGTCTAGAACCGCGCGCACCGACAATTCGCCTTCTCCGGGTAAGAGACGCGCGAACCGGGCCTCATGAATAATGTCTTCAGGGGCGGTGACGGGGGCGTCGCAAATCTGGATGAACCCGATGATGTCGCTCAGGTCAGCAAGCATCTCCGGCGTATCGCCACATCTGGCCATGTGAAGCACGTCCGGCAGGATGCGCGCGTTCGCAGCGTTCGTCATGCGCACCATCTTGGCCGCCGAGGCGAGATCGGCAACCTTCATGAAACGCATGAATTCCAGCGCAAGGACAAGGTCGAACGAGGCAGCCCGTTCGCACAGGCGGGCAAAGGTGTCGGTCGCCCGAT
This sequence comes from Pseudomonadota bacterium, assembly GCA_036154315.1. Classification (GTDB taxonomy): domain Bacteria; phylum Pseudomonadota; class Alphaproteobacteria; order Rhodobacterales; family Rhodobacteraceae; genus Maritimibacter. The sequence continues at coordinate 35,526 of JAYZLL010000087.1, forward strand.
CGAAGTCGGGGTCGGTCGACACCGTGATAATCTGAGATGCGCCAACAGCCACGGAACGCTCGAACAAGGCGCCATAGTCGTCGGGAGCCGTCTCGGGCCCGACCTTGATGACTTCCACATTGCTGACGGTCACGCCAAGCCCGTCCATACGAGCCAGCGTGTCGGCCAGCATCGGCGAGCCCGGCGACATAGGGTAGGGTTCTTCGCCCTCGCGGGCAGGGCTGAGGCGCATGTTGACGCATCGAAAGCCGGCCGTCGCCGCGCATTCCACGAGCTCTGGAGGTGTCAGTTCCAGCAGGCTCATATGGGCGATTGCGACGTCGGAGGCCGATCGGGCATTGTGCATGGGTCAGTCAGACAGTTCTTGTGAGCTGTAGCCTGCCAGTGTGTCCTGAGCCGTGGCGCGAAGGTGCTCTTCCATCAGCTTCGTGGCGAGGGCGATGTCACGGTCGATCGTGGCTTCGGTCAGACGCTCGTGTTCGCCGCGAATGTCCCTGTCTTTGGTCTGGGTGGGGACGACGAGTCTGCGATACCGTTCGCTGTGCTCGAATAGCATGCGCCGAAATCTGAGGAGCCACTGGTTCTGGCAGGCCTCGACCAGCGCAGCATGGTATTCAGAATGGGCGGCGGCCCAGGCCGGGTTGATGCGATCCGGTACATCCGGCAGGCTGATGTCTATCCTGAACATCTTGTACTGGGTGGCGATGATGTTCGTCTCCCACGTTACATCGCCCAGTTGGATAGCGCGTCTCAGGCAGGCGCATTCCACTTCGACGCGGGCATCGACAAGCTGGCGGAACCGGTCCTCATCGACTGCAGCGACCAGATAGCCCTTTTGCGGCAGTTGCTCGACGAGCTCTTCGGAATACAGACGGCTCAACGCTTCGCGAACGGCACTGAGACTCACCGAGTGCCGCTCGGCCAGTTCGTTGATGTTGATCTTTTCGCCCGGGCGAAGCGTGCAGGACAGGATGTCCTCACGAATGCGGGCATAGATCTCTTGCATGATCAGTCGCCCGGTCCCGACACCCTTGCCGGTCTTTGGCTTGCGAGGGGTTTCCAGCTTGTTCGAAGCGTCAGCCATATTGGCCCTTGTCTTGTCATCGATTTTTTTATATTTCATCGATTAACCCGTCCTGATTGTCAATAACGAATGATGATAGCACGCGGTGAACACATTACACACCAGTTGGTCCAAAGGGCGTTTCGGGTGTGAGGGGAGGAGAAACGGATGTCTGGAATCGCCGCTGCGGCGACAATAGATCTGCATGCGCACGCAGTGCTGCCTGCAACTTTCGGGCTGGCCGGGCGCTACGGGCCCGACCTTTATCGCAACTCGGCGGGGCAGCAGTGTTTCCGCGTCGCCAAGTACACGATGGTGGGCGCGCGCTACGAGGGCAGTCCGTTCACGGACCCGGATGAACGCATCCGTCAGATGGATGCGGCCAAGATTGATTATCAGGTCATCGGGCCGAACCCTCTCGCGTATTTCCATTTTGTCGAGACCAACATCGCCGTCGACTATTGCCGCGCCCATAACGACGTGATGCGCGATATCGTTGCGCCGCGCAGTGCACGGCTCGGTGGTCTCGCCATGCTGCCTATGCAGTCCGTCGAGGCCGCGCGTGAGGAGTTGGCGCGGTCTGTGGGCGACCTTGGTTTGCAGGGTGTTCAGATCGGAACCGATTTCCCGATGATGCTGGACGATCCCGCGCTCGACGTTCTTTACGAGGATCTCGTGCGCCTGAACGTGCCGCTGTTCATTCATCCCGGCAACGCAGGCATCGATGGGCCGGAAGGCGACTTCCGTCTAGGTCGCTTCGATCTGGGAACCACCATCGGCTATGCGGCGCAGGAGACGATTGCGGTCGCCACATTGGTCTTTGGTGGTGTTCTGGATCGGCATCCGGACCTGAAGGTCTGGGTCAGCCACGGGGGCGGCATGCTGGGCTTCATGGCCGGGCGCTTGTCGCTGGCAAGTCGCAAACGGCCTTGGGCAAGTGATGCGCTCAAGCAGGACGGCGGGTTCGAGGAGCGCGTGGCCAAAATCTGGTTCGACAATCACGTGCACAGCGCAGACGCGCTGTCGCTCCTGACGAACATGGTTGGGACGGATCGCATCGTTCACGGCACGAACTTCGCCGGTTGGGATCAGCCGAACTATGACGAAGTGCCCGCACCCCCTGCCTACACCGCTGACAATGCGCGGCGCCTGATGGGCATCGCTGGCTGACGACGCCTTTTCGGGCGGAACTGACAACAGGAACAGATACGACCATGAAGACTGCATTTATCACCGGTGGTGGTGCTGGTATCGGCGCCGAAATCGTTCGACTGGCGGCCGAAAAGGGTTACCGGGTCGGCATTTTCGACCGCAGCGAAGACACGGCCAAGGCATTGGCGGCGGAGGTTCCCAATTCGGTGCCTCTCGCGGGCGACGTAACCGACGAGGCCAGTGTCGAGGCAGCGCTGGACGCCCTCGGGGAGGTGCCCGATCTGGTCGTCAACAATGCGGGCGTCGTGGCCTTCGGACATTTGGTCGACCAGACACCGGAAGAGTTTCGCCGGGTGGTCGACATCAATCTCGTGGGCGCCCATATCGTCGCCCGCTGCACGGCGCGTCGGATGATCCCGCGCGGCATTGGTTCCATCGTGAACATCACCTCGATCAATGCTTTGAACCCGAGCCCCGGCTCGGGGGCATACCCGGCCTCCAAAGCCGGACTGACGCGTATGACCGAGCAACTGGCGCTGGAACTGGGGCCGCTTGGCATCCGCGTCAACGCGGTTGCGCCAGGGCTGATCGACGGTGGCATGTCCGAAGAGATTTACAAAAACCAGAAAACACGTGCCCTGCGCACCCAAGGGGTCCCGCAGCGGCGGCTGGGATCGCTGCGTGATATCGCCAACGCGGTGCTTTTCCTCGGGTCCGACGACGCATCCTATGTCAGCGGCCACGAGCTTGTCGTCGACGGTGCTCTGACGCCGAGCGTGCTGGCCCAACTTCCGAGGGAGTGATTTCCATGGCACGCGCCTTGATCCTGACCGGCGGCATTTCTCACGACTTCGATGCGGCGTCGCGCGCGCTTGTAGAGGTCCTGAAATCCGCAGGCATCGATGCAGACGTCACCGAAGACATTTCGGGCGGAGTTGCTCAGTTGCGTGCGGGGGGCTTCGATTTGCTGGTCGTTCTTGCGCTGCGCTGGTCGATGAGTGGCGAGCGCTTCGACGATAAGCGTGACCTGTGGGGCTACTCCCTCACCGAGAGCGAACGGGATGTGATTGCAGGTTTCGTCGCCGAAGGGGGCGGGATGCTGGCGATGCACACGGCCGTCATCTGCTTTGATGACTGGCCAGAATGGAAAACCATGATTGGCGGCGTCTGGCGTTGGGATCAGTCGTATCACCCGCCATACGGCAAGGTTTTTGTCGAGCCGACCGGGGCGAAACACCCCGTGACCGAAGGCATCGGGCCATTCGAACTCGACGACGAGGTCTACAGTGGCCTTGATCTCGAGCCCGATGTCGAACCGCTCCTGATGCTGCGAGCGGACGGGGAGAACGAGCCGATGCCCGGTCTGTGGGTCCGCGACTACGGCAAGGGCCGTGTCGCGTTCGACGGCCTCGGTCACGACGCCGATGCGATCCGCAATCCGAGCCATGCCGGGCTGATCCGTCGCGCGGCTGTCTGGGCGCTTGGTGAAACCGAAGACAACGTGAGGCAAGTGCAGTGAAATCTATCGAGGGTATGTCCATCCTGATTACCGGCGGCGGATCGGGGATCGGCGCGGGCACGGCGCGCTACTTTGCCGAGCGCGGTGCGAAAGTGACGATCTCCGGCCGACGGGAAGCAAAGCTGCAGGAGGTGGTCGAAAGCATCGGCAATGCGGCCGCCTATCAGGTCGGCGATGTGACGTCCGAAGCCGATCGCCGGCAGATGGTCGACGCGGCCGTCGCGCATGGTGGCGGTCTGGACGTGCTGTTCAACAACGCCGCCAACATCTCGCACGGCCCCTTCATGGAGATCGAAGAGCAGACCATAACCGACATTTTCGCGTCGAATGTGGTCGCCCCCATGAAGCTGACGCAATATGCCGCGCCGCATCTTTCCAAACGCAAAGGCGCGGTGGTTTTCGTGAGCTCCGGCCATATCCGCCGCGCGTTGCCGGGCCGCGCCCCCTATGCGGCCAGCAAAGGGGCAATCCAGAACCTGACACGGGTTCTGGCCGCTGAACTGGCTCCGATGGACATACGTGTGAACTGCGTGCTGCCCGGCGCGATCCCGTCCGAGATCAACATCCGCTCGGGTCTGTTCGGCGAAGGTGAGGCCGACGCATTCTATTCCAAGCTCGACGCCACGCATCCGTTGGGGCGGGTCGGAACCGCTGAAGAGATTGCGGAAGGCGTCGCTTATCTGTCCTGCGCCGAATGGACGACAGGCGCAATTCTGGACATCGACGGTGGCTTCGGCCTTGGACTGATGACGACCTGAGGGAGCGACGGGGTGGCAATGCATTCGATCGTTGACGAGGACAGGAACCGGGCGGCCGCGCGCAGGTATTTGCCGCGAGGTGTATTCGACTTCATCGACGGCGGTGCCGAAGACGAATGGGGGGTCGAGAACAACCGGCTGGCCTTTCGCCGGATCGGGCTCGTTCCGCGCGTGCTGACGGGGGCAGGTTGGCCCAAGATCGATACGGAACTGCTGGGCGAGGACTACGACCGGCCGTTCGGGGTTTCGCCGATGGGGCTGGGCCGCATTGCAGGTCCGAAGACGGACATGGAACTGGCGAAGGCGGCAGCGCGCTACGGCATGCCCTACGGGCTCTCAATGGTTGGCAGCTCGACGCTGGAAGACGTTCATGAGGCCTCGGACGGACGCGCTTGGTTTCAGGTCTACATTTGCGACCATCCCACTTTGGTCGAGACTCTGATCGAACGGGCGAAAAAGGTCGGCTATCGGACGCTGGTCGTGACCGTCGACGCCAACTATCCCGGTGTGAGACGCCGCAACATCCGCAACGGCTTTACAGTTCCTTTCCGCCTGACACCTCGGATCATGTGGGATTTCAGTCGTCGCCCCGGCTGGAGTCTGCGCACCCTTGCAGGCGGGGCGCCGCGCATGCGCCTGATCGAGAGCGAGCTCGACGCGTCCGACATGAAAAAGTTCATGGCCATGATGGCGCAGGCGCCGTTGCGGCTCGATGTGTTGAAGCGCCTGAGAGAGTTGTGGCCCGGCAAACTGATCGTGAAGGGCGTCATGCATCCCGGCGACGCAGCGGGCATCGTGGCGGCTGGCGCGGACGGGATCGTGGTGTCCAATCACGGTGCCCGCCAGATCGGCTCTGTCGCGCCGTCCATCGAGATGCTGCCGCTTTTCCGAAAAGCGGTCGGCCCCGATTTCGCGCTCTTGCTGGACAGCGGTGTTCGAGAGGGCGAGGACATCGTCAAGGCCCTGGCGCTGGGCGCCGATTTCGTCCTCATGGGCAGGCCATTCCTTTTCTCAGCCGCGTGCGCGCGGCCTGCCGAAGGGATTTCCGCCTTCATCGAGGGCGTGTCGCATTCCGTTCAGATTGCAATGGCCCAGACAGGGTGCGCGCACATCAGTGAACTAGACGACAGGATCCTCGTCGACAGCACACAAATCGGCGCTGGCGAGGCCGACGGTGCCCGACCAATCTGGGAGCAAAGCGCATGACGACGGAGCAGGGCGAAACGCGTCACCCCTTGAGGCGGACGATGAACAGTCTTCGACGGGTCAGCGAGTACGCCAGTGCGCTGATCTTTTTCGTCATGTTCCTGTGTTTCATCATTCAGGTCGTGGGGCGCTACGTCTTCAACATTCCGGCACCTTGGGCCGGGGAATTGGCGCTTCTCAGTTTCATCTGGTTCGTGTTCGTCGGTTGCGCGTTTGTGCTGACGAAGGAAGAGAACATTCGGATCGACATCGTCTATCGGATGCTGCCCGAGGGTGGGCGTCGTGTTGCATCGATGATCGTTCTCGTCGTCACGGCGGGATTGTTTGCAGCGGCCTTGCCCGCGACGTTCGACTACACCTCGTTCATGAACTGGCAGACCACGCCGGTTCTCATGATCGGCTTCGGCTACGCCTTTTCGATCATGGTGATCTTCATGGCGGCTTACGTGATCCGGGCGCTCGTCCACCTCTGGCGTCTTCTCAGGGCCGACTGGCGTAGGGAGATCTGACGATGCTCATTCTGATGGTCGTTCTAATCGGCCTTGCAATCCTAGGTGCGCCGCTCGGGGTCGCGATGATCGCGTCTGGTATCGCCTATCTGCTCTTCAACGGTCAGGACGTTGGCCTCGTCACCGAGCAGGTGATGAACAACATGTTCAACAGCTATGTCGTCATCGCGGTCCCGTTGTTCATTTTCGCCGCCAACATCATGAATGCGGGGACCATCAGTGACCGCCTGTTCGCCTTGGGCAATGCCTTCGTCGGGCACCTGCGGGGCGGTCTGGCCTATGTAAACGTTCTGGTCAGCGTGATCTTCGCCGGGATGAGCGGCAGCGCGATTGCCGACGCAGCCGGCCCGGGCATGGTGTCCATTCGGATGATGACGGAAAAGAAGCGCTACACACCAGAGTTCTCAGCCGCCCTGACCGCCTCGGCGGCATCTATCGGACCAATCGTCCCGCCGTCGATCCCGATGATCCTCTACGCCCTCGTGTCCGGGACGTCCGTTGGCGCGCTCTTCCTCGCGGGAGTTGTCCCTGGCCTTCTGATGGCGCTGGCACTGTCACTCGTGATCTTTCTCGTGGCCCGCAAGCGGGACTTCCCAGCAGGCCCCCGTCCGAGCGCAAAGGAATTTCTGCAAGTCCTACTGAAAGGGCTCTTGCCGCTGTCGCTTCCGTTCGTGCTCCTTGGAGGGATCTACTCGGGGATATTCACGCCGACAGAGGCGGCGGCCGTTGCGGCGCTCTACGCGCTGTTCCTTGCCGCGATCGTATATCGCAAGCTCAACCTTCGCGATTTTCTCGATCTGCTTCTCGTCTCGGTGCGGTCCTCAGCCTCGGTGTCGATCCTGATCGCGGGGGCCTTCATCCTCAACTATGTCGTCGTAATCGAGAAGGTGCCGAACAACATCGCGGATGCGATCGCAGCGGCCAACCTGACCAAGGTTCAGTTCCTGATTGCGATCAACGTGGTCTTCCTGATCCTCGGGTGTCTGATCGACACGACCACGATGCTTTTGGTTCTTGTTCCGGTGCTGTTGCCTACGGTGACGCAACTCGGGATCGATCCGGTCCATTTCGGCGTGGTCGTCATCGTCAACACGATGATCGGACTTCTGACGCCCCCCTTCGGCATGATCCTTTTCATCATCAACGGGCTGACCGGAACACCCTTGGGAGGGATCATCCGCGAGATCGTGCCGTTCCTCATCATGCTGATCGTCGTTCTGCTACTGATTTCGTTCGTGCCGATCCTCGTGCTCTGGCTTCCCCAGTTGTTCGGCTACCAAGTTTGAAACCCGACCCATCAAATCGAAAGGATAGATCATGTCCGAGACGCTGCTGATCAAGAACTGCCGCGTGATAGACGGAACGGGGGCGGCGCCGGTGTCTTCGGCGGTGCTGATCCGGGACGGCAAAATCGAAGCGATGGGCGAGCAAGCGACGCTTGCCGTGCGTGACGACGCGTCGATCCGAGAGATGGATGCGAAGGGCATGACGGTCATGCCCGGTCTTATCGACACGCACTGCCACCTGTCGTTCGATGACGCGGGTTCGAACCCTGAGATTTTCTTTCAGCGCCGCAACGCGCTCTCGGCACTGGTCGCGGCATACAATGCCAAGAAACTGGTGCGCGCGGGGGTGACGAGCATGCTCGACCCGGACTCGATCTACGAGAATATGCTGGACCTGCGCGATGCGATCGAAGCGGGCGTAGCCGACGGCCCCCGTATGGCCTGCGGGTCCTATGCGCTCGTGTCGTCGCTGGGCGGCATCGGCGGGCGGCTTATCGCGGACAAGGGTGTGACCGGCTATTACATGGTCGTGCGCAACAAGGCCGAGATCGTCGAAGAGGTGCGCCGCCAGATCAAATACGGCGCCGATTGGATCAAGGTTCACGTCACGGGTGTCATGCCACGGCTGGCCCACAAGGGCGAAATCTGCGTCTGGTCCGATGAGGAACTGGAACTGATCTGCGAGACGGCCCATGACCTCGATACCCCCGTGATGGGGCACTGCCGTGGGGCCGATGCCACCTATCGCGCTGCAAAGGCCGGGTTCGATCTGATCTTCCATGCGACTGGCATGGATGAACGTGCGCTTGAGATCGTGATCGACCGCAAGATCCCGATCTGTCCGGCCCTGACGTTTCAGGCGAACATGGTGGATTTCGGCGACCGGATCGGCACCTCGCCGGAACTGCGCGCCCATTTCGAGCGCGAGATCACGGATTCCGTCGAGACCGTCATGCGCGCCCATGAAGCGGGCGTGCCGATCATGTGCGGAAGCGAGAGCGGCTTCTCGATGGTGCCCTATGGTCACTGGCATTATCGCGAGATGGAGGTCTATGTCCGGTACTTCGGTATGACACCGCTTCAGGCGATCCAGTGCGGCACGCAAGCAGGCGCGTTCGGGGTGAAGATGGACGGGCAGGTGGGCGTCGTGGCGCCCGGCTATAAAGCTGACCTTCTCGTGGTCGATGGCGATCCGTCGAAAGACGTCACGATACTGGGCGAGCCGGGTCGCATCCGCTCGGTGTTCATCGGCGGCAAGGACATGGACCTGAAGCCGCTCGAGCCGCGCCGCCCGATCCCAGGTTGGCGGCTCGCCGGAATGGGCAGCATGCTGACGCGTGAGGTGGCTATGGACGGCCGGTACGAGCCTGAGCCCGTCGAAGTCGAAGAACTGCACTAGGTCTGAAAGTCGAAGGAGCGGATCATGATTGTCGAAATGCGGCGCTATGTGCTCAAACCCGGCTGCGTGGGGAAATACTACGAGCTGTACGATGGCGCGCCGCGCGAGTTGCAGCAGCGGATTCTCGGCGATCTCGTCGGGTTCTACGACACCGAAATCGGGGGGATGAACCAGCTGATCCACCTGTGGCGTTACAGCAGTTTCGAGGACCGCAAGGATCGGCGGGAGCGGTTGTTCAAGGAGCCGGTCTGGCAGGACTTTGCCAAGAACGTCATTCCTCTGATCGAGACGCAGGAGACATCGCTTCTCAACCCCGCGCCGTTCTCAGACTGAACCGTGCCACGGTGTGCTGCCGTCGCCCACGGGGGCTAGACGGCAGCGCCGATCCGAAACCCATCCCAGACCGCATCGATTGCACGCCGGGGGGCGCAGGCGTCCCCGATCAGTTCGACCGCGAGCCCGGCCTCTCTGAGGGTGTGGTAAAGATCGTCATTGGCGCGCCCGAACCAACTGGTCGCGACCATATCGATGCCTGACAGGTCGATGACCTTGCCGCTGCGAAGATCGCGCATTTGCACGACGTGTTCGCCGATACTTTCCAATCCGTGATGTTCATAGAACGTGACATCGCCGGCCCCGAGACGCCGGAGGATCGGCAGGCGGCTGGTTATGTCAATTCCCGACCCGGCAGGCGCTGGCGACACGAAGGTCACGCGGTTGCCAGCTTCCAAAAGCCCTTCTGCCGTGGTCAGCGCCCTCCAGTCGCCTTCGCCGCAGTCTGCCACGAGCACGTTGGCATCCTTTGGATATCCTTGGGCTATGAGGTCTGCGACGTCGATGTCGCTGGCAGTGCCGGCGCGCGGAATGTCTGGACGACCGGGGCGTGCCCCGGTTGCGCAGATCACGACGTCTGGCGCAAAGGCCCGGACACCATCGAGCGTCGCGGTCCGGTTCAGCGCGATGTCGACCCCGAGACGACGACATTCCGCCGCCATGAAATTGGCAGCTTCGGCGAATTCACCCCGATAGCCCGCAGCACGCGCTGCGATCTTGGTGGTGCCGCCGAGTTCGCCGCTTGCCTCCCAGAGCGTGAGCGAGTGGCCCCGGAGCGCGGCGGTCTCGCTGGCTTTCAGCCCCGCCGGACCGCCCCCGATGACAAGCACCCGCTTGGGTGTCTCGGCGGGCGCGAGCCGTCCTTCGCCCCGTTCGCGTTCATAGCCGACGGCGGGGTTCACGAGACAGGCGATGGGAAGGCCTCGGTGAGGGCCGCCGCGGCACCCGACATTGCAGGAAATGCACCGCCGGACCTGTGAGAGCTGCCCGGCCTGCGTCTTGCGCGGCAGGTACGGATCGGCGATGAGTGGGCGCACCAGAGCGACGAAATCGGCCACGCCGTCTTCGAGAAGCTCTTCGGCGCGCTCCGGGTCGACGATGCGCCCGACAGTGAAAACCGGGATGCCCGAAGTCACTTTCCTGATCCGAGACGCGTAGTCGACAAAGGGCGTCTTGGGAAAGCTCATGTCCGGGATTTGCCTGTCGATGGACGAAAAGTTCGACTGGCTGACGCTGACGTAATCTACGTCGACCTCTTGGCACAGAGCTTTCACGATATCTTCCGCAGCCTCGGGGTTAAGGCCGTCACCGACGAACTCTTCTGCACTCACGCGGATTCCGATGGGTCTGTCGGGGCCGACGGCATTCCGCACGGCACGCAGCACCTGTAGTGGAAAACGCAGTCGGTTCTCGAAGGATCCACCGTATTCGTCGTCGCGGAAATTAGAATGCGGAGACAGGAACGAGCAGAGTAAGTAGCCATGCGCCATGTAGACCTCGAAGCCGTCGAAGCCTGCCTTTACGAGGCGGAGCGCGGCCGAACGGTAGGCGTCGACGATCTCGGCAATCTGGTCATGCGTCATCGCGCGAGGGACGATCTTGCAGGTCGGCTCGGGAACGGCCGATGGCGCCCACATCTCGCGTTGATTGGCAAAGCCGACACCGTTGCGCCCCAAGTGCGACAGTTGGCCGAAGATCGGGACGCCCTCCGCATGCACCGCGCGGGCCAGTTCGGCATAGGCGGGGATACAGTCGTCGTTCCAAAGCTGATGTGTCCCGCCGACCGTCAGGCCTGTCGGGTGAATGATGCACGACCCCTGAATAACCAGCCCGGCACCACCGCGCGCCCGTTCGGCAAGGTACTCTGCCTGCCGTGGCGTCGGCAGCATCGTGTTCGGATCGACAAACCGGCTCCCGTGGCCAGCAAAGACGATCCGGTTGGCAAGCGTCAGCGATTTCATCGTGTACGGCTCGAACAGTCGTTTCATTTCCATCGGTTTCTCCGTACCTCGCGACACTTAGAACGATTCCACGCAAAGAAATCGATTAAACTTTACGACACCGATTTATCTAGATACAAGAAGGTTAGAAAAAATGGGAGGAGTAGTTATGAACACACGTGTTTCGCGCCGTGGTTTCGGCCTGGCCGTTGCAATGATGATGGCACTGCCAGGTGTTGCAGCGGCACAGGACGACCCGATTGTCCTGAAATACTCGAACGCCGCCGTGCCCGAAGACTGGCACGTCAAGGCGATGGACGTTTTCGCAGAGCGTCTGGAAGAACTGGTGCCGGGTCGCTTTGAACTCGAGATCTACCCGAGCGGTTCGCTGTTCAAGCAGGGGTCCGAGCTTGCGGCGATGCAGCGCGGCAACCTTGAAATGGCGCACTACAACGCGCAGGACATTTCGCTGATCTCGCAGGATCTGTCGATCTTCACCACGCCTTATCTTCTGCGCGATCCGGAGCACATGCTCAAAGTCATGGATGGCGAGATCGGCGAGTGGGTGTTTGACAAGGTCATGGAGGAGGCCAACATCAAACTGCTCTCGACGATGCTGCTCGGCACTCGGCAAGTAGGCCTTCGGTTCGAGAAGGACGTGAACGTGCCTGCCGATCTGAATGGTGTGAAAATGCGCATGCCGAACACGCCGGAATGGCTGTTCATGGGTGAGGCGCTGGGGGCGAGTGCCATGCCGATGGCGTTCGGCGAACTTTATCTGGCGCTGAAGCAGGGCACGGTCGACGCGCAGGATGCGCAGCCTTCGACAGTGCGCTCGGCCAAACTCAATGAGGTCTTGAAACAGGTCGTCCTGACGGGCCACCTCGTTCAGCCGCTCATTCTGGCGATGGATGGCGACGTCTTCAATGGCCTGACGGAAGAAGAGCAGGCGGCCGTTCTCGATGCGGCGCGGCTGGCGGCGGACTATAACAACGAGAACCGTGTGATCGACGAAGAGGCCAGCCTCGAAGCTCTTCGCGAACAGGGGATCAAGGTTACAACGCCGGACGTCGAAGCGTTCCGCGAGCATGCGCTCAACATCTACCTTGAGTCCAAGTACGCCGAGACTTGGCCCGAGGGCATGTATCAGCAGATTGTCGATATCCAGTAATCGACCCGTTGATCTGCGACGGCCCTGGCGTGCGTGCCGGGGCCGTCGTGACATCGTCGAGGACGGCGAAGGGACAGTCGGGATCGTGCTTGGTTATCTTTCTCCGCAACGAAAAATCACAAGATGCGCACCTGATTTCGGCGATCGAGATCGCATAGGTTCGTGCGCGTCCAAACAACCCAAGAGAAGTTAATGAAACTGTTGAGATTTGGTCCTGCGGGACATGAGAAGCCGGCACTGTTGGATGCGAGCGGCACGGTTCGCGATCTGTCCGAGGTCATCGACGACATCCATGGTCCGGTCCTGTCTGCGGATCAATTGGATAAGCTTCGCACGATCGATCCCGAAAGCCTGCCCGCCGTCGTCCCGGACCGCATCGGACCGTGCGTCGGGGATGTCGGCAAGTTCATCTGCGTTGGGTTGAACTATTCCGACCATGCCGCTGAGTCCGGTATGGCGGAACCCGCCGAGCCGATCCTGTTCATGAAGGCCACGTCCGCGATCTGCGGTCCGAACGATGACGTGATCATCCCGCCGGGCGCAACCAAAGCGGACTGGGAAGTGGAGCTGGGCGTCGTGATCGGCACCGAGGCGCGCTACGTGTCCGAGGCTGACGCCTTGAGCCATATTGCCGGCTGCTGTGTGGTAAACGACGTGTCGGAACGCGAACACCAACTCTATCGGGGTGGGCAGTGGGTGAAAGGCAAATCCGCCGATACCTTCGGCCCGACCGGCCCGTGGCTCGTCACGCTGGACGAGATCGCGGATCTGCAGGATCTCAACCTGTGGCTGGAGGTCGACGGGGAGCGCATGCAGGATGGATCGACCTCGGACATGATCTTTGGCGTCGCGCATCTTGTTTCGCATATCTCGCAGTTCATGACGCTGAAACCCGGCGACATCATTGCCACCGGCACCCCCGCCGGAGTTGGCATGGGCTGGAAGCCGGAGCCGAGATACCTCAGGGCGGGCCAGACCGTGAAACTCGGGATCGCCGGGCTCGGAGAGCAGGTACAGAAAATGGTTTCGGCCGACTAGGTCGCGCGATGACGGTCCATGCTGCGGCCCGGCGCCATGCCACGTTTTCTCGTGGGGCAGGGGCTTCTTACTCGTGGCAGCCGACAGCGAGCGAAATGAATGACAAGGATCGGTGGGGTGCGGAATGGATCTCGGCCTTAAAGGCAGATGGGCGTTAACCTGCGGCGCGAGCCGGGGGCTGGGCTTTGGCTGCGCGCAGGCCCTTGCGGCCGAAGGTGTGAACCAGGTCATCGTATCGCGCACACCGGACGCAATCGAGGCGGCCGCCAAACGGCTCAGATCCGTGACGGGGGCGGGCGAGGTCATTCCGTTGGCCGCCGACATCACGACGTCCGAGGGCCGTGATGCAGCTTTGTCGGTCGCGGGCGGTCCGGGCGCCGCGTTCGACATTCTCCTGAACAATGCAGGTGGCCCTCCACCGGGCGATTTCCGTGACTGGGACGAAGGCCACTGGCAGTCCGCGCTCAACGCGAACATGCTGTCTCCCATCGCGCTCATTCAGTCGCTCGTGGATGGTATGGCAGAGCGTGGCTTCGGCCGGATCGTTAACATTACATCGGTGGCCACGAAGGCGCCGATTGCCAATCTCGGGCTGTCGAACGGCGCACGAAGTGGCCTGACGGGTTTCGTCGCCGGTCTCGCACGGAGCGATATCGCTCTGCGGGGCGTGACGATCAACAACCTCCTGCCCGGCGCCTTTTCGACCGATCGGCTGCTCTCGACCATCGAGAATCTTGCCGGTCGAAAGGACGTATCGGTCGAGACCGAGACGCAGACGTGGCTCGCCAACATTCCGGCGGGGCGGTTTGGCACGCCGGAAGAATTCGGCGAGGTTTTTGCGTTCCTGTGCAGCAGGCAGGCTGCTTATATCAATGGTCAGAACGTCCTGTGCGATGGCGGGGCCTTTTCCGGCACGTTCTGACCGGGGTGTGACTTGGTCGCTTCCACACTTGCTGCTTGTTCACGAACTCGCGCTCATCGCTTGTGTTCGAAACCTGCGGCCCGCTGGGTCGCCGGATCCGTTTCGCCTAGAGTTCCAACTGCTTTACGCCGCTTTCGTGGCGCCCGAGATCTGGCTCAAGTCTGCACGCAACTTTTCACGATGCTTTCGGAACGTTTCGAACTGCGCCTCCTTGACGGGGCCGTACCCGCGCACGTCCTGCGGAAGGCCAAGAAGATCGCGGACCAGCGCTTGACTGACGGTCCCGGGCAGCGCTGCGACGAATTCGAGGTCCGCTTCGTAGTCGGCGATCAGGGCGCGTTCCACCTTGCGATCCGCACTGCGGGCGAAGGGATCGGCCCAGCTTCCGCGTAGCCACTTCAAGCGTGCCAGAACCCGAAACACGGGTATGATCCAGGGGCCGAATTCGCGTTTCTTGGGGCGCCCGTCGGTATCGACGCCGGTCGCCAGAAACGGCGGGGCCAGGTTGAAGGCGATTTTGAAGTTGCCATCGAACGTCTGGCGCAGGTTTTCTCGGAACTCCGGCGCCGCATAAAGGCGGGCAACCTCGTACTCGTCCTTGTAGGCAAGCACTCGTGCGTAAGAGAGCGCAGCGGCGCGATAGGCCTCCGGATCGAGTTGCCGTTTGAGGCTGGCGAGCCGGTCCGTATAGCGGCGGGCGAGGGCGGCGTTCTGATACACGGTCAGGTGTGCCGCCCGTTGAGCGACGAGCGCATCGGTCGGCATGTCGTCCTGTGCCGTGCGGGCGGCTTGCGACGGTGCGTCGATCATAGCGCGGACCGCCTGCGCGTCATGTGCCAGCAATCGCCCCCAATCGAAGGCCGTCAGGTTGAAACTGACGGCGACGCCGTTCAATTCCACAGCACTCACGATCGCGTCCAGACCGACGGGAACAAGGCCGCGCTGCCAAGCATAGCCGAGCATCATCATATTGGCCCCGATCTCATCGCCGGTCAGCTGAACCGCCGTCTCGGAGAAATCCAGATAATGCTCGCGACCCTTCACGTTTCGCGCGAGCATGTCTTCCACAGCGGGGCCACGGAAATCGAAGTCGCGCAGGCGGACGAAGTCCGACACCGGCGTCACTTTGACATTCAGCAGCGCTTCGGTGCGCAACGGATCACACAGGATCAGGCTGTCTTTTGAGACGGCGACGACACTGTCGGCTCCGAGCAACAGATCGGCGGTGCCAGCAGCGATGCGCGGTGCTGTGGCGGGACGGTCCTTCGATGATAGGCGAACGTGGCTGAGCACGGCTCCGCCCTTCTGCGCCAGCCCGGCCATGTCGAGGATCATGGGCACTTTGCCTTCGATATGCGCGGCCATGCCAAGGATCGCACCAATCGTCACCACGCCGGTGCCTCCGACCCCGGCGATCGCGATGTTCCAAGGGCGCTCTATGTGTGGGATGAGCGGGTCAGGAAGGGCGCTCAGGTCGGGTCCGTCCTTCTGCTCGGGCTTTTTCAGCGTGGCTCCACGCACCGAGACGAAAGAGGGGCAGAAGCCTTTGAGGCAGGAGTAATCCTTGTTGCACATTGATTGGTTGATGCGACGCTTTCGCCCCATCTCCGTTTCTTCCGGCTCGACGGCGATGCAGTTGGATTTCTCAGAACAATCGCCGCACCCCTCGCACACCGCAGGGTTGATCCAAAGCCTCAGGTCCGGGTCTTCCATCGTGCCGCGTTTGCGGCGGCGACGCTTTTCGGCGGCACAGGTCTGCTCATACACGATCACAGTCACGCCGGGCACGTCACGCAGGTCGCGCATGACCGCGTCGATGTCGTCGCGATGACGGATGTCGGTGCCCGGGGCAAGGTCGGCGCTATGATAGAGATCAGGCCGATCCGACATCAGCACGATGCGGGCGACACCTTCGTGAAACATTTGGTGCGTGATCTGCTGCGGCGTGAGCGTGCCGTCGACGGATTGCCCACCGGTCATTGCCACAGCATCGTTGTAGAGGATTTTATAGGTGATGTTCGCGCCGGCCGAGACCGATTGGCGGATGGCCAGATGACCCGAATGGAAATAGGTCCCGTCCCCCAGATTGACGAAACGATGGGTCTCGTCGGTGAAACGGCCGATCGCGCTCCACGGTACGCCCTCGGCGCCCATGTGGGTAAAGGTCTCGGTCCGTCGATCCATCCACTGGGCCATGAAATGGCAACCAATTCCCGCCATCGCCTTTGACCCTTCCGGCACGCGCGTCGACGTGTTGTGCGGACAGCCTGCGCAGTAGTGCGGCAGGCGCGAAACCGGAGCGACCTGTTCGGCGGCTTTCGCTTCTGCCGCATGGAGCGCGGCGGCCCGGTGGCGGATATGTTCGGCAAGACCTTCGGGCAGGTCCAGCCGGAGGATGCGTTCGGCCAGTGCATCGGCAACGCGACCGACGGTGAGGCCCTCGGACAAAGAAAGGAACGGACGGTCGCTTTCGTCGAACTTCCCCACGATGCGCGGGCGCACATCCGCACGCCGGTTAAAGAGCTGTTGCTTGATCTGGTGTTCGATGATTTCGCGGCGTTCTTCGACGATCAGGACTTCTTCCAGCCCTTCCGAGAAAGCGCGGATCCCCTGCGGTTCCAGCGGCCACGGCATGCGGACCTTGTAGAGCCTCAGGCCAATGGCGGCCCGTTCTTCGGGGCCAAGGTCAAGTTCGGCCATCGCCTGCCTTACGTCCTCATACGCTTTGCCAGAGGCGACGATGCCAAGCCGGGCTTTGGGGGTATCGAGCATGACCCGGTCGACACGATTGGCCCGGGCAAAGGCGATGGCGGCGTAGCCCTTCTGCTCCTGCAGGCGGGCGTCCTGCGCCAATGGCGGATCGGGCCAGCGCAGGTTGAGCCCGCCTTCGGGTGTCACGAAATCTTCGGGCAGTACGAACGCGCGCTGTTCCTGCGCAAGATCGACAACACTCGTCGTTTCGACCGTTTCTGAGATGACCTTGTACCCAACCCAACACCCGGAGAAGCGTGACATGGCGATGCCCAACAGGCCCATCTCGAGAAACTCGTGAACCGAGGACGGATACAGCATAGGCATCAGTGCCGAGATAAAGGCGTGGTCGGATTGATGTGGAATGGACGAGGACTTGCAGGTGTGGTCGTCGCCAGCGATGGCAAGCACGCCGCCATGCTTTGAGCTGCCGGCCGCATTCGCGTGTTTCAGAACGTCGCCCGAGCGGTCGACGCCGGGCCCTTTACCATACCACATGCCGACAAGCCCATCCTTGCGCGCCCCTTCGGACAGGTGCAGCTGCTGACTGCCCCAGACGGCAGTGGCGGCAAGGTCTTCGTTGAGGCCGGGCTGAAAGACGACGTCATGTTTGTCGAGGTGTCGCCGGGCGCTCATGAGCTGCTGGTCATAGGCGCCGAGAGGTGAGCCGCGGTATCCGGATATGAAGGCGCCCGTGTTCAAGCCTGCGGCCCGATCGCGCCGCATCTGGGTCATCGGCAGACGGACCAGTGCCTGTGTGCCGGTTAGAAACACATGGCCCGTCTCGGCCACGTACTTGTCGTCAAGGGTCTTGGTCATTGCGCTCCTCCTGACAGGGAGGTTTGCACGCGCTTGCCGAAACCGGGTTGCCATTTTGATGATGATTTTGATGCGTAGCGTTACGCAGTACTCGAATGCCTCGTAAAATTGAGATACTGTTCCAGAATTCCGTGTAGTTATTAATACAAGGATCTCAGGTGCTCGATGATCGATGAAGCGGACAAGAAGATACTGCGCTGCATTCAGGACAACCCCGACATCAGTATGCGCGAGTTGGGCGAAGCGACGGGGCTAAGTCATTCGCCCTGCTGGCGCCGCCTTCAGCGCATGAAGAAAGAGGGGATCGTGGGGGAGAAAAGCTTCACTATCGATCCCGAGGCAGTGGGCTACGAGATACGGGTTCTCTGCTTTGTGCGCATCGCGCAGCATAAACGTGATCGCTTGCAGGCATTCGAGGCCGCCGTCGAACGTGTGCCTGAAATCCTCCAATGCTATTCATTGAGCGGGGATCACGACTACGTCCTTCATGTCGTCGCGAAAAGCGTTCGAAACTACGAAGAGACGGTGAAGAACGCCATCGTCGAACTGCCCAACGTGCAGTCCATCAGCACCAGTTTCACGTTGAAAACGGTCAAGGACACGCGCGTGGTGCCCGTGTAGGCGTCCGGACAGGCAAGGCATGCCCGGAGCCGCGTGTGCCGGGCGCGCGGCTTGTTCCAAAGAACGAACCCGACTGGCGCAGAGGAAGCGACTTAATCAGTTGCAGTCACGCGCGCGGTGTGGCTCAGAACTCAACCAGCACGCGACCGTCCTCGACCTTGACCGGATATGTCGACAGATCGACCTTGGCGAGCCCACCTTGGGCTTTGCCGGTGCGGATGTCGAAGAGCGCCTGATGCAGCGGGCATTCGATCATCCCGTCTTCGATGTAGCCCTCGGTGAGCTGCGCGTATTGGTGGGTGCAGATGTTCGTGGTGGCGTAGAAACCGTCTTCTAACCGGTAGATCGCGATCTCGACGTCGCCTTCGCGGAACGCGGTCATCTCGTCTTCTCCGAGGTCCGAGGCGCTCGCCACTTCTTTCCAAGCCATGTTCACTCCTGCATGCATGTAATGGTTCCGGTTGGCCATAACTAAGGTATTGACCGTGTGTTTCGATCATATGTATGCATATGAAAGTAGCAAGGAGAATCCCATGCCAGACCAAATGCAAGACAACGATCCGTCCCGCGGCTTCAAGGCGCCGGTTTACGAAGTGACCCTTCCGGGTGCGCTCAGCCCCGAGGATGCCCTTGCGGCTGGCCCGGCGGCCGAAGCTGCGCTGGGCCAGAAGCTGGAGCGCATACGCGCGCCGCTCGAAGAGGCGCGTCATGCGCCCGGCTACATCTACTGGCACCCCGAGGTGTTCCGGCTCGAGAAGGAAAAGATGTTCCTCAAGGACTGGCTCATGGTCGCCCGTGAGGAAGAGATCGAAGAGCCGGGCGATTTCACGACCCTGCGGCTTCTTGACGAGCCGATCATCATCGCGCGCGGCGAAGACGGTGCCGTGAACGCGTTTTACAACCGCTGTGCGCACCGGGGCGTCGCCGTCGTGCGCGAGCCGGGCAACACGTCGGAATTCACCTGCCCCTATCACGGCTGGCTCTACGATCTCGAAGGCAAGCTTCTGGGTGCGCCGCATATGCGCGGGTCCAAGAACTTCGACGCCAAGAATTGCCGCCTGAAACAGATCGCGGTGGAGCGTTGGGGCGGCTGGATCTTCATCAACTTCGACGAAAACCCGGTGCCGTTCTCGGACTTCATCGCCACCTTCGATGAGGATTTCGGGTTCCTGAAGCAGGAAGACTGCCGGCTGGCCGAAAAGCTCGACATCACGCTCGAATGCAACTGGAAGCTCGTCAAAGAGAACCTGATGGATGCCTATCACAGCCCGGTTCTGCACCGGAACACGATCGGCAAGAACATGAGCGCGAACCGCTATACCGCGTCGCGCGGCGGGGCGGGGGCTTTCACCGCCTTCTATCAGGGTCGGCCGATGACCGAGGACAACGAAAGCCGCTTCGGCCTGATGCCGACGCTCGAAGAACGCGGTGAGGACGAGACCTTCGCCTGTGGCGGGCACCTCAGCCCGAACGTCCAGCTGTTCGCGCGGGCCGACAACGTCCACCCCTTCGTGATCTGGCCGATCACGCCGACCAAGACGCGGGTGTTCTGCTACCAGCTGTTCCCCAAGGCATGGTTCGGGGTCGAGAATTTCGAGGCCAAGATCCGCGACTACACGCTCTACACGACCGAAGTGCTGAAAGAGGACTCGGCCATGATGGACTCGCTTCAGGACGCGGCGTTCTCGCCCCGGTTCGAGCCGGGCTTCATGTCGGAGAAGGAGCTTGGCGTCTACAACGTCATCAACCTGAACCTCGACCGTATTTTCGGCGAAGAAGCGGGCGCAAGCACCGCTGAAGCCGCCGAGTGACGAGACCTGCCGGGGCGGCGACGCCCCGGCCCTTAAGGCGACGGATATGGACAACGCACCCTCACGCATCGCGGTCGTCGGCTTTGGGCCTGCCGGCCTTTCCTGTGCTCAGACCCTGCGCGCCGAAGGCTACGCGGGCGCGCTGCACGTGTTCAGTGCCGAGACGGCGTTGCCCTATGAACGTCCGGCGTTGTCCAAGGCATTCCTGACCGGCGCGTCGGCCACCGACATCGGGCTGTTGCCCGACGATGGGCTGTCGGGCCAGTCGTTGACATTGCGGCTGGGCGAAACCGTCGAGCGGGTGGAACACGGGTCGCTCGTCACCCGGTCCGGGTCGGAGGAGACGTTCGACCGCATCCTGCTCGCCACCGGCCTCATCCCCCGAGAATTGCCCGGCGATCTTCTGGACGGCACGCCCACGCTGCATGCCCTGCGCGATCTGGCCGACGCGGGCGCGCTGCGCGAACAGCTTTTGCCGGGGCGCGAGATCGTGCTGATCGGTGGCGGCTACATCGGGCTCGAAGTGGCGGCGACGGCGGTTGCGCTGGGCTGTTCGGTCACGGTCGTCGAAATGGGCGCGCGGCTGCTCGCCCGTTCGGCCCCACCCATGCTCGCCGATTGGCTGATGGCCAAGCACGCCGCGAACGGCGTGCGGTTCCGGCTGGGCATGGGGGTGGAACGTGTGATGGACGTGGGCCAGCGCACGCTGGTCAAGCTGACGACTGGCGAAACCCTGACCGCCGATTGCGTGCTGGTCGGCATCGGGGGCGTGCCTTGTCTGCCCGACCTGCCGGACGGTGTCATGCGGTCCGCCACCGGCGGGCTGGTCGTTGATGAGGCGATGAAGACGGGCGTGCCCGGTCTGTTCGCGGCGGGCGATATCGCCGAGGCGTGGAATGCGACCCAAGGCTGTCGGATACGGCCTGAGGCGTGGCAGTCGGCTGAGCTTCAGGGTGCGGCGGCGGCGCGCGGGATGTTGGGGCTGCCGACCGAACCTTTCGGCACGAACTGGTTCTGGACCGACCAGTATGACGCCAACATTCAGATGCTCGGCGATCTGCGCAGCCATGACCGGGTGATCCTGCGCGGCGACCCGGCAGAGGAACGCTTCACCGCCTTTCTGCTCACCGGCGACGTGGTGACGGGCGCGGTCTTCGTCAATTCCGGGCGCGACGTTCGCCCGACGCGCAAGGCGATCGATGCGCGGCTGACGGTCGATGCCGCCGCACTCACCGATGCCGATGCGCCGCTGCGGCAGGTGCTGGCCGCCTGATCTATCGCGCCAGCACATCGCGGATTGCCTGTTCGATGAATGCGATATCGTTGGCCGGACTACCGGGGCCGCCTGCGCGGTGGCCCCAGTCCGAGGGGATGATCCTGAGTTCGGCGTTTGGCATGCCCGCAACCGCGCGCGCGGAATCCTCTGGTGGAAAATAGAGGTCGGTCGCCGAGGGCATGACGATGGCGGGCATGGTCATCGCGGCAAGCGCGGCCTCCCAGTCGCCACCGTATGGCGCGATGCGCGAGACGTCGGCGCGCTTCCACGCGCCAATCTGCGCCAGAACGTCGTTCGCGTCCCGGTCGGTGAAATTCCCCGCCCAGCGTTTCTCAAGATAACTGTCGATGTCCGGCTCGAACGCCAGATGCCCGTCGTCGCGGTAGAACCTCTGCGACATCGCCCAGCCGGCATAGAGCAGCCCGACCGTACGCAGCCCGGCCAGCGGCGGGGTGGTGTAGTCGCCGTCTGCGAAGGTCTGATCGGTCCTGAGCGCCGCCTCGACGCCTGCGAGAAACGCATAGTTGTGCGGCGTTGTCCGCGCCGATCCTGTGAACGGCAGAAGGCGCGCGACCATGTCAGGATAGCGGCAGGCCCACTGAAACGCGGTCTGCGCCCCCATCGAGCGCCCGATGACGAGGTGCAGGTGCGCGATCCCCAGCCCGCGCGTAACGAGCGCATGTTGCGCCTCGACATTGTCGATCACGTCGATGGGCGGAAAGCGCGGGCCGTCGAGCGGGGCAGGGGTATTGGACGGCGACGAGGACTCCCCGTTGCCCAGAAGGGCCACGCTGACGATGAAGAACCGCTCCGTGTCCAGCGCGCGCCCCGGCCCGATCAACCATTCGTTTGTCGCGAGGCGCGAGGTGAACCATGTGGGAAACAGGACCGCGTTGTCGCGCGCGTCGTTCAGCGTGCCATAGGTCCGATAGGCGATCCGCGCGACCGGGAGCGTGTCGCCCGAGGCCAGCGCGAAGTCCTGTATCTCGTAAACCTGCGTCTCAGGCATCCGCCGCCTGCAACGCGATTTCCGCCATCGCCCGCTCGATCCCGACGGCGGCGAGGTTGCGGCGATAGACCGGGTCGGCGTGGATGTCGCCCGCCATGAGGTCGAGGTCGATCAACTCAGGGTCGATCCGCGCCGCGTGATCGCCGCCGGTCAGAAGCTCTTCCACCGCTTTCGGGCGAAACACCCCGTCACCGCCGCCGGTGATCGCGATCCGTACGGTGCCGTCCGCGAACCGGGCCGCGAAAACGCCGATCATCGCGAAGCGCGAGGCTTGCTGGTGGAACTTGATGTAAGCCGCCGCCGAAGGGATCGGAAAGACGACCTCGGTAATCAACTCGCCTTCTTCGAGGTCCGTCGTGAACATATCGACGAAAAAGTCGTCCGCCGCGATCCGGCGCTGGTTGGTCACGACGGTCGCGCCCAGACCGAGCGTGGCGGACGGGTAGCAGGCCGCGGGGTCGTTGTTGGCAAGCGAACCGCCGATGGTGCCGCGATTGCGCACCTGACGGTCGCCGATGCCGCGCGCAAGTTTGCCCAGAGCCTGAAGGCGTTCTGCTATGAGTGGGCTTGCGGCGACATCGGCGTGCCGGGTCATCGCCCCGATGGTCAGCGTGTCGCCGCCATCCGTGATCCCGGCGAGGCCGAGATCCTGCAGGTCGATGAGATGGGAGGGGTCGTTCAGACCGAGTTTCATCGAGGACAAAAGGCTCATGCCCCCGGCGAGCGGCAGCGCCTCGGGGTGGTCCATGAGGGCTGCCGCCGCCTCGTCCACGGTCTTGGGACGTAGGTATGTGAAGGCCTTCATCCGTTGGCCCCCCCGGCATCGGCCACGCTCTGGATCGCTTTGACGATGTTGTGGTAGCCGGTGCAGCGGCACATATTGCCGTCGAGCAGAGCGCGGATCTTTGCGTCGTCGAGGTCGGGGTATTTCGCGACCATTTCGACCGAACTCATGATCATGCCGGGCGTGCAGTAGCCGCACTGAAGCCCGTGACAGGCGGTGAAGGCCTCCTGCATCGGGTGCAGGGTGCCGTCCTCGTCCTCGAGCCCCTCAATGGTGGTGATCGACGCGCCCTCGGCCTGAGCGGCGAGGATGGTGCAGGACTTCACCGCGTCGTCGTCCATCAACACGGTGCAGCAGCCGCACTGGCAGGTGTCGCAGCCCACGTGGGTGCCGGTCATATGCAGCGTCTCGCGCAGGAACTGGACCAGCGTGGTGCGTGCCTCGACGCGGGCGGACGCGGGTTTTCCGTTGACCGTCAGGGTGACGGTGAGGGTGGTATCTTGCATGCTGTCTTCCCCCGGATGGGCGGCGTCCGATCCGGTAAACGTTTGATTTATTGTCATGTCAGGCGGCCTCGCTTCCCAGATAGCTGGCGACGACGCGGGCATCGTCCTTCATGTCGGCGGCAGGCCCTTCGACCGAGATCGCGCCGTTTTCCAGAACGTAGGCGTAGTTCGCGATTTCGAGCGCCGCGCGGGCGTTCTGTTCGACCAGAAGCACCGAGAGGCCGGTCTGGCGTAGCCGATCCACCATCGCGAGGATGTCCTGCACGATCTTGGGGGCAAGCCCAAGGCTGGGTTCGTCCAGCATCAGAACGGTGGGCTTGGCCATCAGCCCGCGCCCGATGGCGAGCATCTGACGTTCGCCGCCCGAGAGGGTGGAGGCCAACTGACGCCGCCGCTCTTTCAGGCGCGGGAACTGAACATAGACTTCTTCCAATGTGTCGGTGATCGCGCGCCGTCCCTGCTTGCGGCGGGAAAAGCCGCCCAAGACCAGGTTGTCCTCGACCGGCAGCGCACCGAACAGGGCGCGTTGTTCGGGGACCAGCGACAGGCCGCGCTCGACCCGTTCCTCGACCGACATCGACTGAACCGGGGTGCCGTCAAGCCGGATCTCGCCCGTGAAGTCGAGAAGACCCATGACCCCGTTCAGAAGCGTGCTCTTGCCCGCGCCGTTGGGGCCGATCACCGTGGCGATCGCGCCTTTCTCAAGCTTCAGGTCCACGCCCAGAAGCGCCTCGACCTGACCGTAGCGCACGCGCGCGTCCTTGATTTCCAAGATACTCATCAGGCGGCTCCCAGATAGGCTTCGATGACTTTCGGGTCGCTCTTGACCCGGTCGGGTGCGCCGGCGGCGATCCATGTGCCGAAGTCCATGACGACCATTCCGTCCACGATGGACGAGATGAAGCGCATGTCGTGTTCGACGATCAGGATCGACAGTCCGCCCGCTTTCAGGTCGAGCAGCACCTGGGCCAGCGCGTCCTTTTCGAAGTGGCGCAGACCGGCGGCAGGTTCGTCCAAGAGCAGAAGTTCGGGGTCGGCGCAGAGGGCGCGCGCGATTTCGAGCATCCGCTGTTGGCCAAGCGACAGGCTCCCGGCCGGCACATGCGCCTGTTCGGCAAGACCGACCTTGGCAAGCTGGCGCATGGCTTCGCCCTTGAGCCGTGCCTCATCCCTGAGGTTGAGACCCAGCATCGACTTCAGCACGCCGGACCTCTGGCGCAGGTGCGCCCCGATCATCACGTTCTCGACCACGCTCATGTCCTTGAGCAGATGGACGTGCTGGAAGGTGCGGGCGAGGCCGAGTTTGGCGATCTTGCTGGCGGACATGGCGGTGACGTCATGGCCGTTCAGCGTGACCTTGCCCTCGGTCGGGGGCAGGAGGCCGGAGACGAGGTTGAACATCGTGCTCTTGCCCGCGCCGTTGGGACCGATCAGCCCGATGATCTCGCCGCGCGGGACGGTGAAGGACACCTTATTCACCGCGACCAGACCGTCGAACTTCTTGGTGATGCCTTCGACGGCAAGGACGGTGTCGGTGGTGTGATGCTCCATCGCGGGGGGCAGCTCTTCGCTGGTCTCAACACCTTCGAGCGCGCTGTGCTTGGCCGGGCGAAGTTTGCGGAACATGCCCGCGACACCGCCATTGGCATATTGCAGCAGGATTACCATGAGGATGCTGAGCACGATGGTCTCGTAGTTGCCCGAGGTGCCCATGAGGCTTGGCAGCACGTCCTGAAGAAGCTGCTTCAGGATCGCGATGGCCGCCGCGCCGATGACCGCGCCCCAGACGTATCCGACGCCGCCCACCACGGCCATGAACAGATACTCGATGCCGATGTGCAGGTTGAAGGGCGTCGGGTTGATGAAGCGCAGGGTGTGGGCGTACAGCCAACCGCTCAGCGCCGCGAGGACGGCGGCGAGGGTGAAGGCCACAAGCTTGGCGCGCATCGAGCTGATGCCGAAGCTTTCGGCCATCGAGGCATCGCCACGTACCGCATAGAGGCTACGTCCGAAGCTTGAGCGGAGCAGGTTCGCGACCCCGATCATGCAGGCGATGGCGATCACCCAGGTCAGCAGATACGAGTTCTGGATCGTGTGGAAATGGATCGGCCCGATGGCGATGGCGGGGATGCCGCCCATGCCGGTGTGGCCGCCCAGAAACTCGAAATTCCCGAACAGAAAGTAAAGCGCGATGCCCCAGGCCAGTGTGCTCAGCGGCAGATAGTGACCCGACAGCTTGAGCGTGGCGAGGCCGATGAGCGCGGCGGCTGCGGCGGTGATGACCACCGCGACGACCAGCCCGATCCACGGCGACAGGCCCATCGTGACCGACACATAGCCGGTCGCATAGGCCGCGATCCCGACGAAGGCCGCCTGACCGAACGAGGTGATGCCGCAGACGCCGGTGATGAGCACGAGGCCGAGCGCGACGAGGGTGTAGATGCCGATGTAGGTCAGCACGTTGATGTAGAAGACAGGCAGAACGAACACGCCGATGACGAGCGCTGCGGCGAAGATGGCAAAGGGCGCATAGCGTTTCATTCGCCTTGATCCTCTTCGAGATGAACGGAAGTGAGCGAACGCCACACGAGCACCGGGATGATGAGCGCGAAGACGATCGTTTCCTTGTAGGCACTGGCGTAGAACGAGGCGAAAGCCTCGGTCAGGCCGACGAAGATCGCATCGGCGGCGGCGATGGGATAGCTCACGAGACCGCCGATGATCGCACCGACGAAGCCTTTGAGGCCGATGAGGAACCCGCTGTCGTAGTAGATCGTGGTGATCGGCGAGATGAGCACGCCCGAGATGCCCGCGATGGTCGCGGCGAGCAGGAAGCTCTGCATCCCGGCGTTCTCGGTGCGGATGCCCACGATGCGCGCACCCATCCGGCTGACTGAGGTGGCGCGCAGCGACTTGCCGATGAGCGTGAGGGTGAAGAACGCGGACAGCGCTGACATGGTCAGAAGCGCGACGACCACAACCAGCGCACCCTGCGCCGAGGTCAGCATACCCGCCAGATCGAACCGGCCGGACAGGATCGCGTCGGTGCGGATGCCTTCGGGGCCGAACATCAAAAGCCCGAAGCCCGACATGGTCAGACCCACGGCGACCGAGACGATCAAGAGGTGCAGGACCGTGGCCGAAGCGATGGGGCGATAGACGACGCGGTAAAGCACCGGGCCGAGCGCTGCCGTGACGGCGATGGTCATGACGACGGGCACGAAGCGGACCTCGGCCAGCGGCAATGCCGCGAGCGATAGAAGCGCGGCGGCGGCGAAGGCTCCGGTGTGGAACAGCACGCGCCTCAGCGCCGAGGTGTCGGAACGCACGCGTAACCAGCGGATGAGGTCCATCGCGACGGCCACGGCGGTCAGGCCGCCCAGGAGCCAGAGGGTCGGGGGCAGGGTGGCGTTCTGCAGCGCGTAGAAGGTGAACGCGGCATAGACGACAAGCTCGCCCTGCGGGATGAAGATGATGCGGGTGACGGCGTAGACGACGACCAGCGCGATCGCGAGAAGGCCGTAGATCGCGCCGTTGATCAGACCGTCCTGGCCGAGGATCATGGCAATGTCGGGTGTCATTCTTTCAAGACCTTTCAGGTCGATGCGGGGCCACGCGGCACAGTCGCGTGACCCCTTTGACCGGATCAGTTACCGGCGTAGGACCAGTCGTTGTCGGTGATGGTGATGATGACCGGCGCATCCGGCGAATAGCCGTTGTGGTTCTCGGTCGTCATCGTCATCGGACCATGCGTGGTGGGCAGGTTCTCGATCGCGGCGATCTGGTCGCGCAGGGCGGCGCGGAACTCGGGCGTTCCGGGTTCTGCCACTTCGAGCGCGCCGGGAACGGCGGTCTTGACGATCAGCATCGCGTCCCACGCGTTGCCGCCGAAGGTCGAGAGCGAGCCTTCGCCGAACGCGGCCTCATAAGCCTCGGCATATTCCTTGGCCGGGGCGTGGGCCGGGTGATCTTCGGGCAGTTCGTCATAGACGATGACCGGGCCTGCGGGCAGGAAGGTGCCTTCGACAGCGTCAGCGCCGACACGCAGGAAGTCGTCGTTGATGACGCCCGAGGTCTGGTAGATCTCGCCTTCGTAGCCGCGTTCGCGCAGGGTGGCCTGCGGCAGCACGGCCGGGGTGCCGGACCCGATCACGAGCACCGCATCCGGGTCTTGGGCCATGATCTTGAGCGTCTGGGCCGTGACCGAGGTGTCGGTGCGGTTGTAGCGTTCGTCCACGACGATCTCGATGCCGGCTTCTTCGACGGCGCCGTTGAACTCGGCGACCCAGCTTTCACCGTAGGCGTCGTTGAAGGCGATCACGCCCACGCGGGTCTTGCCGGTGTCGGCCATGTGGTTGGCGATGGTGCGGGCGATGATGCCGTCGTTATAGGGCGTCTTGAACACCCAGCTTTTCTGCTCGTCCTGCGGCGTGACGATCACGGCAGCGGCGCCAAGGCTGATCATCGGGGTCGCGTTCTCGGCGACGACTTCGATCATGGCGAGCGAGTTGGGCGAGGTGGTCGAGCCGATGACCACATCGACATTGTCCTCGGAAATCAGCTTTTCGACGTTGTGACGTGCGGCTGTCGTGTCGGACGCGTCGTCGAGGATGATGTATTCCACCGGCTCGCCGCCGATTTCGTCGGGCATCATTTCAAAGGTGTTCTTCTCGGGGATACCGAGCGAGGCGGCGGGGCCGGTCGTCGACAGCGTGACCCCGATCTTGATGTCGGCCATAGCTGGCAGCGCGAACAGCGCGACGCTGGCAAGAAGCGAGAGTTTCGTGGTTGCAGATTTCATTTTTGACTTCCCTGAAGTGGTTGAAGTGGATGTTTTTATTGTTGTTCTTTGTCGGTCCCCTTGATCTCGACGAGGTTTCCGTCGGGATCGCGGAAGGTGAACGAGGGACCGAAGCCGAGCGCCCCGTATCGGGTCTTGATGTCATCGGGCTCGGCACCGATGTCTTTCAGATGATCGCGCAGCGGCCCGAGATCGGCGTCGTCGACGCCAAGGGCCACGTGATGGATGGGCGTGGGCCCGGTGCGATCACCCGGTGTTCTGATGAGATCGAGAAGCGCCTCGCCCGCCCGAAGCTGGGCTAGTGCGGGGCTTTCGAGCCTGCGTTCCACCACCAGCCCCAGCGCCGTTTCGTAAAACGCGGCGGCGGCATCGAGATCGGCGACGTAAAGCACCACGTGGTCGATCCGGGCGATGGTGGTCGGGGAGGGCATCACTTCGCCTCCCCGGCTTGAATGGCGTGCCAGACCTTGGCGGCGGTCATCGGCATGTGGATTTCGCGCACGCCCTTGTCCCACAGCGCATCGACCACGGCGTTGGCCACGGCGGCAGGCGCGCCGATCGAGCCGCTTTCGCCCGAGCCTTTGACGCCCAGAACGTTGGTGGGGTTCAGCGTCTCCTGGCTTGCGAACCGGATCGGCGGCAGGTCGTCGGCGCGGGGCATGGCGTAGTCCATGAACGACCCGGCGACGAGTTGGCTTGTGTCGGCGTCGTAGGTGCATTCTTCCATCAGGGCCTGACCGATGCCCTGCGCGACGCCGCCGTGAAGCTGGCCTTCGACGATCATCGGGTTGATGACGCGTCCGCAGTCGTCGACCGCGCAGAACTCCACCAGTTTGACCTGGCCGGTGCGGGTGTTGACCTTGACCACCGCCATCTGCGCGCCCGAGGGATAGTTGCGGTCCTTGGGGTCGTAGAAAACGGTTTCGTCCAGCCCGATCTCGAAATCCTCGGGCGTGTGGTGGCCCGTGTAGGCTTCGCGCACCACCTCCTTGAAGGTCATGGTGCGGTTCTTGCCTTCGACGCGGAAGATGCCGTTCTCGTACAGCACCTCGTCCATGTTCACCGACAGGATATGCGCGACGAGGCGGCGCATCTTGACCAGCACCCGCCGGGTGCCCTCGGAAATCGCCGGGCCCATCAGGAACATCGAGCGCGAGCCCCAAGTGCCCAGACCTTCGGCCACCCGGCCCGTGTCGCCCTCCACGAGAATGACGTCCTCGAGCGGGATCTGAAGCTGATCCGCCGCGATCTGACAGAACGAGGTTTCGTGCCCCTGACCGTGCGAATGGGTGCCGCAGAAAAGCGTGACCTTGCCGGTGGGGTGGAGCCGCACCTGCGCGGTGTCATAGCCGCCGATGCGCCGACCGATGGCCTTGGCGGCCTTGCTGGGCGCGCCGCAGCAGTCGATGAAGCCCGCAAACCCGATGCCGATGCGCTCTTCGTCGTCCAACGTCTCGGCCTGCGTCTTGCGCCATGCCTCATAGTCGGTCATGGCGAGCAGCTTGTCGTAAAGCCCTGCCGGATCGGCGCAGTCATAGGTGATGCCGAGCGCGGTGGTGAACGGAAAGTCTTCGGTGGCGAGGAGGTTGCGCCGCCGGATCTCCAGCGTGTCGATTCCCATCTCGCGCGCGGCGTTTTCCAGTAGCCGTTCCAGCACATAGACGCCTTCGGGACGACCCGCGCCGCGATAGGCCTCGACCGGCACGGTGTGGGAATAGGCACCCCGCACCCGGCAATGAATTGCGGGCACGGGGTAGAGCCCGGACATCACGCGGGGATAGTAATGCGCCGGGATTGAGGGGCCGAAGGCGGTCATATAGGCGCCAAGGCTCGCGATGGTGTCGGCTCTGAGGCCCAGAATGCGCCCTTCTGCGTCCAGCGCCATCGCGCAGGTGGTGACGTGATCGCGCCCGTGGGCATCGCTTTGCAGCGACTCCGAGCGGGTGGTCAGGCATTTGACCGGGCGGCCCAGCTTGGCCGAGGCCCAGAGCACGATGACCTCTTCGCCGTAATGGGTGTTGCGCGGGCCGAACCCGCCGCCCACGTCCGGCGCGACCACGCGAAGCTGATGCTCGGGGATGCGCAGCGAATGCTCGGCGAGCCAGGATTTCACCAGATGCGGGATCTGCGTGCTGGAATAGAGCGTGTATTCCTCGCGCCCGACCGAATAGTCGCCGACATAGACGCGCGGCTCCATCGCGTTGGCGGTGATCCGGTTCTGGACCACGTCGAGTTCGGTGATATGCGCGGCCTTGGCAAAGGCAGCGTCCACCGCTTCGCGGTTGCCCAGCGAGAAGTCGAAAATCTCGTTGGTGCCGAACTGCTCATGCACCAGCGGCGCACCGTCTTCGAGCGACGCGGCGGTGGAGGCGACGGCGGGAAGCTCTTCGTAATCGACCTCGATCAGATCGACGGCGTCGAGCGCCTGCGCCCGCGTTTCGGCTACGACGAAGGCGACCATGTCGCCCACGTGCTTGACGATCGGATAGGCGAGGACCGGGCGCGACGCCTCGTTCATCGGGCGCCCGTCGAGGAAGTTCACCGGGGCGATGGTGGGCAGGTCGCCGCCCGCCTCGCGCATCCAGTCTTCGCCGGTCAGCACGATCAGCACACCGGGGCTTGCTTCGGCTGCCGAGGTGTCGATGGACAGGATGCGCGCATGGGGGTGCGGGCTGCGCAGCACCGCGCCGTGGGTCAGGCCGTGGAACGCGATATTGTCCACGTAGCGCCCGCGCCCGGTGATGAAGCGGCGGTCTTCGCGCCGCCTGATGCCTTCGCCGATGAAACTCATGCCGCGCTCTCGACTTTTTGGTCGGGGGCGACCACGTCGCCGTCTACCACCATCGGGGTGCCGTTCACGCTGACCGAGCAGCCGCCCATCGGGATATCGACGTGACACGCGGTGTCGTTGTCGCCGCCCGCCTCGGAGTTGGGGCCGGTCGAGAACAGGAAGTTGCCGTAAAAGGCGCGCGCATCCATGCCCAGCGACACGGCCTTGTCACGCATGCCGAGCCCACGCCAGCTTGCCCGTTTCTGAAGCCCCCAGCCGACGTGGCTGACCGCGAAAGCGCGGGGGTCGCCGTAGCTTTCCATGTGTTCGCGCAGATACTTGGCCTCGAACCCGCCCTCGATAGACGTGATCATGCCGTCCTTGATGGTGAGCGTGATCGGGCTGGTCACATACATCTTGAAGGGAAACATCATGTCGCCCTCGGCGATCACGACGGTGCCGTTCGCGGTGCCCGGCGTGGGCCAGGTGGAGTTGAAGCCGCTGGGCCAGTGATCCCAATGCCCCGGCTCGTCGGCATAGCCGTATTCGGGAAGCGTCGGGAACTGGCCGATCTCCATGGTGACGTCGGTGCCGGCAGGCGAGGTGACATGCATCGTGCCGCCTGCCTTGAGCCACGCGTCCGCCGCCATGACACGCGCCTTGTCGTCCGGCGTCGGCACCATTTTGGCAAGGATTTCAGGCGGTTCGACGACCATCAGCATGCGCGTGCCCGCGTCGAGGATTTCAAGCTGTTCGGGAGAGTGCAAAAGACCCATGAGGTCGATCACGAAGTCGACGTTCTTCAGCGTCTCGAGCGCCACGGTCTGACCCGTCAGTGGCGTGACCCCCAGAAACGCGGTGCGGTCGCCACCGCCCGGCGCGCGGATCGGCAGCGGCGGCAGGTCGATGCGGAACACCTTGGCCCCGAGGCTCGCGGTCGCGCGCAGTGCCGCGTCGAGGTTGCGGGGATCGCTCGTCTCGCCGGTCAGGACAGCGACGGTTTCGGTGTGGGTCACCTTGGAAAGGGTCAGAACCTCTTTCCACATATCTGCGCGGTGATCGTCGCTTATCGGCATGATGCCTCCCTGTCAGGCTGTCTGGTGTTGGGGCGCGTTCGCCCGTGCGGCCAGTGCTGCGTCCATCGCCTCGTCCGAGGTGAAGAGGTCCGCGTATTTCTGGCTCAAGTCGAAAAGTGTCGCGTCATGCGGACCCTTGGCCCGGTCGCCGACGCAATCGGTCATGATGATCGGGCGGAAGCCGTAGCAGAGCGCGTCGAGCGCCGAGGCGCGCACGCAGCCCGAGGTGGTGCATCCGGCGATCAGAAGCGTGTCCACGCCCTTGGCCATAAGCACCCCCGCCAGATCGGTCCCGAAAAAGGCCGAGGGGAGGCGCTTGCGCACCACGGTTTCGCCCGCCACCGGATAGACGGCGGGGTCGAAGTCGCTGGCCGGGTTCGCTTCGGTCAGCTTCAGAAGCTTCGGCACTTTGTTGGTGTGCAGGTTCTGGTCGGACCCGTCCTCGGCATAAATGATCTTGGTGTGCGCGACCGGCATCCCGGCGTCACGGGCGCGGGTCAGGACGCGCGCGGTGTTCTGGATCGCGTCGGGGATGTTGCCGCCGCCGAAGATCGCGGGATCGGCGAAGCCCACGGTGAAGTCGATGATGAGCA
Source organism: Pseudomonadota bacterium (assembly GCA_036154315.1). Taxonomy (GTDB): domain Bacteria; phylum Pseudomonadota; class Alphaproteobacteria; order Rhodobacterales; family Rhodobacteraceae; genus Maritimibacter. The sequence goes on from JAYZLL010000087.1 coordinate 68,639, forward strand.
GGGCGGGGCGCTGGCCGAAGCCGACGGTGCCGCCAAATCCCTGACTTGCATACTTACTTGTGTCATCCATTGACGTCATATTCCGTAGGTCCCCGTGTTTTCTTGATTTTCTGACTGAGTGATCTTAGATTTCCACTTATATGCATACATATTTCCGTGAGATATGTATGCACGTTGTGATTTTTGCGCAGATCGTGCACACAGGTCGCGCGATCTGCCGATTTGGAGTGCACTGGACGAATGAACGCCCCCGTCAACGACCCCAAGGCCGGGTTCACGCCCCGGTCCGAAACCGCGGCGGTGACGCTGCGCAACCGAATCCTCGATGGCGAATACGCGCCCGGCACGCCGTTGCAGGAGGTGCCGCTGTCGCAGGAAATGGGTGTGTCGCGCACGCCGATCCGCGAGGCGCTGTCGATCCTGTCCAAAGAGGGGCTTTTGGAGCCGGGGCCGAAGCGGAGTTTCAAGGTCAAGACCTTCACCCTCGACGAAATCCGCCACGCTTATGAGCTGCGCGGATGCCTCGAAGGGTTCGCCTGCCGTCACCTTGCCGAAGTCGGGTTGAGCGACGAAGTCGATGCGCGGCTCGAAGCCTGTCTGCGCCACGGTGACGAACTGCTCGCCAAGGGGCTGGAGGCCAGCCGTCAGGACGAGTGGCTCGAGATGAACAACGAGCTTCACGCCACGCTGGTCGAAGCCTGCGAGAACCCGTTCCTGTCGTCCTTCGTCCACCAGACGCACCACGTGCCGCTGGCGAGTGCCCGGCATGTCCATTGGTATGCGATGGACGAGCGCAATTTCGATCTTGCCCGCAAGGCGCACGAACACCACCACGGCATCGTTCAGGCGATCCGCGACCGCCAGTCGGCGCGCGCCGGGTTCCTGATGGAAGAGCACGTCGCCTATTCCTTTGGACTCGTCTCCGAATACGCCGAAGGGTTCCAGCCAAAGTAGGGGCCGGACTGGGGCAGGGGTGCCGGGATCAGGCCGCCTCGTCACTGAGCTCGACCTCGTCTTTCAGTTTCGCGAAGAACTTGCGGCTCATCATCTTGGCCGTGGAGTCGAGGAGGCGGCTGCCCAGTTGCGCGATCTTGCCTGCGGGCGTGGCGTTCGAGGTGTATTGCACCAGCGTGCCGCCATCCTGCGGCACCAGCGTCACCCGCGCCTCGCCCTTGGCGGTGCCTGCCGCGCCGCCGCTGCCTTCGGCAACGATGGTGCAGGCGTGCGGCGCGTCGATGTCGCGCAGCTCCATCCGGCCCGCAAAGCGTGCTTTTACCGGGCCGACCTTCAGCACGGCGGTCACGTCATAGCCGGCCTCGCCGAGCGGGGTGACGCTTTCGCAGCCGGGCACGCAGCGTTTGAGCGTTTCCGGGTCGAACAGGGCGGCCCAGACGGCCTCCTGCGGTGCATCGACGTGGCATTCGCCATCGAATTTCATCTTCGGTCCTCATCCTGTCGGTCCGCCTTTTTGTGAGGTTCGATGACGCGCACAGATCACCCGCGCTCGGCCGAGCGCAGGGGCGTCGGACGGGCTGCTGTGCAGCGCACAGCGGTCGGGCGAAATGCATGATCCACCGGCCCCGGCCGATCTCAGCCGGGCGCGCAAACCGAAACCGGACTGCGCGTTGAACCTCTGGCGGTATTCAATGATGTTGACACTGGATGAGAATCTTTGTTCATAAAAGTGAAAAAACCTGCAAGAGACTTCAATGAAATTGAAGTAAGTCATGATCAACATGGAAATCGCCCTGCTGCGAACACTGGTCGCAGCGCATGATTACGGCAGCTATTCGGCGGCTGCGGAATCCGTGTCGCGGACCCCCTCGGCGATCAGCATGCAGATGCGAAAACTTGAAGAAATCGCAGGCGGGCCACTGCTTTACCGTGAGGGCGGTGATTTGATCGCGACCGACCGGGGGCAGACGCTTCTCGACTACGCGCGCAAGATTTTGTCGCTTCATGACGAGGCTTTGGAGCGTGCCTCGGGTCTTGAATTGTCGGGGCGTGTGCGTCTGGGCGTCAGCGAGGATTTTGCGCAAGGTCCGCTGGGGCCGGTGTTGTCGCAGTTCCGAAAAGCACACCCGGGGGTGCAGATCGAGCTGACCGTCGACCTGACCCATTCGCTTTTGGCCGCGCTCGACCGGAATCACCTCGATGTCGTGGTCGCGCGCAAGCGTGAGGACGTTCCGGGGCGCAAGAGCGTGGAACTGATGCGCAGCCCGCTTGTCTGGGTCTCGGCGCCGGGCGTGTCGGGCTATGACGGGGATCGATTGGAGCTTGTGGTGTTTCCTGACGGGGCATACCCGCGTCAGGAGTTGTTCACGGCCCTCGACCGCGCGTCGATCCCGTGGCGCATCGCCGCCACCTGCCACAGTGTCGAGGGCCTGCGCGCGACCGTGATCGCCGGGTTCGGGGTGTCGGCGCTGGCCACTTCGGCGCTGGTGCCGTCGCTCGCGCTTGTCGACGATCTGCCGACGCTACCGCCCTCGATCATCGCGATGTTCTGGATCGAGGACCGCACGACGCCAGCCGCACGGCGGCTCATTCGTTCGCTCGGGAATGCGGCGTGACGAGGCTCGGGTCGGTACGGGTTCGTTCAGCCCGTCAGCGGAACCGGCAGGCGACGCGACCCAGACCTTCGATTGTGGCGACGTAAGAACCGGGTGCCTTGACGGCGACCATCGGGCCGAGCGCGCCGGTAAGGATGATCTGACCCGCGCGGATCGGCTGGCCGAGGCCTGCGAGCGTGGTGGCGAGCCATGCCGCGGCGATCAGCGGGCTGCCCATGCAATCGCGCCCCGAGCCCGTTGAGACCACGTCGCCGTCCTGCGTCAATTCCATCTTCAGCGCGGGGAAGTCGATGCCGCTCACGCCATGAACCTTGGGTCCGATGACGTGTCCGCCGTAAGAGGCGTTGTCGGCGATCGTATCTGCCAGCGAGATGTCCCAGTTCGCGATCCGGCTGTCGACGATTTCGAGTGCGGGGGCGACCCAGTCTACTGCGGCGAGTATGTCTTCGGCGCTGGATGAGGCCGCGTCGATGTCGCGCGACAGGGCCAGAGCGACCTCGGCCTCGATCCGCGGTTGCAGAAAGCGCCCGGTGTCGATGTCGCTGCCGTCTTCGAATCCGGTGTCGGCGAACAGGCTGCCGAAATCAGGCTGATCGACGCCAAGCTGCGCCTGCACGGCGAGCGAGGTGAGCCCGATCTTGCGCCCGGTCAGAACACGCCCCGCCGCAATCGCATCGGCTTCGAGCCTGCTTTGCACGGCATAGGCCGAAGCCGTGTCGTTGCGGTCGATCAGATCACGGATGGGTGGGCAGGGTGCCCGATCACGCTCGGCCCGCGCAAGCCTGTCTGCGGCCTGTGCCGCCATTTCCGTCGTATCGCTCATGTCCTGCTCCTCCCCGTGAACTGCAACGGATGTAGCAAAAAGATAAAAAGTATGAAAGTATGTATTTAATGTTGATATGCCGGATTTTTGTGGCTATCGCAAAAAGGGCGGGCCGGAATCGGCGCGCTGCAGACAGGACCTGAGGGAGGAAAAATGGCGACGCAGGACATCAGATCGCGGTGGGTATCCATCGACGGCGCACTCACGCACTATTCGGAAACGGGCAGCGCGGGGCCGAACATCCTTGCAATCCACGGCGGTGGCCACGGCTCGTCTGGCCATGCCGGTATGGGCGCACTGATGCGCGAACTGGGCTCGGATTTTCAGGTCTACGCGCCGGACAGCATCGGGGGTTACGGCCTGACCGATCCGAACGTGCCGACGCCGCGCGGGCTTCTGGATCGTGGCCCGCATGCGCTGGCCTTCGCTGATGCCATCGGGCTGGAAAAATTCACTGTGGTCGGCAACTCGCAGGGCGCTTTCGCAGCCGTGAAGCTCGCGCTCGAGCATCCGGATCGGGTCGAGGGGATCGTGATGATCGGCTCGCTCACCATCGCGCAGTCGATGGGTGTGGATCAGGCGCCGACCCCGCCGCTCAAGGCGCTCATGGCCTATGACGGTTCCGAACAGGCGATGCGGGCGATGCTCGAAGGGCTTGTGAAGAAGAAGGAAAAGATCACCGACGAGCTGATCGCGGGCCGTCAGGAAAGCGCGACGCGCCCCGGCGGGATGGAGGCGATGGATCGCTTCCTCGCGGCCACCGGCGGGCTCAAGAAAGACCCGATCCTGTCGATGCAGATGGACCTGCGCACGTCGCTTCCGGTCCTGACCAAGCACATCCCGTCGATCTTCATCTGGGGTGCCGAAGACCCGTTCTCGCTGCCCGAAACCGGCCGTGCGATCGAACCGCTCTTGCCGGACGTGCCGTTCCACTGGATCGAAGACGCGGGCCATCAGGTTCAGACCGACCAGCCGGAAGAAGTCGCGCGCGTGATCCGGGAGTTCGTGCTGAATGGCTGAGGCAGGCGCACTCGACCGCGCGTCGATGCCGTTGGGCGAGGGCGCGCCGGAGCGGATGAAGGGCATGGTGCCCGGTGTTCGCGCCGGGGGCTTTCTGTTCCTCTCGGCGATCCGGGGACGGCGCGCCGAGGGCGGCATGTCCGACGATCCGCTCGAACAGGCGCGCCAGTGTTTCGCGAACCTCGAAGCGGTGCTCGCGGCCTCAGGCGCGACGCTCGCCCATGTGGTGAAGGTGACGCTTTACCTCCATGACCTCGACAAGCGCGGTGCGTTCCATGAGGCGTGGATGGAGGTCTATCCGACCGATCCCCCCGCCCGGATCGCGGTCTGCGTGGCCGATGCCAACGCGGCCCCCGGCGGCCGCGCGCATTTCGCACTCGACGTGGTGGCGCTGGCGCCCAGCTGAACGAACCCGAACGCCCCGAAAGGGGCCGATGACAGATCAATCTGAATGCCCGGCGCTGCCGGGTCCCACCGGTGGCCGTGGCCACCGATCAGGAGAGTTGAACCCATGACCTACTACGTCGGCACGGATATCGGCGGGACTTTCACCGACTTCGTGCTTCTCGATGACACCGGAAAGGTGACGACGATCAAAGTGCCCACCACGCCGGACGACCGGACGCGCGGGGTGCTGGATGCCTTTAACGTGGCCGCCGAGCAGCTTGGCATCACCCGCGAGGCGCTGATTTCGGACCTCGCCCATTTCGCCCACGGCACCACGGCGGCGACCAATGCTTTCATCGAGCGCAAGGGGGCCAAGACGGCGATCCTGACGACGGCGGGCTTTGGCGACACGCTCAGGGTGCAGCGCTGCATGGCAAGCTGGACGGGTCTCATGGACCACGAGATCGCGCATTATTCCATGCGCTCGCTGCCCACGCCGATCGTCGAGCGCAGCGATACCTATGAGATCGACGAGCGGATCGACTTTCAAGGCAAGGTCATCGTGCCGCTCGACGAGGACAAGGCCCGCGCGACCATCCAGAAGATGATCGACGACGGGGTCGAAGCCGTGGCGCTCGCGCTGTTGTGGTCGTTCCGCAACCCGGCGCACGAGACGCGGCTGGCCGAGATGATCGCCGAAATGGCGCCCGATATGTTCGTGACGCAGTCCTCTGCGCTGGTGCCGATCCTCGGGGAATACGAGCGTAGCTCGACCACCGCGATCAACTCCTACCTCGGGCCGGTCATCCACCGCTATATCGGGTCGCTCGACGCCTCGGTGCGTTCGATGGGGTTCGAGGGATCGACCGCGATCATGGAATCCGGCGGTGGCGTGCTGCCTGCGGAAGAGGCCGCGGTGCAGGCGTCGAAGCTTCTGACCTCGGGTCCGGCGGGCGGTGTCCTCGCCAGCCAGAAACTGGGCGAACAGCTGGGTATCGACAACCTCATCACCGCCGACATGGGCGGGACGAGCTTTGACGTGGGCCTTGTGGTCAAGGGCCAGCCGGTGCTCGAAAACCTGCGCGAGGTGGGTCGCTTCCACGTCGCACTCCCCGCGATCAAGGTCACGGCCATTGGTGCGGGCGGCGGGTCCATCGCGCGCATCCATGCCGGGCAACTGACGGTCGGCCCAGAAAGCGCGGGCGCGGTGCCGGGACCTGCCTGCTACATGCGCGGCGGCGTCGAGCCGACGATCACCGACGCCGACGTTGTGCTGGGCATCGTGGACCCGGAATTCTTTCTGGGTGGCACGATGGCGCTCGACGTCGACCTCGCCCGCAAGGCGGTGCAGGACTATATCGCGACCCCGCTCGGGCTTGGGCTGGAAGAGGCTGCGGCCGGGATCAAAGAGGTCGCCAACAACCAGATGGCCGACCTTTTGCGCAGCGTGACCACCCGCGTGGGCTATGACCCTCGTGATTTCACGCTGGTCGCTTACGGCGGCGCGGGCCCGACCCATGCGCACCAGTATGCCGAAGCCGCCGGGATCGGCCGCATCGTCATCCCGCGCACGGCGTCGGTCCATTCGGCTTTCGGCACCGTCAGCGCCGATCCGCGCCGGTCTTTCTCGCTCGCGTTCGGGCAGCACGCGCCCGCGCGCTTCAAGAAGGCGTCGGATCACGTGTCGGCCGAGGCGCTCGGCGCCGCGTTCGAACGTCTGGACACCCAATGCCGCGATGCGCTGGGCGCGGATGCGCAGATCAAGCGGATGGTCGGCATGCGGTTTCGTCAGCAGGTCCACCAGATCGAGGTGGAGATGCCGAACCGCGCGCTCACACCCGACGACATCGACGCTGCAGTCGATCGGTTCGAAACCCTCTACGAGAACATCTATGGGCGCGGCACGGCGCTGCGCAATTCGGGTGTGGAGTTCATCTCGATCCGGGTCGAGGGCATCCGCCCGCTGTCGATCCCCGCGATGACCGCCGAAGCGGGCGGGCAGGGCGAGGCCACGCCGGTCGCCAGCCGCCGCGTCTATTTCTACCGCGAAGGCTTCCACGATCTGCCGGTCTATCGCTGGACCGACCTGTCCGTCGGCAGCCGGATCGAGGGCCCGGCCATCGTCGAACGTCCCGACACCACCATCGTCATCGGTCTGACCCAACGCGCCGAGATCGAGCCTTTCGGCAATATGATCATCGAGCGGGTCTGAGGTAGGAGAGAACACATGAACATGGAACTGAAAATGCCCACCGTTTACGAATACGACCGCATCGACGTGGACCCGGTCACGTTTCAGGTGATCCACCATCGTCTGAACTCGATCATCGACGAACAGGGCGCGACGCTCTCGGCGATCTCAGGCTCGCCGCTGGTGAACGAGGCGACGGATTACAACACCGGCATCTTCCGCGCGAACGGCGAACTGGTGGCGATGGGCAAGACGGTGCTGCTTCACGCGGCCTCGGTCGCCACGATGGTCAAGCACATCATCGCGGACTGCGAGGACGAGCCGGGGATCACGCCGGGCGATATGTTTCTGGTGAACAACCCCTACAAGGGGTCGCTCCACGCCCCCGACATGGGTCTCGTCGCGCCGGTGTTCCACGGCGAGCAGCGGATCGGCTGGGTCGGCGTGTGCTGTCACCAGTTGGACGTGGGCGGCATGGCGCCAGGCGGGTCGTTCCCCGAAGCGGTGGACGTGCGCCAGGAAGGCGTGCTGATCCCGCCGCTGAAGGTGGTCGAGAACGGCGCGTTCCGCCATGACATCATCGAGATGATCACCGGCATGTCGCGCCTGCCCGCGAACATGAACCTCGACTTCCGGGGCATGCTGGCGGCCAACACCGTGGCACTGCGCCGGATCGAGGAAACCGTCGCGCAATACGGCGTCGATACGGTTCTGTCGGTTATGGACGACAGCATCGACAAGACCGAGGCCGAGGTGCGCAAGCGTCTGCGTGAGATGCCCGATGGCGTGTTCCGCTCGCAGACCTTCCTCGACCATGACGGGGCGTCCAACCGGCTCTACCGGATCAAGGTTGAGATGACCAAGAAGGGTGACACGCTCACCTTCGACTTCACCGGCTCCGACGATCAGGCCCCGCGCTTCATTAACTGCACCGAGGGCGGTTTGTCGGCGGGCGTGCGCGCCTCGGTGCTGCCGATCCTCGCCCATGATCTGCCGTGGAACGAAGGCGTGTTCCGGCCCGTCGAGATCGAAAGTCGCGAAGGTTCGGTCGTCTCGGCCCGGTTCCCGGCACCCGTGAGCCAAGGCCCGCTGGGCGCGATGTGGCTGGTGGAAACCGTGGCGACGAACGCGCTGTCCAAGCTCGTATCGACGACCGAGGGATATATCGCGGAGGCACAGGCGTCGCCCAACGGCGGGCCGGATCACTTGGGTCTGCATGGTCTGAACCAGCATGGCGAGTTCTTCCACTCGTCGATCCTCGACATGATCTATGTCGGCGGCGGCGCTTACGCGCATCGTGACGGGTTGAGCCCGCAGGGCCACCGCCACATGCCTGCCGTCCGGCTTCAGAACGTCGAGTCGAACGAGGCGGTCGCGCCGGTTCTGTATCTCTATCGCCAGATGGTGCCCGATACCGGCGGCGCGGGTCGCAATCGCGGCGGCACCAGCCTTGGCACCGGATACGTGCTGCATGGCGTCGATCACATGGAGCTTCGGATGGCCTGTCACGGCTACGAAAGCCCCACCGCGTTCGGCATCTTCGGCGGCCTTCCAGGGGCCTGCAACATGCGCAGCTTCCGGCGCGGGGCAGGGGCGGCGGACGTCATCGGGGACGGGGCGATCCCACGCGAGACTGCCGATCTGGGCGGCGACGTGCTGACGCTGCCGGCCAAGATGACCAAGCCCGAAGAGTTCACCTCGGACGACATCTACGAGATGAGCCCGAGCGCCGGGGCCGGGTGGGGCGATCCGCTCGACCGCGAGCCTGAGCGGGTGCTGGCCGACGTCTTGGGCGGTGACGTGTCCGAAGGCGCGGCGGCGTCGATCTACGGCGTCGTGGTCAAGGACGGTGCTCTTGACGCGGCAGCGACGGACGCCGCGCGACAGGCGATCCGGGAGCGTCGTGCTGGCTGGTCTGCCGGCAAAGTGCTGGCGGACGCGCCTGCGGCAGATGCATACTGGGACCTTCTCGCCCCGGTTGGTGACATGGCCTCGATCTCCAAGTCGGGCGGCAAGGCGTACTTCCGCTGTGGCTGCGGCTCGGCCATCGCGCCCGCTTCGGAGAACTGGAAGGACTATGCCAAACGTGGCGCGGCAGAGGCCGCCGACCTTGGCCCGCGCATCAAGCTGCATGCCGACCTAGATGCGGCGCTTTATGCCTGCCCGTCCTGCGCCCGCATCCACGCGGTGGAGTTCGGGATGAAGGGCGAAGCGCCGCTCTGGGATATCGAGCTGGCCATCTGAGGAGGACGATCATGGCAAACCTTCCGCTCCCCCCGCTCTGGCGCAAAACGATCACCGCCGGATGGGTCGAATTCCCGTCCGGTAGCGACACCATCCGGGGCTACCTCGCCGCGCCGCGCGCGCCGGGCAAACATCCGGCCATCGTGATGGTCCACGAAAACCTCGGCGTCACCGCGCACCGGCAGGAGATGACCGAGCGGCTCGCCGAACGGGGCTATGTGGTGCTGACGGTGGATCTGTTTTCCCGCGAGGGCGGGCAGCCGCCGCAGGACTTCAAAGACCCGGAAGAGCGCCGCTCCAAGGCGTTCATCGCGGCACGCGACGAGCAGTCGATCCCGGATTGCGATGCCGGGCTCGACTACCTTCTCACCCGCGATGACGTGGACCCAGAGCGTCTGGGCACGGTCGGCTACTGCATGGGCGGTGGCACGATGCTGGCGTGGGTCTTCGGGCGCACCGACCGGCTCAAGGTCGCGGTCGGGTATTACCCGAACATCATCGTGTTCCCGGAGTACCGCCCCGACGACAAACCGCTCAACCGTATCCCCGACGCGCACAAGCTGACCTGCCCGCTACAGGTCCAGTTCGGCGAACAGGACACGGCGGTCCCGCAGGAGGATCAGGCGGCGCTGAAGGCCGAGGCCGAGGCGCGGGGGCTGGACATCGACTTCGTCACCCACCCGGATGCGGGCCACGCGTTTCAGGACCCGGCGATCCCGTCGTACAACAAGACGGCGGCGCATCGGAGTTGGGAGATGGGGATCGATTTCCTCGACACCCACCTGAAATAACTCAGGCGAGGTCGCGCTCGACCCGGACGAAATCGCCCCGCAGAATGCCCTCGCCCTGATAGACGATCTCGCCTTGGGCATTCAGCCCGGCGCGGCGCACGACCACGGTGGGGGCATTCAGCGGAATGTCGATGAGATACGCGGTTTCGGCGTCCGCCGCGTCGATCCGCACCGACTGGTCGATGTGCGCGAGGTAAGGGTCGAGGATGTCGAACAGGGGCTGTTTGGCGAACGCCTCGGTCCCGACCGCGTCCGCGATCCGCTGGTCTATATAGGACGTGCCGACAAGGTAGGGCACGCCGTTCTGGCTCAGCACCCGGCGCAGGACGTGGTAGGCGTCGACCAGTTTGCCGTCGGTGAAATCCGACAGGTCCGGCTCCCACAAGGGTTTCTCGATCTCGGCCCATTCGGCCTCGACCTGCTCGGATTGCAGCACCATGTCGGGCCAGTTGTCGGCCACCGGCAGCCAGAGCCGCCCTTTGGGCTTGGCGAGCACCATCGTGCCGCGTCCGCGCACGCCCTGAATGATGCCTTCCTCTTCGAGAAACGACATCGCCTGACGCACCGTGGCGCGGGAAACGCCAAGATCGTCGGCGAGGGTCTGAAGCGGCGGAATGTTCTCGCCCACCGGCCAGATGCCGCTTTCGATATTGCCGCGAAACAGCATCACGAGCTTCACGTAGATCGGCGTCGCATCCGCGAAGGCGAAGGCCGAGGTCATGTCGGTCGTGCCGGAGGTGTCGGTCTTGCTCATCCCGTCACTCTCGTCGTGTCGAAGCTTTCCACAAAGTTCACCGCGTCACCGCGAATGAGCCACTGCGCCTCGAGCACCACCTCGCCCTGAGGCGTGGTCAGGCTGTGCGACATGAGCGCGACGGCGGCGTTCACGGGAATACCGAGGATCTGACTGGTGCGCGTGTCGGCGGTGCCGATGGTGGTGGTCTGACGCAGGCCGTGATCCGCAAATCCAGGCGCGCCGAGCTGCGCCATCGGTGGGGCCGAGCGGGTGAAAGCCTCACCGTCGAAGCGCAGGTTTTCGATCAGAACGGGGGTTTCGCCCCGGCTGTAGACGTGGCTCTCGGCGGTCTTACCATCGCTCGCGTCGCCCGAGGTGTCCAAGGGCGCGCTTTTCATCGCGTCGAGAAACCGGACCAGATCGGCGCGGCTTCGCGGCATGGTCATCGGCGCAAGCGTGTCGGGCCGTTTGAGCACGATGGTGCCCAGCCGCCGCTTGCGCTGGACCAGCCCCTCGCGTTCTAGAAAGGCCAGCGCTTGGCGCACCGTGCCGGTCGCCACGCCGAATTGCTGGGCCAGCGTGTCGATGCTGTTCAGACGTTCGCCAACCGGCCAGTATCCTTGGGAAATCTGACGGCGAAACAGGGTCACGAGCTGGAGATAGATGGGCGAGTCGCTCTGGTCGAAATCGACGATGGGCGTTCGGACGGCTTTCTCCATGCAGTGGGGTGACTCGCGTTCGTTCCTTGGCCGCAAACCGCGAAGATGCGCGGAAATCGGGGGTTTCAATGTGCCTATCAGCGTTTCACAGGCCGATAGCTACCGCAAGCAGGATGCGCAAGGATTTATTAAAAAGTATAAAAGTATGAAGGAATGATTGTAATGGTGCGGACCCCGGCTTAGACTGGCCCCGAATTCAGGCAATGTCCGCAAAAGCGCGGGCGGAGGAGGTTTGCGTGAGCGAGATAGTCTGGAGCGCGGCAATGGCCCATACGGCGGCCATGATGCGGATGCCCGAGGGCACCGATTCCGCGCAGGCGGAGCGGGTGTTCGGGGCGTTCGACCGCCTCAGCCAGTCGTTGAAGGCATCGGGGGCGGAGGTGCTGGTGATGGTCGGGACCGACCACATGATGACCTTCTCCTACGAGACCGTCCCCGCCTTTGCCATCGGCACGGGCGAGGAATTCCCGTCCTGGGGGGAGGCCGGGACCGAAAAGACCAGCTACGAGGCTATCGAGGGCTTGGGCGAAGACGTGGTCGCGGGCCTGCTGCAGCGTGATTTCGACGTAGCGGGCGTGGCCGAGATGCGGCTGGATCACGCGTTCAACTGCCCGCTTAACTTCCTGTTCAAGCATGTGCGCCTGCCCGTGCTGCCGGTCTATGTGAACTGTACGATCCCGCCGCTGCCGCGCCATCAGCGCTGTCTGGCCTTCGGCGAGGCACTGGGCGCGGTGCTGCGAGAGCAGGGACTTGCGGGTAAGGTCGGCGTCGTCGGAACCGGCGGTCTCAGCCACTGGATCGGCCTGCCGCAGACCGGGCTTATCAATGAAGAGTTCGACCGGGATTTCCTTGCCGGATTGGAGGCGGGCGACTACGCCGCGCTCGCCGATCTGGACAGCGACACGGTAATCGAGAGCGCGGGCAACGGGGCGGGCGAGATCCGCAACTGGCTCGTCGCCGCTGCTGCCAGCGGCAAGTCGCGGTCGCACACGCTGGCCTATGAGCCGGTTTCGGCATGGAAAACGGGTATCGGCGCGGTGGAGTTCACATGAGCAAGAGACGCAGGGGACTTGAGCGCTTTCTCTACCAATTCGACAAGGACGAGGGGCTGCGCCAGCGCTATGCCGACGACCCGGACGCGGTCGGGGCCGAGATGAACATGGCGGCGGAAGAGATCGAGGCGCTGAAGGCCGACGACCTCGCCACCGTTTACGAATGGGGTCTGCACCCGCTTCTGATCCGGAATTACTCCGGCTTTCGGCGGCTGGACTACTACGGAATGTTGCGTGAGCGCGGGCACAAGCCTGCGTGAGGATGCCGCCGTTTGGCATCGGGCAGGGGGTCGGCGCATGTCGGCCCCCTGCGTTTGTCTGGGAGGATAGGATATGACACTCGACGAGCTGATCGCGGACCTCGTGACCGCGAACCACATTCTGGCGCATGAGGGCGTTCTGGATGCCTTCGGGCATGTGAGCATTCGCCACCCGGACGACCCTGCGCTGTTTCTTCTGTCGCAATCACGCAGCCCCGAGCTCGTGTCGCGCGACGACATCATGACCTTCACGCACGATGGCGGCGTGGTGGGCGAGGACGACCGCAAACCCTATCTCGAACGCTTCATCCACGGCTCGATCTATGCCGAGCGACCCGACGTCTTTGCCGTGGTTCACAGCCATGCCCGCGAAATCCTGCCCTTCGCCGTGACCCGCGAGCCGCTTCGCCCCGTGACCCATTTGGGGGCCATCGTCGGGGCCGAGGTGCCGGTCTGGGACATTCGCGATGCTTTCGGTCCGGCCACGAACATGCTGGTGTCCAATGGCGATCAGGGCGACAATCTCGCGCGCGCTTTGGGCGAGCGCGACGGCATCCTCATGCGCGGTCACGGCTCGGTCGTGGTCGGGCGTGACGTGCGCGAGGCGACACTCAAGGCGATCTATCTGGGGGTCAACGCGCAGGTGCTGGCCGAAGCGCGGCGCATCGGCGAGCCGGTGTTCCTGAGCGAGGAAGAGCAGCGCCTATCGAAGGACGTGAACCTTGCCCAGAACCCGATGACCCGCGCGTGGCAGTACTACGCCGACCGGGCCGGGCGCGCCTGATCTAGTTCAGAAGGCCCGGCAGGTAGAGCGCCAACCCCGGCACGAGGATCATCAGAACGATCCGCGCGATGTCGGCGACATAGTAGGGCGCGACCCCGATAAAGATGCGGGTGATCGGAATGTCTGGGTTCATCGACTTCATGATGTAAAGGTTCAGCCCCACGGGTGGCGTGATGAGGCTGAACTCCACCACCATCACCAGCAGGATACCCCACCAGATCGGATCGAAGCCGAGCGCCACGATCACCGGGGTGAACACCGGTACGGTCAGAAAGATCATCGCGAAGCCGTCGATGAACATGCCGAGCACCACGTAGATCGCAAGAATGCAGAGCAGCGCCTCGACCGGCGAGAGGTTGAGCGAAGTCACGAACTCGACCGCCATGCGCGGCAGGCCCGAGAAGTTGACGAACTGGTTCAGCGTCAGCGCGCCCGCGATCATGATGAAGATCATGGCCGACAGTTTGGCGGCCTCGACCAGCGCGTCGAAAAAGATGCGGGTGGTCATCCGACGGCGCAGGAGCGCGATCAGGAAAGCGCAGAAGGCACCGATGCCCGCGGCCTCGGTCGTGGTGAAAAGGCCGATGAAGATGCCGCCGATGATGAACAGGAAAAGCGCCGCCACGGCCCAGACCTTTGACAACGAGACGAGCTTTTCGCGCATGGTGAAGCGTTCACCGCGCGGTCCCCAATCGGGGCGCAGCGTGGCGACCGCGAAGGCCACTGCGATATAGGCGAGGGCCGAGAGGATGCCAGGGATGAGGCCGGCCATGAAAAGGTCCGCGATGCTGGTCTCGGTCAGCAGGCCATAGACGATCAGCGCGCCGGAGGGCGGGATCAGGATACCCAGCGTGCCGCCTGCCGCGATGGTGCCTGCGGCAAAGCCCATATCGTATTTGAACCGCCTGAGCGCGGGCATCGCGACCTTGGACATGGTGGCGGCCGAGGCAGCGGTCGAGCCTGACATGGCCGCGAAGCCCGCGCAGGCCGCGACCGCGCCGATGGCCACACCGCCACGCAGGTGGCCCAGCCACTTGTAACAGGCGTCGAACAGGTCGTCGGCCAGCCCTGCGCGGGCGACAAAGACGCCCATCAGGATAAAGAGCGGCAGGACCGACAGTTGAAAGTCGGTGACGACCTCGAGCAACTGCTGCTCGGCGATCAGGAGCCCCGCGTCGAAGCCACGCGGGTGGATCATCGCGATCCCGACGATCCCCGCCGCCATCAGGATGAAGCCGAGCGGGATACGCGTCAGAATGGCTGCGGCAAGAAGGCCGACAGCGACCAGTGCAATCGTCATGTGTTCGTGGTCCTAGTGGTCGGTGTCCGGGGCCGATTCGGGCCGGAATACGGTGCGAAGCGCGAAAAGGATCGCGGCGGCGGACAGGATCGTCAGGCCGAGGATGATCCAGCCGAGAGGGACGGGGATCGTCTCGCCCATCTGGCCGCGCGCAAGGTGGCTGCTGGCCTGTTTCCAGAGCAGCCATGTGATGAGAACCGTGCCGCCCAGCGTGAAGAGCGCGGTGACGTGCCGTTCCACCTTGGCGATCCGGGGAAAGATTTCGGGCAGGATACCGACGGCGATATGCGTGCGGTCACGGGTGACGAGGCCGTAGCCTGCGAGGATCAAGAGGGCGAGAAGGTAGGATATACCCTCCATCGCCGCATGGATCGGGGCCGACACCGCGTAGCGTGCCACGACATCGGCGGTCGTCAGTAAGGTGAGGGACACCAGGGCGACGGCGGAAATCACGGCGATGATCCGGTAAAGCGTCGTCAACATGGTGCCCCCCTTTGCAAGCTGCGATCAGTTGGTCGCGGCGTTCGCCACAAGTTCCATCTGTTCGCGGTAGTAGTCCAGAACCTCCTGCGGGTTCTCGATACCGGCGCCCTTGGCGGTCTCGATCCAACCGGCTTCGAAGCCCGCGAGCCGGTCTTGGAGCGCTGCGACCAGTTCGGGCGAGGCTTCCTGCGTCTCCACACCGATCATGCCGAGCGCGCTTTCTTCGTCCCCGTCCTGCACCTTGCCGTATTTCGACGGCAGGTCGTCGGCGAGGGTCTGGATCGCGTCCTGATGCTCGGGCGACAGGCGGTCCCAGCTGTCCTGATTCATGACCATCGCAAAGCTGATCGACCCGAGGCCGCCGGGGACGTGGGTGTAGTACTGCACATAGTCCCCGGTCTGCGACGAGCGCGCGGTCGAAGGCGTGTACATCATTCCGTCCACGGTGCCTTTCGATGCGAATTCAAAGAGCTTGGGGAAGGGCGCGGGCACGGCGGTCGCGCCGAGCGCATCGGCAGCGGCGGCAAGCGGGCCGGGCGTGGTCCAGATCTTGAGACCCGCGTAATCTTCGATCGTCTCAATCGGGCGCACGTTGTTCATGATCTGGCGACCGGCAAAGACGGTGAAGGCCAGAACCTTGACCCCGTCGTATTCGCCCGACTCGGCGAAATACTTGTCATACGTGCGGTTCAGCGCGACCGAAGCGGCCTCGGCCGAGAGCGTGTTGAACGGCAGTTCGGCCAGCTTTTGCAGCTTGAACTGCTGCGGCATCACATAGGCCGCTTGGTTCACCACATCGACGATGCCGTTCGTCACAAGCTCCCAGTTGCCGTTCACCGGTGCCATCGAAGTGGCCGGAATGGTGACCGTCACTTCGCCGTTCGTCGCCGCTTCGATATCTGCCGCGAATTGCTCGAACAGCACCTTCGTGACCGGCGAGGGCGGCGGGGCGTAGTTGTTGAAAATCAGCTCGGCGGCGGTGGCGGTCTGAGCGGCGAATCCTGCAGCGAGAGCGATTGTGGTCGCGGTCGCGGCCCCCCGAACGCCTTTCGCAAGTCTAGTAAACATTGGAACTCCTCCTGTCCTGCGATGCTGCATGTCCTCCCTGCACCGCGCAATCAGGTAACGGCGCAAATGGATAAATGTCAATAAGTATGAAAACATGTATTTAATCTTGCGGGGCGTGCCGCGCCGCGCATAGTGTGGCGCCGCACAGGGGCGGTTCGCGAAGGGTCGCGACGCACAGGACGGAGGACGACATGGCCAAACGCAAATGCGCGATCATCGGGTCGGGCAACATCGGCACGGACCTGATGATCAAGATCATGCGCAACGCTGCATATCTCGACATCGTGGCGATGGTGGGCATCGACCCCGCCTCGGACGGGCTCGCGCGGGCCAAACGGCTGGGGGTTGCCGCCATCGACACCGGGATCGACGGGCTGCGGGCGTTCGAGGGCTACGGTGAGATCGACGTGGTGTTCGACGCGACCTCGGCCCCGGCCCATGCGGCCCATGCCAAGGCGCTCGCGGCGGACGGCAAAAAGGTCATCGACATGACCCCCGCCGCCGTCGGCCCCTTCACCATCCCCGTCATCAACGGGGCCGAGACGATGGATGCGCCAAACGTCAACATGGTCACCTGCGGAGGTCAGGCGACGATTCCCATCGTTCACGCGGTGCGGCAGGCCACGGACGAGGTCATGTGGGCCGAGATCGTCGCCTCCATCGCGTCCAAGTCGGCAGGGCCGGGGACGCGGGCCAATATCGATGAGTTTACTGAGACGACCTCGCAAGCGATCCGCGATCTGGGCGGGGCGACGCGGGGCAAGGCGATCATCATTCTGAACCCCGCCGAGCCGCCCGTCATGATGCGCGACACGGTCATCTGCCTGTCACGCGGCGGCACGCCCGAGGCCATCGAAGCGGCGGTCGAGGCGATGGTGGCGCGGGTGCAAAGCTATGTTCCGGGCTACCGGCTGAAGCAAAAGGTCCAGTTCGAGGTCATCGGCGACAACGACCCGGTCAACGTGCCGGGACAGGGGCCCACGAGCGGGCTGAAGACCACGGTGATGCTCGAGGTCGAAGGCGCGGCGCATTACCTGCCAGCTTACGCGGGCAATCTCGACATCATGACATCGGCGGCGCTCGCCACGGCAGAAGACTGGGCGGCCCGGCAGGAGGAGGTTCACGCATGAGCGATCTTTACATTCAGGACGTCACCTTGCGCGACGGGATGCACGCGATCCGCCACCGTTACTCGCTGGATCAGGCCCGCGACATCGCCCGCGCGCTGGACAGGGCGGGGGTGGACGCCATCGAGATCACGCATGGCGATGGGTTGTCGGGCGCGTCCTTCAACTACGGCTTCGGCGCGCATGACGATATGGAGTGGATCGCGGCGGTGGCCGAGGTCTGCGAACGTGCGGTCGTGACGGTTCTGCTCTTGCCCGGGATCGGGACGGTCGAGGATCTGCACCGGGCCTATGAGGCTGGGGCGCGCTCGGTGCGTGTCGCGACCCATTGCTCGGAAGCCGACGTGTCGCGCCAGCATATCGCGGCTGCGCGCGACATGGGCATGGATGTCGCCGGTTTCCTAATGATGGCGCATATGCTGCCCGTGAACGACCTAGTCGCGCAGGCCAAGCTGATGGAAAGCTATGGCGCGGCCTGCGTCTATGTCACCGATTCCGCAGGCGCGCTTTTGCCGGAGGACTATGCCGAACGCGCAGGCGCGCTGCGGCAGGCAGTGCAGCCCGAGACCGAAGTGGGCGTGCATACCCACCACAACCTGACCTTCGGCGTGGCCAATGCGATTGCCGGGATCAAGGCCGGGGCGCGGCGGGTCGATGCCTCGCTCGCGGGCATGGGGGCTGGCGCGGGCAACGCGCCGCTCGAGGCGCTCGTCGCGGTGCTGGACAAGATGGGTTACGACCACGGCTGCGACCTGTTCGCGCTGATGGACGCCGCCGACGACCTCGTGCGCCCGTTGCAGGACCGTCCAGTGCGGGTGGACCGCGAAAGCCTGTCGCTGGGCTATGCCGGGGTCTATTCCAGCTTCCTGCGCCATGCCGAGGCCGCGTCCAAGATCCACGGCGTCGATGCGCGCGAAATCCTCGTCGAGGTGGGCAAGCGCGGCATCATCGGCGGTCAGGAAGACATGATCGTCGACGTGGCGCTCGATCTGTCGCGCGGCTGAACGGCGCGTGCAGCGGCGCTGGGCCGTCCAGTTGACGCCTGCGGGTGGTGAGATTGGCGACCCCTCGAGGACTCGAACCCCGAACCTGCTGATTAGAAGTCAGCTGCTCTATCCTGTTGAGCTAAGGGGCCGCACGCAGGCGAGATAGCCGTAGCCTGCGGCCCCATGCAACCGCTTTCGCGACGATCAGCGCAGCTTGCGTCCTACGATCCACACTACCGGGAGCGCGACGGCGAAACCCGCGACCGCAGCCCAGACGATGGGCGTCGTGGTGGTAAAGCCCGCGGTCAGTGCCGCGACGATGAAAATGCCGGCCAGCGTGGTGCCGCCCACGGCGTAAAGCGCAATCAACAGGAACATCCGTTCTTCCCCTTATCCTTCGCGCGTTCCGGGTCGACCTTGGTGCGCGCAGGGTAGATTGTCCTTGATCTGAATCATTCATGTTATTGAATTTGTTTTGCGACGACGTAGGCGATCGGCCAACCGACGACCCACCCAACCACGGCTGACCCGATCAGTGGCCAAAGGCCCGTCACACCGGAAACCAGAGCCACGACCACGGCCACACCCGCGAGCGTGGCCCCGATGATCGAGTGCAGCATGAGAACGAGCCGCGTCACGGGTTCGGACGCATCATCCGTGTCATGACGTCGGACTTGAAGATCACCCGCTGGGCGATGGCGCCCAGAAAATGGACGAGCACAAGAATGAGCAGGACGGATTTCAGGACCTCATGGCCCTCGGCCGCAGTCTCGACCCCGCCAAACCACGCCACCGCACCGGACACGGGCACGAGGATCATGAGCAGGTAGAGCAGGATGTGCGTCCCGTGAGCCGCGACTTTCAGGATCGCGGGCTCGTTCTCGGGCAGGGGCGGGCCGCCACGTTTCAGCTTGATCGCCAGTCGCCAGATAACCAGCCCCAGAATCAAAAGGCCGCCAAAGACGTGCTGTGCCACAAGGACGTTAAAGCCCGCCTCGCCCGTGCGCATGAACGCACGCCACGCGTCCGAAATGGCCTCGTTAAACAGGAATTGTGCGGCAATCAGGATGAAGATCACCCAGTGCAGGGCGATCTGCGTGCGCGTGTAACCGTGGGGCATGGCTTGTCTCCGAAGTTGGTCATGACCAACATACGTCAGCCGCACGGAATTCCGTCGCGATAATTCGCCTCAGACCGGAATGTGCCGGTCGCTTTTCCAGTCGGGATCGTCGCGGCGCACCTTTCTGGTGTTCCACAGGCCCGCCGGAATGCCGATGGCCAGACCGATGATGGCCGCGACTAGGAACGTGAGCCAGGTGAAGAAGCCCAAGACCAGCCCGGCAACGACCACGACACCCGCGATGCAGAGCGCCCAGAGGGGGATGAACAGAAGTCTCCAGCCATGTTTCATTTCATGTCTCCTTTGGGTGTAAACGCCTGTGCGACAAGCGCGGTTCCCGTTGGGGCGATCCAGCTCACCGCTGCGCGCGCAGGGCTTCGCGCAGCAGGGCCGCGTTCTTGCGGTGCGATTTGTAGAACAGATCGAAGACGTCACCGGCCACCGGGACACTGCCGACCACGAAATCGACGCCGGAGTTCCAGATCATCCGCGCGATGGTCCGCTTCGGCACGTCGTGCTTCCACGCGACCGAGATGATCCAGATCGAAGGCAGCAGCATGACGGTGTCGCCGACGCCGGGGATCAGGCCGATCAGACTGTCGAGTCCGAAGCGCAGCTTAGTGCCGGGAATGCCGTAGCGCGTGTCGAGCAGCCGCGCGAGCCGGTCGACCCGTTCGAGGTCAGTGGCACGATCGGGCAACGGGTGGGCGAGGGCGGTATCCGTGGGCATGGGCGGTCTCCTTCGCCCATAGAACGCCGGGGCAGAAGGCAGGGTTCCCACGCGCCAAGGCCACACCTGCCGCGCACGCGTCGGATTGCGGTGCGTCAGTCCCGCGTCGTGTCCATCAAGAATTCGGCCCCCAGAAAGCCGATCCCGCCTTGCTCGAAACTCGACGCATCACTTTCGATGATGCGGATGATCCCGCCGGTCGGGCCAGCGAACGATCCGGTCGCAGCACCGTTGATGCTGGTGCTGTAGCCGCCATGCTCCACCGTTCCGGCCACATCGGCGGTCAGAGTGTTGCCGGTGATCTGCCCGTTGGTAACGTCGATCGACCCGTTGGCTTTGCCCTCGCTGTCGAAGAGCAGTCGCCCGACCTCGACCATATCCTCACGCGTCGTGGCGGTGGCGTATGCGGCACTGGCCGCCGTAGTCCGTGCATCGAACTCTGCCTGCGACAGGTCGTTGACATAGGTAAAGTCGCTCGCCGTTCCCGCGACGGTGCCACCGGTCGAGGTGAAGTTGGCGGTAAGCGTCGAGCGCCCGACCAATATGTCGATCAGGGCCGAGGTCGGCCCTGCCTTGCTTAGGATGATCGACGAATAGCCCGAGTACGTCGCCGACGCGCTTTTTGGCATGTTCGCCACCGGCGTCGCACTGGCCCCCGCATTTTCGAAGATCGCATCGCCGTAGGCGCCCACGGCAGCGGCGTAGACTTCGTCGAAGGTGGGTTCTGGGGTGGGTGTCCCCGTGGTCGTGGATGTCAGCGCGCAGGCGGTAAGGGAGAGGGCCGCAATGGCGGCGGGAACGATGCGTTTCAAAATCTGGGCCTCCGGGTTGGGGGCGGAAAAATGGGATTCGTGGGATCAGATTACGCCGTTGGAGGGGATGCGTCACTGGATTTAGCTATAGAGAAGTAGAATCGAAAAATTCGAACGTCTGACCCGGAAGCAGCTATTCGTGAACGGTGCACTTGGTTGCGGACAAACACGCTATTCAGAGTTCTGCGTTATCCGACTATCTTAGGTGGCAGCAATGGATTTCAAGAGGTTTGCTAACCAAAAACACAGTGAAAAATCAAGCCTGGCGTTTAGACAAAATCTCGTGCCAAAGGTTGCTTCCGAATCGCGACTATCTCCAAACACACTCTGATAGTTTGACCTCAAAATTTTCGAAGCCTTCAGAGCTCAAGATCGCGCGAACTTCCGGTGGTGTTATCTGTGCGAACGGACCAACAATTACCTTCTCAATGGATTGCGATGGATCGTAGTCCTTCCCGCGTTTCTTACCGTACTTAAAAGGAATATAAGAGACTTCGCCACCCGCGCCTTCCCTTTTAAGAGGCTTGCGATATGGAGCGATCTCATCATTTGATCGGAAACGTCCCAAGAATGAGCTCATACTCTCGTAGCCTGACTGTTCCGATTGGGCGAAGACCGCCCGCACTTCTTCCTCGTACTTCCAAGATTCGTGTTTTGTGGCAGTGCAAATTGAGACCATCTTGCCAACAATTTTGATTACCTGTGCAGGGTCTGGGCGCACACCAAGCCGAGCGATTGGCTCTAAGAGATCAAAAAATGCCTTCTCCATTTCATCTGTGGGAGTGTCCTCGACCACATAGTCGACTCTTTGAATGCGACAATGAATATCGAGAATTGCCCTAGGCCGGAACCCAATCGATATACCTTTACCCGAATCTCCGTACCGCTGCCACAGAGGCATTGCGTCTCCACTTAAGCAAAAACTGCAGGCGAATAAATCCGTCGTCTTAATATAATTGTAGGCTTGCTCTAAGAGTGGTCTAAAGAGATCGTTGTCCCATTTGTCGTTCTTCCTAATTATATTTTGGAGAGTCGGCCTGACTCTTCCCAATCCAAACACCAGCTCACGTGGATCGTTGAGTGTGCGAATGTCTGAGAACCATAGCTCTTTGGAGCCTACAATTCCACGAAATCCATTCAAACTTGTAAATTGAAAAAGCGTACTTCTTGGTGCGTATTCTTGATATGCCAATCAATCATCCATCTTCAACGCCGAGATAAACGCTTCCTGCGGGATCTCTACCTTCCCGAACTGGCGCATCTTCTTCTTGCCGGCTTTCTGCTTCTCGAGCAGCTTCTTCTTCCGCGTCGCGTCGCCGCCGTAGCACTTGGCCGTCACGTCCTTGCGCAGCGCCGAAAGCGTTTCACGGGCGATGACCTTGCCGCCGATGGCCGCCTGAATCGGGATCTTGAACATGTGGCGCGGGATGAGGTCTTTGAGCTTCTCGCACATCGCCCGGCCGCGCATTTCGGCGCGGTCGCGGTGGACCATCATCGACAGCGCGTCGACCGGCTCGTCGTTCACGAGGATCTGCATCTTGACGAGGTTGTCCTGCCGGTACCCCTCGATCGAATAGTCGAAGCTCGCGTAACCTTTCGTTACGGATTTCAGCCTATCGTAGAAGTCAAAGACCACCTCGTTCAGCGGCAGGTCGTAAACCACCATCGCGCGTGACCCGGCATAGGTCAGATCCAGCTGGATGCCGCGCCGGTCCTGACAGAGTTTGAGCACGTCGCCCAAGTATTCGTCCGGCACCATGATCGTCGCCTTGATGCGCGGTTCTTCGACGTGGTCCACGTAGGTGAGGTCGGGCATGTCGGCCGGGTTATGCAGTTCCTGCATCGTCCCGTCCTTCATGTAGATGTTATAGACCACCGACGGCGCGGTGGTGATGAGTTCGATATCGTATTCGCGTTCCAGACGGTCGCGAAC
Source organism: Pseudomonadota bacterium (assembly GCA_036154315.1). GTDB lineage: Bacteria > Pseudomonadota > Alphaproteobacteria > Rhodobacterales > Rhodobacteraceae > Maritimibacter. The sequence goes on from JAYZLL010000087.1 coordinate 91,775, forward strand.
AACCTCGAGATGGAGGAGGCCAAGGAACCCACACCGGAACCCAAAGCCGAGCGCGGCCGAGGTTTCCATCTCATAGCTGAACGAAGCGTCGTTCAACGCCAGCTTTTCAATCGCGTCGCGCAGGTCCTCGAACTCGGCACTGTCCACCGGGAACAGGCCACAGAACACCACCGGGATCGACGGATTGAAGCCGGGTAGGGGCTTTTCGCAGCCCTTTTTCTCATGCGTGATCGTGTCGCCGACTTTCGTGTCGCGCACCTGCTTGATCGACGCGGTGATGAACCCGATCTCACCCGGTCCAAGCTCTTTGACGTCCTGCATCTTGGGGCGGAAAACGCCGATCTTGTCGATCTGGTGGACCGTGCCGTTCTGCATGAACATCACACGGTCGTTCTTCTTCATCTTGCCGTCCATGACGCGCACCAGCACGACGACGCCGAGATAGGGGTCATACCAACTGTCGACCAGCATCGCCTTGAGCGGCGCATCGGCATCCCCGGTGGGCGCAGGCAGGCGATGAACGATGGCTTCCAGCACTTCGCGGATGCCCTCGCCGGTCTTGGCCGACACCGCGATGGCGCCCGAGGCGTCGATCCCGATCACGTCCTCGACCTGTTCGGCCACGCGCGAAATGTCCGACGCGGGCAGGTCGATCTTGTTGAAGACCGGCACGATTTCGTGGTCGGCGTCGATGGCCTGATACACGTTGGCGAGCGTCTGGGCCTCGACCCCTTGGGTCGAGTCGACGACCAGCAGCGAGCCTTCGACCGCGCGCATCGACCGCGACACCTCATAGGCAAAGTCGACGTGGCCGGGGGTGTCGATCAGGTTCAGGACATAGTCCTGCCCGTCGAGCGCCGAATACTCGATGCGCACGGTGTTCGCCTTGATCGTGATGCCCCGCTCGCGCTCGATGTCCATAGCGTCGAGCAACTGCTCTTTCATATCCCGGTCCGCCACAGTGTTCGTGGCTTGGATCAGGCGGTCGGCGAGCGTGGATTTCCCGTGGTCGATATGGGCGACGATCGAGAAATTGCGGATGTGAGCGAGGTCAGTCATGGCGGTGGGAGATAACACCCTTCGCGGACCCGTGGAAGTGGGCAAAATCGTGCCGGCGGGTTTTGTTTAAAAGGGCCGCGCGCCTATGTGGAATAGGGCACGCAGCAACGCGGGAGGATGACATGAACATCGGAGCGGCCATGGCGATCGGCATCGGCGTCGGCACCGCCTTTGGCGTGGCGATGGACAATATCGGTGCCGGAATCGCGCTTGGCGCAGGGATCGGCGCGGCGTTCTGGGCGGCCTTCGACAAAAGCGACAAAGGCCCGCCCGGCGACGACTGAGCGGTGCCTCAGCCCCGCATCGGTTTCAGTGCCGCGCCCCATTTTTCAAGCTCGTCGAGCATGATGGTCGCGCCTTGACCCATCTCGTCGTTGGCGACGAGTTTACCGTCTTGGATTTTCTGCCCGACGAAGGGGATCGGGATCGACTTGTTCAGCGCGACCATGCCGACATTGCCCAGTAGCGTGCGCAGCACCTGCATCGAGCGCAGGCCGCCGGACACGCCACCATAGCTGACCACACCTGCAGGCTTCTTGGCCCATTCGACAAGCAGATATTGCACAGCGTTGATCACGCTCGCGGGCGGGAAGAAATCGTATTCCGGCGTGACGAAAATGAACCCGTCCGCCTCACCCACGATGGCCGACCAGCGTTTCGTGTGGTCGTGGGCATAATCCTGCAGGCTCGGGTGCTTGGGCTCATCATAGACCGGCAGGTTCAGATCGGCGAGGTCCACGAGCTCGATCTCCAGCGCGTCGCGCGTCTCCGCCACGCCCGCGATCCAGTCGCTCACGGCGGGCCCGATACGGCCGGGGCGGGTGGAACAGGTGATGACTTTGATCTTCAGCGGCATGGCGTGTCCTTCCTAAGGTTTCGTGCGAGACAACGCGCGCGCAGTGGAAAGTTCAACCGCGAAGCCTGTGCGCCGCGGCACAGGTCAGGCGCCGCTCCCGGCCCGATTGGCTGCGAGCCCCTTCAGATGCGTGCCGAAATCGCGCGCGTCCACCTCGGCCTCGCGCACCAGCCAGTCGAAATGGTCGGTGAGCGAACGCAGGCGCGAAGACTCCCGGAACGCGAGGTAAAAGCGCCCGACATAGATCACACCGACGAGCGGGCCATAGACCGTGATCGGCGCGGAAAACACCCGCCGCGCGTCGTAGAGAAACACCCGCAGGCTGGGAAAATACTCCTCATGCAGCGCGATCAGATGCTCGATCTGGGCGCGGCGCACGTCTTCGCCGAGCCCCCGGTAGTAGCCTTCACCGGCGGCGAGCGCGGCCACCTCCTGCACCGGCAGGGCGATCTCGTGGTCCGAGGCGCGGGCGCGCAGAAAATCGAGCCGCTCTTGCATCGCCGAAATCGCCTGATCCGAGGTCTTCGACAGGAAATCCGCGTATTCCCAGCGCAGCACATCCTCGGTCTTGAGCATGTCCGGCAGGGTCGCAGGCACGTGACGGACCTTGTAACCCGCCGCCTCGCGATACCAGTCGAGCAACTGATCGTCGGCAGGCGTCCGGTCGGCCTCGGTCATCTGCATGGCCGCCGCGATGGCATCGCCGGGCCGTTCGGGCCGATCCGTGAGACCCAGAAGCCAGTCGGTCGATACGCCCAGTTCCTGCGCCAGATCGGCGGTCAATTGCGACGAGGGCAGGCGCGCCGCCTCGGCATCCAGCACCTGCGAGATCGTCGACCGATTCACACCCGTCGCCCGCGCGACGCCTGCGCGGCTGGCGCCCGCGAGTGTCATCGCCGACAGCAGGCGTTCACGGAACAGAAGTGCGCGGTCGCGCTTGTCGATTTTCATGAACAATGTCGCCAATGCTAAACAGATGTCGTGCCAAGTTCACAGGTAACAGACTTCGCGCTCACGCGTCCAGCGGATAAGTCTCTCTCATACAACGATAAAACAGGGAGACCGGGAATGGACAGCGCGCGCCGCACCTTCGCCAAAGCGATCACATGGCAGTTGCTCGGGCTCGTCACCACCACGGCCCTCGGCTATTTCGCCACCGGATCGCTCACCGCTGGCGGCGCGCTGGCACTCTCCTCCGCACTGGTCGGCTTCGTCTGCTATGCCGCGCACGAACGGCTCTGGTCTCGTATCCGCTGGGGCCGCATCTTCCCCAAGAACGACAAAAGCGCGACCTGAGCCGCGCCTCTTCTCTGTTTCCAGAAACCTCGGGGGAGCGCGAGGGGGCCGCGCCCCCTCGCATGGATCGTCGCGGGCTTGCCCGCGGCGAAACCTCTTACATGCCCTGCGCCATGCAGTTGGCGTAATAGGTGACGGTCGCGGGCCAGTCCGAAAACACGCCTTCCACGCCCACGTCCTGCGCCAGCACGTCGAGCACGGTGAAATAGTCCGCGTCGTTGTTCAGCACGTCCGACACCGACTGGTAATACCAGCCGCCACCGGTGGTGAGCGGGCCAGAGCGTTCCAGCGTCCAGGCGATGAGGTTCAGACCAGCTTCCTTGGCGGCAAGCGCGTAATCCGACGCGGCCACTTCGCCGTCTTTCGCCGTGACCAGCATGTTGATCGACGGGGCGAGGTAGTTGACGCCCTGGTCGACCAGCGCGGCGAAATCTTCGTTCCAGGTCTCGGCGTTCTGCTCGTCGAAGCCTTCCGACCATTCGATAAGGAACACGGCCTGCTCACCGAACTCCGGCTCGTTCTCGATCCAATAGAGCACGTCTTCGAGGTTGAAGGACTGCGGCCAGACCCGGCTCGGCTCGATGCCCGCGTCTTTGTATTCGTCGATCAGCTTCTGGGCGTAATCGGCCTGGGTGAACCCGTCGAACGGCATCTCGACCGACGGATACTTCAACTCGGGGGTGAAGTCGGCGCCAAGCTCGTCGAAAAGCGCGATCGACTCGGCGTGGGTCATCAGCGTGCCGCCCATCGCGGAATACAGATCAGTGCGCCAGCCTGCCGTGCCGTCCATATAGGCTTCGACGGTTTCGCCTGCCGGGTTGGCCGCGTCCATCTTGCCCTCGAGCGTGCGGAACTCGGCCAGCGTGATGTCCGAGGTGCGGCATTCGGCAGCGGCGGGGGTGTCGCCGTTCGCAGCCGAGAACGGCGTGGTGCAGTTCGCGCCCAGATCGGTGGCGAGGATGTTGGTCGTCGTGTGCAGGTCGTTCTGCGCGTGACGGCAGACCAGTTCCTTGTCCGCGGTGAACGCCACGTCGCATTCCAGAATGCCGGCGCCCATCCGCGCGGCGGCGCGGTTCGATTCCACCGTATGCTCGGGAAACATGAGCGGCGCGCCACGGTGGCCGATCGAGAATTTCTGCGCGGTCATGTCCATGTCCTGACAGGCCATGAGCTTGTCCTTGAGCGCGCCGTCTTCCATGCGGTCGATTAGGTAGTAGGGGCGGGGGCCCAGTTCGATGGGGGCGGCAATGGCGGCGCCTGCCAGCACGGTGCCGGCGAGCGCGAGCGCGATGGTGCGGGTCATGTCGGTGATCTCCCTGTTGACGTGTCCAGTGGCGATAGAAGCGGCAGGCTTGAAACCGGGGCATGACGGTTTCACGAAACCTTGGTGACACTCACCGGATCGGGGGCTAGCGTCGGCCCATGACAGGCCTTCTCACCGTGACGCTGAACCCCGCGCTCGACGTGTCCACCTCGGTCGACCACGTGCGCCCCGAGGACAAGCTGCGCTGCGCCACGCCCAGCCTCGACACGGGCGGAGGCGGGGTGAACGTCGCGCGCGCCATTGGCGAGCTGGGCGGGCGCGCCGCCGCTTTCGTGGCGCTTGCGGGGCATACGGGCGCACAATTCGCGGACCTGCTCGCCGCCGAGCCGCTCGATCCCGTTGTCTTCGACATTCCCGGCGAGACGCGTCAGTCGCTTGCCGTGACGGACGGGGGCACGGGGGAGCAGTTCCGGTTCGTGATGCCGGGGCCGATCTGGTCCGAGACGCTTGTGGCCGATGCGATCCGCGCCATCGTCGCCGCGACGCCCGTGCAGGGTCTCGTGGTGCTCTCAGGCAGCCAGCCGCCGGGCGTGCCGGACCACTTTCCCGCCGCGCTCGCGCAGGCGATCGCGGAGAAATCCGCCGGTCTGGTGCTCGACACCTCCGGCGCGCCGATGCGGGCGCTTCGCGCCAGGCAGCAGTCACCCCTCCACGTGCTGCGACTCGACGGGGCGGAAAGCGCCGACTTGGCAGGGCGCCCCCTCAAGGGGCGTGACGATGTCGCGGCGTTCGCGCAGTCACTGGTTGCGTCGGGGATCGCCGAGATGGTCGTGCTCGCGCTTGGGCCGGACGGGTCGGTTCTGGCCACGGCGGAGGGGCGCTGGCACGCCAACACCCGCGACGTTCCGGTGCTCTCGAAAGTGGGCGCAGGCGACAGTTTCGTCGGGGCCTTTGCTCTCGCCCTGTCGCAGGGGGCCGCGCCGGAGCAGGCGCTGGTGCGGGGCTGCGCCGCCGCCTCGGCCGCCGTGATGACCGACGCGACCGCGCTTTGTCGCCGCGCGGATGTCGACGAGCTTGCGGCCAGCGCCACTCTGACACGGCTGTGACAGCGTGACTGTTTCGCGACGCGCGAAAGCGTGCTAAATTCCGGTCGCATTGAATATCGGTGTTTCGACAGTCAGGGATCGACAATGAAACGCATCTTGATCGGCGCTGGCTTCGCGCTCGTTCTGACCACGCCCGCCTCGGCCGCCGGGATAATTGAGAACGCCTGCATGAAGTCGGGGCGTTCGGCCGCGTCGTCGGTGCTGTGCAGCTGCATCCAAGGCGTTGCGGATCAGGTGCTCGCCCCGCACGAGCAGCGCAAGGGCGCGTCCTTTTTCGACGATCCGCACCGCAGCCAAGAGACCCGGCAGAGCGGGAAGGACGATGACTGGTCGTTCTGGCTCAAGTGGAAAGACTACGGCGACATCGCCGCCAAAGCCTGCGGCTAAAGCGTCTTCAGCAGCCCCTCGGTACAGGCTTCGACAAGGTCCAGCGTCTCGTCGAAATCGCGCGTGTAATACGGGTCCGGCACGTGATCCATCCCGGTCTCGGGCGCATAGTCGGTGAACAGCCTGACGGGCGTGTCGTTTCCGGGCGGGCGTTTGCGTTCGATATCTGCAAGGTTTTCGCCATCCATTGCGAGGATCAGGTCGAAACGGTCGAAATCCGTCACGTCGAACTGCCGCGCCCGAAGGGGTGACAGATCGTATCCCCGCCCCCGCGCGGCGCGCTGCATGTCGCCATAGGGCGGCTCGCCGATATGCCAGCCCGAGGTTCCGGCGCTGTCGAAGGCCACGTCATGATCCGCGCCCATGTGACGCGCGACGCCCTCGGCGGTGGGGGAGCGGCAGATGTTGCCGAGACAGACGAACAGGATGCGCGTGGTCATGGCTCAGTCCTGCCCGTCACGCAGCCTGAGGTGCGCTTTGATCTGCCCGTGGTCCGAGGCGAGTTTGTTGTAGGGCGCTTCGGGGTGCGACCCGTCGGTGATGTGGTCGTTCAGCACCGAGAAATACTCCATATCCGCGATCCGCTTGTCATAATCCGGGTGGAAATGGCGACTGAGATAAATCTGGTCGATGCTCTCGAACACGCCCGCGAACGCCGTCGTATAGACCATGTCGCGCGATGATTTACGCACGAACAGACCCTCGGCGGCGTGCAGGCGGTTGCGCTCGACCGCTTCCTTGATCGTCGCGGCTTCTTCCGCCGTGTAGCGATCCGAGTAGCTTTCGGCATCGTGGCGCAGCATCCACTGGTAATTGCGGAACGGCACCTCGCCCGAGATGATCTCGGAACTCACCGCGTTCTCGCCATCGTTGAAGTCGCCCATGACGGCGACCGGACTGCCTTTGGCAAGCTCCGCCACGATCTCACGCCGGAGCACCCACGCCTCGGCCATCCGGCGCACAGCGGCGCGCATCGACCCCATCGCGCGCCCGACTGGATCGTAATGGACGAGGTCTTCTTCGGGCGCAAAGTCGGCACCGGGCGGGCGGATGTACTCGCCCAATTTCGACTTCAGGTGGCAGTTGAAGAGGGTAATAACCTGATCCCCTATCGGGATTCGAACCTTGAGCACCGGGCGTGAAAGGCGGCGCAGGGTGAACTGTCCGGCGTCCAGATCGCCGTCCAGCCCACGAAGGGGTTGAAACGGGATGGTCAGCGGTTCGTCGAAATCCTGAATGACCTCTGGTTCACCTACGAAGCCGAAGCGCGACAGAACCGCCACGCCGGGGCGGCGCTTGCCCGGCTCGCCGGTGTCGGCGGCATTGGGGGCAAAGGCCAGCGCGGCCTCATCATAGGGCTCCACCCCCAGCTTCCGGAAGATGACCTTGCGATGGTACGCCTTGCCCTTGTCCGGGATCACCGCGTCGTTCAGCACCCGCGCCCTGTCCGAGGCCTCAGTGATTACGTCGCGCAGCGCGTCCTCCTCAAAGATTTCCTGAAACCCGATCACATCGGCGTCGAGGTCGACCAGCTGGCTCGCCATCCAGTCGCGCTTCCACGCGAATTCCTCCGGCGTGTAGGTCTGGAACTCGTAATATTCCTTGTCCGGCCCGATCAGGTTTTTGACGTTGAAGGATGCGAGGGTGAACTCCATCAGAGGCTCCCGGTGTCAGAGGGTGTCGAGGGCTTGGGCGAAAGTCGTCGGGTCCACGTTGCCGCCCGAGGCGACGACGATGAGCGTGTCGGCTTCGGTCGCGTGGGCATGAAAGAGCGCGGCGGCGAGGGCGACGGCGCCCCCCGGCTCAACCACGATCTTGAGACGCAGAAAAGCCTGCGCCATGGCCCGCAGCGCGTCCGCGTCAGGCACGGCAAGGCCGGGACCGCAGAGCGCGTGCATGATCGGAAAGGTCAGGTTGCCGGGTTGCGGCGTGATGATCGCATCGCAGATCGAGCCGGTCAGCGCCGGGTTGCGTTCGATCCCACCCGCGGCGAGCGAGCGGGCCACGTCGTCGAACCCCTCAGGCTCCACTGGCCGCACCCGCATGCCCGGTGCTTCGGCGGCCAGCGCGATGGCGGTGCCGGACGTCAGGCCGCCGCCGCCGCAGGGGATCAGCACTTCGGCCTCGGTGACGCCGAGCGCCTTGGCTTGTGCCGCGATTTCGAGCCCCGTGGTGCCTTGGCCCGCGATCACTTCGGGTTCGTCGAAGGGCTTGATAAGGGTCAGGCCGCGTTCCTCGGCCAAAGTCGCCCCGATTGCGTCGCGGTCCTCGGTCGCGCGGTCGTAAGTGACGACCTCAGCCCCCATCGCGCGGGTATTCTCGAGCTTCAGGCGCGGCGCGTCGGCGGGCATGACGATGACCGCAGGCACGCCGAAATCTCGCGCAGCCTGCGCCACGCCCTGCGCGTGATTGCCGGAGGAAAACGCGATGACACCCTTTGCCCGCGTATCCGGGTCGAGCGCCGAGACGGCCGAACGACCGCCGCGATACTTGAAGCTGCCGGTCACCTGCAGGCACTCAGGCTTAACGAAGATCCGCTTGCCCGCGATCTCGTCGAGAAAGGGCGAGGACAAAAGCGGCGTGACACGCGCATGGCCTTCGATGCGCTTTGCGGCGGCCCGGATGGCGTCGATGTTCATCGGCAGTCGTCCAGCCACGCGTTGATCGTCGCGAGGGCTTCGGGCTCGTCCAGAAACGGCGCATGGCCTCGCCCCGGCACCTCGGCAAAGCGCAATTCGGGAATGCGCTCTTGCATCTCAGTTGCGGTCTCGGCGGTCAGCACGTCAGAGCCTGATCCGCGAATGACGGCGAGCGGCTTGCCAGCCAGCGCCATGAACAGCGGCCAAAGGTCCGGCGTCTCGGCGGCCATCGCGGCAAGGAAGCTTTCGCGCAAGGCGGGATCGTACCGGATGTCGAGGCCCTCAGCGGTCTCGACATAGGACCGTTCGGATTCTTCGCGCCAGCGGGAGGCCGGAACACCCTCGAACCCGTTCACGGTCTGAACACGGATGCCGGCCATCTCGTCCAGCGTCGCGGCCCTGGGCTTGCGCCCGATATAGCCGTCGATGACCTTTAGCCCCTCGCGATCCACCACCGGGCCAACGTCGTTGAGGCACACGCCCAGCACCTTGTCGGCCTGCGTGGCGGCGAGGAACATCGAAATCAGCCCCCCGCGCGACGTGCCCAGAAACGCGGCCTTGTCGACGCCCAGATGCGCCATCAGCGCCACCACGTCGCCCGCCTCGGCGGGAACGGTGTAGGTCGACCAATCGGCCCAGTCGCTTTCACCGCGCCCGCGATAATCCATGCGGATGAGGCGCACGCCCTTCAGATGCGGCGCGACGAAATCGAAATCGCGGTGATTGCGGGTCAGCCCCGACAGCGCGATGAGCGGCAGGCCGTCGCCCTCGTCGGTGTAGGCGATCTTGATCCCGTCGGGCGCGGTGAAATGGTGAACGTCGGGCATCAGATGGCCTTTGCAATGTCGGGAATGGGGGTGAGGTCGGTGAGCATTTCGTGCGGCGGGTGGCCCAAGCGGTCCATCGGTTCGCCCGCGCGGTTCACCCACGCGGTGAAGAAGCCATAGCCGCAGGCCGCTGAGGCGTCCCAGCCATTCGAGGATACGAACAGCACTTGATCTTTGGTGCAGCCGAAGCGTGTGTTCACGAGGTCATAGACAGCGTCCGCCGGTTTGAAGATGCCGACGCTCTCGACACTCAGGCAGTCGTCCAAAAGGTCGCCGATCCCGGCGGAACCGACCGCGCCGTCCAGCATATCGGGCGAGCCGTTCGACAGGATCGCGGTGGCGAACCCGGCCTCTTTCAAACTGGTGAGCATGACAGGCACTTCCGGGTAGGCCGACAGCTCCCAATAGAGCGCTAGGAGCGTTTTGCGCAGCGCAGCCTCTCCCGAAAGCCCCTGTTTTTCGAGTGCCCAATCGAGCCCGTCCTGCGTGACCGACCAGAAATCCGTATGCTCCCCGGTGACGGCGCGCAGCCACGTATACTGCAACTGCTTCGCGCGCCAATCGGCAGCCAACGCAGGCCAGATCTCGGCAAGCGCATCGTTCCCCGGCGCCTTTGCCGCCTCCCGCGCGGCGGCGGACACATCGAAGAGCGTGCCGTAGGCGTCGAAAACGCAGGTTGTGATGGCCATGTCGTCCTCCCGTTTCGCCGGGAGAGTTACATGGTCACTTCGCGAGGGAAAGGGGTCAGAGCTGGCCGGTGATGACCAGTAGCACCCACCAGCCGCCGAGGAAGAAGGCCGAAAGCGTGGCGAGATAGGCTGGGATCGCCATCATCAGGGCGCGGCCGGGCATGGGCTGGCGTTCCTTGGGGATCGGCGGGCGGATCGCATAGGCGAGCGCGCCGATGACCGAGGTCAGAAACAGGCTCGGGGTCTCGGTCGCCCAGGACAGACCGATAAGCCCGGCGAAAAACGCCGCGGCGGGCAGGGCGCTGACACGCGGGAAACCGGGGCGCATCATCAGTTGAACCAGCGTCCCGCCCGACAGCGGCCAGATCGGCAGGAGCGCGATGAAGTTGAAGGCCCCGAGGGTCAGCGCGAGCGTGCCGAACATGTGCTGCATCGCGGTCCCTGCGAACAAGTCCGACAGAGCAAAGGCCAGCACCATCGGGGCGAGGCCGAGCGCGGGGCCCATAAGCGTGACGAAGAAATGCTCGAGGTCGGACTGGTGCGGGTTCTCGGAGACGGGGCCCGAACGCGGCATCGGGATCAGCCGGAAACGCACCGCCGCATGGCCCGCCAGCCGGTGGCCGAGGACGACGCCCAACTCGTGAATGGTCAGCGCGATCAGCAACGCCGCACTGGTCACCACGTCGAAAGTCAGGCCGATTGCCGCAAGGACGGTGCCAAGAATGATGACGTGCGAGCCGGATACACCGATGAGAGGGATGGGCCGTCTGCCCGCGTACATGGCGGGTCGCACTACCGTCACGGTAGCGCCGACCAACACCATGCTGAGCAGAAAAAAGGTCATGTGACCCCGGCGTTCACAGGGGGCCGCCCGGAGAGATAAACGAGGGACGTATCCAGGGCGGCCCTGCCAAGGTTATGCCGGGACTGTGGCGACTCGCGCAACGATTATGGCCGAAACGGATTGTTTCCATTTGCGCGCAGGGCGGAAACCGGCCCCAATGGCATCATTGTCGGCGGATCGGAGGGCCTGTCATGCCAAGACGTCTGGAACAGTTGCGACACCATGCATGGGAAGCGCGCGAGGCGCTGGAAGCCGAGTATGAGCGGCGGCTGCACGAACTTGGCGGCCGGTGGGAAAGGGGGCGGCTGATCTTTGAAGCCAAGGTTCACCGCCGCCAGCGTCGCGCCCGGCAGGCGTTCGGTGAGTACGTGCGGGGGATCAAGCCGCTCAACGTCATCACGGCGCCGGTGATCTATTCCGTGCTGATCGCCTTCGTCGTCATGGATTTCTTCGTAACCCTCTATATGCACGTCTGTTTTCCGGTCTACGGCATCCCCAAGGTGCGTCGCCGCGACCACGTCAAGATCGACCGCCACCGGCTGCCCTATCTGAACTGGGTGCAGAAAGTGAACTGCGTTTATTGCGGATATGGAAACGGCGTCATCTCATATGCGCGCGAAGCGGCAGCCCGGACCGAGGCCTACTGGTGCCCGATCAAACATGCCGAACGCTGGGACGGCGCGCATGACCATTACGGCGGCTTCATGGATTACGGGGACGAGCGGGACTTTGTCGGGCGCTGGGCCGAAAGCCGGTCGCAGGTCACGGGCGGGCGTCGCTCGGACCGGCCGGTCCATGTGGATGTCGCGGAAGATTAAGGCGCCTCTGCCCAATGAAAAAGGCGCGAGGCCTTGGCCCCGCGCCTTCGATTTCTGTCCGGATCGTGTCCGCGCTCAGAGGTTTTCCGGCTGAGGCATGCCCAGAACGTGGAAGCCGCAATCGACGGTGATGATCTCGCCCGTCGTGCATTCGCCGTAGGGCGAGGCGAGGTAGACTGCCGTGCCGCCAATCGACTCGAGCGTCGCGTTCTGACGCAGGGGCGAGTTCGCCTCGGTGTGGCGGAAGGTCTTGCGCGCACCGCCGATGGCCGCACCCGCGAGCGTCTTCATCGGGCCGGGGCTGATCGCGTTCACGCGGATGCCCTGCGGGCCGAGATCGTTGGCGAGGTAACGCACGCTCGCCTCCAGCGCCGCCTTGGCGACACCCATCACGTTGTAGAACGGCGTCACCCGGTTGGACCCGCCATAGGTCAGCGTGATGATGGACCCGCCCTCGGTCATGTAAGGCTCGACCCGTCGCGCCACTTCGATCAGCGAGTAGCACGAGATGTCCATCGAGTTCTTGAAGTTCGCGCGGGAGGTGTTGAGGAACCGCCCCGTCAGCTCGGACTTGTCGGAAAACGCGACGGCGTGGACGAGGAAATCGATCCGATCCCAATGCTCCCACAATGCCGCAAAGCCGTCGTCGAGCTTCGCGTCGTCGGTCACATCCATATCGACAAGGATCTTTGACCCCAGCGACTGGGCCAGCGGCTCGACGCGTTTGCCGAAAGCCTCGCCCTGATAGGAAAAGGCAAGTTCCGCGCCCTCGTCGGCCATCGCCTTGGCGATGCCCCACGCGATGGAGCGATCGTTGGCGACGCCCATGACAAGGCCGCGCTTGCCCTTCATCAACTCACCCATGTCCCCGTCCTTACCCGTTGTACTTGCTGATCAGCATGGACCCGTTGGTCCCGCCGAAGCCGAAGCTGTTGGTCATGACCGTGTCCAGCCCGGCGTTCTCGACCAGAGCCGTCGCGATCTCGTTCGCGTGGATCGCGGGGTCCAGATTTTCGACGTTGATCGAGGGCGTGATGAAATCCTGATCCAGCATGAGGATCGAGAAGATCGCCTCCATCGCACCAGCGGCCCCCTGTGCGTGGCCCGTCATCGACTTGGTCGAACTGATGAGGGGGGTGGAGCCTTCGCCGAACACGCGACGCACGGCTTCCACTTCTCCGACATCACCGACCGGGGTCGAGGTGCCGTGGGCGTTGATATAGCCCACTTTCCGACCTTCGGGCAGGGTCGAGAGCGCGAGCCGCATGGCGCGTTCGCCGCCTTCGCCCGAAGGCGCGACCATGTCATGCCCGTCCGAGGTGGCCGCAAAGCCCGTGACCTCGCCATAGATCTTGGCGCCACGTGCGAGCGCGTGGTCGAGGCTTTCGAGCACCACGATCCCGCCGCCACCGGCGATGACGAAGCCGTCGCGGTCCTTGTCGAAAGCGCGCGAGGCTTTGGTCGGTGTGTCGTTGAACTTGGACGACATCGCGCCCATCGCGTCGAACAGGCACGAGAGCGTCCAATCGAGCTCTTCCGCACCGCCCGCGAACATGACGTCCTGCTTGCCCATCATGATCTGTTCGGCGGCGTTGCCGATGCAGTGGAGCGACGTCGAACAGGCCGAGGTGATCGAGTAGTTGATCCCCTTGATCTTGTATTGCGTGGCCAAGTTGGCGCTGATCGTGGACGACATGCACTTCGGCACGGCGAGGGGGCCGATCCGCTTGGGGCTGCCCGAGTTCAGAACCGTCTGGTGCGCCTGAAACATCGCGCTGGTCGACGGGCCGCCGGAGCCTGCGATCAGGCCGGTTCGCTCGTTCACGACGTCGCTTTCTTCAAGCCCCGCGTCCGCGATCGCCTGACCCATCGCGAGATAGGCATAGGCCGCGCCCGGCCCCATGAAGCGAAGCGCGCGCTTGTCCACGTTTTCCTTGAGGTCGATGTCGACGGCGCCCGCGATCTGGCTGCGGAAACCGTATTCGGCCATGTCAGCGTTCGCGGTGATGCCGGACGTGCCAGCCTTGAGCGCCTCGGTGACCTCGGTCGTGTTCAGCCCGATGGGCGACACGATCCCGAGTCCGGTCACGACGACTCGTTGCATGGATGATCTCCTTCTTGTCGGTTGCGCCCGTCCCCGGGGTCAGCTCTCCGAGAGCGCGACCTTCATGTCTTTGACCTGATAGATGACTTCGCCGTCCGCCTCGACGATCCCGTCGGCGACGCCCATCGTCAGGCGACGGGTCTGGATGGCTTTGGTGAAATCCACGTAATACGTCAGCCTTTTACGCTCGGGCCGGACCATGCCGGTGAGCTTCACTTCGCCGACGCCAAGCGCATAGCCGCGCCCCTGCCAGCCGCGCCAGCCGAGGTTGAAACCGGTGAGCTGCCAGAGGCCATCGAGGCCAAGGCAGCCGGGCATGATCGGATTGCCGGGGAAGTGGCATTCGAAGAACCACAGGTCCGGGGTGATGTCGAATTCCGCGACCACATGGCCTTTGCCATGCTTGCCGCCGTCGCCCGAGATGTCGGTGATCCGGTCCATCATCAGCATGGGAGGCGCGGGAAGCTGCGCGTTGCCCTCGCCGAACAATTCGCCCCGAGCGCATTTCAGCAGGTCGTCCTTGTCGAAACTCGTTGGATACTCTGCCATCAGGCCCCCTGGCTTAGTGTTAAGACGCATGTTGCGTTCGTTTGGGTCCGTCTATCACCCGCGCGAAGCGAGTGGCAAGTCCGGCGCACTGCCCCGTGTTCTTGCTTGATCGGGTGAATCCGATTGAAATGCACAGGTATTATTGACTATATGTGACGTTAGACCAAGTCAGAGGGTGAAGATGACCCAAAGCCAGGCACGAGATATGGGCCGCGAATGGCTCGAAAGCGCGGGGCTCCGGCCGACGCGCCAGCGTGTAGCAATTGCATCATTGCTTGTCGGTGACGGCGAGCATCGTCACGTGACCGCTGAGAGCCTTTTCGACGCGACCCGCGCTGCGGGCGAAAAAGTGTCGCTTGCGACGGTCTACAACACCCTGCGCTCGTTCTCCGAAGTTGGCCTCCTGCGTGAGATTCTCGTGAACGGGACCAAGGGGTATTTCGACACCAATACCACCAACCACCCGCATTTCTTCTGGGAAGACACGGGCGAGTTGATGGATGCGCCCGAGGAAGACCTCGAGATCGCAGCCCTCCCGGCGGCGCCGGATGGGGCGGAAGTGTCCAAGGTGGATGTGGTGATCCGCCTGCGCGCCAAGCGCTGATCAGCCAGCCGCGCGGTCCGCGACGACGTTGATCGCAACGTCGTGCTCGATGAGCGCCTTTGCGGCGATGAGCACCTGACTGAAACCGCCCGTGGAATCGATGGCTTGTGCGGCTTGCGCCTCGGCGTCGCCCTCGAACCCGTGTTCAGTGATCTTAACCTCCGTAAGCGGGCCCTTTTCGATGAAGGTCCACGTCACGTCGGTCATCGCCTCGCCGTCTCCCCAGCGCATTTCGATACGCTCGCCGGGCATGGCCTCGGTGATGGTCACGGTGATTGGGTGGGCGTCGGTTGCGGTGCCGACATACCATGTCAGGGTCACGCCCTTTTCAATCGGGCCTGAAACCTTGGGGAACCAGAATTTGGTCATCTGGTCAGGTGTCGCAAACGCCTCGTAACACACGAGGGGAGGCGCAGCGATCATCGTGGCGGCTTTTGCCATTACAGCAGTCATGGCGTCCTCCTTTGTCATCGTACAAAGGCAAAACGCGCCGCCGCCGGGGGGTGTTCCGCCAAGGCCAGGCCATCGGCGGAGACCCCCGGTCGGGTCGGATCAGGCGATTTCGACCAGTTCGATGGCGAAGGTCAGATCCTTGCCCGCAAGCTGGTGGTTCGCGTCGATCGTAACCTTTTCCTCGGTCACTTCGGTCACGGTGACCGGGATCTGGCGCCCGTCCGGCGTGGACATCTGCAGCATGATGCCGGTTTCCAGCGGAATGTCGGCCGGGATGTCGCCGCGCGGGATCTCGGTCACGCCTTCGGCATGGTGCGGGCCATAGGCCTCGTCCGCCGGGACCGGGACGGTTTTCTTGTCGCCGGGCGTCATACCGGGGATCGCCTTGTCGAGACCGGGGATGATCTGGCCCGAGCCCACGGTGAATTCGAGCGGATCACGCCCCTCGGAGCTGTCGAAAACGGTGCCGTCGGTCAGCGTGCCGGTGTAGTGAATACGGACGGTATCGCCCGATTTTACTTCGGTCATAATTACCTCGTCTGGTCGGGAGTGAGTTCGGCAAGGCCACGCTGCATGCGCGGGTTCTTGCGGGGTTCCCCAACAACATAGGTTCATGTGAGTTGATGTAAACCCGCTCGGCGCAGGCTTTCCGGTCGCGCAAGGTCAGGTCAGAACCACTGCCCCGGCTCCATCAGCCCAAGGTCGAGAAGCTGCTGTGACGTCCACTCGAAGGGCACCGAGTTGTGCCATTTGAAGGTCGGGATGTCGAAGGTGGAGCCCGCGTTGGACTTGAGCGCCTTGGCGGTCCGGAAACTCGCCACCGCCGCCGTCAGGTTGTTGTGCCACGGGCAGGCGTAGGTGTTGTATTCTTCGTCTTTGAACGTGTGGTCGGACCTCAGCACGAGGCCCGCCTTGGCCTTGAACAGCGCGATCCGGTCGATCTTGCGCCGATCCTTGGGCACGTGTTCCTCGTATCGCCAGCGCAAGCCGCCGAAGAAATCGAGCTGCCGTTCCTTGGGGTAGTTCTTGTTCTCCGGATCGGGCCGCCCCAGCGCGTAATATCCCGACTTGTCGAGCCACGCATGGTCCAGCGACACGGCATCGGGGTAGCGCGACAGATCGCCCGCATAGAGGTCGATGACATAGGCCAGCATCGCGTCGCGCCGTTCCTCGGTGTGGAAGACGAGCAGTTCGTTGACGTTGCGCGTCTCGCAGAACGGAAAGAACAGGTACTCGGCGTTGTAGCAGTAATAAAGCCAAGTGCCGTGGGCGATGTCGATCACCGCATTCACCGCGCGTTGCACGTCGGCGACCTCGAGCACCGGATAGTCGACGCGGTGAATGTCCTGCTCCAACGAATGGGACAGGTCGAGCTCAGCGGGTGCGAACAAGACGATACCCACGAACCCGGTCAACTGGTGGTAGCGGATCGTGCTTTCCACCTCGACGAGGTCCTCGACGAAGATGAGCGCCACCGGCCCCTTGGCGAAAGCGGCTTTGCCCCGGTCGATGAAATGTGCGAGCGAAGAATAACGCATGATCTGCCCCCATGGCCCCTTTTGCCGGGGTCTCGGTAAACAATCCCTGAACGCCCGCGCCAATGCAACCGTTGCGGCGCAGGGTCAAAGGCGTTACCACGCCGCCTTGATCCAGACCCCGGAGCACGCGCGACATGACCGATCAGATCACGGACCCGAAGAAACTGTTCATCCGCACCTATGGCTGCCAGATGAACGTCTACGATTCCGAGCGTATGGCCGAAGCGATGGGGGGGCAGGGCTACGTCGAAGTGGGTTCGCCCGACGAGGCGGACATGATCCTCTTGAACACCTGCCACATCCGGGAGAAGGCCGCCGAAAAGGTCTATTCGGAACTTGGGCGCTTCAAGGATCTCAAGGACGCGAAGCCCGACCTCAAGATCGGGGTCGCGGGCTGCGTGGCGCAGGCCGAGGGCGAAGAGATCATGCGCCGTCAGCCGATGGTCGATCTGGTCGTCGGCCCGCAGACCTATCACCGCCTGCCTGAGATGGTCGAAAAGGTCGCGCGCGGGGAAAAGGCGCTCGATACCGATTTCCCGCTCGAAGACAAATTCGAGGTGCTCAAGAACCGGCCCACCGCCAAGCGCGCGCCGACCGCCTTCCTCACCGTGCAGGAAGGCTGCGACAAGTTCTGCGCCTTCTGCGTCGTGCCCTATACCCGCGGTGCCGAAGTCAGCCGCCCGCCGGAGCGTATTCTGCGCGAGGCGCGCGAACTGGTCGAACGCGGGGTGCGTGAGATCACGCTCTTGGGCCAGAACGTCAACGCCTATCACGGCGAAGGCGAGGGGGGCGACTGGTCGCTCGCCCGCCTCATCTGGGCATTGAACGACATCGACGGTCTGGAGCGTATCCGCTTCACCACCTCGCACCCCAACGACATGTCCGACGACCTGATCGCGGCACATGGCGAGTGCTCCAAACTCATGCCCTATCTGCATCTGCCGGTGCAGTCTGGCTCGGATCGCATTCTCAAGCGGATGAACCGCAAGCACACCGCCGAAGAATACCTCTGGTTGATCGAGCGCATTCGCGCCGCACGCCCCGACATCCTGATCTCGGGCGATTTCATCGTGGGCTTCCCCGAAGAGACCGACCGCGACTTCGAGGATACGCTCGATCTGATCCGCGCCGTGAACTACGGGCAGGCGTTCAGCTTCAAATACTCCTCGCGCCCCGGCACCCCCGCCGCCGAGCGCCCGCTTGTCGACGACGCCGAAGCTTCGGACCGGCTGCAACGGCTACAGGCGCTCATCAACGAACAGGCGCGGGCCGTGATGGACGGCATGGTGGGCCGCGAGATCGGTGTGTTGTTCGAGAAGCCGGGCCGGATGGAGGGCCAGATGGCCGGGAAATCCGACTACCTTCATGCGGTTCACGTAAAGGCCGAGGGAATCGCCCCCGGCGACCTGCGCCGGGTGAGAATCACCGAGGCCGGGCCGAACTCGCTGGCCGGCGCTCTGGTATAGAGCGCACTCACTAACACTAGGAATTGTGTGGATTTTCCCTGAAATCACCAGCAATCCACAAAAGTGAGACAGAATGTCCACACGGCTGACGTAAATTCAAAGCGCCCAGCATTTACATAAAGACTTTCATCGGTTTAACCTTCCCTCAATAGATATCGCGCCGTTGCCACGCGGCCATTTTTGGGGGATCAGGAGTGAAGTACCGGGTTATTTCCAGTCTCAGAACGCTAGCTGCCGCGGCCGTTCTGGGGCTCTCCGCTGCCGCGGGGGTCACAACCCCAGCCGCAGCGCAATCGCAAGTCACCGTCACCGGCAAAATCAACTGGGGCCTTTGGGTCGACCCGGATGGTTGTATGCATTGGTGGGCCGACGGTGGCGTCGAAGGTTACATGGTGTCGCGCCGCGACCCCAAAACCGGCCGTCACATGTGTCTCGAAAAGAACACCTGTGCCGTTCAGAACTCGGACGTGCTCTTCCGCACCGACAGCTACCAGCTGACCCCGCAAGGCCAGCAGTGGCTGCGCCAGTTCTTCGCGAACGCGGGTGCCTTTGCCTACGCCGTCTACGGTCACACCGACAGCCGGGCCTCGGACGAATATAACATGCGCCTGTCGCAGAACCGCGCGAACGCCGTCGCCGCTATCGGACGTCAGTCCGGTGCCGTCGTGGACCGTGTCGTCGGCTTTGGCGAACGCCAGCCGATCGCGCCCAACAACTCTGCGGCGAACATGCAGAAGAACCGCCGCGTCGAAATCGTCTGCTACAGGTATCCGAACCCATGAAAATGAAGACTGCACTGATCGCGCTGATCGTCCCCGTCATCGTGGCCGGGTGTTCGTCGACCGCCTATACCGGCGGCGCGCCCAAGCTGATCGCCACCAACGTCGACCGCACCATCGGTGACGCTCCGGGTCCGCGTGACGGCATCGCCGCCGTTGCCGTTCTGCCGGACGGCTGCGAAGCCTGGATCACTGACGATGGCCTCGAAGGCTACGGTGGCGACCGCTCGGACCCGCGCACGGGTCTGCCGCGCTGCACCAACGAACTGCCGCGTGGCGCAGTGATCGGCGAATGGCGCGTCTCGCCGGACCTTCCGGACTACCTGCCGCGCTGATCCGCGACGCAACCACGAGATCGACGAGGCCCGGCCAAGCGCCGGGCCTTTTCCTTTCCATACGCCTGCGTGCGCACTGGGGATGAGTCGTTCATCACCGCATGTCAGACTCACCGCCGTGCGGAACCTTTCAGGCGGCCCAAGGCTTTCATAAGTGCACAAGGAGTAATCCGGACCCGACCCAAACGAGCCCTTTTTGTATCAGTTGCGTAAATTCTGCGCACTAATGCTTGCGTGAGGGAGGGGTCGGAGGCACCATCATTAGTACAGGCACCCGTGAAACGGAGACATACTTGGGACTTGATGCGTTAAACCCGCCGAAACCCGAAGACATTCACGAAACTCTGCTGGAGTTCCCCGACAACCGATTGCTCATCGACTTGTGCGGAGAATTCGACCGAAACCTCGCCCAGATCGAACACCAGATGAACGTGCATATCCTGCGCCGTGGCAACCAGCTTGCCGTGGTCGGTGACGGGGCCGCACGCGGGCAGGCGGCGGCGGTCCTTCAGGCGCTGTATCAGCGTCTCGAACAGGGCAAGCAGATCGAAGCCGGAGACATCGACGGCGAGATTCGCATGGGCCATCACGAAGATGGACCCGGACCGGATCAGCAGCTCGAGATGTTCAAGGGCGGTCGCGTCGAGATCAAGACCCGCAAGAAGCTGGTCGAACCGCGCACCGACGCGCAGAAGGCCTATGTGAAGAACCTGTTCAAACGGGAACTGGCCTTCGGGATCGGGCCTGCGGGGACGGGCAAGACCTATCTCGCCGTGGCGGTCGGGGTGAACCTGTTCATCACCGGTCACGTCGACAAGATCATCCTTAGCCGTCCGGCCGTCGAGGCGGGCGAGCGTCTGGGCTTTCTGCCCGGCGACATGAAGGACAAGGTCGACCACTACATGCAGCCGCTTTACGACGCGCTGAACGATTTCCTGCCCGGCAAGCAGGTCGAAAAGCTGATCGCCGAGAAACGGATCGAGATCGCGCCGCTCGCATTCATGCGGGGCCGCACGCTGTCCAACGCCTTTGTCGTTCTCGACGAGGCGCAGAACGCCACCACGATGCAGATGAAGATGTTCCTCACCCGTCTGGGCGAGGGCAGCCGCATGGTCATCACCGGCGACCGATCGCAGGTCGACCTCCCGCGCGGCGTGCAGTCGGGTCTGCGCGATGCCGAGAACCTGCTGTCGAATATCGACGAGATCGCGTTCAACTACTTCACCGCGAAGGATGTCGTGCGCCACCACCTCGTCGGCAAGATCATCGAGGCCTACGACCAGGCCGATCCGACACAGGGCTGACGCCTGCTACACCTAATGAAGCGCGGGTCGTGACCACGGCCCGCGCTTTTTCGTGGGCGCGGCCATCCCGACGATTTGTTCTGGCATTTGAAAAACTTGCGCTATCGTGGGGGCAGCCAGAGGGAGGTCGCCATGTATGCCATACGCCGCTTCGCGGTCCGCCACTCACGCCAGTTCGAACGGATCTACCAGATGCTCGAGGGCGCGCTGGTCCGTCTCGACCCGCTTCTGACACGTCTGGGCTATGCGCGCCTGGAGCGGCCCGTGGCCGCCGTTGAACGTGTGACCAAGGGGCTTTTGTTCGACTGCCGGATGTGCGGGCAATGCGTGCTCTCATCCACCGGCATGTCCTGCCCGATGAACTGCCCGAAACAGTTGCGCAACGGCCCCTGCGGCGGTGTGCGCCCCGGCGGGTACTGCGAGGTGAAGCCCGAGATGCGCTGCGTCTGGGTCGAGGCATGGGATGGCGCGTCGCGGATGAAACACGGCGACAAGATCGAGGTGGTTCTGCCGCCCGTCGATAGGCGGTTGGAGGGCAGTTCGGCTTGGCTCCGCGCCAGCCGCGAGCGCGTGCAGGCCCTGACCGAGGCGAAGGAGGCGAACCGAACCGCGCTTGCCCGGACCTATCCCGAAGCCCGCGCCAGCGCCCCGACCTCGGCCCCGCTGACCGACGAGACCCGCAAGGAAGGGGCCGCAAGATGAGCATGTTCTACTCCGACCCCAACGCGATCCGGCCCTATGAACCGATCCCCGAGGGGCACAAGGCCGGGTCCGTGCTGGAGCGCACGCTCCGGGCAGGCGAGTTCGCGGTGACGTCCGAGTTGAACCCACCCGACAGCGCCGACCCCGAAGACGTGTTTGCCGCCGCCAAACCGCTGGCCGAGGTGACGGATGCGATCAACGCCACCGATGCCTCCGGCGCCAACTGCCACATGTCCTCCATCGGCATCTGTTCGCTGCTCACGCGCACCGGGCATGGCTCGGTCTACCAGATCTCCTGCCGGGACCGGAACCGGATCGCCATTCAGGGCGACGTGCTGGGGGCGGCCGCAATGGGGGTGCGCAACGTGCTCTGCCTCACCGGTGACGACGTGGGGGCAGGGGACCAGCCGGGGGCCAAGCCGGTGTTCGATCTGGACAGCGTCTCGCTTATCCGGCTCATCAAGACGATGCGCGACGAGGGGCGGTTCCTGTCGGGGCGCGAGATCGCCAAACCGCCGCGCCTGTTCATCGGGGCGGCGGAAAACCCCTGCGTCGATCCTGTCGACTACCGCGCCGACCGTTTGGCGAAAAAGGTCGAGGCTGGGGCGGATTTCATCCAGACCAACTACATCTTCGACCTCCCGCGTTTCGTCCGCTTCATGGACCGGGTGCGCGACATGGGGCTCGACAAGCGGGTGTTCATCCTTGCGGGCGTCGGCCCGCTGGCGTCGGCCAAGGCCGCGCGCTGGATGCGCTCGAACGTGCCGGGCATCCACATCCCCGACTCCGTGATCGACCGGCTGGAAAAGGCCGAGAAACCGGGTGAGGAGGGGCGCAGGATCTGCGTCGAACTGATCCAGCAGGTGAAGGATATCGCGGGCGTCTCGGGCGTTCACATCATGGCCTATCGGCGCGAACATCTGGTCGCCGACATTCTGCGAGAGGCAGGCATCGCGCGGCTCAAGAAAGAAAGCGCCTGAGGCCCCGCATATACAGGCCACACGATGGATGATACGCCTCGTCTCAACGACACGAGGTGATAGATGGCTTGGAAACCAACGGATATGGGATCGCTCGCCGGTCAGGTGGCGATGGTCACCGGGACGACCGGGCTCTGCACCGCAATCGTCGCAGGCCTGGCGCGGGCCGGGGCGCATGTCATCATGGCCGGGCGCTCGGTCGAACGGGGCGAGGCGGTACTGGACGCGATCCGCGCCGAGGTGCCGGGGGCCAAGCTGAGTTTCCGGCAGGTGGACCTTGCCGATCTGGCGTCGGTCGACGCCTTCACCGCCAAGACGTTGGACGAGGTCGAGCGGCTCGACATCCTTGTCTGTAACGCCGCCGTCATGGCCGAGCTGGGGCGCAGCGAGACCAAGGACGGGTTCGAGATGATGTTCGGGGTCAACCACCTCGCCCATTTCGCGATGGTTGTCGGGCTGCTGCCGCTTCTGTCACGCTCGAACGCGCGGGTCGTCGCGCTGTCCTCCGGCGCGCACAAGTACGGCGAGTTCGATTTCGACGACCTGCAGAGCAAGGGCGCGTTCAAGCCGATGGTCGCCTATGGCAAGACCAAGCTCGCCTGCCTGATGTTCGCGAAAGAGCTTCAGCGGCGCAGCGTCGCGAACGGCTGGGGCATCACCTCGGTTGCGGCGCATCCGGGGTTTTCCCGCTCGCAAGGCGTCTATGACAGGCTCGCCACCATCCCGGTCATGGGGTGGATCGTGGGCAAGACGATCATCCCGTTCATCTCACAGGCCCCCGAACAGGCCGCCGAAGCGATCCTTTTCGCCGCGACGTCGGACGAGGTGGTGGGCGGCGGCAACTACGGCCCCGTTGGGTTTCGCGAACTCAAAGGCCCCGTGGGCGTCGCCTCTACCGCCGACTACGCCGAGCGCGAGGATATCGCGGCGCGGCTCTGGGCGGTGAGCGAGGATCTGACCGGGGTGCAGCAAGGCGACGTCATGGCGCAATGAGCGTTCCCGTAACGTCGAAAGCCGGATAAGAGCGGGCCATGATCGTAGACGTCGTATTCGAAGATGAACGGTGGGAGACGCTGGGGCTCGAGGCTCTGGCCGAAACCGCCTGCGCTGCGACGCTTGCGCGTCTGGGTGTCGAGGGGGGCGAGATCGCGCTTCTCGCCTGTGACGATACCCGGATTGCTGCACTCAACACCGAGTTTCGCGACAAGCCGACGCCGACCAACGTGCTGTCATGGCCGTCCGAGGAACGCGGCGCGGACGAGGCGGGGGGCGATCCCTATCCGCCCGAGGACATGGAGCTTGGCGACATCGCTATCGCGTATGACACCTGTGAGCGTGAAGCCGCCGAGGCAGGAAAGCCGATGGTCGACCATGTGACCCACCTGATCGTACACGGAACCCTTCATCTGTTGGGTTATGACCACATAGACGACAAAGATGCGGCCCTTATGGAAGGGCTTGAGACAGAAATACTTGGCAAGATGGGTCTCGCCGACCCATATGGAGAGGCGGAGACTTGATCTCCGGGTCAGTGGAAAGGACAGATGGGCGACACCGACGGGTCTTCTAGCGCAGCGCAGGGCGCGCGCGACGAAGAGGAAAACGCACGGTCAGAAGGATTCTTCGGCCGTATCATCGGGGCCCTGAGCCCCTCGGAAACGGACGACGCAGAGGCGGGTGGCGCCTCGGCCAGTGCTGGCGACAGTGCGCGCGCCCTTCCCCCAGGCATGTTGAACCTGCGCCGGATGCGCGTGGAGGACGTGATGATCCCAAAGGTGGAGGTCGTCTCGGTGCCTGAGGACATCTCGCTACCCGATCTGGTCGAGAAATTCCGCGAGTCCGGGAATACCCGGCTGCCGGTGTTTCGCGGCACGTTGGACACGCCCGTTGGGCTGGTCCACCTCAAGGATTTCGCGCTCAAGCACGGCTTCAACGGCGACAGCCCGGATTTCGATCTGAGCGAACTGGTGCGCCCGCTGATCTATGCGCCACCGTCCATGCCCATCGGCGTCTTGCTGCAAAAGATGCAGACGGACCGGATGCACATGGCGCTCGTCATCGACGAATACGGCGGTGTCGACGGGTTGGTGACGCTCGAAGACCTTGTCGAACAGGTCATCGGTGAAATCGAGGACGAGCACGATCTGGAAGAGGGTGCCCTGTGGATGCAGGAGCCGTCGGGGTCGTGGCTGGTGGAAGCACGTGCGCCGCTCGAAGAATTCGAAGAGGCGTCGGGCCTGTCGCTCGTCACCGAGGATGTGGAGGACGAAGAGATCGACACGCTCGGAGGTCTCGTCTTTCTCGAAGCGGGCCGGGTGCCTGCGCGGGGCGAAGTGATCGAACACCCCTCGGGCGCCGAGTTCGAAGTGGTCGATGCGGAACCGCGCCGGATCAAACGGCTCAGGATCAGATTGCCGGGCGAGGACAAAGCCTAAATGCGCGAACAGATGCAGCGGCTCGCGGCCGCGAAATGGAAAGGGCTGCTCGCAGCCCTTTTCTTTGGTGGGATTGCCGCTGTCGGGCTCGAACCGTTCGGGCTTTACCCGATCAGTATCGTCGCCTTCGCGATGGGCCTCGGGCTGGTGCTCGAGGCGCCGACGTGGAAACGCGCGGGGCTCTTGGGCTGGCTCGTCGCGACCGGGTTCTTTGCGGTGCAGTGGAGCTGGCTCATCAACCCGTTCCTCGTCGATATTCAGGCGCATGGCTGGATGGCCCCCTTCGCGCCGGTCCTGCTGGCGGCCGGGATGGCGGCCTATTGGGGCATCGCTTCGGCGCTCGCCGCGCTGGTGCGCCCGCGCCTGCGGTGGATCGCGCTTCCCATTGCGCTGGGCCTTGCCGAATACGTGCGCGCCTGGGCCTTCACCGGGTTTTCGTGGGGCGGGCCGGGCCTCATCTGGATCGACACGCCGGTGGCACAACTCGCCGCATGGATCGGCGCATATGGGCTTGGCTGGGTCACGCTGGCCTTCGCCGCGTTGATCTATGTGGCGATCTATTCGCGTTGGCGCAGGGTCGGTGTCGTGGCGGCGGGTGTCGTCCTTGCCGGTCTCGGATTTCTCGCCGACCAACGGGTGCTGCCGCCCACGACCGAGAACGTGGTCCGACTGGTCCAGCCCAACGCTCCCCAGCATCTGAAGTGGGAGCAGGATTGGGTCATGACCTTCTTCGAGCGGGCCACGGCGCTGTCGTCCGCCGAGGCCGAAGGACGTGCGCCCGATCTGGTGGTCTGGCCTGAAACCTCGATCCCTTCGCTGCAAGGGCAGGCGCCGCTCCTCGAGGAACAGGCCGTCCGCTCGGCCGCGCCCGCACCGCTCATCGCCGGTATCCAACGCCGCGAAGGCTCCACCTATCGCAACTCGGTCGTCTATTACGATGCGCCGGGCGAGCCGGAGTGGATTTATGACAAGCACCACCTCGTCCCGTTCGGGGAATTCGTGCCGTTCGGAAACCAACTCGCCAAGATCGGCATCCGTGGGCTCGCGCAGCAGGACGGGTTCGGGTTCGAGGAAGGTTCGGGCCCCGAAATTCACCAGCTTCCCGGCACGCTCGGGAATGCGCTGCCGCTCATCTGCTACGAGGCGATCTTTCCGCGCGACATCCGGGGTGCCGAGGGGCGGGCGGATGTGATCCTGCAACTGACGAACGATGCGTGGTTCGGCGACTTCTCCGGCCCGCAGCAGCACCTCGTCCATGCCCGGTTCCGCGCGATCGAGTTCGGCTTGCCTCTGGCGCGCGCCGCCAACACCGGGATCAGTGCGATGATCGACGCCAAGGGGGGCGTGATCGCGTCACTTCCGCTCAATGAAGCAGGCTTCCTCGACGTGGCACTGCCCGCGCCGCTGCCGCCCACCATCTATGCCCGGATCGGGGATTTTCCGTTCATTTTGGCGCTTTCCGTTCTGTTTTTAGGCATTCTGGCTTTTGCGCGCCGTGAAACGGATTGACCGCCCGGTGACCCGGCTGTAACCGAAGATGACCTAACCGTCACAACGGCTTCCTGGCGTGGCGGGGTTCACATAACGGAGCAATTCTCATGGCACGATCCAACTACGTATTCACCTCGGAATCCGTTTCCGAGGGCCACCCGGATAAGGTCTGCGACCGGATCTCCGATGCGGTTCTCGACGCTTTCCTTTCAGAAGATCCTTATTCCCGTGTGGCCTGCGAAACCTTCGCGACCACCGACCGCGTGGTCATCGGCGGCGAAGTCCGCGGCCCGGCGACCGTCATCGAGCGTGTCGAAGAGATCGCGCGCAACTGCGTCAAAGACATCGGCTATGAGCAGAAAGGCTTTCACTGGGCCAACATGAAGGTCGACAACTACCTACACGCCCAGTCCGCCGACATCGCGCAAGGCGTGGATGCTGCGGGCGACAAGGACGAGGGCGCTGGCGACCAGGGCATCATGTTCGGTTACGCGACGGATGAGACCGAGGCGCTCATGCCGGCCCCGATCCTGTATTCGCACAAAATCCTCAAGCGTCTGGCCGAAGCCCGCAAGTATGAGGGCGTGAGCCAGCTTGGCCCGGATGCGAAAAGCCAGCTTTCGGTGCGCTATGAAAACGGCGTGCCGGTCGCGGTGACCTCGCTCGTGCTGTCGACCCAGCACCTCGACGCTACGATGACGTCGCAGGACGTGCGCGATCTGGTAACGCCCTACATCAACGAAGTGCTGCCTGAAGAGTGGATCACGGACGAGACCGAATGGCACGTGAACCCGACCGGCAAGTTCGTCATCGGCGGGCCGGACGGTGATGCGGGCCTGACGGGCCGCAAGATCATCGTCGACACCTACGGCGGCGCTGCCCCCCACGGCGGCGGTGCGTTCTCGGGCAAAGACCCGACAAAGGTGGACCGGTCGGCAGCCTACGCCGCGCGTTACCTCGCCAAGAACGTCGTTGCGGCTGGCCTTGCCAAACGCTGCACGCTTCAGCTGTCCTACGCCATCGGCGTGGCCAAGCCGTTGTCGATCTACGTCGACACCTACGGCACGGGCACGGTGGACGAAAGCGCGATCGAGAAAGCGGCGGCGAAGGTCATGAACCTGACCCCGCGCGGCATCCGCGAGCATCTGGGCATGAACAAGCCGATCTTCGAACGCACCGCGGCCTACGGCCACTTCGGGCGCGCGCCGGAAGACGATGGTGGCTTCTCGTGGGAGAAGACGGACCTCGTCGACGCGCTCAAAGCCGCCGTCTGATCAGACCGCAAGAAACTCAAAGGCCCCGGTAACGACCGGGGCCTTTTCTATTTGAGACAGACGTTTTGGGCGTCCGGCGGGCGAAATCACTCAGCCGGGACCAGCCCGACCTCTTTGTGCGACACCGACATCCGGCCCGGTCCAAAGGCCACGACCATCAGCATGCCCCCGGCGATGGTCACGTTCTTCATGAACGAGATGACCTCGGCCTGCGCGGCCATCGCGTTGTCCATCCCGAAGGACGGGATCAGGTGGAAGAGCAGCCCCGATACGACCGAGAAACCGGCCAACAGGATCGCGGCGAGGCGTGCTTGAAATCCGACGAGCAGCGCGATGCCACCGACGACTTCGACGAGGATGACGATGGGCAGGAGGCCAGGGGCCACGCCCATCGCCTCCATATAGCCGACGGTGCCAGCGTATCCGGTGATTTTCTGAAGCCCCGAGATGATGAACATCGCGGAGAGGAGGAGCCGGGCCAGAGGCGCGGCATAGGCGAGAGTGTTTGCGTTCATTGTTCTGTTCCCATTTCTGCGGCCCGTTCGGGCGACGGCAGAGATATGAACCGGACTGCACGTCCGCACCATTCTCTAAAATGTTACAGACTCTGTGCGAATGAGAACATATTGATCCGTGATGCGGGTGCGGGTATGCGCGGCGCATGGATGAGACGAGACATCATAGCGGCGCGCCGTGGCGCAACTTCTACGGGCGGTTCAAGGCCAAGGGCCTGCGCGACAGTCAGGTCGCCTATCTGGAAGAGGACCTGCCGAAACTGACCCCCGGCCCGGTCGGGTGGGAAGAGAACCCGGATCGCGAAGACCTCGACCTCGATGCGCTCTTTGGCGGTCGCGACGTCTGGCTCGAGATCGGGTTCGGCGGCGGCGAGCACCTCGTGCATCAGGCGGTGACCTACCCGGACGTGGGGCTGATCGGCTGCGAGCCCTTCGTGAACGGTGTCGCGATGATGCTGGGCAAGTTGCGCCCATCCGGTGCGACCAACGTGCGGGTCCACGCGGGCGACGCGCGTGATCTGTTCGACGTGCTGCCCGAAGGTTCAATCTCCAAGGCGTTTCTGCTCTACCCCGATCCGTGGCCCAAAAAGCGGCACCACCGTCGTCGTTTCGTGACGCCCGAGCATCTGGAACCGCTCCACCGCGTGCTGAAACCGGGGGCCGAGTTCCGGGTGGCGACCGACATTCCCGACTACGTGCGCCAGACGCTCGAAGAGGTGCCGAAGGCCGGGTTCGAATGGCTGGCCGAGCGCGCGTCCGACTGGCGCGAGCCTTGGGTCGACTGGCATTCGACGCGCTACGAGCAAAAGGCCCTGCGCGAGGGCCGGGTGCCGCATTACCTCACCTTTCGCCGCATCTGACCTTCGCGCCAAACGGACGTGGACGGCGCAGAACGCCTGCGCTATCAGCGCCGGGACGTACTGAGGAGGCTTTCCATGTCCGGCCACGGCACCCCGATTCCGATGACCAGCCGCAAGTCCGGCCCGCTCAAGGGCGTGGCCGAAGTGCCGGGCGACAAGTCGATCAGCCACCGCTCGCTTCTGCTGGGTGCGCTGTCGGTGGGTGAGACCCATGTGACCGGGCTTTTGGAAGGCGAAGACGTGCTGGCCACAGCCGCCGCGATGCAGGCTTTCGGCGCCGATGTGGAACGGCTGGGCGACGGCGAATGGCGCGTGAACGGCGTGGGCGTGGGCGGCTTTGCGGAGCCTGAGAACGTGATCGATTGCGGCAATGCAGGCACCGGCGTGCGCCTTATCATGGGCTGCATGGCGACCTCGCCGATCACCGCGACCTTCACTGGCGATGCCTCGCTCCGCTCGCGCCCGATGGGCCGCGTGACCGACCCCATCGCGCTCTTCGGCGCGCAAAGCTACGGGCGCACCGGGGGGCGGCTGCCGATGACCGTCGTAGGCGCGCGCAACCCGATCCCCGTGCGCTACAAGACGCCGATGGCGTCAGCACAGGTGAAATCTGCCGTGCTGCTCGCAGGCCTCAATGCGCCCGGCGAAACCGTGGTGATCGAAGCCGAGGCGACGCGCGACCACACCGAGCGGATGCTGGTGGGCTTCGGGGCCGAACTGTCGGTCGAAGACACCGACGAAGGCCGCGTCATCACGCTGGTTGGCCAGCCGGAGTTGAAGCCCCAGACCATCGCCGTCCCGCGCGATCCGTCCTCGGCGGCCTTTCCGGTCTGCGCCGCGCTGATCGTGCCGGGGTCCGACGTGCTGGTGCCAAACATCGGTCTCAACCCGACCCGTGCGGGGCTGTTCACCACGCTGATCGAGATGGGCGCGGACCTGACCTATGAGAACGAACGCGAAGAGGGGGGCGAGCCGGTGGCCGACCTGCGCGCGCGCTTCTCGCCGGACATGAAGGGCATCCGCGTGCCCGAGGAGCGGGCGGCGAGTATGATCGATGAATACCCGGTCCTGTCCGTGGTCGCGGCCTTCGCCACCGGCAAGACCGAGATGGTTGGCGTGCATGAGTTGCGGGTGAAGGAAAGCGACCGGATCGACGCGATGGCGCGCGGGCTGGAAGCGAACGGCGTCACCATCGAAGAAGGCGAAGATTTCATGACCGTTCACGGCATGGGGCCGGATGGTGTGCCGGGCGGCGGCACCGCGGCGGCGCGTCTCGACCACCGGATCGCGATGAGCTTCATGGTTATGGGCATGGCCGCGCGCGCGGCGGTGAGCGTCGACGATGGTCAGCCCATCGCAACCTCGTTCCCGATCTTCGAGCCGCTCATGTCCGGGCTCGGCGCCGTGATCGAACGCACGGCACCCTGACCCACCCGATTTGGGTGGTTCCCAGACCGCCGATCCTCTGGCTAAGTGAGCCAGGGATATGGAGGGGCCTATGGGACGTATCGGGATTTTCTGGATTTTGCTGGCTGTGACCATCGTGGTCTATGGCCTTTTGGTCGGCTGGGCCGGACAAGATATGATCGCGCTGACCAATGGCGCGGCGATCCCCGACCTGCGGGTGACGGGCTACACGGTCGACGACATCCGCGCGCTGCTCGTGGGTGCCGAGCCGGGGTTCCCCGAGGCCTACGCACAGATTTCGCGCACGTGGGATGTGGCGGTGCCGGTGCTCTTCGGCCTGACCTTCGGCTACGGCATCTGGTTGGGCGGCGGCGCATGGCGCTGGCTCGCCTTGGTGCCGGTCGCGATGGGCCTGTCGGATCTGACCGAGAATGCGCTGGTCACGAACAGCCTGCTTGCGGGGCCCGATGTCCTCGATCCGGGCACGATTGGGCGGGCAAGCGCCGCTACCATCGCCAAATGGGTGCTTTTGCCGGTGTCGATCTTGCTCCTCGTCGCGACTTTCTTCAAAACGCGGGGACGAGCGAGCAAGGGGTAGCGGTTTGAGCTTCACGGTAGCCATCGACGGGCCTGCAGCAGCGGGCAAAGGCACGATTTCCAAGGCGGTGGCCAAGCATTTCGGCTTTGCCCATCTGGACACCGGGCTTCTTTACCGGGCCGTGGGCAAACGCGTGCTGGACGGCGAAGAGGCGGTTGCGGCAGCGCGGTCACTGCGCGCCGAGGACCTCGAGGTGCTCGGGCTGCGCACGCCCAAGGTCGCACAGGCGGCGAGCAAGGTGGCGGTCGAGCCCGAAGTGCGCGAGGCGCTGGTGGATTTCCAGCGCGCCTTCGCCGCGCGCTCGGGTGGGGCGGTTCTGGACGGGCGCGACATCGGCACGGTGATCTGCCCCGAGGCGCCGGTGAAGCTGTTCGTGACGGCAAGCCCCGAGGTGCGGGCGGTCAGGCGGCACAAGGAATTGCTCGAGACCGGGCATGACGCGGGCTACGATAGCGTTCTGGCCGACGTGCGCGCGCGCGACGAGCGGGACCAGAGCCGGGCGACGGCCCCGTTGAAACCGGCGGATGACGCGGTGACCATCGACACGAGCCACATGACGATCAAGGCGGCGGTGGCTGCGGCGGTCGCGGTGGTGAACAAGGTGCGCGGCGTCTGAGAGGTTTCGCCCGCTGGCGCGGGCGATCCACGCGGGGGCTCTGCCCCCGCACCCCCGAGGTTTCTGGAAACAGAGAAGGGGGACAGTCAGGCTTTTGTGCCGAGGTTGCGAAAGAGGCTCGGCTTTGGGGAGGGGGCTTCGAGTGCATAACCGAGCGCCGTAAAGTCCTTGGCGTAGAGCATTGCGATCTGGTCGAGGTCTCGGTCTTCAAGGTCGCGGGGGGTGGCCCCGTCGTCGCTTCGGTTGCGATGGGGCAGGGGGGCTTTGAGTTTCGCGGCGGATTGGACCTCTGGCCAGTCGCGGCCAAGCGTTTCGAGGTGGAAGACCCGGTCTGGCAGAAGCGTGCCGTCGTCACCCGCCAAGAAGTCGACCTGAGGGCGCACGAAGTGGAACTTGGCGTTGCGGTCGTCCGGCGCGCGGGTGAACTGCTCGGGAAGCCAGTCGTGGAGGAACTCGGGCAGGCTATCGACCGGGCGCAAGTGGTTGAACATCGACACCGCGCGCGCAACGGGGTCGCGGACCACGGTGAAGGTGAAGTAGTCCGCCCACATCTGATCCGTCACGTAATGGTGGCGCGTGTAGTCGCGGGCGGACAGGTGGGCAAGGCGGGGTGGACCGACGCCTTTGGACGGGTTGCGCCCCAACATGAGCGGCGCGCGCTGGCCCCATGACAGGCCGAGGTCGTCGAGGAAGGCCTGCTCGACGCTCTGGCCCCCGCATTTCGGGATATGGACGAAAATGGTCCGGTGGCGGTGCGAGATCATGCGCCGAACCGCGCCTCGATGAAGGGTGCGTAGGCGCGCCAGCCGCGGGCCATCGCCGGGTCGATGCCTTGGCGCACCTGCCATTTCGAGAGGGTCGGCATGTCGCCCCCGGTCTTTTCCGGGGCCGCGCAGGCCTCGGTCCAGTCGAGGCCGAGCGCGGTCAGGATCGGGTTGAGCGTGTCGCGGGGCGCGGTGGTCAGGGTGTCGAGGGCGACCTCGTGCCAAGCCGCGCCAGCGCGCGCGGCGCCCACTGCGCAGAAGGTCAAATGGCGGTCGTATTGCGCGCTGAGGTGCGCCCAGTCGTAGCTGTAGCTGTGGCCCTGCCGGAAATCGTTCTTGAAGCAGGACCAGCAGGTCGCGCGTTTGTCGCGGCGCATGTGGATGATCTGCGCATCGGGAAAAAGCATCGGGATCGCCCAGGCGAAGTAGTAGTTCTCGGGCATCTTGTCGACGAAGACCCCGGCCTCGGGCACCCCCTGCAGATAGGCGGCGCGCGCTTGTTCCAGCCGTGCCTCGTCGAGCCCGTCGAGAAAGGCGAGCATGGGGTTCTGCCCCTCCACCTTGCGCGACAGGGCCGGGCCGAGGGCGACGCGCTCGCCCAGATTGGTGATCGCGGGGTGGCCCGCGAGCATCTGGCTGATGAGCGAGGTACCGGAGCGGGGCATGCCCAGAACGAACACCATGCGCGGTCCGGCGGGTGCAAGGCGCAGATCGGGGGCGGCCTTGACGGCGGCGAGGGTGCGGGTGGTGAGCGCCTCCATCGCCGCATTGTCGAAGCGCGCGCCTTTGAGCCGGTTCGCGGCAACGACGGCATTGAACGCGCGCGCGTGCTGGCCGAGGTCGTCATAGGCCTTGCCGAGCATGAACAGGAGCTGCGCGCGCAGGGGGGCGGCCAGCGCCTTTTGTTTCGCGAAGCTTTCGATCCGGGCGAGCACTTTGTCACCCGGCGTAAACGGCGTGCCGTAGGTGTAGGTCCAGAGGCCCGCGAGGCTGCCGGGGTCGCGCGCGAACACCCGGTCGAGCGC
Source organism: Pseudomonadota bacterium (assembly GCA_036154315.1). Taxonomy (GTDB): domain Bacteria; phylum Pseudomonadota; class Alphaproteobacteria; order Rhodobacterales; family Rhodobacteraceae; genus Maritimibacter. The sequence goes on from JAYZLL010000087.1 coordinate 125,359, forward strand.
GTCATGCATGTCGTCGAACCGGCCTGCGTTCAGGGCGGCTTCGGCGGTGACAAGGTCTTGGCGCAGGCGGTCGGTCTGGTCGGTCATCGCGCACATTTGGGCCGATGCGGCGCCGCGCGGCAAGCCCCCTCAGCCCAGTTGGCCGAGGGCGACCGCCAGCATGAGGCCGAGCGCGACGGCGATCCCGGTCCAGCGGCTGTCTTGCCTGAAGGCTTTCGGAAAGACCTCGGTGGCGAGGGACGCGACGACCGCGCCTGCGGCGAAACACCTGATCGCGGCGATGGTCCGGTCCGAGGCATCGGCGAGGCCGTAGTATCCGCCGAGGGCGGCGGCAGAGAGGATCGCGGCCACCAGCGCCCATATGCCGATGACGCGGGCTTTGGAGCGGCCATCCTCGACCATCTTCTTGGCGCCGCCAGCCGCCTCGGGCAGGTTCGACAGAAAGATCGACCCGGCGAGCGCCGCGACGGCCAGCGCGTCGGTGCCGATGAGCGCGGTTCCGAGCGCGAGGTTTTCGGGGATGCCATCGGTCGTGACGGCGAGGAGGAGGCCGAAGCCGCCCGCCGACTCGAGTCTTTTTTCGACCAGCGTGTCGAGGCCCGTAAAGAAAAGCGCCCCGAGCGCCACGGCGCCGAGCACGGCCAACAGGGGCAGGGTTTCGGTCGAGGGCCGGATGAGCTCGTCCATCACCGACACGATAAGGGCGCCGCCCGCCATCGCGACGATGAAGCCTTCGGTGTGGTCAGACAGCCCCCGGTTCGCCCCCCAGACCGCGCCCGCGAGGAGCGCGAACGAGGTGACGAGGATGACGGCGATCACGAGCATGACAGAGAAACCGCGCCGGGGTGCGGGCGGTTCCCCGGTTTACAGACCGCGGGCCACCGGAAAGAGCGCGCGCAGTTTGGGCGAGCGCAGCCAGAGCCCGCCCCACATGAAGATCCCGAGGTAGATCGAAAAAAGCTGGTTCGAGAACAAGGGCATATCGGCCCGGATCTGCGTGGCCATCGCGCCGCCCAGGATGGCCATCATAAGGACCGCGCCCAGAACCGAGGTCGCAGGGATCAGGTAGAGCACCGTGCAGACGAGTTCGAGGATGCCGATGAGCAGGATCGGGCTCGCCTCCCACCCGAGGGCGATCATCGTGTCCTCGGCGACCGACATGCCGGCCAGTTTCGGCAAGGCCGACGCGCCGAGCATGAACAGTCCGAAGAGAGCGGAAACGACCCAGCCGATGCGGGTCATGGTTTTCTGCGACATGGTAAACTCCTCAACCAACGCGCCATCGAAGCACCCGCCGGGCCCCTGCTGTCAAGCCGCTTTACCCTTGCGTTATTGGGGCGGGAGCCGTATACGCGCGCCCAGACAGGCGTTAAGCCGCATGCCAGAGAGCGAGCAGGGTCGGGTAACCGGCCCTCTTTGTTTTGCGGAGCCTGTCTGGAAACCCATGAAAGACCGGCGGAGACAACCGTCTGGCCCGAATAGAGACTGTAAAGGAACTGAAACGCTTATGAGCGCCAACGCATCTATGGAGGAATTCGAGGTCCTCCTTAACGAATCCCTCGAAATGGACACGCCGGACGAAGGTACGGTTGTCAAAGGCAAGGTCATCGCTGTCGAAGCCGGCCAAGCCATCATCGACGTCGGCTACAAGATGGAAGGCCGTGTCGATCTTAAAGAATTCGCAAACCCCGGCGAAGCGCCCGACATTTCGGTCGGCGACGAAGTCGAGGTTTACCTGCGCGCGGCTGAAAACGCCCGTGGCGAAGCCGTCATCTCGCGTGAGATGGCCCGCCGCGAAGAAGCCTGGGACCGTCTGGAAAAAGCCTACGCCGACGAAAACCGCGTCGAAGGCGCGATCTTCGGTCGTGTGAAAGGCGGCTTCACCGTCGACCTCGGCGGCGCTGTCGCGTTCCTTCCGGGTTCGCAGGTTGACGTGCGCCCCGTGCGTGACGCTGGCCCGCTCATGGGTCTCAAGCAGCCGTTCCAGATCCTCAAGATGGACCGCCGCCGCGGCAACATCGTGGTGTCGCGCCGCACGGTTCTCGAAGAGACCCGCGCCGAGCAGCGCCAGGAGCTGGTGCAGAACCTCGAAGAGGGTCAGGTGATCGACGGCGTGGTCAAGAACATCACCGATTACGGTGCGTTCGTTGATCTCGGCGGCATCGACGGCCTGCTGCACGTCACCGACATGGCCTGGCGCCGCGTCAACCACCCGTCGGAAATCCTGTCGATCGGCCAGACCGTCAAGGTCCAG
>JAYZLL010000088.1:0-12064 GCA_036154315.1 Pseudomonadota bacterium
TTTTATTTTTGGGGGTTGTTGGGGAGGCTCAAGTCTTTGATATGGAGATATACTCGCGCGTTAATGATAGTTGAATACTAGTATTCTGGTTTCTTTGCCCCGCGAAAAACCGACCGCAAACCAAGCCCCAAACGCCGCACAGGATCACGCGCCCCGGCGCGTGACCGCCGCAGCGGCTCAAGTCATCTCAGGAGGTCCCGCGCCTTACAAAGACGCCGCCAGACGGGTGCCCTGATCGATGGCGCGTTTGGCGTCGAGTTCCGCTGCCACGTCCGCGCCGCCGATCACATGGGCGGTGATGCCGCGCTCGGCCAGCGCATCCGCCAGACTGCGCTCGCTCACCTGACCGGCACAGAGCACGATGGTGTCCGCCGCGATCACGCGCGGGTCCTCGCGGGTCTCACCGGTCGAGACGTGCAGACCTTCCGCGTCGATGCGCTCGTAATTCACGCCGCCCACCATCTCGACCCCTTTCATCTTAAGGCTCGCACGGTGGATCCATCCGGTCGTCTTGCCCAGTCCCTTGCCCAGCGCCTTGGCCTTGCGCTGCATCAGCGTGATCTGGCGCGGAGAGGGTACGGGCCGCGGGCCTTCGGGGTCCAGCCCGCCCTCGGCTTCGGCCGGGTCGGCCACGCCCCATTCCTCGCGCCACAGGTCGATGTCGAGCGCGGGGCTCGTGCCCTGATGCGACAGGTACTCGGCGACGTCGAAGCCGATGCCACCCGCGCCGATGATCGCGACTTTGTCACCGACCTCGGCCTTGTTCAGCAGAACGTCGATGTAGGACAGCACGTTCTTGCCATCCTGCCCGTCGATCCCGGGATCGCGCGGGTTCACCCCGGTCGCGACGATCACCTCGTCGAAATCAGCAAGCTCGTCGGCGGTGGCTGCCGCGCCCAGACGGGTTTCGATCTGCCACTTGGCGACCATCGTCTTGAACCAGTCGATCAGGCCGATGAACTCTTCCTTGCCGGGGATCGCGGCGGCCATGTGAAGCTGCCCGCCGATCCGGTCGGCCTTGTCGAACAGCGTGACCTTGTGCCCGCGTTCGGCGGCGGTCAGCGCGGCGGAAAGACCCGCAGGCCCGGCGCCGACCACGGCGATGGTCTTGATCTGCGAAGCGGGTGCCACGACCAGCTCGGTCTCATGACAGGCACGCGGGTTCACGAGGCAGGAGGTCATCTTGCCCGAGAACGTGTGGTCGAGACAGGCCTGATTGCAGGCGATGCAGGGCGCGATCTCGGCCGCGCGATCTTCGGCGGCCTTCACCACGAAATCGGCGTCGGCAAGGAAGGGGCGGGTCATCGACACCATGTCGGCGGCACCTTCGGACAAAAGCTCTTCGGCCACGCCGGGTGTGTTGATCCGGTTCGAAGTGATGATCGGGATCGACACTTTGCCCATCAGCTTTTGCGTGACCCAGGCCCAGCCTGCGCGCGGCACGCTGGTCGCGATGGTCGGCACGCGGGCTTCGTGCCAGCCGATGCCGGTGTTGATGATCGTCGCGCCGGCTTTCTCGATCTCTTGCGCCAATTGCACCACCTCGTCGAAGGTGGAGCCGTTCGGCACGAGGTCGATCATCGACAGGCGGTAGATGATGATGAAGTCGTCGCCCACCGCTTCGCGGGCCCGGCGCACGATCTCGATCGGCAGGCGGATGCGGTTCTCGTAGGAGCCGCCCCAGCGATCTTCGCGCTTGTTGGTGTGGGTGACGATGAACTGGTTGATGAAGTAGCCTTCGGACCCCATGATCTCGACCCCGTCATAGCCCGCTTCGCGGGCGCGGGTGGCGGCGGTGACGAAGTCGGCGATCTGTTTCTCGATCCCGTCCTCGTCCAGTTCGATCGGCGGGAAGGGCGAGATCGGGGATTTCACCGGGCTGGCGGAGACGCATTTGGGGCCGTAGGCGTAGCGCCCGGCGTGGAGGATCTGCATCGCGATCTTGCCGCCAGCGTCATGCACCCGGTCAGTGACGGTTTTGTGGTTGGCGATGTCTTCGGGCGTGTAGAGACCGGCGGCGCCGGGGAACACGCCGCCCTCGTCATTAGGGGCAATGCCGCCCGTGACCATCAGAGCCGCGCCGCCGCGCGCGGGGGCGGCGTAGTATTCCGCGACCCGGTTCCAGTCGCCGCGCTCTTCGAGCCCGGTGTGCATGGAGCCCATGAGCACGCGGTTCTTCAGCGTCGTGAAGCCGAGGTCGAGCGGGGCGAGCAGGTGCGGATATTGGGTCATGAAGGCCTCCCTTTGGTTGGGCGAGGATAGGGCGCGCGCGTGCCCTGTCACTCCCCAACGCTGCGTCAGGGAGATTGCGCCGGGGCGGTGCCTCGTCGCGGTGGCGCCTATGCCCGAGGGCCGTGTGGGTGGAGAGGTCGGCGGGGGGCTGTCTGCCCCCCACGCGCGTGCCGCGCGTTCCCCCCGAAGGTTTCCGGAAACGAAGAAGGGGGGCGGGGCGCGGGTTAACGCGGCGTGCGGTGGGGTCAGGGGTTGTTTGTTAAGTATCTGATTTTAGAGAAAAACCTTTACCGCGGTAAAGGTCTGCCCTCAGAACTCGACGCCTGCCTGTGCTTTCACGCCGGAGCGGAACGGGTGCTTGATGAGTTCCATCTCGGTGACGAGGTCGGCGATCTCGATCAAGTCGTCTTTGGCGTTGCGGCCGGTGAGGACCACGTGGGTCATGTCGGGTTTTTCCTCGACGAGGAATTGCACGACGTCGTTTATGTCGATGTAGTCGTACCGGAGCGCGATGTTGATTTCGTCCAGCAGCACCATGCGGTTGTTCGGGTCGCGGATCAGCTCTTTCGATTTCTCCCACGCGGCCTGCGCCATTTCGATGTCGCGGGATTTATCCTGCGTCTCCCACGTGAAGCCCTCGCCCATCGTGTAGAACTGGCACAGATCGGAGAAGTGGCGCGCGATCAGGTCGCGCTCGCCCGTGCCCATGCCGCCCTTGATGAACTGGACGACGGCGCAGGGCATGCCGTGGGCGATGGAGCGGAAGATCATCCCGAAGGCCGAGGACGACTTGCCCTTGCCCTTGCCGGTGTGGACGATGATGAGCCCCTTTTCTTCGGTCTTGGTCGCCATGATCTTGTCACGCGCGGCTTTTTTCTTGGCCATTTTGGTCGCGTGGCGGTCGGTGTCGTTCGTGCGGTCTTCGGTCATGGTGTCCTCCCTCAGGTAAACAAACGGATAATCACGGGGGCGATCAAGGCCGTGAGTATGGCGTTCAGCCCCATAGCGACACCCGAAAACGCACCTGAGGTCTGACTTTCCTGAAACGCGCGGGCGGTGCCGATGCCGTGGCTCGCGGTGCCGAGCGCGAAGCCGCGGGCGCGGTCGTCGCGGATCCGCAGGAGGTTCAGGATCGGGGAAGCGATGACGGCGCCGGTGATGCCGGTCAGGATCACCAGCACGGCGGTCAGGGTGGGCGATCCGCCGATCGCCTCGGCCACGCCGAGGGCCACGGGGGCGGTCGCGGATTTCGGGGCCAATGAGACGAGCACCTCGGTGCTGACGCCGATCGCGCGGGCGATGGCGAGGGCGGAGAGGATCGCGACGAGCGAGCCTGCGAGCAGGGCGGCCAGCATCGGGAGAGCGGAGGCGCGGATCAGGGCGCGGTTGTCGTAGAGCGGGATCGCCAGCGCGACCGTTGCCGGGCCGAGCATGAAATGGACGAACTGCGCGCCCTCGAAATAGGTCTCGTACGCCGTGCCGGTCAGGACCAGTACGCCTGCGAGGATCGCGACGGCGATCAGCACCGGGTTCACCCAAGGCTTGGTGCCCGAGAGCCGTTGCAGCCATGTTCCGAAGAGATAGGCGATGAGCGTTGCGGTCAGCCACAGGAGCGGGCCTTGGGCGAGGTAGGACCAGATGTCGGCGAAATCGTTCATCGGCGCATCACCCGGTCGACGAGGACAAAGACGGTGGCGCCCGCCGCGATGGCCAGCGCGGTGGAGGCGACGATGGCGGCGAGGACGGCGAGGCTTTGATCCCCGAGGCTCGAGATATGGCGCACGATGCCGACGCCTGCGGGCACGAAGAGGAGCGACAGGTGGGCGAGCAGGCCGCGCGCGGTGGGCGCCATGATCGCGTGGAGCGGCGGCCAGAGGAGAAGGGTCAGGAACAATGCGGCGAAGCCCAGGACCGGGCCGGGCAGGCTGAGGCCCAAGGCCCGCGCGGCGATCTCGCCGGCAAGCTGGTAGCCCAGAAGGATGGCAATGGACTGGATCATCGGGCCCCCGTGTGCGCGCCGTATGCGCATCGGGCGATGGTAGCCGTGGCAGGGGGGAGCGCAACCTTGCAATGGGCGGCGGATGGTCCACGTCGGGCTTGGTTAACGGGCTGTTAACCAAGGGTGGGTGAAGATGGGGGATGCGACACGCCGTGCTTTCCCTGACCCTTCTGCTGGCCGCCTGCAATAGCCCCAGCCCGCGGTTTATGGATTCGCCGCATGTCGAGGTCACGGTCGAGAGCAGTCGGTTTTCGGTCTGGCGCGATGGCGACCGGGTCGAGGTGATCCGTCTGTCGCGTGAGATGCTGCCGCGCTTGTCGGTGGTGCTGGCGCGGGCCGAGGGGGCGATCCGCCAAGCGACGGGGTGCCGGGTGGTGGCCGGATCCTTGAAGGGCGACCAGGCGGTTGTGACCGCGCGGCTGGCCTGTGGCTAGGTGCGGGGATTGGGCCGCGCGGGGCGCGCGGCGCAGTTTGCGCTCGTATCTGCCTGCGGCCGATCCGAGCGGTTGCCTCCGGCGGGGATATTTTGAGACCGGAAAGACTAGAGCCGTTTTTCGAAGGTGATCGAGGTCGGGCGGGTGTAGCCCGGATGGGCGGTGGCCGCGATCTTGGTGAAACCCAGATGGCGGAAGGTCGTGTGGTTTTCGGTGAGTTCGATGCGCGATTGCAGCGTGAGGCGGTCGAAGCCGAGCGCGCGGGCGCAGGTTTCGGCATGGGCGACGAGAGTGCGGCCGTGGCCCTTGCGCCGGGCGGTTGCGGCGACGGCGAGTTTGCCGAGGTAGAGCGCGGGGGCGTCGGGGGTCAGGAAGATGCAGGCCTCGGGGGCGGTGGCCTCGCCGAGGGTCCAGATTTCGCCGGTCTCGATCTGGTTGCGGATGCTGTCGGGTGTGAGCCGGGTCATGGAGGATGGCGGGTCGATCCGACCCTCCATATAGGCGAAGCTGTCGCGGATGAGGGCGAGGAGGGCGTTCGGGTCGTCCTCGGCCTGCATCCGGCGGGGTGTCATGCCAGCGTCTCGATCAGGGCGCGGGCGGAGTTGGAGCGGGGGGTCCAGAGGCCGCGGTCGATGGCTTCGTTCAGGCGCTGGGCGATTTCCGCGAGGGCCGGGGCGTTGTGGCGTTCGATGAAGGCGCGGGTGTCTTCGTCTTCGAGAAAGGCCGCGTGGACGAGGTCGAAGTGGTGGCTTTTGACCGCGCCCGTCGTGGCGGCGAAGGCGAAGAGGTAGTCGACGGTCGCAGCGATTTCGAACGCGCCCTTGTAGCCGTGGCGTTTGACCCCGTCGATCCACTTGGGGTTCACGACGCGGGAGCGGACGACGCGGCCGATTTCCTCGTCCAACGTGCGGATCACCGGGCGTTCGGGGCGGGAATGGTCGTTGTGGAAGACCGGGCGGTCGCGGCCCTGAAGGGTCGAGACGGCGGCGGCGGCGCCCCCTTCGAACTGGTAGTAGTCGTCGCTGTCCAAGAGGTCGTGTTCGCGGTTGTCCTGATTCTGGACGATGGCCTCGGTCTGGGCGAGCCGTTGTTCCAGACCTTCGCGGTCGCGGGTGCCTGTGGCGTCGGCGCCATAGGCGTAGCCGCCCCAGTCGAGGTAGGCGTCGGCGAGGTCGGCTTTGCGTTCCCAGAGGCGTTCGTCGATCATGGCCTGCAGGCCTGCACCATACGCGCCGGGTTTCGAGCCGTAGACGCGCGATTGGGCTTCTCCTGCGCGGGCGCGGGCGGCGGCGGGGTTGTCGTCGTCGGGTTCGTCCAGTTTCTGGACGGCGCGGGCGGCTGAATCGACCAGCGCGATGAGCGAGGGGAAGGCGTCGCGGAAGAAGCCGGAGACGCGGAGTGTGACGTCGACGCGGGGGCGGCCCAAGGCGGTCGATGGGATGATCTCGAACCCGGTGACGCGTCGGTTGGCGGCATCCCATTTCGGTTTTACGCCCATGAGGGCGAGGGCCTGCGCGATGTCGTCGCCGCCGGTGCGCATGTTGGCGGTGCCCCATGCCGTGACGAGCATGGTGCGGGGCCAGTCGCCGTGGGTCTGGAGGTATTTGTCGATGAGCAGGCTCGCGGATTTCCAGCCCAGCGCCCATGCGGTGGGGGTCGGGACCGCGCGGCTGTCGACCGAGAAGAAGTTGCCGCCAGTGGGCAGAGTGTCGAGGCGCCCGCGCGTGGGGGCGCCGGAGGGTTTGGGGGCGACGAACAGGCCTGCGAGGGCGGTGAGCAGGCCGGTGCCTTCGCGCGGGCCGCAGGTGGTGACGGCGGGGCGGACGGTGGTTTCGATTTCGTCCATGACGAGGCCGCTCATCGGCCCGGGGCGGGCCACTTCGCCGTCGATGAGGCGGGCGGCGAAGTCTTCGAGCCGTTCGACGGTGTCGCCGTTGGTGCGCCATGTTCCGCCGGTGAGGGCGTCGGGGCGGGGGCCGTCCCAAGGGGCGGCCATGTCGCAGTCGAGCGGGTCGAAGGACATGGCGAAGTCTGCGGCCAGCGCCCGGATGAGCGAGGCGTTCGCGCCCGTGCCGTCGCCGCGCGGGACGCGGACGAGGGCTTGGACGAGGTCGCGCTGGAGCCGCCCTTCGGGGGACTGGCCGAAGACGTGGAGGCCGTCGCGGATCTGCGCTTCCTTCAACTCACAGAGATAGGCGTCGAGCTTGGCGAGGTCGGTGTCCTCATCCTCGCCCGACATGCCGACGTCGGCGTCGAGCCCGGTGGCGGCGGTGAGGGTCAGGATCTCACGCCGCAGGTGGTCGATGCGGCGGGGGTCGACGCCCGCAGCCTCGTAATATTCGTCCACCAGCGCCTCGAGGTCTTTGAGCGGTCCATAGGTTTCGGCGCGGGTGAGCGGCGGGGTCAGGTGGTCGATGATGACCGCCTGCGTGCGCCGTTTGGCTTGGGTGCCCTCGCCGGGGTCGTTGACGATGAACGGGTAGATGTGGGGCATCGGGCCGAGAACCGCCTCGGGCAGGCAGGTGTCGGAGAGGGCGAGCGCCTTGCCGGGCAGCCATTCGAGGTTGCCGTGCTTGCCCATATGGACGATCGCCTGTGCGCCGAAATGTTCACGCAGCCAGATGTAGAAGGCGAGGTAGCCGTGGGGCGGGACCAGATCGGGGGAATGGTAGGTGTCGGTCGGGTCGATGTTGTAGCCGCGCGCGGGCTGGAGGCCGACGACCACATTGCCGTGGGTCAGGATGGAGAGCTTGAAGCCGCCGGTCTGGTCGAAGAACGGATCGTCTTCGGGCTGGCCCCAGCGGGTGGTGATGCGTTCCTTCACGTCCCACGGCAGCGCGTCGAAATGCGCGCGGTAGGTGGCGAGGGACAGGGTGACGCCGCCCGCACGGTCGTGCCGGTCGGTGAGCCAGTTGGTCGGGCCGGCCATGATCGCCTGCATGAGCGCGTCTGCGTCGGCGGGGGCGTTGTCGGCGCTGTAGCCTGCGGATGCGAGCAGGCCGAGGGCGTGGACGGTGGCGGCGGGCGTGTCGAGGCCGACGCCGTTTGCGAGCCGCCCGTCTTTGTTGGGATAGTTGGCGAGGACCAGCGCCACCCGGCGTTCGGGCGCGGGGGTGGCGCGCAGGGTTGCCCAGTTGGCGGCGAGGCGGGCGACGAAGTCGATCCGGTCGCCCTGGGCGCGGTAGGTGGCGATGGCGCATTGGGTGGCGTCGTCGTAGTAGGCTTCGCCCTTGAAGCTGATCGCGCGGGTGAGGACGCGTCCGTCGACCTCGGGCAGGGCCACGTTCATCGCGATGTCGCGGGCGGAGAGGCCGTTCAGGCCCTCGGCCCAGACCTCCTCGGAGCTCGCCGAGAGGACCACCTGAAACACCGGGGCGGCGTTGGCGGCCTGCATCGCCAGCGGGTTTTCCGGGCTGTCGTCGCCTGCATGCGGGCTGCCGACGGCGAAGGAGGTCGCGTTCAGGATCACCGATGGCGGGGCCTCGGAAAACAGGTGTTCGAGGGTCGCGGTCGAGACCGGGTCCTTGAGCGAGGCGACGAAAATGGGGAGCGGGTTGAGGCCCTGACGCAGGAGCGACTTGACCATGCGGTTGATCGGGTTGAGGCCCGCGCCTTGCACCAATGCCCGGTAGAAAACGAGGGGGACGATGGGCGCGTCCGGCATCCACATTTCGCGGATGGTGGCGAGGTCAGAGACGCCCGCGCCGGGCCAGTAGACGCCGGCGCGCAGGAGCGGGCTGGCGGGGGCCGGTTTCTCGCCGCCATCGAGCATCGCGCGGGCATAGGCCAGGAAGTTGGTCGCGTTCTGCGGCCCGCCCTCGACAAGGTAGGCCCAGAGCGCGGCATAGTCTTCATCCGACACGGTGGAGAGCGCCGCGAGTTCGGCGTCGGGTTTGTCGTCGCCGGGTAGGAGCGCGAGCGGCACGCCCGCCTCGGCCATGTGGGCCGCATATTGCTCGGCCCCGTAACGCCAGTAGCCGGTGCCACCGAGCACGCGCGCGATCACCAGACGGGAGCCACGCGCGCAGTCGTCGATGTGGAGGTCCACGGACATCGGGTGATTGAGGTGCGTGAGGTTCGCGAGCCGCAAGGTGGGGGCTGCGTCCATTTCCGCGCGCGCCTCGGACAGGGCGGCAAGCTCGGTGTCGGCGGCGGAGATGAAGACCACGTCGGCAGGCGTCTGGCCCAGATCGACGGCGTCCTTGCCATCGTCGATCTGGCCGGGGGTCGCGGCGAGGAGGTGCATCAGTCGAGAACCTTGGTCATGAACAGGCTGATCCCGTCGTCTTCGTAGTCGCCGAACGCGCCGGAGCGTTTGAAGCCCTGACGTTCGTAGAGCCGGACGGCGGCGGCGAGTTCTTCGCCGGTCTCCAGATGGAGCAGGGGGAGGTTTTCCTCGCGCGCCGTGTCTTCGATCATGCGGAGCAGCGCCGCGCCCACGCCTTTGCCGCGGGCGGCGTCGGAGGTGAACATGGCTTTCACCTCGCCATAGCCGTCACGGATGGCGAGCGCGCCGACGCCCAGCACCGCGTCGCCTTCGCGGGCGGCGAAGAACCGGATGTCGGGGGCCGCGAGTGCCTCGGTCGGCAGCGCGTGGTTGTTTTCCGGCGCGTAGGTTTCCGCCTGCAACGCCTGCGCCCGCGCCAAGAGGGCCGAGGGCGCAGGGTCGAGCGGGTTCGCCGGCTCGACGATCAGCATCAGGCCTGAAGCGCGGCCTCGATCCGCGCACGGTCAAGCCCGGTCTGGCCGATCACGACGAGCCGCGTGGCGCGCGGGGCCGTGCCGAAGGGCTGGTCGAAATAGGTGTCGACGCGGGGTCCGACCGCCTGCAGCGTCAGGCGCATCGGCTTGCCTTGGACCGCCGCGAAGCCCTTGAGCCGCAGGATGCCGTTTTCGCGGATGATGCCCGCGACCTGTTCGGCAAAGGCCTTGGGGTCGGCAATCTCGCCACGCTCGACGACGAACGACTCGAATTCGTCATGGCCGTGATCGTGCTCATGGTCGTGGTGATGATCGTCGTCGTGGTCGTCGTCATCATGGTGGTGATGATGGTGGACCTCGTGCCGTGCCTCCATGCTCGACTCAGCGGCGGCGCCCTGACCCAGAAGCACTTCGATCGGGAGGAGGCCCATCGACGTCTTGACCACCTGCACGCCCTTGCGCGCCTCGCCCGACAGTTTGCCGGTGAGGGCCGTCGCCTCATCCTCGCCCAGAAGGTCGATCTTGTTCACGACGATCATGTCGGCGCAGGCGATCTGATCCTCGAAAAGCTCGGACAGCGGGGTTTCGTGGTCGAGGTTCTCGTCGGCGCGGCGCTGGGCTTCGACAGCCTCGAGGTTCGCGGCGAAGACGCCTTCGGACACGGCCTTGCCGTCGACCACGGTGACGACGCCATCGACGGTCACGCGGGTCGAAATCTCGGGCCACTGGAACGCGCGCACCAGAGGTTGCGGCAGGGCGAGGCCGGAGGTTTCGATGACGATGTGGTCGGGGGGCGTTTCGCGGTCGAGCAGCTTTTCGAGCGTCGGCACGAAATCTTCGGCGACAGTGCAGCAGATGCAGCCGTTCGACAGCTCCATCACGTCGTCCTCGGTGCAGGTCTCGTCCCCGCAACCCTTGAGGATGTCGCCATCGACCCCGAGGTCCCCGAATTCGTTGATGATAAGCGCGATCCGCTTGCCGTTCGCGTTCTGGAGCATGTTGCGGATCAGCGTGGTCTTGCCAGCGCCGAGGAAGCCGGTGACGACGGTGGCGGGAATCTTGGCACGCATGGCGGTCTCCGATATGGGGCGTTAGGGGCTTGTGGCCCGAAACGGCGTGGAAGGAAAGGGTATGGCAGGGCGCGTGGCCGTCTGCATCGGGTGCGAAGGGGGTACGGCTCTGGCCGATGCGCTCGGCACGAAGATGGAGGTGGAGCGGGCGCATTGCATGAATGCCTGCGCCCGTCCGGTGTGCCTGTCCGTGCGCCAGGAGGGCAAGGCGGCATACCTCTTTGGGGATGTGGACCCCTCGCTCGCCGGTGAGGTCGAGATGTTTCTCGACCTGTACGACGCGGCGAAGAAAGGGATCATCACCGACGCCCGCGCGCTGGAACGGTTGAGGTTCAAGCTCATCGGGCGCATCCCGGCCTAGTCGTCCTGTCCGGCGAAATACCCGGCGATGGTGCCGAGCAGGACCCAGCCGACAGCCGCGAAGCCGAGCGAACTGGTGGCGAAATGCGCGGCGAGTTCGGGTGCGGCGCTGCCATAATAGGTGTCGAGCTGCGGGGCACCGATCACCTGCGGCACCAGCATCAGGACCACGGCGAGCGCGACGGCCCAGACCTGCGGCACGAAAGCGATGAGCCAGAGCCCGACCGCAGTGGCAAGGATCGTGCAGGACCACCACAGCTGGCGCGCCCCGACCTCGGCCGTGATCGTGCCCGGAAGCTCGGGCGGCTGGCCCAGAGCCGGGGCAAGCTGCACGGCGATAAAGCCTGCGAGCCCCCAGATGATCCCGCGCCGCGCGTTCAGCACATGGCCCTGACGGATGGCGAGCGCCATCAGACCGGTCAGGATCAGACCGTAGGCGGTATAGGTCACCACGTTGAAGGTGACGGTCATCAGGTGACGGCCCCAGTCATCCCCAAGGCCGGGCGATCCCGCCGGGCTTTGCGGGCTGCCTGCACCGAAGTGAATGCGCGCACCGGTTTCGTACAACTCGCCCTCCAACAGCATCGGAATGACGAATGCGAATTGCAGCGCCGCGGCGATCACGCCGGACGCTACACCGGCGATCAACGCGCCGGTCAGCAGTTTCTTAAGCATGGAAGATCAGCTGCCTCAGTGGCAGGGGAACGCCATAGCGTGACGCTGATCGTGGGCTGCGTCGTGCAGCACGGTCGCCTGTGCGTAACCGGCGGCGAAAAGCAGAACCGCGCCGAACGCCAGAACGGCGAAAATCGAGCCCAGACGGGTATCGGCCTGAACGGCGGAAGTGCGGATGGTCTTGGTCGTCATGTTGTAGTCCCTCATTGGCCCGTCTCCCCGACGGGTGGGGTTTCGTTACACATGGCAGGTCTCCTGGCTTTGCGGGTCATCGCGCTTCGCCACCTTCCCGAGCCGAGGCTCAGTGGTATCCGGCGGGCGCTCGCCGCGTCACAGTCGCGGGGGCGGCTGCGGCTGAAGGCTCCGATGTGGATCACCTCTCCGCATTCCCATATTCTCCCTTGGCGCTTTGCGCCGTAACGGGAACCATGCCCCTTCCTTGTGGCGCAGAGGGCGCCATCCGGTCAAGACGCTTTGCGACCGACAGGGTCCAGAGACCGACCAATATCCTCTTCATCGTTCCAAAAATACTTCGGGGAGGTCTGGAGGGGCAGAGCCCCTCCAGCGGGTCGTGCCCGCCGTGCCGGGGGGCA
>JAYZLL010000089.1:0-34663 GCA_036154315.1 Pseudomonadota bacterium
CCCCAATGGGGGGCGACACACCCCCCCTAATTTTTACTAAAAAAACTAAACCCGAGCGGGCGGGGCTGCCCCCACAAGCGAGTCGGATCGGGCCACAGCCCGATCCGAAATCCGGTGTCAGGCGGCCAGACGGCGGGCGGCCATGACCCAGATCACCACCAGCACGAGCGAGAAGATCGCGTTGAGGTTTGCCATCGTCAGGCCGAGCATCTGCCACGGAATTTCGTCGCAGCGCACGAGCGGCGCGGACATGATCTGGTTCATCAGATCGTCGGCGGACATGCCCGCGGTCGATCCGCCCGTGCAGCTTGCCGGGCCCTCCCACCAGCCGCGCTCGACGCCCGAGTGGAACATGCCGATGCCCGAGGTCACGGCAGCGGCCAGCGCGCCGAACCAAGCCAACCATTTGCGCCCGAGCGCCAGCGCCAGAACGCCGATGCCGATGGCAACGGCATGCGGATAGCGCTGCCAGTAGCACATTTTACAGGGCGCATAGCCCAAGGCCTGAAAGATGAACGCGCCGCCCAACAGGGCGACCGAACCGAGAGTGGCCACGAGGACCAGTTGTTTCCAGCTGAGTGTCACAGGAATTTCACCACGTAGAAGCCGCCGATCAACAGGATGACCAGCAGCGTGAACATCAGGGCCAGACGCTTTTCGATGAAGTCGCGGATCGGTTCGCCGAACTTCCACAGAAGACCGGCGACCACGAAGAACCTGAGGCCCCGCGCGATGATCGAAGCGAATATGAAAACGCCGAAGTTGAGCCCCGTCGAGCCGGACAGGATCGTGATGACCTTGTAGGGGAACGGTGTCACCCCCGCGATCAGCACCATCCAGGCGCCCCACTCGTTATAGCGGACGGCGAACTCGTCGAAATACGCGTCCTTGCCGTAGAATTCGAGCACCGGACGACCCAGCGACTCGAACAGTCCGTAACCGATGTAATACCCGGCGATGCCGCCCAGCACGGACGAAACCAGCGCCACCCCGGCGATCAGAAAGGCTTTGCGCGGCATCGCGATGATCATCGGGATCATCAGGATGTCGGGCGGAATGGGGAAGACCGAGCTTTCCAGAAAGGCGACGAGCGCCAGACCCCACATCGCGTAGGGTGATTGCGCAAGACCTATGGTCCAGTCGTATAGTCGTCGCAGCATGCCCGGCCCCTTTTCGGCGACTAAAGCACCCAAAACGCACCAAGGGTCAAGTCGCAGGTTCCGTGCGGGAACCCTTCGGTGCGTAAACTGGTTGTGAAATTAAAAGGGAGATAGCGATGAAGTGGCAAGGGCGGCGCGGTAGCCGGAACATCGTAGATCGTCGGCGCATGTCCGGCGGAACCGCCGGGATCGGCGGCGTCGGCCTTCTGGTCATCCTCGCCATCGGGTATTTTGCCGGGATCGACGTGACGCCGATCCTCAATGAGGTGAGCCAGAGCCAACGTGGCGGCGGCGAAGTGACCGAAGAGGATGAGCGCGCGGCGCAGTTCGTGTCGGTCACGCTCGCCGATACCGAAGAAGTCTGGGCCGGTATCTTCGACCGACAGGTCGATGGGCCTTACGACCCGCCCACGCTGGTTCTCTATCAGAACGTGACGCAATCGGCCTGCGGCGGCGCCTCGGGCGCGACAGGGCCCTTCTATTGCCCTGGCGACGGGAGCATCTACCTCGACGCCGATTTCTTCGTGACGATGGAGCGCCAGCTTGGCGCGGGCGGCGATTTCGCGGCGGCCTACGTCGTCGCGCACGAGGTGGCGCATTCGGTGCAGGACCAGTTGGGTATTCTGAGCGAGGCGAACCGCCTGCGGTCGCAGTCCAGTCAGGCCCAATCGAATGCGATCTCGGTTCGAATCGAGCTTCAGGCCGACTGCTTCTCGGGCATCTGGGCGCGCCAAGCCGAGGCGCAGTTCGGATCGCTCGATCCGGGCGACATCTCGGAAGCGATGAACGCCGCCCGTCAGATCGGTGACGACACGCTCCAGCGCAACGCGGGCAGGGTGCCGATGCCGCACACCTTCACCCACGGCACGTCCGAGCAGCGTCAGCGCTGGTTCGCGACCGGCTATGAGACCGGCGATCTGCGCGCCTGCGACACCTTCAACACGCAGGACCTGTGAGCGCCGTTGACGGAGACGCCGCGCAGGGCTAGACGGTGCGGCGTGCCCGAGTGGCGGAATGGTAGACGCAGGGGATTCAAAATCCCCCGGTAGCAATATCGTGTCGGTTCGAGTCCGACCTCGGGCACCAGTGAGATCAGGCTTTCACGCCGTGGTCTCATCACTCACCACCACCTACAAACGAACGACTCACCGTGTCCCGCTGTGACTAGGCTTCCTTCGCGTCTCGACGTTCACGGTGCGATCCGGCGCGGCCAGCGACAGGATCAACCGGTCGCGTCCAGCCTTAGCTGTTCGATGTCGCGCTTGGGCGGGCTGCCGAACTGACGCGCGTATTCGCGGCTGAATTGCGAGGGGCTTTCATATCCGACCCGAAACGCAGCCGTTGCCGCATCGACGTGGTCGTTCAGCATCAACTGCCGCGCCTCGTTCAGCCGCAGCCATTTCTGGTACTGAAGCGGGCTCATCGTCGTCAGCTCGCGGAAGTGCTGATGAAAGGTCGAGCCGCTCATCTGCGCGCGGCCTGCAAGATCGTCGACCCGGATCGGCTCGGCGAAGTTCAGTTTCATCCAGTTGAGCAGCGCAAGGATGCGATGGTTCGGGCCGCCCGAGGCCACGAAGGACCACAAACGCGCGCCCTGATCGCTGCACAAAAGGCGGTAATGGATTTCCTGCCGGATCAGCGGGGCCAGAACCGGGATCGCATCGGGTTCGTCCAGAAGCGCTACGAGCCGTTCGACAGGGGCGAGCAGCTCAGGCGTCATCGTTCCCACTGCGATGCTGCTGCGGTCCTTCATCTGCGCGGGCGGCGACACGACGTTCTGTGCCACCATCTCCGACAGCATGCGCTGGTCCAGCTTTAGGACAAGGCCAAGGCACGGCTCTTCGGGGCTCGCCTCGATGATCTGGGTCTGGCCGGGAATTTCGATTGAGGTGATGAGAAAGCCCGACGGGTCATAGCGGTGCGGCGCGCCCCCGACGATCATCTGTTTCGCGCCTTGCGCGACGACCAGAAGCGCCGGTTCCACGAGGCAGATGTCCGGCTCGGTGCGACGGGTCCGCCGGAAAAAGGACAGGTCGTCGAGTGTGGTCGTCACATCCTCGGCACCGTTCGACCAGCCGTCGATCTTGTCGGCGAGGAAGCGATGCGGCGCGGGACCTTTGGGATGTGTCGTGTCGCTCATGGCAGGGGCCTGATGGGTGTCGGAGCCACGCACACGCGGCTCCGACAGGTGTATCACAGGTTCTCGGTGAAGAAGCTGGTGAATTTGTCGAACGGGATCTTGTCCGCCTGATCGTAGAGATCCGTATGGGTCGCCCCATCGACGATATATAGCTCTTTCGGTTCGGCGGCATTCTCGAACGCCGTTTCGCTGAAGTAGAACGAATGCGCTTCGGAGCCGTGAACCAGCAGCGTAGGGCGCGGCGCGATTTCGTCGATGTAGGTCAGAAGCGGCATGTTCATGAACGAGAGCGGGTTCGTCACGGTCCACGATCCGTTGGAGTTGATCGAACGCGGGTGGAAACCACGGTCCTCGGATTTGTAATAGGCCGCGTATTCCACGACGAACTGCGGTTCGCCGCCCTGCAGCTCAAGCGACACCGGGCCATAAGCGGGTTCGCCGGTCTCGGCGTCGTCCCAGCGCTGACGGCTGAGGGTTTCGAGCGTCTTGGCGCGCTCCTCGGCGGTGGTGCTGTCGTAGTAGCCTTTCGCCATATTACGGCTGATGTCGTACATCGTGCTCGTGGCGACGGCTTTCACGCGCTTGTCCGCTGCGGCGGCGTTCAGGCCCATGCCGCCAAAGCCACAGATGCCGAGAATCCCGATCCGTTCCCGGTCGACCGTCTCAAGCAGGCCGAGGTAGTCGACAGCGGCGCTGAAGTCTTCCGTGTTGATGTCGGGCGAAGACACGTTGCGCGGCGTGCCGCCGCTTTCGCCCGTGAACGACGGGTCGAAGGCAAGCGTGACGAAACCACGTTCGGCCAGTGTCTGGGCGTGGAGACCCGACGACTGTTCCTTCACCGCGCCATAAGGCCCGCTGACCGCGATCGCCGCAAAGGGGCCTTCGGACTTCGGCGTATAGAGGTCGCCGGCGAGCGTGATGCCATAACGGTTGGTGAACGTGACCTTGGTGTGGTCGACGCTATCGCTTTTCGGGAACGTCTTGTCCCAGTCTTGCGTGAGGTCCATTGTCTTTCCTTTTCGAGGTCCAAGCGCCAACATCCGCGTCGGCGTTGAAGCTCAGATAGTCCCGTGGAACGTCAGACCGGTAGACCATTGCCGCGCGATCCTTGCCTATTCCACCGAAAGGCGGAAATAGGGGCAGATCAGCGGTCCGCGCAGCGGTGCTTGCGGGGCCCGAAGCGCAGTCCTCTGCTGGTGCGGGTGACTATCCCGATTTCTGCGCGGTGGACCCGTGTGGCAGATGCGTGGTCTTTCGATTCCGGCCAGTATCAGTCTCGCTCTCGGGCGCGATCCAGCCGACCGGAACGTTCGCGACCAGCAAGCCTATGCCGGTTTGCCGCGGGCGCCCACACAGGACTCGGCAGGTCGGTAATCCGCAATTCGTGATTCGGGTTTTGTTAAGCATTTCCAGCGGTCGCCGGGAACAGAAATCCCAGTTTCGGCGGTATTGGTCTCATTTCGAGAACGTTGACTTTGCCTTTGGTTTGCCCAGAACGAGGCAAAATCATGGCACTTTGTTTCCGGCCCCGACGAGACGCCGAGTTGTCCTAGCGGAAACAATAGAAAGGTGACAGATCACCTTTCTTTGGAATGTTTTGGGGATAAGTTAAGAAAAGCGGGCCTATGCGATGCGAGACTCCCGGTTTCTCCTGCACGCGCGAGTTGCAATTGTCCCGATCGGAGAAACAAAGATCGACCCGCGCGCGATCACGGCTGCTTGAGATGTGATCGATTGTTAACCATTCCGGCGGCTCGTGCCCGAAGTTTCCGCAAGAATTCCCTTTTTTGGCCACCGGCTTAGGAGTAATTTCAAATTGCCCAACTGGGGGGCGATGTCTGAGGCCACGGGGGCGGCCGCACACGAGAACCACGGTCTTTGCCGTGGGGTAGAGGTGTGTGCCGATCGCTTCGTGGCGGTCTGCAAGCTGGGCGGAAGATCGTACGGGACGGGGGGTCCACGACGACATTCAGGTCCAGCCGGGCTCCAGTCGGGCCCGATCTCTCCTCACATGGCAATGGTATCCAAGGTGTGTGCGGCTCATCCGTGGCTCTCGCGGTGTCGCTCGATGCTTGGGTCAGGAACGAACGCCAAGGCGAGGGGACATAGAAGACATGACGTCTTTGACCAAAACCGTATTCATGACCTGTGCGACACGCACCGGTGCCTTCGGCGTTCGCGTGATCCAATCCAATGAAATCAGCGACTTGTTCTTCCGGGCGGCAGGAGCCTCGGAAGAAAACCATGCGTGCATGACAGTTGCCAACGGCTCAGCGCGCCGTGGACTTGAGCAAGGGAAACATTGAAATGACGTTCTACAGCAAAAGCCTCTTCGGGTACTTCAAGTACGGCAAGTTTTCCTACGGCTCGTGCGGGGGCAACGACGACCGGAACTATAATCCGGATGCGGTCAACGACAGCGCCAGCACCTACGAAGGCGATCCGGTCACCGTCAGCGTCCTGAACAACGACAGCGACAAGGATGGCGACGCGCTCAAGATCGTCGGCACGGGCAATGCCGGTCACGGCACCGTCACGGTGAACGACAACGGCACGGTGACCTACACGCCGGATGACGGCTACACCGGCAACGACAGCTTCACCTACACCATTTCCGACGGAAACGGCGGCACTGACACCGCGACCGTGTGCGTCTACGTGAAATGCGATCCGAACGGGGGCGACAACGAGAACCCGGATGCGGTCGATGACGCGACCAACACGACCATCGACGATCCGGTCACGATCAACCTGCTGGGCAACGACAGCGACCCGGACGGCGACACGATCTCGATCATCGGCGGCACTGATCCCGCGAACGGCTCGGTCGAGCTGAACGACGACGGCACCGTCACCTACACGCCCAATCCGGGCTTCGTGGGCGAGGATACCTTCACCTACACCATCACCGACGGAAACGGCGGTCAGGACACGGCGACCGTCACGGTCTGCGTGACCGACGACACCGGTGGCGACAACGAGAACCCGGATGCGGTCGACGACGCGACCAACACGTTCATGGACACGTCGGTCACCATCTCGGTGCTCGCCAACGACAGCGACCCGGACGGCGACACCCTGACCGTGATCGGCGGGACCGATCCGGCCAACGGCACCGTGACCGACAACGGCGACGGCACCGTCACCTACACGCCGAACACCGGCTTTATGGGCGAAGACACCTTCACCTACACCGTGTCCGACGGCAACGGCGGTCAGGATACGGCGACGGTCACCGTCTGCGTGAACGACGACGGCAACGGCAACCAGAACCCCGATGCTGTCGAGGATACGGCGACCACCACGCTCGACGATCCGATCGACATCTACGTCCTGGCGAACGACACCGACCCGGACGGCGACACGGTCACGATCTCGACCTACACCCAGCCGTCGAACGGCACCGTCACCGATGGCCCGAACGGCTCGCTCACCTATACGCCCAACACCGGCTTCACCGGGCAGGACACGTTCACCTACACCGTGTCCGACGGCAACGGTGGCACCGACACGGCGACGGTGACGGTCGGCGTGAACGACGACGGCGGCGAGAACACCGTGGACGCGGTGGACGACAGCTATGACATCGACGAAGACACCACGCTCATCGTCGATCTGACCGCGAACGACTCCGACCCGCAGGGCGACGACTTCTCGATCACTTCGGTCGGCTCTGCCGCCAACGGCACCGTCACGCTCAACGCTGACGGCACCGTGACCTATCGTCCGGATCGGGACTACAACGGCACCGACACCTTCACCTACACGATCACCGACGAAGACGGCGCGACCGATACCGCCACCGTCACGATCAACGTGGGTGCGGTGCAGGACGTGCCGGATGCGGAAAACGACGTCGAGCTGACGGATGAGAACACGTCGGTCGACATCGACGTGCTCGCCAACGACAGCGACCCGGACGGCGACACGCTGACCGTCGACAGCTACACCCAAGCGTCCAACGGTACCGTGTCCGATGGCCCGAACGGCTCGCTGACCTACACGCCGAACGCTGATTTCGTCGGCACCGACACCTTCACCTACACCATCACCGACGGGAACGGCGGTCAGGACACGGCCACCGTCACGGTCGTCGTGGGCGAAGTGGACGATGCCAACAGCGTCGATGCGGTTGACGACACCGCCACCACCACGGCGGGCAACGGCGTTGCGATCACCGTGCTGGCGAACGACAGCGATCCCGAGGGCGACGACTTCTCGATCTCCGGGTTCTCGAACGGCACCAACGGCTCGGTCACGGCCGATGCGAACGGCGTGCTGACCTACACCCCGGATGCGGGCTTCACCGGTCAGGACACCTTCACCTACACCATCGTCGACGAGAACGGCGCGACCGACACGGCGACCGTCACCGTCATGGTGAACGCAGGTGGCGCGAACACCGTCGACGCGGTGGACGACAGCTACGAGATCGATGAGGACTCGACGCTGATCGTCGATCTGCCGGCGAACGACTCGGATCCCGAGGGCGACGATTTCGAAGTCACCGCCGTCGGCACGCCGTCCTACGGCACCGCCACGCTGAATGCCGATGGCACCGTGACCTACCGCCCGGATCAGGACTACACCGGGACGGACACCTTCACCTACACCATCACCGACGAGAACGGCGCGACCGATACGGCGACCGTGACCGTGAGCATGGCGCCGGTGAACGATAACCCGGATGCGGAAGATGACGTGCGCGTCGTCGACAACACCGATCCGCTGCTGATCAACGTCATCGGCAACGACACCGATGTGGACGGCGACACGCTGACCGTCACCAATGTCACCCCGCCGAGCTTCGGCACCGTGACCGACAACGGCGACGGCACCGTCACCTACGATCCGAACGACGACTTCGTCGGCACCGACACCTTCGAGTACACGATCTCGGACGGCAATGGCGGCACCGACACGGCGACCGTGACGGTGGTGGTGAACGGCGACGGCGGGATGAACTCGGTGGTGGCGCGCAACGACAGCGCGACGACCTCCGAAGACGACTCGATCGACATCGACGTGCTGGCGAACGACAGTGACCCGCAGGGCGACACGTTCTCGATCCAGGGCTACGACCAGCCGGCCAACGGCACTGTCACCGACGGGCCGAACGGCACGCTGACCTATACGCCGGACGCCGATTTCTACGGCACCGACAGCTTCACCTACACCATCGTCGACGCGCAGGGCGCGACCGACACGGCCACGGTGACGGTCAACGTGACGCAGGACGGCATCAACACGGTCGATGCTGTTGATGACACCGCCGAGACCGATCCGAACACTTCGGTCGACATCGCGGTGCTGGGCAACGATACCGATCCGGATGGCGACGGCTTCACCGTCACCGGCTTCGGGCAGGGCGCCAACGGCACGGTTTCGACCGGCCCGAACGGCACGCTGACCTACACGCCGGACACGGATTTCACCGGCATCGACACCTTCACCTACACGATCACCGACAATCTGGGCGCGACCGATACCGCGACCGTGACCGTCTCGGTCGGCATGGGCCCGATGAACTCGGTCGATGCGGTGGACGACAACTATACGATCGACGAGGACACGACGCTGATCGTGGACCTGACGGCGAACGACTCGGACCCCGAGGGCGACGACTTTACGGTGACCGGCGTGGGCACGCCCTCGAACGGCACCGCGACGCTGAACCCGGACGGGACGGTCACCTACCGCCCGAATCAGGACTACACCGGCACCGACACCTTCACCTACACGGTGACGGACGAGAACGGCGCGACCGACACGGCGACCGTCACGGTCTCCATGACCCCGGTCAACGACGCGCCGGATGCCGAGGATGACGTGCGGGTGATCGACGAGGACACCACGCTCACCTTCGATCCGCGCGTCAACGACGAAGACCCGGACGGCGACCCGCTGACGATCATCAACGTGGGCACGGCCACCAACGGCACGGTCACCGACAACGGCGACGGCACGGTGTCCTATACGCCCAACGCGGACTACGTGGGCACCGACACGTTCGAATACACGATCAGTGACGGCAACGGCGAAACCGACACGGCGACCATCACGGTCGTGGTGCAGGGCGATGGTGGCAACCAGAACACCACCGACGCGGTGGACGACGGGTTCGCCACGGCCGTGAACACGGCGGTCGCGGGCAACGTGCTGGCCAACGACACCGACCCCGAAGGCGACACGCAGTCGGTCACGTCCAACACCGATCCGTCGAACGGGACGGTCGTGGTCAATGCCGACGGCACCTTCACCTACACGCCGGACGCCGATTTCACGGGGCAGGACACGTTCACCTACACGATCACTGACGATCAGGGTGCGACGGATACGGCCACGGTCACGATCTCGGTCGGTGTGGATGCGCCGCCGGTCGCCAATGACGACACCGCGAACGTGCCGATCAACTCGACCGTCACCATCGACGTGCTCGCCAACGACACCGACCCGGACGGCGACGACGCCAACCTGACGGTGATCGCCGCGACCGCTTCGGAAGGCTCGGTGGTCATCAACCCGGATGGGACGCTGACCTACACGCCGACCGTCGATGGCTATGTCACCGTCGACTACACGATCCAGGATGAAGACGGTCTGACCGATACGGCCACGGTCACCATCCTCGTGAACGACGGTATCGTCGAAGGCACCACGGGTGACGATCTGATCGACACCAACTACACGGGTGACCCCGAAGGCGACATGGTCGACGCGGATGACAACATCTTCCCGGGCAAAGGTCCGGACGATGACATCATCTACGGCTACGAAGGTGACGACACGATCTATGCCGGTGACGGCGACGACGAGATCTACGGCGGCGACGGGTCCGACACGGTCTATGGCGAGGATGGTGACGACTACATCGACACCTCGGCGCCGACCGAGGCCTCGGACCACGGCTTTGCGCCGGGCGAGACTGTCGATGGCTGGCCGTTCGGCCCGGTGACCCCGGCTGACCTCGTGCCCGACGACCTTGACGAAGACAACGACAAGGACACGGTCTATGGCGGTGACGGCAACGACACCATCATCACCGGCGACGACGACGACTACATCGAAGGCGGTGCCGGCGACGACACCATCGACGGTGGGCTCGACGACGACGAGATCTACGGCAACGACGGCGACGACTATATCATCGGCGGCCACGGGGCCGACACGATCGACGGCGGCGCTGGCGATGACGAGATCTGGGGTGGCCTCGGTCCGAACACGCCGGATATCCTCGACCTCGAGGACGAAGATTACGGCGTCAACGACTACGGCGATGCGGATAGTGACGACCCGCAATCCTCGGGCCCGATCTTCAACGATCCGCGCCCGCAGAACGGCATCGACATCATCCACGGCGGTGACGGCAACGACATCATCTACGGTCAGGACGACGACGACATCCTCTACGGGGATGCGGGCGACGACTTCATCGACGGTGGGATCGACGACGACACCATCTATGGCGGTGACGGCGACGACGAGC
Source organism: Pseudomonadota bacterium (assembly GCA_036154315.1). Taxonomy (GTDB): domain Bacteria; phylum Pseudomonadota; class Alphaproteobacteria; order Rhodobacterales; family Rhodobacteraceae; genus Maritimibacter. Next base: position 10,787 of record JAYZLL010000089.1, read on the forward strand.
TCTATGGCGGCAAAGGCCAGGATCTCATCGACGGTGGGGCCGGGGTCGATCGCGCCTATGGTGGCGACGACCGCGACACCTTCGTCAACGTCAACGTGGGCGATTTCGTCGACGGCGGCGAGGGCGGCGACGACTGGGATACGCTCGACCTGACCGGCACCAAGCCGACAGGCGGCTCGCTCAAGGTCACCACCGGTGTCGGCGGCAACCCGGAGAACGGCTTCGTCGAGTTCTTCGACTCGAACGGGGACTCCACCGGTGTGATGAACTTCATCAACATCGAGGAAATCGTTCCCTGCTTCACACCCGGCACGCTGATCGCGACGCCGAAGGGCGAGGTTCCGGTGGAAGAACTGGGCGAGGGCGACCGCGTCATCACCCGCGACAACGGCATTCAGGAAATCCGCTGGATCGGCCACAAGCAGATCGGCTGGCAGGAACTGAACCGCTCGCAGCACCTCAAGCCGGTGCTGATCAAAGCGGGCTCGCTGGGCAACAACCTGCCCGAGCGTGACATGCTGGTGTCGCCGAACCACAGGATGCTGGTGGCCAACGACCGCACCACGCTCTACTTCGACGAGCGTGAGGTTCTGGCCTCGGCCAAGCACCTCGTGGACTCCAAGGGCATCATGTCGGTCGACGTGCGCGAAGTGACCTACATCCACTTCCTCTTCGATCACCACGAAGTGGTGCTCTCGGACGGCACGTGGTCGGAAAGCTTCCAGCCGGGCGACTACTCGCTCAAGGGCATCGGCAATGCCCAGCGTCAGGAACTGTTCGAACTGTTCCCGGAGCTGGAGACCCGTCAGGGGATCGAGGACTTCACCTCGGCACGCCGGATCCTGAAGAAGCACGAAGCCAAGATGCTTCGCCGCTAAGAACGCAGCGGCCCGCTTGGGGAACCGAGCGGGCCAACCCGACCTGAAAGGGGAAGGGGCTGCCCCCGGTCCGTTCATGGATCGCGTATGAGCTGGTTTGGCCGGTACATCGTTTCAGTCGTCAGAAGGCAACCTCACGCGATTACGTGGGGTTGTTTTCCGTTTCAGGCTCGGTTTGTGAGTGAGTTATCGCTGGAGGCGTGCCGCCATCATCACGCCACTGTTTCGCCTTAATTGACAATCGTTCAAACGGGCCAATTCTGTTTCCAGAAGCTCAACAAAACACCATGATGGATGTTCGGCAGACGCGCAAAACAAGGTGTTTTCTAAGCTATTACAGGTCCTCCAGACCTGTCCAGATAGGTGAGTCGCACTGCGTTCCGGGCGCGTCGCTGAGGTGGCCCAAATGTGGCGAATTGCGGCTAAAATGGGGCAGCCCATCGAAAACCTTTAAGAAATATGAGGTTTTCGGGGCGGGGTTCGACAAGATTTTCCCGGATAACTTCATAGTTTCGGCATGATTGCTCGGTAGCGTGATCCCTAACGATTAAACACGCCCCTGACCAAACCCCGACTGGACGCCCCGCATGCTGCACTTTCGCTCCCCCGCCGTCGACCGCGATCTCGACCCCGGATTGCTCGATGCCCGTGGGTCTTCGCCGCTCACCACTTTCGCGACCTCTGGTCTCGCGCCGTCTGCCATCGTGGAAACCACGAGCGGCCCGACGCTGTCGCGCGATCTGAAGCCCGGCGATCAGGTGATCACGCGCGACCACGGCACGGCCACCGTGCGCTGGGTCGGCGAAAGCATGTCCGTCTACGACAACGAAAACGAGAGCGCGCAGGCGCCCGAACGCGGTCCCGTCCGCATCAAGGCCGGCGCGTTGGGAACCGATCCCGAAGCCGGCAACCTCGTCTTGAACGCGGGCCAGCGTCTGCTGGTGCGCAATCCGATGAACGAGCTCTATTTCGGCACCGACGAAGTGCTGGCCGATGTGGGTGATCTGACCCACCTCGACGGCGTCGACTATGTGCCGCGCTCGGTCATGCGCTTCAAGCACGTTCTGCTCGACACCCATGAACTCATCCGCGCCAACGGCGTCTGGATGGAAAGCTTCGCACCCGAGATGTGGTCGATCCGCGTCGGGTTCCCGGACCAGTGGGCCGAGATCACCGAATGCGTGCCGCGTCTGCGTTATGAGAACGGCGAGGCGAATTACATCGCGCCGCGCATGTCTCTGAACGGTCGCGAAGCACGTCTGCTCAACGCTATCTGATCAATCGTCACCGTCGCGCCGCCACGCCGCCCAGTCTTCGGGCGTGTCGAGGTCGGTGCGCGCGTGTGAGAACGGCAGGCTGACCGGGCGCACCCGGTCACTGTTCGCATCCATCACCGCTTTGGCCCCTTCGTCGCCTTCGAGCGAGCGAAGCGTCGTGAAATCCCGGAAAGGGAACACCACCGGATGACCCGGCTTTCCGTCCGCGGTGGCCCCGCGCAGGATCGACTCGCCGTCGAATTCTGCGAGAACCCGTTTCATGTCTTCGGTCGTGACCTCCGGCATGTCGGCCAGCAGAACCATGACCGCCACGGCGCCCTCGGGCAGGGCCGTGACCCCGGCTGCCAGCGAACGCGCCATGCCTTCGGCCGCATCGGTCACTTCGATCACAGCGATGGGTTTTTCATCCAAAAGCTCCCACCGCGCGGGACGCTCCGCGCGGGCGGGCAGGGTGACGATCACCGGCTGACCAGTCGCAAGCGCCGCTTCGACCCGGTCGAGCAGCAGCGGCTTGCCCCCCACATCCTCCATCAGCTTGTCGCGCCCGCCCATGCGTGAGGACGTCCCCGCCGCAAGGATCAGGACGGGGAGCGCGAGCGGCATCATTTTTCTGGAATCAGCCCGCGCGGGCTGAACCTGAGGACGAGCAACATGATGAGGCCCATTGTGAAGAGGCGCATATGCGCGGCCGAGCCCAGAAGGTGCGTCTTGAGCGGGCCGTCGGACATGCCCGAAGTGATGAGGTCCATGAGCGCCTGACCCACCGGCTCGACCTGCACCCAGAAGAACCAGATCACGACACCGCCAAGCACCGCGCCCCAGTTGTTGCCGGAGCCACCCACGATCACCATGACCCAGACGAGGAAGGTGAAGCGCAGCGGCTGGTAGGACGCGGGGGTGAGCTGGCCGTCGAGCGTCGTCATCATCGCGCCTGCGATCCCGACCACGGCCGAGCCGAGGATGAAGATCTGCAGATGGCGGCGGGTCACATCCTTGCCCATCGCTTCCGCCGCGACCTCGTTGTCGCGGATCGCGCGCATCATCCGGCCCCACGGCGATTTCAGCGCCATTTCGGACATCCAGATGAGCACCAGCAGCACGACGAGGAACAGGCCCGCATAGCCGAGTTTCACGACCACCGCCGAGGTCGACACCGGATCGGCCCCGATGCTCTGCGCCCAGTCGACGAAGCCCGCCGATTGCTGCAGGTCGATCTCATAGGGCACGGGACGGGGCAGGCCGACCACGTTCTTCACGCCGCGCCCAAGCCAATCCTCGTTCTTGAGCATGGCGACGATGATCTCGGAAATCCCGAGCGTCGCGATGGCGAGGTAGTCGGAGCGCAGGCCGAGCGCGGTCTTGCCGATGGCCCAGGCGGCGCCAGCGGCCAGCAGGCCGCCCACGGGCCAGGCGAGAATCACGGGCAGGCCGAGACCGCCCAAGAAGCCCTGCGACGACGGATTCACCGCTTCGATGGCCTGCACCGCCGGGTCGAAGAGTTCACGATAGACGAAGAACCCGACGATCAGGAACGCGAGCAGCGCCAGCGTGCGGGTCTTGCCGGGGGTCATCCGCTTGTAAATCTGGACCGCGCCGAGGATCACACCAAGGCCCACGAGCAGCGCGAAGATCACGCGCAGACCGCCTGCCGACCAAGCCTCGCCCACGGGCGCGATCGAGGTAATGACCACCGCCAGACCGCCGAGCGCGGTGAAGCCCATGATGCCCACGTTGAACAGACCGGCATAGCCCCACTGCATGTTCACGCCGAGCGCCATGATGGCCGAAATCAGCCCCATGTTCAGGATCGTGAGCGCGAGGTTCCAGCTCTGGAACACGCCGGTGCCGAGGATCAGCAGGCCGACAGCCGCGAAAAGTCCGATGTTGCGCCAGTTGATACTCATACCGATTTCCCCCGGAACAGACCCGTTGGTCGGAACAGCAGCACGATCACCAGAATGGCGAAGGAGACTGCGAATTTATAGTCGGTGGACAGAAGCTGCAGGAGCCCGTCCGGTGCCCAAGCGTCTGGCACGATGTATGTCACGACCTTTTTCCAAGCGTATGTCACCATGACCTCGGAAAACGCGATGACGAAGCCGCCCGCGATGGCGCCCAGCGGCGAGCCGAGCCCGCCGACGATGGCCGAGGCGAAGATCGGCAGCAGAAGCTGGAAGTAGGTGAAGGGCTTAAAGCTCTTGTCGAGCCCGTAGAGCGTGCCCGCGATAGTGGCGAGGGCCGCGACGATGATCCACGTGATCATGACCACGCGTTCCGGGTTGATACCGGACAGGAGCGCCAGATCCTCGTTATCCGAATAGGCACGCATCGACTTGCCGGTGCGGGTGCGGTTCAAGAACCAGAAGAGTGCGGCAACGACCACAGCGGCTGTGATGACGGTGATGAGCTGGGTGGATTTCAGCGCCAGCCCCTCGTCCAGCCCCGACCAGTCGCGGAAATCACGGGCACTGAAGACAAAGCGCGCGCCGTCGGCGAAGTTCTGATCGCCCGGCCCGATGATCAGGCGCACGACCCCGTTCAGCACGAACATCACCCCGATCGAGGCCATGACGAGCACGATGGGCTTGGCTTTCACCCGCCGGTAATAGGAATAGACCACCTTGTCGGTGCCCAGAACCATCAGCGCCGTGACCGCGATGCCGAAGGGCAGGGCGAGCAGCGCGACGGGCAGCGGGCCGAGGCTCAGACCCCACCCCTGAAACAGCCATGTGAACAGGATCACCACCATCGTCCCGAACGACATCGTGTCGCCGTGGGCGAAGTTCGAGAACCTGAGGATGCCGTAGATCAGCGTGACCCCGAGCGCGCCGAGCGCCAGTTGGCTGCCATAGGCCATGGCAGGGATCAGCACGAAGTTCGACAGGGCGACGATGGCGTTGAGCAGGTCCATCAGCTAGGGGCCTCGCAGGTCAATTCGGTGAGGGTCGAGGTGAAGGGATCGGTGCTGGTGTCGAGCGTGTGAAGCAGGACGGGGAAGCCGCCTGTGTCGTTCCCGCTCACCATCAGCGTGTATTTCGTGTCGTCGTCGGTCCAGCTCCATGGGCCGAAGAAACCGCCCGCGATGCCGGGGGTCGCGCCATCGCCGACCGTGACGCGCCCGACGCCCAGCTCGTCGGTCTCGACCGGATCGAACGCGAAGGTCTGCGCGCCCGCGTCGCCGGTGCAGTCCAGCACCATGCGCGCGCCTTCGGCATGGGCCGAAATCGGAGAGAGCAAGGCGAGACAGGCGAGGGGTGCAACGGTTCGCATCATCGTCAGCCCCCGAGGAAACTCTGGCGCACTTCCGGGTCGGCAAGAAGCTCCTTGCCGGTGCCGGTATGCGCATTGGCGCCTTGGACGAGGACATAGCCCTTGTCGGCGATCTCGAGCGCCTGACGTGCGTTCTGTTCGACCATCAGGACGGGCAGGCCGGTGCGCGCGACCTCGATGATCCGGTCGAACAACTCGTCCATGACGATGGGGGACACGCCTGCGGTCGGCTCGTCGAGCATCAAGACTTTGGGCTTGGTCATCAGCGCGCGGCCCACGGCCACCTGCTGACGCTGGCCGCCGGACAATTCGCCCGCCGCCTGATAGCGCTTTTCCTTGAGGATCGGGAACAGGTCATAGACCTGCTCCATCGTCGGGCGGATGTCGTCTGTGCGGATGAAGGCCCCCATCTCGAGGTTCTCTTCCACGCTCATCGACGTGAAGATGTTGTGGGTCTGCGGGACGAACCCCATGCCCTTTTTCACCCGGTCCTGCGGAGTGAGGTCGGTGATGTCCTCGCCGTCCAGCCGCACGGTGCCCGAACGCACGTTCAGCATCCCGAACAGCGCCTTCATGCCCGTCGATTTGCCTGCGCCGTTCGGGCCGACGATCACCGCGATCTCGCCCTTGTCGACGGCGATGGTGCAGTCGTGCAGGATGTCGGGGCCGTTGCCGTAGCCGCCGGTCATGCTCTCACCGATGAGGAAAGGGCCACCGGGCGCGGGCTTGGCGCTGCCGCGCTGCGGGCCGGGCATCAGGGTCGAGTTGCTGTCTTTCGTCACCGAACGGTCCTTGTTGCCACGTCCGCCATATGCGTCGCTCATAGATCGTCCTCCACCAGCGCGAGAAGCGCTGCGCGATGGTATTCCATATGTTTGTCAGTCATTTGCGTGCCGCCTTCGACGGTCTGCACAAGGTGCGGGGTGCCCGACAGGTCGATCACCGTCACGAGCGAGATCATGTCGGGCTGCACCATATAGGCGATCGTCTCGGCCGGGATATCCGCGCCCAGCACCGCGGGCCGGTTCAGCACCTCGACGCTTTCCTGCGCGGGAAATGTCTCGGCTGCGCCTGCCACGTCGCCGGGGCTCGCGATCCAGACGTCATAGGCGAAGGGCGGCAGGGGGCCGGTGCCCAGCATCACGGTATCGGCCCAGTAGAATGTCACGCCCATCTCGCGGTCGAATTCGCCCGGCGTGCCTGCGAATGCCGTATCTGCCGGGCAGAACAGCACGCCGTCGCCCACCGTGTCGCAGGACTGCGCCAGTGCGGGCGCTGCGGCAAAGAGCGATGCGATGAGCACCCAACGGATCATGCGCCCACCTGATCCTTGTTCTTGAGACCTGTGCCCAGATAGGCCTCGATCACCTGCTCGTTGGCCTTGATCTCGGCCAGCGTGCCCTCGGCCAGCACCTTGCCCTCGGCCATACAGATGACCGGGTCGCAGAGCTTTTCGATGAAATCCATGTCGTGCTCGATGACGACGAAGGTATAGCCGCGTTCCACATTGAGCCGCTTGATCGCGTCGGCGATGGTGTACAGCAGCGTGCGGTTCACGCCCGCGCCGACCTCGTCCAGAAATACGATCCGCGCATCGACCATCATCGTGCGGCCCAGTTCGAGAAGCTTCTTCTGCCCGCCCGACACCTGACCGGCGCGCAGGTCCGAGATATGCTCGATGGTGAGGAACTCCATCACCTCGTCGGCCTTGGCCCTGAGCGCGCGTTCTTCGTCGGCGATGCGTTTGCGGCCGAACCACGTATCCCACAGCCGTTCGCCCGACTGACCGCCCGGCACCATCATCAGGTTCTCGCGGCAGGTCATCGAGCCGAACTCGTGTGCGATCTGGAAGGTGCGCAAGAGGCCCTTGTGGAACAGCTTGTGCGGCGGCAGCCCGGTGATGTCCTCGCCTTCCATCAGAACGCGGCCCGAGGTCGGTTCAAGAACCCCGGCGATCACGTTGAAGAGCGTGGTTTTTCCGGCGCCGTTGGGGCCGATCAGGCCCGTGATCGAGCCTTTTTCGATGGTCAGGCTCGCGCCATCCACCGCGTGGAAGCCGCCAAAATGTTTGTGCAGGTTTTCGACCGTGATCACGGGAACCCTACCTCCGTATGAACCAAGCCCGGGGAGAAGTGTCCCCGGGCTTGGGCCGTTTGTCTAGGGAAAGGCGACTTAGCGGAACTGAACCGTCGAGTAGCCTTCGTCGGTGATCTCGTACTCTTCGTACGTGCCAGCGGCTTCGCCCGGCTCGATCAGTTCCACGCCCGACGCGCCGACATAGTCGATGTCGCCGCCTTCCGCGAGGATCTCGAGCGCTTTGGCCAGCTCACCCGGCAGGATCGGTTCGCCCGGCGCGTTGGCCACGTCCATCACGTTGGCTGCGATGGCTGCACCGGTCGCTTCGCCGCCTTTGAACGCTGCGAGGGCGAGCAGGGCCGCCGCGTCGTAGCTTTCGCGGGTGAAGGCCGAGGAGCCGTTGATGCCAGCCGCGTCGGTGATCGAAACGAACGCTTCCGCGCCTTCGCCTTCGGCGCCCGGCAGGGTGCCGTAGGAGCCGACGAGCATGTCGCCGAGGTCCGCGATCAGCGAGTCGGCATACATGCCGTCACCCATCGCGAAGGTTTCGAACGCGCCGGTGTCGATGGCCGACTGGATCACGCCCTTGCCGCCGGAATCGGCGTAGCCGAGCACGACCAGAACGTCGCCGCCAGCCGAAGCGAGCGAGGCGACTTCAGCCGAGTAGTCGCCCTTGCCGTCTTCGTGGGGAACGGTCGTGGTGATCGAGCCGCCCATGCCTTCGAAGGCCGCCGAGAACGCATCGGCAAAGCCTTTGCCGTAGTCGTTGTTGGTGTAGGTCACGGCAACCGAGGTCACGCCCTTGTCGGTCAGCACCTGCGCCAGAACTTCACCCTGACGGGCATCCGACGGGGCGGTGCGGAAGAACAGGCCGTTGTCTTCGACGGTCGTGAGCGCCGGCGAGGTCGAGGACGGCGAGATCATCGGGATACCGTTCGGCACGGCCACGTTGGCGAGAACCGCGGTGGTCGCGCCGGAACAGGCCGCGCCCATGATGGCGACGACGCCTTCGTTCGAGACGAGGCCTTCGCCCGCTGCCGTGGCCGCCGAGGCGTCGACACAGGTGGTGTCGGCCTGAACCGAGGTCAGCGTCACGCCTTCGAGGAACAGACCCGAGTCGTTGATCTCTTTCAGGGCCAGCTCGGCGCTTTGCGCCATGTGCGGGGTGAGCGATTCGATGGGGCCGGTGAAGCCGAGCAGAATGCCGATCTTGGCTTCCGACATATGGCTTTCGGCAAAGGCACCCGTCGCGACGAGCGCGCAGGCGCTGCTTGCGAGAAGCAGTTTTCTCATGTGATTTCTCCCAGTTGGATCGTTGTCCTGTCCTCACCCTAGCGATGATTTCGGGAATGAAAAGGGGGGGCGAACCAGTGCAAGCTTCGGCGCTAACAGCCTGACGCGTGGTCACGTTGTCGTGGGCCGTGATTGCGCGGGCGCGCGCGCGGACCCATCGTCTTGGGCATGACTGCGATCAAACCCCTCCCGCTTGCCGCCGCGCTGGCCCTGACCGCCGCGCTTCCTGCCCTGTCCGACACGGTCGAGACCGCTGCCGGACCGATGGAGATCACTGAAATCGCTGGCGATCTCGACATGCCGTGGGGTGTCGATTTCCTCCCCGATGGCGGGTTCCTCGTCACTGAAATTGCCGGACGGCTCTGGCGCTATGACGCCGAGGGCAACCGGACCGAAGTGTCCGGTGCGCCCGATGTCGTTGCTGAGGGGCAGGGTGGTCTGCTCGACGTAGCGGTGGCGCGCGATTTCGACGAGAGCCGCGAGATTTTCCTGACCTATTCCAAAGCGCAGAACGGTGGCGCGGGCACCGCGCTCATGGTGGCCCGTCTCAACGAGGCGGGCGATGGGCTGACCGGCGGTCGTGTCCTGTTCGAAATGGCGGATGGCGGCAACACGGGCCGGCATTTCGGCTCCCGCGTGGTCGAGGCCGAGGATGGCAACCTCTTCGTCACCATCGGAGACCGGGGGCAGGCCGAGATGGCGCAGGACTTGGGCAAACACAACGGCTCGGTAGTGCGCATCGCCCGTGACGGCAACGTGCCCGAAGGCAATCCGTTCGTCGGGCAAGACGGCGCTTTGCCCGAAATCTGGACCTACGGCCACCGCAACCCGCAGGGCGCGGCACTCGACGGGGACGGCCAACTCTGGACCGTCGAACATGGCGCGCAGGGCGGGGATGAGATCAACCGGATCGAGGCAGGCACCAATTATGGCTGGCCCGAAATCTCATACGGCACCAACTACAACGGCTCGCGCATCGGCGTCGGCACCGAGGCCGAGGGCATGGCCCAGCCGGAATTCTATTGGGACCCGTCGATCGCGCCCTCGGGTATGGCGATCCTGTCGGACGCGGTGCCGGAATGGGCAGGTCACATCGTCGTCGGCAGTCTCAAGTTCAACTCGATCCACGTGCTCGACCCCTCGGACTGGACCGAAGAGGTGATCGAAAGCGATGAAACGGCGCGGGTGCGCGACGTGGCCGAGGCACCGGACGGGTCGATCTGGTTCATCTCGGAGGTGAACGGCGCGATCTATCGCCTCGCCCCGACCGAATAGCGGGGCGTCGCCTACTCGTCGGACGCGGCGCCCTGGCTGCCGCGTTCGCGGTAGGGCGTGGTGCCGTATTGCGCGCGGTAGCATTTCGAGAAGTGCGACGGGCTGGTGAAGCCGCAGGCGAGCGCCACGTTGATGACGTTCATGTCCGTCTGCATCAGCAAGTTGCGCGCGCGCCCGAGCCTCAGTTCCATGTAATACCGCTTGGGCGAGCGGTTCAGATAGCGCCTAAACAGCCGCTCCAACTGCCGCGTCGACAGACCCACCTCGGTCGCCAGCACCGCAGGGCTGATCGGGTCCTCGATATGCGCTTCCATCTTCTGGATCACCGTCGACAGCTTGGGGTGGCGCACGCCGATCCGCGTCGGCACCGACAGGCGCTGCGTGTCGCGGTCGGTGCGGATCGAGGTGTAGATCTGCTGATCGGCCACCGCATTGGCCACCTCGGCCCCCTGATCGCGCGCGATGAGCGCCAGCATCAGGTCCATCGAGGCCGTGCCGCCCGCCGTGGTGATGATCTTGCCGTCCATGACGTAGATCGACTTGGTCAGATCGACGTCGGGAAAGTCTTCGAGAAAGCCGTCATGGTTCTCCCAATGGATCGTCGCGCGCTTGCCGTCGAGCAGCCCCGCCTTGGCCAGCGCATAGGCCGCCGTACAGAGCCCGCCGATGGTCACGCCACGCCGCGCCTCGCGCCGGAGCCATGAGATCAACTTGGGCGACGTGTGCTTGGTGACGTTCGTACCGGCGCACAGGATCACGGTGTCGTCGTGGCGCAACTCGTCCAGATCGCCATCGAGCTGAAAGCTGGAGCCCGCCGAACAGGTCGCCGTGCCGCCGCCTTCGCCGATCAGCCGCCATTCATAGGCTTTGAAACCCACCTGCCGATTGGCCAGTCGCAGCGCGTCGAGCGCACCCGCGAAACTCAGGAGCGTGAACTCCGGCATGAGAACGAAAACGAAGCGACGCTTCAGGATCTCGGGCTTCTGGGCGGTGGCTGTTGGCATATCGGGTCTTCGCCTGGCTGGTCCATCGCGGGATTTATCATTTAACGCACTTTTGCAATCCCCCGTCCAGACGAAGGGGCAAGTTTGTTTTGCCTTGGCGGCTGAGCGTGGGTATACACCCGGTGTTCCCCGGACATGTTGACGCTAACATAGGCAGTAAGCGGACGCCGGGGCCCGAGCGATGGAGAGCAAGATGAGCAACTGGACGAAATCGGCATGGCGCGCAAAACCGCGGGTGCAGATGCCGGACTATACCGACGCGGCCGCACTGGCTCAGGTCGAGGCCCAGCTGTCCAAGTATCCGCCGCTCGTCTTTGCGGGCGAGGCGCGTCGTCTCAAGGCCGAACTCGCCGCCGCGTCGCGTGGTGAGGCGTTCCTGCTTCAGGGCGGTGACTGCGCCGAAAGCTTTGCCGAATTTGGTGCCGACAACATCCGCGACACCTTCAAGGTGATGCTGCAAATGGCGATGGTCCTGACCTACGGCGCAAAAGTGCCGGTGGTGAAAGTGGGCCGGATGGCCGGGCAATTCGCCAAGCCGCGTTCGGCCCCGACCGAGACCGTGGATGGTGTGGAACTGCCCAGCTACCGTGGCGACATCATCAACGATCTGGATTTCACGCCCGAAGCGCGGATCCCGAACCCGCAGAAGATGCTGCAGGCCTACACACAGTCGGCCGCCTCGCTGAACCTGCTGCGCGCGTTTTCGACCGGTGGTTTCGCCGACATTCACCGCGTCCACTCTTGGACACTGGGGTTCACGGAAAGCGACGAAGCCGAGAAGTACCGGGATATGGCCAACCGTATCCAAGACGCTCTCGACTTCATGGGTGCCGCGGGCCTGACGTCTGACGTGAACCACGAACTGTCCACCGTGGATTTCTACACCTCGCACGAGGCGCTTCTCCTCGAATACGAAGAGGCGCTGGCACGGGTCGATTCGACCTCCGGTAACGTGGTTGCCGGGTCCGGCCACATGATCTGGATCGGCGACCGCACGCGGCAGCCGGACGGCGCGCATGTGGAGTTTGCCCGTGGCGTGATTAACCCGATCGGGCTGAAATGCGGCCCCACCACCACCGAGGAAGACCTTAAGGTGCTGATGGGCAAGCTGAACCCCGAGAACGAAGCGGGTCGTCTGACGCTGATCGCGCGCTTCGGGGCGGGCAAAGTCGCCGACCATTTGCCGCGCCTGATCGAGACCGTGAAGGCCGAAGGCGCCAATGTGGTCTGGTCCTGCGACCCGATGCACGGCAACACGATCAAGTCGCCCTCGGGTTACAAGACGCGTCCTTTCGAGCAGGTTCTGGCCGAGGTGCAGGAATTCTTTGGCGTCCACCGCGATCAGGGCACGATCCCCGGCGGTGTGCATTTCGAGATGACCGGCAAGGACGTGACCGAATGCACCGGCGGCCTGCGCGCCGTGACGGACGAGGATCTGTCGGACCGCTACCACACGGCCTGCGATCCGCGCCTCAACGCCTCGCAGGCGCTGGAGCTCGCCTTCCTCGTGGCCGAAGAGCTGTCGGCGAACGGCTTCCGCTCGAAAGCGGCTGCATCTGCCTGACGCCTGCGGCGAGACAAGCTTTGACACCCCGGCCATCGTGCCGGGGTTTCTTTTTGGGGGGCCAAGGGACTGTCGGCGCAGAAAAGCGTGCCGGGCATGAGAAAGCCGCCGCCCTCGATCAGAGGCGACGGCTTCCCCGACGCGAACGACCGTTACCCGTCGCGTCCGTCCGCGTCGTGTACGAGGCGCAGGAATGGCGCGGCCTCCGCCGGCTCACGCTCAAACGTCTTGGCCGGTTCCGAGACCTCGGCGACCTGCGGCGCGACCTCGTCGGCGAAATCGTACTGCGGCCCCACATCGCTGAGCAGCGGCTCCACCGACTGCCCGGTGATGTTGAACCGCCGCGGCCCGCGACCGATTTTCCCCTTGGCTTGCAGCGCGCCAAGGATACGTGTGGGGCGGCCTGCTTCGTCCTTGAGCGGCAGAAGCACCATCTGCGCCTCGAGCTTGGGACGCGTCAGGCCGCTGTCGCTATCCAGCGTCAGGCGGGCCTTTGCCGGGCTTTCCAGAACGGATTCGAGCACCGATTGCAGTTCGCGCCGCCCCTCGGGCAGGAACATTGCGGTGATCGGCATGCCGCGCACCTCCATCGCCATCAGGTCGTTGAGGTGCATGCCCGCAAGCCGCATCCGCGCCACGCCCGGCGCGATCTTTTCGAGAACGAAGGCGAATTCCAGAACGTCCGAAATCCCGCGCGGGTCCACGTCGCCACGGCTCGGCATCACGCGCCCGTTGCGCAGCGCTTCCCAATAGGCCTCGACCCGCGAGATCGAGGGGAAATGTGCCTCCGCCCGCGCCGGGGCGATGGAAATGACGTTGCTGCCTTTCAAATACTCGATCTTCATGACTCTACCTGACCGCTCTGCACGTTGCCCCGTCGTGCACCCTCTGTTAACGAATGACCGGCGTTCCTTACCGATGCCTTAATGTGTCACAATTTCGTCCAGATTGGGGCGAAACCTCAAGAAAGGGTTAACGCGTGACCCACTCGATGACCGGCTTCGCGGCGCTCAAAGGCGCCCTGCCACCCTGGACCTGGAGCTGGGATATCCGCTCGGTCAACGCCCGTGGTCTGGACATGCGCATCCGCGTGCCGGACTGGGTCGAAGGGCTGGAACCCGCCGTGCGTAAAGCCGTGTCCGAGGGCGTGGCGCGCGGCAACGTGACGGTCGGGCTCAGGATCAACCGTGAGGCGGACGAGGGCGGGCTTGCAATCAATCCCGCAGGCCTCGACCGGGCGCTCGCCATGCTGGCCGAGATCAACGCGGCCGCCGCCCGCAACGGCATCGAACTGGCCGGGACGACCGCCGCCGATGTCGCTGGAATGCGCGGCGTGGTCGAGACGGCGCAGACCGACGAAAACACCGCGCCCTTGCTCAAGGCGCTCGTCGCCGATCTTCCGGCGCTCATCGAAGCCTTCAACGCCATGCGCCTGCACGAAGGCGCGGCGCTCAAGACGGTCCTCGCAGGCCAGCTTGACCAGATCGAGGCGCTGGTGGCCGAGGCCGAAGGCCTGCTCGACGCGCGCAGCGATGAACAGGCGGCGACGCTCAAGGCCGCCTTCGCCCGCGTCATGGACAATGCCGAGACGATGGACGGTACGCGGATCGAACAGGAACTGGCGCTGATCGCCGTGAAATCCGACGTGCGCGAAGAACTCGACCGCCTGACTGCCCATGTCGCCCAAGCCCGGAGCCTACTCACGGGCACCGAGCCGCGCGGGCGCAAGCTCGACTTCCTGATGCAGGAGTTCAACCGCGAGGCCAACACGCTGTGTTCAAAGGCCGGTTTTCAGTCGCTGACGCGGATCGGGCTGGACCTCAAGGCGCTGATCGACCAGATGCGTGAGCAGGTTCAGAATATCGAATGAGGCAGACATGACCCGCCGCGGCCTTCTCATCATCCTGTCGTCGCCCTCGGGCGCTGGGAAATCCACGCTCGCCCGGATGCTGATGGACTGGGACAAGTCGCTGACCTTCTCGGTCTCGGCCACGACACGCAAACCGCGCGAGGGCGAGGTGGACGGCATCCACTATAATTTCATGACCGAAGCGCGGTTCAAATCGCTCGTCGCCGACGACGCGATGCTGGAACACGCCCATGTCTTCGGCAACTTCTACGGCTCGCCCGAAGCCCCGGTGAAAGCCGCGATCGAGGCCGGGCAGGACGTGTTGTTCGATGTCGATTGGCAGGGCGCAGTGCAGATCAACGAATCCTCGCTCAAGGATCACGTGCTGTCGATCTTCATCCTCCCGCCGTCGATCCGCGAATTGCGGCGGCGGCTGGTCGAGCGCGGGCAGGACGCGCCCGAGGTGATCCGCGACCGGATGAAGAAAAGCTGGGACGAGATCAGCCATTGGCGCGGCTATGACTACGTGCTGGTCAACGACGACCTCGACGCCACGTTCAAGAAACTGCGCACCATCGTCAGCGCCGAGCGGCTGAAACAGTCGCAGCAACCGGACCTGTCGCCATTCATCCGCAAGCTTCAGGCGGAATTCGAGGAGGCCGAACAATGATCTACGAACTCGACGGCATCGCACCGACGCTCCACGAAGACACGTGGGTCGCCCCCGATGCGAACGTGATCGGCAACGTGGTGCTGGAGGCGGGCGCGAGCGTCTGGTTCGGCTGTACTTTGCGCGGCGACAACGAGCGGATCACCGTGGGCAAAGGCACGAACGTGCAGGAAAACTGCGTCTTCCACACCGATCCGGGCTACCCGCTCACGCTCGGCGAAAACGTCACCATCGGCCACAAGGCGATGCTGCATGGCTGCACCGTGGGCGATGGCTCGCTCATCGGGATGGGCGCGACGATCCTCAATGGGGCCAAAATCGGCAAAGGCTGCCTGATCGGGGCCGGGGCGCTGGTGACGGAAGGCAAGGAAATTCCCGACGGCAGCATGGTGCTGGGCGCGCCCGGCAAGGTGGTGCGCGAGTTGGACGAGGGGGTGAAGCAGGGTCTACTCGCCTCGGCCAAGCATTATCAGGACAACATGCGCCGCTTCAGATCGGGCCTCAAAGCCATCGGTTAAGGTGCTGAGACAAAAGAAAAAGCCCGCGTGATCGACGCGGGCTTTTTTGTTGGTCTGTGAGGCTGGCCTCAGTCCTTGCCGCGATACGGCTCGACATATTGCAGCGCCATGTCCCACGGGAAAAAGATCCACGTGTCCTGGCTCACTTCGGTGATGTAGCTGTCGACCATCGGCTTGCCCTTGGGCTTGGCATAGACGGTCGCGAAATGCGCGTTCGGCATCAGATCCCGCACGACTTCCAGCGTCTTGCCGGTGTCGACGAGGTCATCGACCACCAGCACACCGGTGCCGTCGCCGCAGACGTCCATGTCGGGCGACTTGATGACGACCGGCTCGCTCTGCGTCTGATGGTTGTAGCTTTTCACGCTGATCGTATCGACGGTGCGGATGTCCAATTCGCGCGCGACGATCATCGCCGGGGCCAGCCCGCCACGGGTGATCGCGACGACCGCTTTCCATCCGCCGTCGTCCGGACCCTTGCCGTCGAGCCGCCATGCAAGTGCACGGCTGTCGCGGTGGATCTGATCCCAGCTGACGTGGAAGCCTTTTTCATGGGGCAGGCGGTTGTCGACCATCTCAGCCTTCCTTCTTTACGGTGACGTCGATGTCCGGCGCATCGACCGCTTTCATGCCGACCACATGGTAGCCCGCGTCGACATGATGCGTTTCGCCCGTCACGCCGGAGCCGAGGTCGGACAACAGATAAAGCGCCGACTTGCCCACGTCGTCGATGGTGACATTGCGGCGGAGCGGCGAATTCAGCTCGTTCCACTTCAGAATATAGCGGAAATCCCCGATGCCGCTGGCGGCGAGCGTTTTGATCGGCCCGGCGGAGATCGCGTTCACGCGGATGCCGTCCTTGCCGAAATCCTCGGCCAGATAACGCACCGAAGCCTCCAACGCCGCCTTGGCGACCCCCATCACGTTGTAATGCGGCATGACCTGTTCGGCGCCGTAATAGGTGAGCGTCAGCATCGAGCCGCCATCGGGCATCATGTCGGCTGACCGGCGCGCAACGGAGGTGAAGGAATAGACCGAGACGTCCATCGTCATCGTGAAATTCTCGCGCGTGGTATCGGCGTAGCGCCCACGCAGTTGCGATTTGTCGGAAAAACCAATGGCATGGACGATGAAGTCGAGCTTGCCCCACTTGGCTTTGAGCGTGTCGAACAGAGCGTCGACCGAGGCTTCGTCCATCACATCGCAAGGCTCGACGATTTCAGAGCCGAGTTGTTCGGCGAGCGGTCCGACCCGCTTTTTCATCGCGTCGCCCTGATAGGAAAAGGCGAGTTCGGCGCCGGCTTCGGCGCAGGCGCGCGCGATACCCCAAGCGATCGATTTGTCGTTGGCGAGCCCCATAATCAGCCCGCGTTTCCCGTCCATCAATCCGCCCGACATTGCCTGTTCCCCGTCCCGTGGATTACGTGTTAGCCCGGTTTATGAGATTGCCTCGGGGCCTTCAAGCCTGCTGGGCAGGCAAGTTGCCCATGCGGCAGGCGATATCGGAACGGAGCTATCATGTCTGACAGGACGGGACTTTTCGCAGGCGACGATCCCTTTGCCATTGCGCGGGCATGGCTGGCCGAGGCTGAGGTGTCCGAGCCCAACGACCCGAACGCCATCGCGCTTTCGACCGTCGATGCGGACGGGATGCCGAATGTCCGCATGGTCCTTCTGAAGGAGATCGAGGCCGAGGCCTTTGTTTTTTATACCAACTACGGTTCGGTCAAGGCGCAGGAGATCGAGCGGGCGGGCAAGGCGGCTTTCGTCATGCATTGGAAAAGTCTGCGCCGTCAGGTGCGGGTGCGCGGGGTCGTGAGCCGCGCCGACGGGCCCGAGGCCGATGCGTATTATGCCTCGCGGTCGCTCAAGAGCCGTCTGGGGGCCTGGGCCTCGCACCAGAGCCAACCGCTCGACAGCCGTGCGAGCCTCATGGCCGAGGTCGCGAAAGTCACCGCATCGCACGGCACCAACCCGGATCGCCCGCCGTTCTGGGGTGGCTTTCGGATCGTCCCGACCGAAATCGAATTCTGGGCCGACGGCGCGTTCCGACTGCACGACCGATTCCGCTGGTCGCGGGAATCGTTGCAATCTGCATGGAATATCCAGCGCTTACAGCCGTAATATTTTCATGAAAAAACGCGCGCCCTGTCGAAAAAGGCAGGGTCGGCCATCTTGTTTCATTTTGCACAATCGTTCACATTCGGGAATGGGGATGCTGGACAATAAGGTGTGCTTGATATGGACGACGACCTAGCGTCCGGCCGTTATGTACAGCGTGGCACGGTCAAGTGGTTCGACCCCGCCAAGGGGTTCGGGTTCGTGGTGGCCGAGCAGGGAGGCCCGGACATTCTGCTGCATGCGAATGTCCTGAGGAACTTCGGACAGAGCTCGGTTGCGGATCGCGCCGAGATCGAAATCGTCGTGCAGGATACCCCCCGGGGGATGCAGGCGGTCGAGGTCGTGTCGATTCACGCGCCGTCCGAAGAAACCGTGCCCAGCACGTTCAACGAGGACCTCGATCTGTCCCGTGCCGATCCGCTGGAGCCTGCTCGGGTCAAATGGTTCGACAAGGCCAAGGGGTTCGGCTTCGCCAATGCCTTTGGTCGGCCCGAGGACGTTTTCATTCACGTCGAAGTGTTGCGCCGGTCAGGTCTTGCAGACTTGCAGCCCGGCGAGGCCATTGGCATGCGTGCTGCGATGGGCGAACGTGGGCGCATGGCGCTGCTCGTCACATCGTGGGACGCGGCCTTGGACGGAGATGAATGACGTGAAATTTGCGAGTTTGATTTTGGCGGCCGGTCTTGCCGGACCGGTGATGGCGCAGGGCTGCGACGAAGGGCAGGTCGATCTGCGGGGCGATTTCGGAACCGCACGGTTCTCGGTCGACATCGCGGACGATGACGCGGAACGCGCGCAGGGTCTGATGTTCGTCGAAAGCCTGCCGTCCGGGCAGGGGATGCTCTTCATTTACGAAAGCCCGCGACCGGCGTCGTTCTGGATGAAGAACACGCTCATCCCGCTCGACATGATCTTCGTGGGCGCCGACGGCGTGGTGCGCAACGTCCATGAAAACGCCGTTCCCGGCGACCTCACCCCGATCCGGGGCGGCGACGACATTCTGGCCGTGCTGGAAATTCGCGGTGGCCTGTCGGGTGCGATCGGGATCGAGCCGGGGGCAGAAATGCGCCATCCGGCCTTCGGTGACGCGGCTGCGTGGACCTGCGATCCGCAATAACTCTTTCCAACGCGCGCCGCTCTTTGTAGAGAGGCGCACGTCGGGGCGTGGCGCAGCCTGGTAGCGCGTCTGTTTTGGGTACAGAAGGTCGTGAGTTCGAATCTCGCCGCCCCGACCACTTCACGATCATCGGTACAAGATGTTGGGGCGCAGGCGCCGCGCGGCGGAATCGCCGGGGCGTGATTCTTGCACCCCGCCGGATATCCCTACCCATATCTGGTGTCCGAAATCGTTCAATAACAATATATGTGGTGCATCAAGTGCTGGAAACTTGCGCGCAATGATGCAAAATCGAACATCGAGGGCTGGACTGTGGCGTTGGCGCAATATGTGGTGTTTTCCCCCGAGTTACCCACAACACTCATCCTCTTTGACACTTTGATGACAGAACGCCCTGAAAATCCGAGGGCTTTTTAGATGAGACTCACCATCCCCGGCTGGGGATGAATCACCAGCCCCATACGTCAACGGAAAAAAGAGGTTAACAGGGGCCGAAATCTCGTTGACCGTGCGGACCCCCTACGTCAGTTTGTTGGTGCTGGTCGGAAAGCCACAACATATAGTGGCCGCCGACGGTAGGGATAGATTGCCATACATGGACCCCAGACGAAGGGGCCGCAAAAGCTGCCGAAGAGTGATGTTTCGGCAGCCGTGGATCGTTTTCCCTTCTCGTCGGCCCCGCCAGCACGAACGACCGGATCTGCGTGAGCAGGGGTCCGGGCACAGGACCGGCATTGAGAGACACAGGAAGGCACAGGGGCCAAAATGAAAATCGCACGCAAGTTTACCGAGGCAGGCAAAGACGCATACGACGCGATCACCTTCACCCGCGCGACCTCCGAGATTCGGAACCCCGACGGGACGATCGTGTTCAAGCTCGACGACATCGAGATTCCCGAGAGCTGGAGCCAGGTGGCCTCCGACGTCATCGCGCAGAAGTATTTCCGTAAAGCCGGCGTGCCCGCCGCGCTGAAGCCGGTCAAAGAAGCTGGCGTGCCCGAGTTCCTGTGGCGCCACGTGCCGGACACCAAGGCGCTCGACAAAATGGACAAGGCCGAGCAGTTCGGTGGCGAGACCTCCTCCAAGCAGGTGTTCGACCGTCTCGCAGGTGCCTGGGCCTATTGGGGCTGGAAAGGCGGCTATTTCTCGACCGAGGAAGATGCGCGCGCCTATTACGACGAAATGCGTTTCATGCTGGCCCGTCAGATGGCCGCGCCGAACTCGCCCCAGTGGTTCAATACCGGTCTGCACTGGGCCTACGGCATCGACGGCCCGTCGCAGGGTCACTACTACGTCGATTTCGAAACCAAAGAGCTGACCAAGTCGGCCTCGGCCTATGAACATCCGCAGCCGCATGCCTGCTTCATCCAGTCGGTCGGTGACGACCTGGTGGGTGACGGCGGCATCATGGACCTGTGGGTCCGCGAAGCGCGTCTGTTCAAATACGGTTCCGGCACCGGCACCAACTTCTCGTCCCTGCGCGCAGCCAACGAGCCGCTGTCGGGCGGCGGCAAATCCTCGGGCCTCATGGGCTTTCTCAAGATCGGCGACCGCGCGGCGGGTGCGATCAAATCGGGCGGCACCACGCGCCGCGCGGCCAAGATGGTCATCGTCGATGCCGATCACCCGGATATCGAGGACTACATCAACTGGAAGGTGAAAGAAGAGCAGAAGGTCGCGTCGCTCGTCGCCGGCTCCAAGATGCACGAGCGTCACCTGAACGACATCTTCACCGCGATCCACGGCTGGGATGGCGCGATCGACGCCGCCACCGACCCGAAAGAGAACCCGCAACTGAAAGAGGCCGTGCGCGCCGCGAAAAAGGTCGCGATCCCGGAAACCTACATCAAGCGCGTTCTCGACTACGCCCGCCAAGGCTATGCCTCCATTGAGTTTCCGACCTACGACACCGACTGGGATTCGGAAGCCTACGCATCGGTTTCGGGCCAGAACTCGAACAACTCGGTCCGCGTCACTGACGCCTTCCTGAAGGCCGTCGAAGCCGACGCCGATTGGGAACTGATCCGCCGCACAGACGGTTCGGTCGCCAAGACCATCAAGGCGCGCGATCTGTGGGAAAACATCGGTCACGCCGCATGGGCCTGCGCCGATCCGGGCATTCAGTACCACGACACCGTCAACGCTTGGCACACCTGCCCGGAAGACGGCGCGATCCGCGGCTCGAACCCGTGCTCGGAATACATGTTCCTCGACGACACGGCCTGTAACCTCGCCTCGATGAACCTGCTGACCTTCCTTGAAGACGGTAAGTTCCAGGCCGAAGACTACATGCACGCCACCCGTCTGTGGACCGTGACGCTGGAAATCTCGGTGACGATGGCGCAGTTCCCGTCCAAGGAAATCGCGCAACTGTCCTATGACTTCCGCACGCTGGGTCTGGGCTACGCCAACATCGGCGGCCTGCTGATGAACATGGGCTTCGGTTACGACTCGGTCGAAGGCCGGGCGCTCACCGGCGCGCTGACCGCGATCCTGTCGGGCGTGGCTTACGCCACTTCCGCCGAGATGGCTGGCGAGCTTGGCGCCTTCGACGGCTACAAGCGCAACGCCAAGCACATGCTGCGCGTCATTCGCAACCACCGCACCGCCGCTTACGGCGCGACCGACGGCTATGAGGCGCTGGACATCAAGCCGGTCGCCCTCGACCACGCCGGTTGCCCGGACAAGTCGCTCGTCGACCTCGCCATGTCTTCGTGGGACGAGGCGCTGGCGCTGGGTGAAAAGCACGGCTACCGCAACGCGCAGGTCTCGGTCATCGCGCCGACCGGCACCATCGGTCTTGTGATGGATTGCGACACCACGGGCATCGAGCCGGACTTTGCGCTGGTGAAGTTCAAGAAGCTCGCCGGTGGCGGCTACTTCAAGATCATCAACCGCTCCGTCCCGGCAGCCCTTGAAAAGCTTGGATATTCTTCGGCTCAGATCGAAGAGATCATCGCCTATGCGGTCGGTCACGGGTCGCTTGGCAACGCGCCGGGCATCAACACCCAGACCCTGATGAACAAGGGCTTCGGCACCGCCGAAATCCAGAAGCTGGAAAAAGGCCTCGCCTCGGCCTTCGACATCCGCTTCATGTTCAACCAGTGGACGCTGGGCGAGGACTTCTGCAAGGACGACCTCGGCCTAACCGCCGCGCAACTCTCCGATCCGACTTTCGACATGCTCAAGCATCTGGGCTTCTCGAAAGGCGACATCGACGCGGCCAACGACCACGTTCTGGGGACCATGACGCTCGAAGGTGCGCCGCACCTGAAAGAAGAGCACTACAAGGTGTTCGACTGCGCCAACCCCTGCGGCAAGAAGGGCAAGCGCTTCCTGTCGACCGACGCGCACATCTACATGATGGCCGCCGCCCAGTCGTTCATCTCCGGCGCGATCTCGAAGACGATCAACATGCCGAACGACGCGAGCATCGAAGATTGCCAGCGCGCCTACGAACTGTCGTGGTCGCTGGGGATCAAGGCGAACGCACTCTACCGTGACGGCTCCAAGCTGTCGCAACCGCTCGCTGCCGCTCTGGTCGAAGACGACGAGGACGCCGAAGAAATCCTCGCCACCGGCACCCCGCAGCAGAAAGCGGAAGTGCTGGCCGAGAAGATCATCGAAAAGGTGGTCATCAAGGAAGTCGCCCGCGCAGGCCGCGAAAAGATGCCGGATCGCCGCAAGGGCTACACCCAAAAGGCCATCGTCGGCGGTCACAAGGTCTACCTGCGCACCGGCGAATACTCCGACGGTCAACTGGGCGAGATCTTCATCGACATGCACAAGGAAGGCGCTGGCTTCCGTGCGATGATGAACAACTTCGCCATCGCCGTGTCGGTGGGCCTGCAATACGGCGTGCCGCTGGAAGAGTTCGTGGATGCCTTCACCTTCACCAAGTTCGAGCCGGCCGGCATGGTTCAGGGCAACGACACGATCAAGAACGCGACGTCGATCCTCGACTACATCTTCCGCGAGCTTGCCGTGTCCTACCTCGACCGCACCGATCTGGCCCATGTGAAGCCCGAAGGCTCGTCCTTCGACGATGTGGGCCGTGGTCAGGAAGAGGGCGTCGCCAACGTCAAGGAGATGTCCGAGACCGCCGCGAGCCGGTCGCTCGAGATGCTGAAACAGGTGTCTTCGACCGGCTACCTGCGCAAGCGACTGCCGCAGGAACTGGTGGTGCTTCAGGGTGGAATCGCCACCGGCACGGATGATGCGCTCACTGCGCTCAACACGCTGGTGCCTGCGACCTCGGGCGGCATGGCCGGTGGGTCGGTCGTGTCCGAACCCGCAACTTCGCTCGGGACCGGGACCGTCATGACGATGGACGCCCGCGCCAAGGCCAAGATGCAAGGGTACGAGGGCGAAGCCTGCGGCGACTGCGGCAACTACACGCTGGTGCGCAACGGCACCTGCATGAAGTGCAACACCTGCGGCGGCACGAGCGGCTGTAGCTGAGGAGACGGCGATGGAGCTGAGAGATTTCCGAGGGTCCTTTCTGGTCGATGGTCATGAGACCGAGCGGATGGACCTTCGCATCCTCCTCACCATCGGCGGCGGCGAAACACACGGGTCGGGCGCGTTCCGCGTGCCCCCCGCGATGATCGGGACGGAAAGCGAAGGGCCGCTCACCTTCGTGACCGACACCGGCGAGACGATCACGCTCAACGTGCGGGAATTCGACCTGACACAGGGGGTGGCCTACTTCCTGACGGAAGGATCGGTGCCTGCCATCGAACAGGCGCGAGACGCCGGATAGACACGAGACACGGGGCGGGTGCGCTCGCCCCTGACGCGGATAGGGCCGCAGGCAGAAAACAACCGGGCGGTACAATGACGAGCCTTATCAGCGAAACTGGGGCGCCTTGAGCGCCCCTTTTTCTTTTTCGGGGGGCGTGTTTGCCGGGGATGTTGGGGGGAGGCCGACTTCTTCCGTCTAGACGGGGGCATACGAGCGGTGTG
>JAYZLL010000090.1:0-8462 GCA_036154315.1 Pseudomonadota bacterium
AGCCACCGATCATCATCGAAAGGACGGGATGCGGGACTTTGCTGTCATTCGCCAATCTGAAGTCCGGCTGTTTTCAGAGTCGCATCATCGGCTCGACGGTTCAGCCGGGAAGCCCTTCAATCCTTTCAATGGAGGCAAGGTGGTTATCCCAGTTCGCGCGACTGGAACAACAGATATGCGCGGTCGGTCGCATGTCTAACTGGCAATCGAGCGACCCAGCCGGGACCACGAGCAAACCAATTTCCGGCTGGGAAACCGGAAGCGCTGACCCGCAATGAGAGCAAAAGCTCTTCACATGGCGTGACCCAGATAGCTGGAATGTCCTGATCTGTTCTTCACCTGCAATCCAGGTGATCTTGGCAGCAGACGAAAACAGATTTGCCGAATGGGCTGAACCGCTGTCCTTACGGCAGCGGGAGCAGTGACACAGGAAAAAGCTCTCAAACACTCCCGATATGCGGAATTTTACCGCGCCGCAGAGGCATTGTCCGGTTGTCGGATTGCTATCCATTCGTACTCCTCTCGATACGAAAGCCACGTGCAGCTAGTCGCACTAATATCGATTGCTTTTTGTATCCGCGCCTTAGATCAAGGTCAAAATAGGCACATAGCAGCCTTGCGCCGCCGCGGTGTCGGCGTTGCGGCGATACAGCGCCTTGTCATCGCCGCTGGATGACGTCAGTCAGCCCAAAGCGGACATGATCTTTGCGCTCGCAGCATCGAAGCCTCTAGGCAAGAGGGGCGGAAAGCGGTCGTTCGCTGCGACCGCAAATTCGCTCTTTGGGAATCAGTCAAGAAGCAGTTTGTTTAGATATAGGCTCTTGGTGCAGCACGTGCCGTGTAAAGCAATGCAAACTTATCATGACTCAATCACCGCGGCCGTGACGATTATCTCGACCCTAAGATCTGTATCGGCCAGCTTGGCTTCGCCGCAAGCACGCGCCGGTGCAGATCCTCGTGGCACCCAAGCATCCCAAACGGCGTTCATCTCATCGAAGTCAGCCATGTCCGCCAGCCAGACAATCGCCTGCAATATATGGTCACGCGAAGAACCTGCTTCGCGGAGCAACCTATCGACGCGGCCAAGGCAATCTTCGGTCTGCTCGGCAACGGTGGCACCATCGCCGACCTGCCCGCATAGATAGATGACCCCATTGTGTTTGACGATTCTACTCATGCGCTGATTGGTCTGGAGGCGTTCGATCATGGTCATATTCTTTCAGCTGTAGGAAGGGCGACCGCGTCGGATGAAGCAGTCGTCGCGCGGCGGGTTAGGTGGCGCAGATAGCGGCGCTCGATGCTGCGGAAGATCCATGTGATGCAAAGAACGATCAGGAAATAGAGCACAGCGGCGGTGATGAAGCCTTCGTAGGCGAGATAATAGCGCCCGTTGAGCCAGCGCCCGACGCCGAGGATGTCTTGAAGCGTGATCGTGCTGGCAATGACCGATCCGTGCAGCATGAAGATGACCTCGTTTGAATAAGCCGGGATCGCCCGGCGAAAGGCCGAGGGCAGAATGATACGACGCATGCGCGAACGATAGGAATGCCCCGTGGCGATGGCTGCCTCGACCTCGCCCTTGGGCGTATCTGCGATGGCGCCTCGTAGTAGCTCGGTTGTGTAAGCAGCAGTGTTGAGCGTGAAGGCGATGAGTGCGCACCACCAAGCCGACGACAGGATTGGGTCCCAGAGAAAGCTCTGGCGGATCACCTCGAACTGCCCGACGCCGTAGTAGATGAGATAGGTCTGCACCAGAAGCGGCGTGCCTCTGAATACATAGGTGTAACCTTGGACGAGCGGGTTAAGGACCGCATGACCAGAGGCGCGGGCAATCGCCATAGGGATCGACAACAGTCCACCCAGCACAAGCGACAAGAAGGTCAGATTGAGCGTCACCCAGACGCCATATAGGAAGCGGTCGAAGTTAGCAGCAATGAGGGCAACATCGAGTGGAATATAGGTCAGCACAGTTTCCATGATCACGCCCTCACCACGCCACGGTTGTAATGACGCTCCAGCGCGCGCAGAGCTAAATCGGAGACGCCGGTCAGCAGCAGATAGATAACAAAGGCCGCCGCCATGAAGGTGAAAAGCTGGCCGGTCGAGCGGCCGGCGGTGAAGGCATTGTAGACCAGATCCTGAAGTCCGATGACCGACACCAGCGCTGTGGTCTTGAGTTGCACCAGCCAGTTGTTGGTGAACCCCGGCAAGGCGAAGCGGATCATCTGCGGCCAAATGATATGGCGAAAGATTAGCGATCTGCGCATTCCGCAGCTGATCCCCGCCTCGATCTGGCCACGGGGAATGGCCATGATGGCGCCGCGAAACGTTTCGGTGAAATAGGCGCCGAAGATCACCCCGATGGTGCCCGCACCAGCCGCGAACTGGCTGACCTCGACATAGCCCCAAAGCCCGGTTGCCGCGCCGAGATTGTTAAGGGTCACCTGTCCGCCGAAGAACACCAGCAAGATCAGCACCAGATCTGGCACGCCGCGCACGACGGTCGTATAGGCGCCAGCCAGCCGCTGCGCCGCGCGATTGGATGAGAGTTTTGCCCAAGCGCCCAGCAGGCCGAAGATCAGCGCGATCACCAGCGATGTCAACGCCAGCTTGATGGTCATGATCGTGCCGTCGATCAATTGGTCTTGGTAGTCCAAGAGCAGGTTCATCGCGTGTCCTCCGTTGGATCATCAGGGCGGCGCTCTGCCGCCCCAAAGCAAAGCTTGTTCTTCAGGTCATTGCCCTTCAGGGCGACCGCCGTAGATGTCGAAGGGGAAGTATTTGTCGTTTATCTCGGCATAGGTGCCGTTCTCGCGGAGCGCAGTGATGGCCTCGCTGAAGTCTTCACGCAGCTTATCCTCACCCTTGCGCACGGCGATGCCAACGCCTTCACCGTAGCAGTCGACATCGGTGTGATCGCCGCCGAGAAAGGCGTAGTCCGCGCCTTCATCGGAACTCAGGAAGCTTTCCTGCGCGATAAGACTGTCGGACAGCTGTGCGTCCACCCGGCCAAGCGCCAAGTCACGAAACACTTCGTCCTGAGAGCCATAGAGCACGATCTCGGCCTCGGGGAACATCTTCTCGGCGTAGCACTGGTGAGTGGCGCCGCGCTGGACACCGATGCGCTTGCCGGCCAGTCCTTCGGGAGTGCCTTCGAAACCAGCATCCTTCGGGGCGACCAGTCGCGCCGGGGTCTGGTAGTATTTTTCGGAGAAATCGATCTGACGCTTGCGCTCTTCGGTGATCGACATGGAGGCGACGATGGCATCGAACTTGCGCGCTTTCAGAGCCGGGATCATGCCGTCCCACTCCTGCTCGACCAGCTCGCATTCGCGTTGCATTTCGGCGCAGAGCGCCTTGGCAATGTCGATGTCAAAGCCCACCAGCGTGCCATCGGACTCTTTGGAGGAGAACGGAGGGTAGGCCCCCTCGACGCCGATGCGCAGCGTGTCTTGGGCAGCAAGCGGTAAGGCGATGGCGGCCAGTGCGGCGGCCGCGACGGTGCTCAGGATGGTTCTACGAAACATGGTTTAGTCCTCTCTGTGGTTGGTCAGTTCATGCGTGACAAGAACGCTTGAAACTCGGGGGTTTGCGGGTTGGAAAACAGCTCTGCCGGCGGGCCCGCTTCGCAGACCTCGCCCTGGTGCAGAAACACGGTTCGGGTGGAAACATCGCGGGCAAAGCCCATCTCATGGGTCACCACAAGCATGGTGCGGCCTTCTTCGGCCAGATCGCGCATGACGCCCAGAACCTCGCCGACCAGCTCGGGGTCCAAGGCCGATGTCGGCTCATCGAACAACATCACGTCGGGGTCCATTGCCAACGCCCGGGCGATCGCCACCCGCTGCTGCTGGCCACCGGACAGATGCGCCGGGTAGTAGTCCGCCCGGTCAGACAGACCTACCTTTGCGAGCAGGGCCTCGGCTTTCCCGCGCGCCTCGGTTTTCGAGATACCTTGGACGTAAAGCGGGCCCTCCATGATGTTGTCCATCACGGTCATATGCGACCAGAGATTGAAGCCCTGAAATACCATCGCCAAACGGGCGCGCATGCCCTCGACCTGCCGCAGGTCTGCCGGAACGATCTCGCCCCGGCGGTTCTTCGTCATGCGAATCTGTTCGCCGCGCAGCCAGACCTCACCTGAATTCGGGGTCTCAAGCAGGTTGATGCAGCGTAGGAACGTGCTCTTTCCTGAACCAGAGGCGCCGAGGATCGCGATGACCTCGCCTTTCTGTGCCTCGAGCGAGATACCCTTAATGACCTCGTGGGAGCCGAAGCTCTTGTGCAAATCCTTGATTTTCAGGGCGGCGGGAGCGCTCATGCCGGGTCCTCCTTGATGAGTGAAAGTGCGGCCATTTCGCCCAAGGCGATCGGCTTGATCGGGCTGCGCGCGCGCGGCGGCGTGATCGGGTGGTTGCCCTTCGCTTCGGCGCTCAGGAGACCGCGTAGGGTGGCGTCGCACATGCGGCCCTGACAGGGACCCATGCCGCAACGCAAAGAGGTCTTGATCTGCCGGTGCCCGTGAGGTCCTTCGCCTATCGCCTGACGGACAGCGCCGGCGGAAACCTCTTCGCAGCGGCAAACAATCGTGTCGTCTGCCGGGGCGTGGAACTCGGCCGGGGGAGCATAGGCGGCATCAAGAAACGGGCGGATGGCTCGGGCGCGGAACAGGGCGGCTCGCGGGCTCGCCGCACGCTGGTCGCGCGCATCGGCGTCGCATTTGCCAAGCTGACGCAGGATGTTCAGCGCCGTCAGTTCACCCGCCGCCGCGGCGGCTTCCGCCCCTCCGATTCCGGCGCCGTCGCCTGCGATATGCAGACCGGGTTGATTGGTGGCGCCCCAGCGGTCGCATTCGGGTTGATAGGCGCCCTGATCCTTGTTCCAGCTGTGCGCAATACCCGCCGCCCGCGTGATATGCGTTCCCGGCACCACCCCTTGGTGGGTCAGCAGCAGGCCGCAGTTGAGCGATCGCGCCTCTGCCGCGACGCGGAAGGAAAAGCGGATATCACCGTTCCTCTCCGCAGTAGCTCGGAAGTCCGAAGCAGCCGTATAGCGCGGCACGCCCGCCCGGCGGATCTTCGCGATCAGGCCCAGTCCCTTCAGCAGGGTCGCCGCCCCGAACATCGCCCGGGGCAGATGCCGCATCGCGCCGAGCAGTCCGCGGGTGGTCTGTGTTTCGACAAGCGCCTGCGGCGCGCAGCCGGCGTCAATCATCTGTGCCGCGACGAGGTAGAGCAACGGTCCCGAGCCTGCGAGCACGGCATTTTGGGGGAGCATGCCGGCGGTTTTCATCAAGATCTGTGCTGCACCAGCGGGCATGACGCCCGGAAGCGTCCAGCCCGGAAAGGGCACCGGACGTTCCTGCGCGCCGGTCGCAAGTAGCACATGAGCCGCCGAGGATGTCTGGCTCGCCCCGCCGCGCGACCACGTAACCCGCGGCCCCTTGTCCACTTTCCAAACGGTCGCGCCTGACAGCAACTCGATGTTCGGATGTTCAAGCGCCTCAACAAGGCCCGCCCCCTGCGCATAGGCCGTGCCGAGCCAACTACGGCGGCCCTGGTTCTGTGCGACGTTGCGGTAAATTTGCCCACCGGCCTGCGGCTGTTCATCCAGCATCAGCACCCGAAGTCCGCTGCGCGCCGCCACAGCGGCGGCTGACATGCCCGCCGGTCCGGCCCCGATGACGATGAGGTCCACATCAGTCATGTTCGCCTCCGTTCAGGCTGCGCAGACCCAACTGGCGCCTCACCACCATCCCTTCGCGCACCGGCGTCATGCATGCCTGGGTATTAGGCGTGCCATCAACCTCCACGAGACAGTCGAAACAGATGCCCATCATGCAAAACGCCGTGCGCGGCGCGCCCTGTGCGGTTTGCCGCGTCCAATCTCCCGAATGCGCCAACAGCGCTGCCGCCAGCGTCACACCGGCGGGGGCCGTGACCGGCAGATCGTCGAGGTAAAATTGCACGCAGTCTCCCGTGTCAGGCAGCGTGCGAAAGCGCGAAGCGACGCTCATCGAAAGCCTCCATATCAGGGGTGGGAGATGTGTTCAGAATCCATTCGGCAAGGACGCTGGCGTGCAGAGGTGCGAGCGTGACACCGCTGTGACAGGTCACAAGAAAGGCGCCAGGGTGCGCCGCAGACTTGGCATAGACGGGGTAGCCGTCAGGAGACATTACCCGCAGCGCGCCCCAAGCGCGGACGACCCGCACGCCTTCAAGCGCGGGGAACACGGTCACCGCATGGCGCGCGAGGCCTGCCATGACGTCAAGGCTCTCGCTGTCGTCCATCCCTGTTTCCGCCTTGGTGCCACCGATCTGGATACCACCTTCGTCGACCTGACGGATGGTGCTGGAAAGGAACGGCAACCGATCCCCAAGTTTTTCGGTAATCAGGAGCTCGCCACGTTGCGGCCTTACCTGAGTCTCAAACCCGAGCCCCCTGGCCAAAGCGGTTGAGCCAAGTCCGGCGCAGAGCACAACAATCTCGGCCCCAAGGGATTGACCATTCGCCAAGGTAAGCAAGAAGCCACCGTCCGGCTGTGGCGTGATCGTGGAAACTGTCGCGCCCATGGTCACGCATCCGCCCAAGGCATGCACGGAACAGCGGAGGGCTCGAAGAAAACGAAGCGGGTTCACATGTCCGTCACGGGGCGAAAAACTCGCTCCGACGACTTCCGGCCCGATGCCCCCCAATTGACTGCGCAGGTCATCTCCGGTCAGAATTTCAAAGCTGGCACGGTCGTTTAGGTGGGCGGCTTGCTGTTCAAGCTGCGCTGCAAAACCGGCCATCTCGGCTGAATCGGTAAAGAACTCATACCCACCCGACTGATCCAAAGCCACATCAATGCCCGAAAGCTCCTTCAGCTGGCGCGCAAAAACCGGCCAGGCGGCCAGCGCATCCATCGTCCAGTTCGCATAGGGCGCGAAATTCCAGCCCTTGCCCTGCCCCCAGATAAGCCCGAAGTTCCCTTGCGAAGCCCGCGCGTCGCCGTCAGCACCGTCCAGCACCCGCACTCGCCTTCCAGCCGAAAGCAGACCGAGCGCGACAGATAGGCCGACAAGGCCGCCGCCGACGATTGTGATTTCAGGGTCGCTGTGCTGCATGTGATTCCTCCGAGTCCAAGATCGCAGGGTTGATCACATAAGAATAATCGTAATATTTTCATTATTCATTCTCTGAGGTTATATATCACCATGATCGGCCGGCTCACACATCGACAAATTGAAGCCTTCCGCGCTGTGATGGAGACCGGCAAGGTCACCTCTGCCGCGCAGGTGCTTGGGACGACTCAGCCCTCTGTCAGCAAGCTTATTGCAGATCTGGAGCATGCGGCCGGCTTCGAGATGTTTGAGCGCCAGGGGCGGCAGGTCGTGCCCACTCCGGAAGCCCGAGCGCTCTATGAAGAGGTCGAAAGATCTTTTGTCGGCATGGCGGAAATTTCACGGGTGATCGAAGATATCCGAGATTTCCGGACAGGTAGCTTGCTCATCGCCGGAATGCCGGCCCTCGCGCTGAAGTTCCTTCCCGATGTTATAGCCGAGTTTATCGCCGAAGAGCCGGGCATCGCCGTGTCACTACGCACGCGCAGTTCCCAAGCGGTGCTACGTCATCTCAGTTCGCAACAGTTCGACCTCGGTTTGGCAGCGCTGGATAATGATCATCCCGCCGTTCTGCGCCGTCCGCTGTTTACGGGGCCGATGCTGGCTGTGCTTCCGCCCGGACATGAGCTTGAACGAAAAACCGTGCTTGAGCCTAAGGACTTCGATCAACGGCCCTTCATCGCACTTGGGGCAGAAATTGGCACACGGTCGGAGACAGATGCCTTTTTATCACTTGGCGACGCCCGCCCCCGGATTGTCGCCGAAGCGCAATTGTCCGCTTCGATTTGCGAGATGGTCTCGGCAGGCGCGGGAGTTTCGATCGTGGAGCCAGTGACTGCGAGACATTTTGCCGAACTCGGACGCTGCGTCGTGCGACCACTGTCACCGGCCCAGCCCTTTCGCTACGATCTGCTGCTTCCCGCAACCCGTCAGCCTTCACGCGTCGCTGGCCAATTCTTGAGGTTGGTGAACGCTCGTTTCGAGGCATTTCCTTGCACTCAATTTTAGTCATCTGGGCAATAGGGGTTGCGTTGGCACCCCGCGAATATGAACTCATAAACTTGAACGCTGCACTGCGGCAGCGCATGGTGTAACGAAAGTCCGGTATGGGCCGATCGCGCTCTGGTTGGGGTTCGGCTGTCTCGGTTTTGCAAAGGGCGCTATCTGCGCATAGCAGTCGAAAACAGGTGCCCCACCCTCAATTCTCAAGTGGTGGAGCACGAGGCGATAGTCGGTGCCGCAGTCAGTCACAAGCGTTGGACAACTCACGCCAGGCCCCGCAATCCTGTCCGCCCCAACACGGAACTCCAACACCTTGACGAATGCCGTGTAATAGATTGTAATTTAATACTTTTTGAA
>JAYZLL010000091.1:0-51799 GCA_036154315.1 Pseudomonadota bacterium
ACGAGGTCTTCATCTCGGACTTCGGGCAGGGCGCGAATGGCACCGTGACCGAGGACGGCGAGGGCGGTCTCGTCTACACGCCGAACGCGGATTTCAACGGGTTCGACAGCTTTACCTACACGGTGTCCGACGGGAACGGTGGCACCGACACGGAAACGGTGACTGTCACCGTGACGCCGGTGAACGACGACCCCGTGGCGACGCCTGAGACGCTGACCGTGGCCGAAGATGGCTCGGCGGTGGTTTATCCGTCGTTCGATACGACGGACGTGGATGGCGACGAGGTGTTCATTTCCGACTTCGGCCAAGGCGCGAACGGGACCGTGACCGAGGACGGCGAGGGTGGCCTCGTCTACACACCCAACGCGGATTTCAACGGGACTGACAGCTTTACTTATACGGTGTCTGACGGGAACGGTGGGACGGACACCGAGACCGTCTCGGTCACCGTGACGCCGGTGAACGACGACCCGGTCGCCAATGACGATGTGGTGTCGACCACCACGGGTATCCTGCTGTTCGACAACGAGAGCGTCATCGATTCGAACAACGATGTTCCGGCGTATGACGAGGCGCAGACACTGGTCGCGTCGCTCGAAAGTTTCGGGCACGAGGTCGAGATCACCGAGGCCCTGGATGCCGCTGGGCTGTCTGCCGCGCTCGAAGGCAAGTCGATCTTCGTCCTGCCGGAGCAGGAGCAGGCGGCTCTGGGCACCTTCATGTCCGAGGCCGGGCAAGACGTGATCCGGGACTTCGTCGGCAACGGCGGCACGATGTTCATGGGCATGGATTATCGGGGGACGCTCAACGATCTCTTCGGGTTCTCGACCAGCTACAGCACGGCGGGCAGTTTCGAGATCACCGATGCTGCGATCGGGACACCATTCGAGGGCGGGCCCGCAAGCCTTCAGCCGCACAGCGCGACCCACGGGCTCTTGGCCTCGTCTCTGCCACCGGGGGCGGTCAGCCTCTACGAATCTTCCACCGGTTATGTCGCGGTCGCGCTCTTGCCCTATGGCGAGGGGCAGATCCTTTATCTCGGGTGGGACTGGTTCTCGGCCATGCCGCTCGGCGAGATGGACGGTGGCTGGCTCGAGGTGCTCGACCGGGCCACCGCACTGGGCGACACTGCGCCGATCAGCGAAGGGTCGGTTACGGTCATCGCCGAAGCCGATCTCTTGGCCAATGACACCGACATCGACGGCGATACGCTCTTCATCCTCTCGGTCAGCGCGACGAGTGCTGCGGGGGCCACGGTGAGCTTTGCTGATGGCGAGGTGCGCTACGACCCGACCGATGTGGCGGCGTTTGACGCTTTGGGCGAGGGCGAGAGCCTGAGTGACACCTTCACCTATACCGTCTCCGACGGGAACGGCGGCACCGATACGGCCACGGTCACGGTGGTGG
Source organism: Pseudomonadota bacterium (assembly GCA_036154315.1). Taxonomy (GTDB): domain Bacteria; phylum Pseudomonadota; class Alphaproteobacteria; order Rhodobacterales; family Rhodobacteraceae; genus Maritimibacter. The sequence goes on from JAYZLL010000091.1 coordinate 1,408, forward strand.
TCGCTGGTGTGAACGACGACCCCGTTGCGCAGAACAGCGTGCTCGAGGTCGAGGCAGATGGGTCGGCGACCGGTCAGGTCGTGGCCACCGATGTGGACGGCGATACGCTCACCTATACTCTTGCGACGGCACCGGAACACGGCATCGTCGTGCTCGGCGCCGACGGGGCTTATACCTACACGCCCGACGAGGGCTACGTGGGCTTCGACAGCTTCGTCATGCTGGTGAGCGACGGAAACGGCGGCTCTGACACTGCCACCGTCACGCTGGAAGTCGCGCAGGAGGCGTACCCGGTTTCTGAGGACCAGTCGATTTCGATGGCGCTGTCTGAAGAACCCGTAGGCGATGCGCCTGCCGGCAACCTGCGCATCGGCGTCGGCGAGGTCCAGTCGAACACGATCAACCTGTCCTTCGCGCTGGATGCGTCCGGGTCCGTCGGGTCTGCGGGGTGGGCGAACATCGAAAACGCGATATACGACGCGGTCGAGCAGTTGTCCGGTCAGTTCGACGGATCGGCGACCATCGTCAATGTCCAGATCATTCAGTACGGACTGGGGGTCTATGCAGACCTTCGGTACGACCTGAATGACCCTGCGCTCCTGACCGCGATCCAGTCGCTCGAATTCGCGAATGGCAGCCAGACCGACTGGCATCTTGCCATGGATGCCTCGCACGCTTTCTTCAGTAGCCAAGACCCGAGTGACACCAATATCCTTTATTTCGTGACCGATGGGGTGCCTTCGGGCTCGACGTGGGAGGCTTCACTCGCGACCCTGAACGGCGCGGCATACGACGTGGATATTCAGGCGTTCGGAATTGGAACCGGGTTCAACACCAGCCAGTTGCAGCAGGTGGACAGCGACGGAAGCCCCACGGCGGTCAGCGATTCCGCGGCTCTTCTCGAAGCGATCCAGCAATCGCCGCTTTTCGCGGCGCAACTGGTCGAGCTTTCGCTTTCGCTTGTCGCGGATGGGGTGGATCACGGCGTCATCGCGGATGAGACGAGCCCGGCGCTGACCTCGGACGGTCTGAACTTCAACCTGCCGCTGGCCGACATCGCCGGGATCGGCGAATTGCTGGGGGAAGAGAACTTCTTTTCCGCCTCGGCGGTGTTCGATCTGGACGGCGACCTCAACACCACGGACGATCGGGTGACGATCAACTCGTTCGAGCGGATTGCCAAACATGACACCGCCCAGACCCTGACCGGGACAGATGGGCCCGACCTGATCCTCGGCAGCGACGAGGACGACGTGCTGTCAGGGGGCGAGGGCGACGATATCCTCATCGGCTTCTCGGGCACCGATATTTTCGACGGTGGGCCGGGGCGTGATCTTTTGGAGCTCGCGACCGGCGCGGCGCCCAATCTGATCGAAACGCTGGCAGGCAGCGATATCGAGGCCATCGGGTTGCACAATGGCGTGGCGGACACGCTGTTCATCGACGCCACGGACGTCATCAATCTGTCCTCGACGGCTGACACCGACCTTGAGCTGCTCCTGAACGAGGCGCTGGGGGACAGCGCCACGATCCTTGGGGAGGTCGGGGATTCCATCACGCTGATGCCGGAGGGCAGCGGGAGCTGGGAAACCGCCGCGACCGGTGTGGACGACGGCAAGGGCAACACGCTCGACATCTATCAGTTCGTCGAGGGGGGCGTGGTCATGGCAACGCTCGGCATCGACGACGACGTGACGGTGAACATTCCGGTGCTCACCTAAGAGCCGCTTGACGCAAGACCGGCCCGCGCCTAGCGTCGTTTCGAAAATTTTCGAACTGACGAAAGGGAGGTGCCCCATGCGCGCATGGATCCAGAACGACAAGGAAACCCGTGGCGGCTGGGCCGAGATCGACGAGGTCGTTCCGGCCGAGGGCGAGGCGCTGATCCGCGTCACCCATTCGGCGATCAATTACAAAGACGGTCTGGCGCTGACCGGCACCTCGCCGATCTTTCGCAGCTTTCCAATGGTGCCGGGCATCGACGTCGCGGGGGTGGTCGAGCACGATCCTTCGGGCCGCATGGCACCCGGAACGGATGTGGTCATCACTGGCCACGGCATGGGCGAGACGCGGTGGGGCGGCTATGCCGAGAAACTCGCGGTCCCTTCCGACTGGCTGATCGCTATCCCGTCGAGCATGTCCAACGAACACGCTGCCGCCATCGGCACCGCAGGTCTGACCGCCGCGCTCTGCCTCGACGCGCTCGAAGATCACGGGGTGCGCCCGGACAGTGGCCCGATGGTCATCACGGGCGCCTCCGGGGGCGTGGGCGGTTATGCGGTCGCGCTGGCCTCGACCGCCGGTTTCGACGTCAAAGCGGTGTCGGGCCGAAGCTCGGAAAAAGACTATCTGACCGGACTTGGCGCTAGCGAAGTGGTGGACCGCGCGCCGTTCGAGGAAAAGCCGCGCGCGCTGGGCAAGGAACAATGGGCCTCGGCCATCGACGTGGCGGGCGGTGAAATCCTCGCAAACGTCATCTCGGGTATGCAGTACGGCGGCGCGGTCGCTGCCTGCGGTCTGGCTCAGTCGATGAACCTGCCCACCTCGGTGGCGCCTTTCATCCTGCGCTCGGTCGCGCTCCTTGGTGTGGACTCGGTCTATGCCCCGCCGGAAAAACGCGCCCGCGCCTGGGGTCGGTTCACGACCGACGTGGTGAAACGGTTCGACCCGATGCTGGTGCGCGAGAAATTCGACGCGGTCGACGGTCTGGCGCAGGATCTGCTGGACCAGAAGGTGCGCGGCCGCGTCGTCCTCAGCTGGTGAGCGACTTGGACACGACAGACGCTGCGACGTTGAGGGTGTTCGAGGCGCTTGGACACCCCCTGCGGCTGCGTATGGTCGAGATGATGGCGGCGGTCGACGAGCTTGCCTGCACAACGCTCGAGGCCGACCTGCCGATCGCGAAATCGACCATCTCGTACCATGTGAAAATCCTCTCGCAGGCGGGACTCGTCGATGTGCGGCGTGACGGGCGGTGGTTTCACTATCACCTCCGGCGTGAGGCGCTCGCGACCGTTCTGGGCGAATTCGTCACGACCCTGAAGCTTCCAGAACAAGGCCTTGATGAAAACGACGGGCAGGCCCGTACAGGGGCGATCTCGGGTTAGGGGGAGGCCTTTTCGGGCCTCGAACCAGCGCCCTCCATCCCCTCAAGCGTCTGAATAAAAAAGGGAAAATAGGTCCGGTATTGTCGCGTTTGTCGAGAATCACTATTCCGGGTATCCTCCTGGTTAGTTCTTAAAAATTTACCTTTTCATCTCATTTCAACATGCATTTTTCGGGGGAAATCGCATGTCGCGTGATTTTAGGGATTCCAAGATTAAGTCGTCCGATAAGGACAACGGTAAGAACCAAAACGCATCGAAGCACCGCGAAGACGACAGGCACGACGGCAGGTCGGCAAAGGACGACAAGCGCGGGCGCGATGACGATCACCGTCACGACAGCCGCCACGACGACCACGCCAAAAACCATGACGCGCGGGGCCACGACACGCATGGCCAAGACCGGCATGGGCATGACGATCACGGCGGTGGGCGCGGGCATGGCGACGACCGGGGCCACGGCAAGGGTCACGACACACACGGACAGGGCAATGGTCACGGGCATGGCGGCCCCTATGGCGGGCCCACCAATGGCGGCGGCGGTCCCGATGTCCTCGACCTCTCCGATGCCACCCAGGGGCAAAAGATCAACGGCGGCGGGGGCGACGACGAGATCACGGGCTCGGCCTATGGGGATCGGATCAACGCGGGTGGCGGTGACGATCGGGTGCGGGGCGGTGCGGGCGACGACACGATGTTCGGCAATGGCGGCACCGACACTGCCGTCTTTTCGGGTTCGATCCTCGACTATTCCATCGTGTTCGAGAAATGCGGCAACACCATCGACGTGACCGGCCCGGATGGTCATGACACGCTGAAGCACTTCGAATTTCTCGAATTCGACGATTTCACCTTGGACCTCGGCGGCAACAACGCGCCCCTCGTTTTTTTCACGGATGCGACCGTACAGGAAAACGGCGTCCAATCGCTGACATTGCAGGTCTTCGATTTCGACGGCGACACGCCAAGTGTGGTGTCGGCGACCCTCGATGACACCGACGGTCAGCCGGGAACCGGCACGCTGACCATCGGGACGAGCACGACAATCACGTCGGCGGGCGGCTGGACCGGGGCCGAGGTCACGCTCGCTTTCGACCCCGGCACGGCGTTCGACTATCTCGCGCTCGGTGAGACCACGATCGAAGAGATCACCCTGATCGTGGACGATGGCGCGGGCGGGATCTCGACCGTCACGGCGGCGCTCACCATCGAGGGCCTGAACGACGCTATCACGATCGCATCGTCCGGCCCGACCGGCACGATACAAGAAATCGCTGACGGGGCGCCGGGCGAAGGGGTCGCGATCCTGTCGGCCACCGGCTCCCTGACCTTCACGGATGCGGATCTGAGCGACAGCCACACCGTTACGGCCACGCCTTCCGACCCCGGGCATCTGGGGACCCTGACACTGACGCTAGCGGACTCCACCGGCACCGGCGCAGGCACGGTCAACTGGATGTTCGAGGTCCCGGACGCGGCCCTCGAAAGCCTGTCCGAGGACGAGACCCTTGTGCAGGACTATGCCGTGGTCATCGATGACGGCAACGGCGCGACGGCGACAGAAACGGTCAGCATCACGATCACCGGCAGCAATGATGCGCCCACGTTCCAAGTGGGGACAGCCGAGGCCTATGAAGGCGGCGCGCCGGTCAAGGTAGATCTGACCGCGCTCGCCGATGACGTGGACAGCGACGACGACCCGACCACGCTGGGCTATGCCGTCACGACGCCCCCCGGCGCGGGCAGCGTATCGCTTGCCGGTGGTGTGCTGACGTTCGACACGGGCTCGGATTTCAACGATCTCGCCAATGGCGAAGTGGCCGTTGTCGAAATCGAAGTGAGCGCGACCGACACCCACGGCGCCAGTGCCATGACCACGATCACCGTGACGGTCACCGGTTCGAACGAGGCACCGGTCGCAACGGCTGACACGGCCACGACCGACGAGGATACGGCGATCCTCATTTCCGTCCTCGACAACGATTTCGACCCGGACGTGGGCGATGCGCTCAGCGTGATCCAAGCCGTCGTGACCACCGGCGGCGGGACGGCGAGCCTGTCCGGCAACGATGTTCTGTGGGACCCGGGGACCGATTACGACAGCCTCGCGGTGGGCGAGACGGCGACCGTCACGGTCGAGTACACGATCGCTGACGGCTCCGGAGAAACCGACACCGGGACGGTGACGATCACGGTGACGGGGGCGAGCGACGGGCCGATCGCGGCTGCCGATACGGCCGTCGTGGGCGAAGGCGGGCCCGTGGCCGTGATCGACGTCATCGCGAATGACAGCGATCCGGATGGCGATCCGCTGATGGTCGCTTCGGTCGATGACACGGGCACGCTCGGCCTTGCCGGTATCGCGGGGCCGGGCTCGGTCAGCTACGATCCGAACGGCGCGTTCGAAACGCTCGGGCTCGGGGCGAGTGCGGTGGACACGTTCACCTACACCGTGACCGATGGCTTCGGTGAGACCGCTTCGGCATCCGTGACGGTCACGGTCTTGGGCGAGAATGACGGCCCGGTTGCGAGCGACGACGCCCGGACCATCGGCCAATCCGGTTCGGTGTCGGTTCAGGTGCTGGACAACGACAGCGACATCGACATCGGCGACAACCTGTCCATTGTGGGCGCGGTCAAGCTCACCTCCGGTGGGACAGAGTCGGCGGATGCCACGCAAATCCACTTTTCGACGGATGGGGATTTCGACCATCTGGGTCTCGGCGAATCCGTCGATGTCCTCATCGACTACACGGTCGCGGATCAGCACGGCGCGAGCGACACGGCGCGGCTGACTCTTACCGTTGTCGGCGAGAATGACGGGCCGGACGCGAGCGGTGACGCCGCCACACTGAGCGAGGACGACGGCGCGACCTTCATCGACCTCCTCGGCAATGACAGTGATGTCGACCTGTCGGATGTGCTGGGCATCCTGTCCGTCGAAACGACGGGCACGCTAGGTGCGGTCTCGCTCGCCCCCGGCGGCACGGGCGTCGACTATACGCCCGATACATCCTTCAACGCCCTTGGCGCGGGCGAAAGCCTGATCGACACGTTCACATATACGATCACGGACGGGAACGGCGCGACGGATACCGCCACGGTGACCGTCACGATCCTCGGCGAAAACGACGCCCCCACCGCGCGCGCCGATACCTTTGCGGGCGATCAGTCGGGAGCAAGCGGGAATGTCTTTGCCGACAACGGGGCCGGGGCCGACAGCGACCCGGATGCCTCCAACGTGCTTCAGGTCATCGCGGTCAATGGGGTGGCCGGGCAAGTGGGCCAGGACCTCATCATCCTGTCGGGTCAGACGGTCCGGCTGAACGCGGACGGCACATTCACGCTCTCGGGCAACGGGTTCTTCGACGGCTTGGGTGCGGGCGAGAGCTTTTCCGGCACCCTCCTTACCTACACCGTCTCGGACGGGCAGGGCGGCACCGATACCGCGTCGATCTCGGTCGACATAACGGGGCAGAACGACGCGCCCGACGCGGTGGACGACGGGTTCGTCACACCGGAGAGCGGCAGCTACACGGCGGATGTGTTCCGCCTCTCCATCTCCGGTCAGGATAGCGATCCCGACGGCGACGCCTTCGTCATCGTGGCGATGAACGGCTCCACCGCCACCACTCAGGTGCTTGCCTCCGGCGCGATCATCTCTCTCGTCTCGGCGGCGACGGGGCAGATCAACTACGATCCCGCGGGTGCGTTCGAGGCGCTGCAGGACGGCGCATTTGCTGCGGACAGCTTTACCTACACGATCAGCGACGGCGCGGGCCTCACCGACACGGCGACCGTCTCGGTCACGGTCGTTGGCGCGAACGATGCCCCCATCGCTGCCGACGATACCAACATCGGCGATCCGGTGGTCGAGGCTGGCGTGGGGGTCGCAGGAGACGACACCGCGACCGGAAACGTTCTGGCCAATGACAGCGACGTCGACGGGCCGGGCCCGCTTGCCGTGATCCACGTCGACGCGGGCACCGGCGAACCGGGATCGGTCCAGCCCGTCGACGCCTTGTTCACGCAGATCATCCTCGGGCGCTACGGGCGCCTCCTGATGGATGCCGATGGCAACTGGACCTACGACCTCGACGATCTCGATCCGGATACCGAAGCACTCGACGCAGGCGAGATCGCGACCGAGAGCTTCACCTACACCGTGTCGGATGGGTCGGGCGCGACCGATCTTGCGGTCCTCACCATCCAGATCGACGGGTCGAGCGACGACACGGCGCCGAATGCTGTGAACGACGCGATCGTGCTCGCCGAAGACGGCAGCCTGTCCTTCGATCCACGCGACAACGACAGCGACGATCAGGGCGATCCGATTGCGATCATTGGTGTGGGGAGCGCGGCCCACGGCTCGGTCAGCATCGACGACAAGGGCACTGCGACGACCTTGGATGACGAAGTCGTCTATACGCCCGACGCGGATTTCGCGGGCAGCGACAGCTTCACCTACACCATATCCGATGGTCAGTTCACCGACACCGCGACGGTCTCGGTTGATGTCACGGCGGTGGCGGATGCACCCACGGTCAGCCTCGGCACACCGGCTATCGTGACCGATCCGACCCCGATCCCGACCTTGGGCTTCGGCGACGTCACAGCGGACGTCGGGTTCGGCGGCTATCAGTCCAATCCCCACGTCACCGCGCTCAACGACGGTGGCTTCATGCTCACGTGGGGTTCGAGTTCCACCGCGTCCAACGCGACCGCTACCTATGTCTACACGCAGGAGTTCGACGCAGACGGAGTGGCTGAAACGCCAATTACGTTGATCCCGCCGCTCTTTGTTTATCCCGGCTACGGCCCTCATCAGTTCAGCTACGATGCCGAGGAACTCGCGAACGGCACCAAGGTGTTCGGCTGGTCCGAGGTGTCCAGCGCCTCGACCGATGGGGTCCACATCCGTGTCGAACTGGCGGGCGGCGGCGTGGTGACCCAAACGCTCTACACTTCGGCGACGTATGGCGGCACGGGCGTGGACATCACCGAGCTCGAAGACGGCGGCTTCGTCGTGTCCTTTCTTGCACCGACAGCGCCCTCGGGACGGGCACTCTATGCCCAACGCTTCGACGCCGACGGTGTGGCGCAGACCGGGCTCATGACGCTCTATACGAACCCCTACAACATCACGGTGCCCAAGCTCTCGGCGGTCGGGGATGGCTATGTTGTCGGCTTCAGTGCCTACGGGACCAGCAGTTACGTCACCTACGCCCTGACAATGGACACCGGAGTTGGCAACGACACGCCCAGCGCTTTCACCACCGTCGACTCCAGCCCGCAGAATGCAGGCCAGATCGTAGACGTGGCGGGGCTGGCTGACGACACATTTGCGGTCATCTGGACCGCGGTCGGGGTGTCCGGCAATCTCGAGGTGATGGTCGCCCGATACGACATGCTCGGCACCCAGATCAGCGGGGCCACGCAGGTCAACACGGTGACCGCGGGCAATCAGACGGCCCCCTCGGTTCTGGCGCTCGACGATGGCGGCTTTATCGTCACATGGATGTCCTATGTCCCGGGCAGCCCCACGAGCAACGGCATCTATGCGCAGCGTTTCGACGCGAGCGGGGCGAAGGTCGGGGGCGAGACGCGGATCGACACCGTCGCCAACGGTAACGAATATGCAGTCGCGGGTGAGGGCATTGCTCAACTCGAAGACGGCGCGCTCGTCACCGCATGGACGGCTTCGTTCGGTACATCGTCGGACGTGCAGTTCACCATGTCCGAGCTGCCACCTCTCGCGAACGGGATCGAGGACACGGCGCTCGCCATCGACCTCACCGCCGCCCTGACCGATACCGACGGGTCCGAGACGTTGTCGATCACGCTCGAAGGGTTCCCGTCGGGCGCGACATTCAACCTCGGAGCGGCGGGGCCCGGTGGGACGTGGGTGATCGCGGACGCGGAGAGTGCCGACCTCACGACCCTCACGATGACGCCGCCTGCAGACTGGAACGGCGATTTCACCCTCACCGCCACGGCCATATCCGATGAAGCGTCGAACGGCGATACGGCAACGGCCACCGCGACGCAGAGCTACACGATCGCTCCGGTAAACGACGCGCCGATGACGGGCCTCGCGGTGGCGAGCACGGACGAGGACACGCCCGTCACGCTCGACGTGCTGGACAACGCGAGCGATGTGGATGGCGACCCGATCACGTTCATCGGGTTCACGCAAGGGGCCAACGGCACCGTGACGCTCGACGATCTCGGCGATGCGGACCCGACCAACGATGTGCTGATTTACACCCCGGACGACGACTTTTTCGGCAGTGACGCGTTCACCTACACGATCACCGACGGAGAGGGGGGCACGACGACGCAGACCGTCGCCATGACGGTGGGCCCGGTCAACGATCTGCCGATTGCGGCCGACATATCCGGCGCGATGTACGAGGGCAGTCAGGTTACGGTCGGCTCGGCCTGGCCTCCGATCACCGGACCTGTGATCACCAACCTTGCGAACTACTTCGTGCTCGAAGACGGTCAGGGGTTTTTCATCGGGGGGCCGCGCACTGCCGGTACGACGGGGGACGAGACCGAAATTCACGCCTCTTTCGGCTTTGCAGACGGCTATATCGTCCTGTTGAATTCGGGCGTGAGCACCGGCGGCGAAAGCCAGTTCACGGCGGAAGCCTTCATCGTGACCGACGGCGTGATGACGGCCCTCGACGCCGGATACTGGTCGGTCGACGGATATTCCGGGTCGACCAGCATCTCTGGCAGCCAGTTCACCGGCGTGGGGGCCGACCAGTATTTCGACCTGCGCTTCGAGGTGCTCGACCTGCCGCTCTCCGGTGATCGCACCGTCAGTTATCAGTTCGACGCCCGGCGACTCGACCTCGGCTCGACATGGATCGACAGCTTCGTGACCCGTGCGGTGATCGAGGGCGAGCGCAACGTGACCCTGCCGGCACCGCCGATCGTGCTGACGGCGGATGTGTTTGACACCGAAGACGACCTCGTCGACCTGACCTTCTCGATCGACGACAGCGCAACGCTCGGCTCGGTGGTGAACAACGGCGACGGCACTTTCAGCTACGCGCCGGGGGCGGTGTTCAACGGGCTGGGCGACGGGGAAACCGCGCTCGACAGTTTCACCTACACCGTCACGGATTCCGACGGCGCCACGTCGACCGCCACGGCGACAGTCGAGATCACGGGCTTCGATCCGGGCTTCAGTGACCCGTTCTACGAACCCCAGTTGGCACCGACCCTGGCAGACGACCTGTTCACATTGCCCAACTCGTCCGGACCGTCCTCCTACGACGTGCTTGCCAATGACGACGATCCGAACGGCGATACGCTGTCGATCACTGCCGTGACGCAGCCTTCGGCCGGAAGCGTTTCAGTCGTCGGAAATGCGCTCGTCTTCGATCCGGGCGCCTCATTCGAAGGTCTCGAACTCGGGCAGACGGCACAGGTGTCTGTGGACTATACCGTGACTGATGGCACATTCACCGAAACGGCGACCGCCGTGTTCGAGGTCACGGGAGCGGTCCCATTCGATCCCGGCCTCCAGACCGGAACCGATAACGATATCGGACTTGTCGGGCAGGAGCTCACGCTTCAGGTCTCGGCGGCGGAACGCACGAACGATGGCACTAGCGACGTGTCGATCGACGTGTCGATCGGCGAGCCTGTCGATGGCTTGATCGACGTGGTGTTTGTTGTCGACAGGTCCGGTTCCACGGAATTCTCGGGGACGTCGCTTCTGACCGGGGTTCCCGACCAGAACGGAGACGGGTTCGCGAACCACGTGATCGACGCGGAAATCCTTGCCGTGAGCAATCTGGTCGATGCGATCGCCGCCGGAGGGTACGCGGACGGCACCGTGACTTTGACCTTGATCCCGTTCAACTCCCTTCCGTCCTCGCCCTTCACCGTCACGCTTGACGCCAGCGACGACGTCCTGGGCGGTCCGAGCGATATCGACGCATTCAAGGCCGTCCTGGCGACCCTAAATGGTAGCGGCGGAACGAATTACATCCCGGCACTCGAAGCGGCGAACACCGTGTTCGATACGCTCGACGCGGCCAATGGCGCGATAGACTCGTCCAAATTCGTGTACTTTCTGACGGATGGAGACCCCGCCGATCAGGATGTCGGCGAACCGGACCGGTTCGCCTCCATCCGCGCGGTCAAGGATCAGATGACGGCTGACGGGATCACCATCGCGGCTGTCGGCATCAACGCGAACCAATCCGCCCTGCGACAAGAGGCTTTGGATGCGGTCGACAACACCGGGGGTGGCGTCTTCACGTCGACCTATACCGACCTCAACGCGGCTTTGCTGGCAGGCGCGCAGCCCGACGCCGAACTGCTCGGCGCGGATGTCTTTGTCTTCAATCCGGTCGGCACACAGGTCGGGGCCTATGCATTTACCGATGGCGACTTCAGCACATCGCCCTTCGGCCTGACGCTCGACATCTCCAGCCTCGGAGGCTTTGCGGCGACGTTCGGCGCGGTGAGCCAGCTTGTGGTGCAGACGCAGTTCGACACCGACGACGACGGGCTCTCGGACCTGCTGCTCGAAACGGTCATGGACATCACTGGGGCGCTGCCCGACGCTGTGATCGTCTGACGCCCTCAGGTCTGCGCGGTCAGCCCGGCCGCGCAGAACCGGACGAGATGCGCGATCTGCTCCTCGCTCTCGCGCGCGCCACCGCCGAGCGCTTCGATCCGCCCTTGCGTCGTGAGCAGCGCCAGCATCGCCGAGACGGAAAACACGAACGCCTCGGCCACTTCGGCGCGGCTCTTGGCGGGCAGCGTTGCCAGAACCTCGGCAAGGAACACTTCGGCGGTCGGATCGAAACAGGCCGCCGAGATGTCGCGCCACCTGTCGTCTGCCGACACGAAAGCGACCAGCCGGGCATAGTCGCGCCAGCGCGGCTCTTCCCGTGACAAATCGAAGATCGGGCGGAAGAAAGCCGCGAGCAAGACCTCGGTCGAGACAGGCCCTTCGCGTTTCGCCGCCTCAAGCGCCACGAGCCGTGCCTGAGACAAAGGTTCGGCGCGTCGTGCCACCGTGCGGTAGAACAGAACCTCTTTGCCGCCGCCATGATGATGAACCGTGCCCACCGGCTCGCCCGCCTCGGCGGCGATGTCGCGGATGGTCGCGCCGTCGAATCCCCGCAGCGCAAAGACCCGCTCAGCCGCATCGAACACGCGCGCACGTGTCGCGAGCGCCCTCTTGGATGGCGCCCTTTGTCGTTTCGCATCAATATCTTGTAGCGCAGGCATGGATTTATCTTGCCTTAATTCGAACAGGTGTTCAAGCTAACGGCATTTAAGGGAGGACGCGATGAGTGAGGCGCGGGACCGGCTTGCCCTGATCGGGGCGGGTCCGATGGGATTGGCTGCGGCGAAACTGCTTTCACAGCACGGGATCGAGTTTCAGGGGTTCGAGCTGAACACCGACGTCGGCGGGCTGTGGGACATCGACGGCCCCCGCTCGACCATGTACGACACCGCGCACCTGATCTCGTCCAAGCGGATGACCGAGTTCACCGATTTCCCGATGCGCGACGAGGTGGCCGAGTATCCCTCGCACCGCGAGATGAAGCGCTACTTTCAGGATTTCGCGCGCCACTTCGACCTCTACAAACACTACCGTTTCGGGGCCGAGGTGCTGTCCTGCGCGCCATTGGGTGGGCCGAACGATGGCTGGCGCATCACATGGCGCGATGAGGCGGGCGAGCATGTCGAGGATTTTGCGGGCCTGCTCATCGCCAACGGCACGCTGTCGACCCCGAACATGCCCGAGTTCAAAGGGCGCTTCTCCGGCAAGTTGATCCACTCGTCTGCGTATCGCCATGCCAGCCAGTTCGACGGGAAGCGCGTGCTGGTGATCGGCGCGGGCAACTCCGGCTGCGACATTGCGGTCGATGCGATCCACCACGGCACGTCCTGCGATCTGTCGATGCGGCGCGGCTATTACTTCGTGCCCAAGTACGTGTTCGGCAAACCCGCCGATACACTGGGCGGCGCGATCAAACTGCCGATGGCGTTGAAACGGATCGTGGATGGCACGATCCTGAAATGGTTCGTGGGCGATCCGCAGAAGTACGGCTTTCCCAAGCCCGACTACAAACTCTACGAAAGCCACCCGATCGTGAATTCGCTGGTGCTCTACCACGCGGGCCACGGTGATATTCGGGTCATGCCGGATGTCGACTGGTTCGATGGCAAGACGGTGCGGTTCAAGGACGGGACCAGCGAAGAATACGACATGATCCTCGCCGCGACGGGCTATAAACTCGACTACCCGTTCATCGACAATACGTACCTGAACTGGCAGGGCGACGCCCCGCATCTTTATCTCAACTGCATGCACCCCGAGCGGGACGATCTGTTCGTTCTCGGCATGGTCGAGGCCTCGGGCCTCGGCTGGCAGGGCCGTCATGAGCAGGCCGAGATGGTGGTGCGCTACATCGAAGGTCTGCGAACCGGCGACCCCGAGGCCAAGGCGCTGCAAAAGACAAAGGCCGAAAGTTTCTCACGCGCGACCGGTAGCATGAACTACATCGACCTGCCGCGTATGGCCTATTACGTCGACAAGGCGACCTACCGCAAAGCGGTGAACGGCTGGATCGGCAAGCTTGGGGGGCGGGCAGCATGATCGACGAGGCGGTTCTCAACTTCTCGGCGGGCTCGCTGACCCTGCTGAACGCGATCCTCGCGGTGGTGATGTTCTCGATCGCCATCGACCTTGCCCCCCGCGATTTCAGGGTGCTGGCCAAGGCGCCGAAACCGCTTGTCGTCGGGCTTCTGTCGCAGTTTCTGCTGTTGCCCGCGCTGACGTTCCTGATGGTCGTCATCCTGCAACCGCAGGCATCGGTCGCGCTGGGGCTGATCCTTGTCGCCGCCTGTCCCGGCGGCAACATTTCGAACTTCATCACCCACCGGGCGGGCGGGAATGCGGCGCTGTCGGTGTCGCTTACTGGGCTGGCAACGGTGGGTGCGATCCTGCTCACACCACTCAACATCGCCTTCTGGGGCTCGCTCTATGGTCCCTCGGCCGAGATCCTGCGCGCCACCGAAATCGACCCGGTCCAGATCGCCATCACCGTGTCACTCATGCTGGTTCTGCCGCTCATTCTGGGCATCACCCTGAACGCGAAACGCCCGAACCTCACCCGCCGCATCCGTCGCCCGCTGCAGTGGTTGTCGATGGCGATCTTCGTCGCCTTCATCGTCATCGCGCTCGCCTCGAACTGGACCCAGTTTCTGACCTATGCGGGCGGCATCGCGGGGCTGGTGATCCTACACAACGCACTGGCGCTGGGCGGCGGCTTCACCCTCGCCACGCTCACCGGGCTCACGTCCTTCGACCGTCGTTCGATCACCATCGAGACCGGCATCCAGAACTCGGGTCTCGGCCTCGTCCTGATCTTTGCCTTCTTCGGGGGCTTGGGGGGCATGGCGGTGGTCGCGGCGTTCTGGGGGATCTGGCATGCCATCTCTGGTCTCGCGCTCGCCAGCGTCTGGGGGCGCACCGAGGCCGCGCGATGACCCGTATCCTCGTTACAGGTGGGGCGGGCATGGTGGGCCGCGCTCTGGCCGAGGCCTTGCCGGAGGTGATCGCGACCGACCTCACCCGCGGCGACCTGCCGGACAGCGTGCGCTTTCGCCGGATGGACGTGACCGGCAGCGACCCCGACACAGTCATCGGGGAAGAGAAACCGGAGGTGGTCGTCCACCTCGCCTCGATCGTGACGCCGCCCCCCGGCATGACCCGCGAACAGGCCTATGCGGTCGACGTCACCGGCACGCGCAATGTGCTCGACGCCTGCATCCGCCACGGTGTGCGCCGGATCGTCGTGACCAGTTCCGGCGCGGCCTATGGCTATCACGCCGACAATCCCGTGCCGCTGACCGAGGATGCGCCGTGCCGGGGCAATCCCGAATTCGCCTATGCCGACCACAAGCGTCAGGTGGAGAAGATGCTGGCAGAGGCTCGTGAGGCGCACCCGGCGCTAGAACAGGTGGTCCTGCGGGTCGGCACTGTTCTGGGCGCGGGCACTGAAAACCAGATCACCGCGCTTTTTCATCGCCCCCGTCTGCTCGCGGTCAAAGGGTCGGACAGCCCCTTCGTGTTCATCTGGACCCGCGACCTCGCCCGGATCGTCCTGCGCGCCGCGACCGAGGGACCGCCGGGCATCTATAACGTGGCGGGCGATGGCTGGTTGACCGTGGACGGCCTTGCAGAACGCTTGGGCAAACCCGTCCTGCGTCTGCCCGCAGCATTGCTCAAAGCGGCGCTCGCCGTGGCGCATCCTCTGGGCCTCACCCAGTATGGCCCCGAACAGGTGCGGTTCCTGCAATACCGCCCGGTGCTCGCCAACGACCGTCTGAAGTCCGTGTTCGGCTACACGCCGGAGCTGACGTCCGAACAGGTCTTTGACCTCTGGCGCAGGGAGGCGGGGCTATGAAGACCGCGGTGATCTCGGGCGGAAACGGCGGGCTGGGCCGCGCACTGGCCACACGGCTCGAGGCGGACGGATGGCACTGTGTCCTGATGGACGTGAACGTGGCGGGGCTGGAGGCGACGCCCAGCCGAACGCCGGTGCAGGTCGATCTGACCGATGCCGAGGCTCTGAGCGTGGCCGCCGCGCGTATCATCGCGGATCGCCCCAGCATCGACCTTGTGATCTACAACGCGGGCGTCAGCCAGATCGGCCCGTTTGCGGAGGCGACCGAGGCGAGCCACCGCCGTGTGTTCGAGATTAACTATTTCGCCGCCGTCGCTATGACCCGTGCGTTTCTCGCCCCGATCCGCGCGAGCCGCGGCACGCACCTTGCCATTTCCTCGGTCGCGGGCTTCGCGCCTTTGCACAACCGCACCGCCTATGCCGCCTCGAAACACGCGATGGAGGGGTTCTTCGCCTCCCTCCGCTCGGAAGAGGCCGACCACGGCGTGCGCACCCAGATCGCCGCGCCCAGTTTCGTGGCGACCAACATCGGCAACCCCGACCGGACCGACGACGGCATCCTGCGCCCGGGTGCCGCCGCTGACGGGGTCGATTACATGACGCCCGACGACGCGGCCGATGTGATCTTGCGCGGCCTCGCCAAAGGTCGCGACTTCATCCCCGTGGGTCGCGTCGCGCGGCTGTCATGGTGGATCATGCGCGCCTCGCCCCGTCTCTATGCCCGCCTCATGCGCCGAAGCATCAGCGGCGAAGGGTGAGGCCCGCGCAGCCGACCGGCTGCCCACCTCTGACACTCCCCCAACTTTGAGGCACCCCACCGCTCGCACCGGATGGGCGTGACGGGTGCATGGGGTCGCCGTAATCGCCACGGGTCCTGACGGAGAATCACCGTCCGTTTCATCGGCCCTCGGCGCCGAAAATGGGCGTTCTCAGCCCCCGAAAAGCCCGCCCCATAGCCGCCACATTCTCTCAATTCGGGTAGGTTTACGTAAGGTCGTGAGCCGAATTTCGCCGTATTCCAGCCCCGATTTGGCCCGCGATGCGCCATCAAACAGAGGGTAAGGTTAACCACCATGAAAGCTAACCAGCGTTTCTGCGGTGCAGCGTAAAGCTGTGCGGACCTGACCGAGGCGTACGGCAAGATTCTGAAAATAAAGGATAAAAATAAACGTAGTTTTGTATCACTTGCCGACTGTGGAGCAAAATCTGCTGCGCTGCAGGGATAAAAATGAAACTTAAGATCTCATATATTCTCCGAAACTGAACAGATTGTTTCCCCCTTGGCCGGTCGAATTGGGGCGGATATGTGGCAATATCTGGGCGGGGGTGCCAGGGACGTCGACTTCGGTCGAGCGTGACTTCAGGGGTGAAGATGGCATTTGATTTTGAGCCGCAATTTTCGGTCGCTCTGCCGGAGATTTCGCGGGACACGCTGCCGGCCACGAACAATCGGGCCAATCGTATTCTGAAACGGGGCTTCGATATCCTGTTCGCAGGGATCGCACTGGTGCTGCTCGCACCGGTCTTCGGCGTTGTGGCGCTTGCGCTGCGCCTGCGCGAACCGGGCCCGATCTTCTTCTCGCACAAACGTGTGGGGGAGAACGGGGAAGAGTTCCGTTGCCACAAGTTCCGCACGATGAAGACGGACGGTGATCGCCAGCTCGAATGGATGCTCGCCATCGATCCGATCGCGCGTGCCGAATGGGAAGCCGACCGTAAGCTGGAGCGTGATCCGCGCGTCCACGCGATCGGCAACATCCTGCGCCGCACCAGCCTCGACGAGCTTCCGCAGTTCTGGAACGTGCTCAAGGGCGACATGTCCATCGTGGGGCCGCGCCCGATCACCTGGAGCGAGTCCGAGAAGTACGGTCGCCACTTCGCCGACTATTGCTCGGTCAAGCCGGGCATCACCGGGGCGTGGCAGGTCGGTGGCCGCTCGGACACCAGCTATGACTACCGGGTCGGGCTCGACGTGGAATACGTGCGTAACGCCACTTTCCTCGATGACCTGCGCATCGTATTCAAGACCGTGAGTGTGGTCCTTGCCCAACGCGGGGCGTGCTGATCACGCTCCTGTCCGGAACCATTCGATGTATCAGTCTATGACCGATCTGCAGCCCTCTGCGAATGCCGCCCTTCCGATCGACGGAGGGGCGGATGACGTTTCGGCAAACGCGCCGACGCGGCTGGTCATCGGCATTCCGACCACGGGCCGTCCTTCGATCCTCCCCGATACGGTGCGTGCCATCGCGCGCCAGTCCCGGTTGCCCGACCTCCTGCTTCTGAGCGTCGCGAGTGCGGATGATCTGGGCGATCTCGACATCGCCAAGCTGCCGTTCCCCGTCGAAGTCATCACCGGGCCCAAGGGCGCGACGCTGCAACGCAACCGGATGATGCGCATTCTGAGCCGTGAGGACGTGCTTCTCCTGCTCGACGACGATTTCCTGATGGAGCCGGATTACGTCGCCAACACGCTCACCGTGTTTCGCGAAAACCCCAACGTGGTCATCGCCACCGGCACGGTGCTGGCCGACGGCATCCGCGGCCCCGGCTACGATCACCGCGAGGGCGAGCGCCTGCTGGCCGAACATTCCAAATCCGCCAGCACCGATGCGCTGTCACCGAAATATGCGGGCTATGGCTGCAACATGGCCCTGCGCGCGCGGGTAGCTCTCGACGAGGCGATGTTCTTTGACGAGGCACTGCCGCTCTACAGCTGGCTCGAAGACGTGGATTTCTCGCGCCGTCTGGCTGCGCATGGCGATGTGGTGAAGGCGGGGAATATGCGCGGGGTCCATCTCGGCACCAAGACGGGCAGAACCCCCGGCATCTTTCTGGGCTACTCCCAGATCGCCAACCCGTTCTACCTGCGCCGCAAGGGCACGATGAGCCGTTTCCACGCCTATGAGATGATGTCGCGCAACATCCTGTCGAACGTCCTGCACTCGGTCCGGCCGCCTGCCTGGGCGGACTACCGTGGGCGGCTCAGGGGCAATCTGGTCGCGATCGGGGATGTGATCCGGGGAAAGGATTCCCCGGACCGGATCAAGCAGCTGAAGCCCTGACGCGGCTCAGGACCCGGTCGTACTGCGCTTCTTGAGCGTCGATCCAGTCGGACCGGCTGAGACCAAGGCGCACGGCACCTGAAAAGCCCTTTTCGCTCATCGCGCGCACCTGATCGTCCGGCATCGCCATGAAGCGGGTGAGCGCGGCGTCGATGCTGGCCGGATCGGTGGGTGAAAAGGACAGGCCCAGCCCGTTCTCTTCGACCTCTTTCGACATGAGCGCCGTATCCGCGACCAGCACCGGAAGCCCGCTTTCGGCCGCCTCGGCGATGACCAATGCGAAGGGCTCCGGATGCAGCGAGGGCATGACCAGTGCGCGGGCATCGCCGACGTAGTCGCCGACCTGCGACCGCTCGATCCAGCCTGTAATCTTGGGATTGCCGCTTGGGTCGGCCTCCAGCCCTGCGCGCATCGGGCCGTCCCCGACCAGCGTGACCGGCACGCCTGTGCGCCGCGCAGCATCGGCGAGAACGCCCGTGCCCTTGTCCGGTTCCAACCGCCCGACATAGACCAGCCTACGGTTCTCTTCGGCACGGATACGATCCTTCGCGTAGGGCACGACCGGGTTGCGCACCACGTGGATCGCATCCTCGCGATACCCGGCACGGGTGAGGCGTGATGTCATCTCGGGGTGAAGCACCAGAATGCCGCCCCACTCGGACCCGTCCCCCAGATGCCGCCGCAGGTTCTTTTGCCTGAGCACCCGCCAGACCTTCTGCGCATAGCTGCGCTTGTCGCAATTCGTCGTGATGCAATCGACCGACAGCGGCACGCGCGTGCAGACCTCGCCCTTGCGATAGTCCATGTAAACCCCGTTGGGGCAGGCGACGAACATGTCATGGGCGTGGATCAGCGTCCGGTGCGACACGGGTTTCAGCGCGGCAAACACCTCGGGCGAAAAGATCTGCGCCCAGCTGTGGGTGTGATAGACTGTGTCCGGCGTGTCACGCTCAGCGATAAAGCGGCTCACCACCTCGCGCGCTTTGGTGTTCATCAGGCCAGAGGTCAGCGCGGTGCGCCCGGGCAACTCCAGCAGGGTCTTGCCCCCGACCGGCACGACCTCGACCCCGAGCGCGCGCAATTCCTCACCGGTGCCGTCGTCGCCGCAGAGCCAGATCACCTCATGCCCGCGGGCGACGAAATCTTCCGTGGCCATCATGGCGAGCGCGGTGGCCCCGCCACGTGCGAGGCTCATGTCATTGATAATGACGATTCTTCGACTGCTCATGTTTCCAATATCGGCCCAGAAATTTTCCCGTATGCGCCTGTTTTTCGGCGCTCTCGCTGCTTAAACGCATCTGTCGGGTAATGCCACTTTATGGCAATTGTTCGGAGTCAATCGTTTGCGAGCGTGTCGGCCATGAGAATTCTGGTCTTCAACCTGCACTATTCCCCCAATCTCGGGGACGGGTTGATTGGTGCCTGCATGGTGCATGCGCTGGGCGAGCTTGTGCCTGACGCCACCGTGGTTCCCATCGACATATCCGGGCGGGAGTGCTTTGGCGCCGTGACCGTGCGCAACCGGGCGACGCTGCTCAAGATCCTGCGGCTGTTCTCAAAGACGCTGCGCCGTCAGATCGTCTATCGCCGCCTCAACGTCATGCTCGACGGGGTCGAGCCGCGCTGGCGTGCCGCACTCGAGGGCGCGGACCTCGCCATCATCGGCGGCGGGCAACTGTTCTCGGACGCCGATCTGAACTTTCCGGCCAAGCTGGGGCGCGTGGCGGTGCTGCTCAGGGAAAGCGGTTTGCCCTGCGCCATTCACGGCACCGGCGTGTCGCGCAACTGGACGCGCAAGGGCAGGGCGCTGTTTCGCAGACTGAATGAGGCCGATCTGCGCGCCATCGGTATGCGTGACGAGGAATCCCTCAGGGCGTGGGAGGATCAGTCGGGCCTCTTCGCCCCCAAGGCGCTCCTCACCCGTGACCCCGGCCTGTTGGCGTTTGAAACCTTCGGGCCGGTTGCCGCTATCGACCGCATCGCGCTCGGCGTCACCTCGCCCCTGCTTCTGACCTATCACGCCGACAGCGGCGTGGCGGGCAGCGGCGGTCTGGGCTGGTTCGAAAAGCTGGCGCTGGAGATCGTCGAACAGGTCGGCCCCGTCCGCCTGTTCTGCAATGGTGCCGACGAAGATGCGCTGGCGTTGGCCGATCTCACGGCGCGACCCGCGATCCGGCAGGCCATCGAAAGTGGCGGGATCGAGGTCGCCAAGGTTCCGCAGAAGCCCGAAGACCTCGTGTCCATCGTGGCACCGTGCCGCGCCGTGATCTCGCACCGGCTGCACGCCTGCATTCTCGGCTATGCCTACACCCGCCCGGTTGTCGGCATGGGATGGGACCGCAAAGTGCAGAGCTTCTTTGCCTCGGTCGGGCTCGACCGGTTCTTTGTCGGGCGTACGAAAACCGACCCGGGTGAGGTGGCCGCGCGGGTCAAAGCCGCGCTCGATCAGGGGATCGACCCCGACACCCATCGCTGCGCCATCGAGGAAACGCGCGAGGGCATGCGCACGACGCTCGAAGCGCTTCAGGGTGCCGAACGGTTCAAGGTGCGCGAGAGAGCGTGAAGCGATAGGACGACCCGTCGCCGCCATCCGTTGCGCCTGCGCCGACCATCACCTCCAAAGCGTCACCCGCCGCCATGTCGAACGGCCCGATCCGGGTCTCGGTCGCATCCGTCACGACCTGACGCGCGATCTCGTCGCCGGCCACGGCCACGGACAGGACCACCCCGTCCGTCGTCTGCGCGTCCGGGGCGAGGGAGACGTCGAGCACCACCGGGCCATCCTTCTGCGCCACGTAGCGATGCCCGACCGCGCCTGCCCCTGTCGGCACGATGAACTCCGCGTTCATCCGGATGCCGCCATCCCGGTCGCTCGCCAGATAAGGCACCCACGGCACCCCGCCAGCCTCCTGCCCGGGCCGAAAGGCGAAGGGTTCGTCGCCCTCCGCAAAGCGCACGAAGGGCCGAAACCCGTCCCCTTCGCCTTGATGGTCGAACTGGTCGTATGTGTCGGCGATGACCATCTGAGGTCCGAGCCGGATCGTCTCGCCGGGCCGCACAGCGACGTCTTCGCCCGAGATCACCAACGGCACTTCACGCGACAGGATGCGCCGCTCGGTCTCATGCCCGTCCGGCCCAAGCACGGTGAGGCCCGCGTCCACTTCGATGGCACGTGGCGCGCCCCAGATCACCATCAGGTTCGCGCCGAAGGTGCAGGCATAGGTGAAAGGATCGGGCGACACATCGCGCGCAGGCAAGCCCTGCGCCCGCGTTTGCAACATGGTGAACGCCTCGCCCACGTCGGTCAGCGCATAGTCGGTGCCGACCAAAGGCTCCAACCCGTCGCCCCGCGTGTTCAGCGGATACCAGACCGCGCGGCTCACCCCCGACACGGCCATCGCGCAGTAGTATTTCACCAGCGTCGCGGCGGCCGTCTCGGCGTTCAGGTCGCCGAACTCGGTGGCCTCGATCGGCATCGATCCGAACCCCGGCACCTGCCGTAGTAGCCCGATTTGGCGCGGCAATTGCTCGGGCGGCGTGGTGTAGGGATGGATCACGACCCGGTCCATCCACTTGGCCGCACCTGCCTCGGACAAAGCCTCGAACCATGCGAGCGGGATCGAATGCGCAGCGCCACCCAGAACCTGCACCGCCGGGTTCGCGGCTTTCACGGCCTTGTAGGTCTCTTCGATCAACGTCGCATAGATCTCGGCCCGCCCGGTAACGTCCGCCGCCTGCATCGGGCCCGAGGTGAAGGTGTCGCTGTTCATTTCATTGCCCACCTCGACCGAGGTGATCGCAGGAAAATCCTGCGGCATGCGCGCCGAAAACCGGGCGAAGGCCGCGACGCCCTCGGCAGTATAGGGGGTCGCGCCCCCCTGAAACGCGGGGTGCCCGTTGTTCATGATGACCGTCATCGTCATCCCGCGCGCTGCCAACAGGGCCGGATAGCTGTGGCGGATCGTGGGGTAGTCGATCTGGCCGCCGACCTCGATGTCTTTCCAGTACAGCTCGTCGCGCAGATCGTGAATGCCGAACCGGTCCGCCGCCTCCAGCATCTGCGGGTCCCACGTCTGCCCAAAGCTCGACGCGGCGCCCAGTTGCGGCCCGACATGGTCCTGCGCCCAAAGGGGCAGGGCGGTCAGGGCGGCGGCGAGAGCGGGGACAATCAACCTCATGAGTGGAGCCTGCCCCAGCACCTGCGCCCCGGCAAGCGGACTTCACAGACCCCACGGTTTCGTGCAGGAAGACAGCACACAGCTACGGACCCGCCCGCCTTTGCAATTCGTCCCTTCCACATTGATCGCCGTCTTCGCCATCGTAGCGCTCGTGGGCTACGGCATGCAGCGCGGGCTCTGGGCGTTCATGGTGCTGGCCCCCTTCGGCGCGGCGGCGGCATTCAACCTGCCCGCACTGGGCGGAGCCACAATCGGCGTGCTGGATCTGGGCGCGGTCACGCTGTTCTGCATGGTGCTGCTGACGCGCGGGATGATGGCGAGCATGATCGGCACCTTCCGCCCGTTCCAGCCCGGTTTCTGGCTCGCCTGCGTCATCGTGATCTCGGGCATCTCGGCGATCTTCTATCCGGTACTCTTCGCGGGCCAGACCGAAGTGTTCGGCATCGCCCGGCAGGAGGGCGAGGGGCGCATCGCGCGCTTTCCGCTCGGCTTTTCGACCGGCAACATCACCCAGCTTTTCCGGCTCGTCCTCGACTTTTTCACCTTTGCCGCCCTCGCCACCGCGTTTCGTCGCCAATCCGAGGTGCGCCCGGTCCTGACCGCGCTCGCCGTGGCCACCACCGTCAACTTCGTGCTCGGCTGGATCGACATCGCCACGGCGCGTTTCGGGCTGTTGTCGCTGATGGAGTGGCTGCGTTCGGCCAACTATTCGATGCACATCACCGACACGATGGCCGGGATGAAGCGGATGATCGGCGGCTTTCCCGAAGCCTCGACCTTTGGGTATTTCTCGCTCGGCCTTTTCGGCTTCTGGCTGCAATACTGGCTCTTGGCCCCCGGTTCGCGCCTCAGCCGTTGGATGCTGGCGCTGGCCACGATCTCGGTCATCCGCTCGACCTCGTCCGCGGCCTATCTGGCGCTCGTCGTCTTCCTCGTGACCTTCGGGATGTATCTGATCCTGCGCAACCTGCGCGCCGACGCCTCGCGCCGCGGGATCATCCTCGTCTTCGGCGGTTTCATCCTCGCCTGGGTCAGCGCGATCGCCATCGCGGCGAGCTACGAACTCGTCCAGCCCGTGACCGACTTCCTCGACGGTGCGCTCTTTAACAAGATGGACAGCGACAGCGGCGTCGAACGGATGAGCTGGAACACGCAGGCGATGCAGAACTTCTACGACACCTACGGGCTCGGCGCGGGCGTGGGTGCGGTGCGCGCATCGAACTGGCTGATCGCCTGCCTCGCCAGTATCGGCGTCATCGGCACGTTCTTTTTTCTCGCCTTCCTTGCAAGCCTCGGCATGGCCCCCTCGCGCCCCGGCTGGGATCCGCGCGCGGTCGTGGTCAAGTCGCTCAAGGCCGGGTGCCTCGCCATGCTCTGCGCCGCGCTGCTCACCCATCCGACCCCTGACTTCGGCGTGTTCTTCTTCGCGCTGGCCGGGCTGATCGCCGGGTTGTCCCGCGCGCTTGCCCTAGAATCACGCGGAAACGGCCATTCCCCTGCGTAAGTTACGGTTAAGTCACTGATTTCGATTCGCAATCAATCCCGAACTTGTGACTCCATTGTCGCGCGATGCCCCGCTAAATGTGGCCAAAATCGGTAAGTTCGCTATGGATTCACCGAATTTCTGACGCAATTCAGTAGAAACGAACCAGTGCGTCACTTATATTCGCGAGGACTGGGGGGGCCTTGTTGCGTAGGGTCCATTGTCTGTTCAAACGCTCACTCTCCACGCTGCGTGGATCGCTCGGGGCTGTCCGAGTGTGTCAGGCTATCCAGCACGGGTTGCCGCGAAAGATGTGAAGCGCGCCCGCGTTCACCACGCCAGCGACAAAAAACCGACAGAATGGGCTTGGCAATATGGGGTCGAGGAGAGTGAAGGGTGACAACGTTCGACATGCAGACTGTCCGCTCAGGCCGTAGCTCCGAGCGGAGCGACGACGCCGACCGCGTCGATGTTCGCGGCCTTCTGGGCGCGATCTTTTCGCGTGCCCCGCTGATCGGCGGTCTGGCCGTCGGTTTCGCGCTGCTTCTTTTCGCCGTCACTCAGTTTATGGCGCCGACCTATACTGCCTATTCCAAGGTCATGCTCGACGCGCGCGAAGTGCGGATCATGTCGTCGGATGAGGTCGTGTCGAACCTCAGCCTTTCCGACCCGGTGATCCAGTCCGAAGTGTCGGTGATGACCTCGAACATTCTGATCGAACGGCTGATCCAAGACGTCGGGATCGAACGTCTGGAAATGCTCTATTGGGGCGAAGAACGCTACGACCGTGACGAGGCGACGCGCCTCGCCGATCTGACATGGGCGATCCGTCAGAATCTGAACGTGTCGCGTGAATCCGAAAGCTATGTGTTCGAGATCGAATACAGCGCAGCCGAACCCGGCATCGCGCAGGAAATCGCGAACGGCATCGCAGACACCTACATCGCGCTCCAGCTTGAGAACCGCCGCGACAGCGCGGTGCAGGCGACCGCATGGATTCAGGAACAGGTGAACGACGCCCGCACGACGGTCGAGGCCGCCGAGGCTGCGCTGGCCGAATACCGCTCGGACGCGCTGACCCGTGAGGGCGGCACCTACGAGACATCGACCCAGCAACTCGGCAATCTGTCGAGCCAGCTTGTCGTCGCACGGTCCGAACGCGTGACCGCCGAGGCGCAGTTCGAACAACTCGAACGGCTGCTGCAAAATCAGGGTCTCGACGCGCTTGCCAAGGCCGTGACCTCTTCGCTGCTCGAACGCCTGAACGAAGACAAGCTGGCGCTCGAACGGCAGGACGACCAATGGGCCGCCTCGTTCGGTCCCGACCACCCGCAGCGGGTGCGCATCGCGAACGAAATCGCCGGGGTCGAGGCCGAAATGCAGACCGAGGCCGAGCGCATCATCGACCTGCGCCGTAACGAGGTCGAAGTGGCCCGGCTGCGTGAACAGTCGCTCGCAGACGGCATCCAGCAACTCGAGGACCGTCTGGCCTCCATGTCCGCCAGTTCGACGGGCCGCTCGCAGCTTGAACGCGAAGCCGCCGCTGCGCGGGAGAACTATGAGGCGCTGCTCGCCCGGCTTGGGGCCGCTTCCGGGCAAGAGAACCTGCAACGTCCCGAAGCCCGCGTGATCGAACGCGCGACCTTCCCGTCTGTGCCCTCGGCCCCGCGCCCGAAACTGATGGCGGCTTTTGGACTGGTCCTCGGCCTGACGGTCGGGTTGGTGGCGGCGCTGTTCCTTGAGATGACCCGCTCTACCTTCCGCACCCGCCGCGAGGTCGAGGCCGAGACCGGTCTGTCCGTGCTCGCGAGCCTGCCGCTTCAGGCGCAGAACGGCACCAAGGACGTGATCCGGGGGCTGCGCATCAACTCGAACACGCTGTTCGGCGAAAAGGTGCGCCAACTGCGCACGCTTCTCAATATGCGCGACCGTGACGTGTCGCGGGTGATCGCCGTCACCTCGTCGCAGCCGGGTGAGGGCAAGTCCACGACCGCGATGGCACTGGCCCAGATGGCCACGCTCTCCGGCAAGTCGGTGATCGTCGTCGACGGTGACCTGCGCCGCTCGCGTCTGGCCGAAACCTTCGGCTGGTCGGTCGATTACGACTTTGCGGATTTCATTCTCGAAACCGCCGATCTGCCCGAGACGATCCATCTGGACGAAGAGACCGGCATCCATTTCCTTGCCGCCGTCACCCCGTGCCCCGAGGCCGCCGACGATCTGTCCGAGGATTGGCTGCGCCCGCTGATGGCCGAACTGAAACGTGTATTCGACGTGGTCATTATCGACACGCCGCCGCTCTTGAACGTGGCGGACGGCCTGATCCTGAACAAGGTGGCCGATAGCATTCTGTACGTCGTCCGCTGGGACGACACCAAACGCGCCGCTGTCCGTGAGGGGATCGACGCGCTTGCCGAGGTGGGCCTGAACCCCGCCGGCATCGTTTTGAATCAGGTCGATCCCAAGGCCGCCGAAAAAATTTACGGAGACGGCTATGCAGCATATTCTTGATCGCCAGACCGCCGATTTCAAAGCCCGCAACCCCGCCCAGCCCTGGGTTCGCCGGATGGGCGGTGCGGGCGACGAACCGCGCGTGGCGATCATCCACTACTGGCTCGTCGGGATGCGCGGCGGGGAAAAGGTGCTCGAGTCGCTTCTGCGTATGTTCCCGCAGGCCGACATCTTCACCCATGCCTATGATGCGTCCAAAGTCTCGGACCTGATCAATTCCAAGACCGTCTATCTGACCTCCGTGGGGCGCATGCCCTTCGCGACGCGGCTCTATCAGAACTACCTGCCGTTCATGCCCCGCGCGCTCGAAGAGTTGGATTTGTCGGGCTACGACCTCGTCCTGTCCTCGGAAAGCGGCCCGGCCAAGGGCGTGATCCCCGCCCCCGACGCGCTGCACCTGTGCTACACCCACTCGCCGATGCGCTACCTGTGGGACCAATACCACGTCTACCGCAAAGACGCGGGCGCGGTGAAACGCGCGGTCATGCCGCGCATGGTTCACAAGCTACGCCAGTGGGATGTGACGAGCGCGGCCCGCGTGGATTGCTTCGTGGCGAACTCCACCCATGTGGAGGCCCGGATCAACAAATACTGGCGGCGCGAGGCGCGTGTTGTGCATCCGCCCGTCGCCGTTGACGATTTTGCGCCAGTCGATGTGGCCGATCGCGGCGGCTATTACCTCTGGCTCGGTGAGCTAGCGTCTTACAAACGGCCCGACGTGGCTATTGAAGCGTTCAACAAGCTGGGCAAACCGCTCTTCATCATCGGCGGGCCGGACAAGACCGCCAAGGCGCTCGCTGCACGCGCCAACGACAACATCCGCTTTCTGGGCAAGCTGCCGTTTCCCAAGATGAAAGCCTATCTCGCCGCCTGTAAGGCGCTGGTCTTTCCGGGCGAAGAGGACTTTGGCCTCGTTCCGGTCGAAGCGATGGCTTCGGGCCGTCCGGTGATCGCCTATGGGCGCGGCGGCGCGCTCGACACCGTGATCGACCGCCAGACAGGGTTGCTCTATTCCGACCCCGAGGTCGATGGGCTGATCGGCGCAATCGAGACATTCGAGCGCGAAGGGTTGGAAAACCTCGACCCGCTGGCGCTCGCCACCCACGCGCAGCAATTCGACGAAGCCAACTTCCGCCGTGGGATCGCGAGCGTTCTGCGCGACAACGGGATGCCGGTCGACGCGGTCAAGGTGGACGGTGCGTAGGCGACGGCGACATATGCCTCTTGCCAATGCCGCGCCGCGCCCCGATGACGGGCGCGGTTTTGCACTCAAGGGGTCGCCCGAATGCTGAAACGACTGGCTGCGCCTTACGTCGTCGGCGTCGCCTCCCGCATCGTCGGGCAGGCGATTTCCTTTGCGACCGTCGCCATCGCGTCCAAGTTCATCGACCTCGACGGGTTCGGCACCTACGCCTTCGGCTGGGCGCTGACCGTCATCGCGACCACCTTTGTTTTCACCGGCTTCTATCAGGCGCTCCTGCGCTCGTCCGATGCCGCTCGCGACCGCAGCACGCTGTTCTGGGCAATGCTCGGGGTCGGCGCGCTGGGCTCGCTCGTCATCACGGGGGTCGGGCTGTCGATGGGCGGTCTCGCCACCGAAGCGGGCCGGGTGATCCTGATCCTCGCGCCCTTGCCCTTCGTCAACGTGCCGGCCGCGTGGTGGGAGGCACAGCTTGTCCGCGACGCCCGCGTCCGCGCGGCGAGCCTTTATGTGCTGATCTACGAAAGCATGGCGCTTCTGACCGTGATCGTGCTCCTGTCGATGGGATGGGGGGTCTTTGCCCTCGTCGCCTCGCGCGTCGTCGCGGTGGCATTTGGCCTGCTTCAGACCGGCCTCTTGGTGCGCAAGCTCCCCCGGTTCGAGTTTCGTCGCGACACGCTCACCGCCGCCCGTGAAACCGCCGGGCCGCTCTGGGGCACCACCAGCGTCGCGCTCCTGTCGAACTACGGGGCCGACCTGATCCTCGGCGCGCTCGCCTCGCCGTCGGTCGTCGGGGCTTACAGGGGCGGCGCGCGCATTGCGATGACCGCCGCCGACCTCGTCATGCAACCGCTTGGGCTGTTGTCATGGTCCAAGTTCACCCGGATCGAGAAAGAGGGCACCGGCATCCCGGCGCTGCGCCGCGCGTGGATCGAGAATATGTCGCTCGCCGCCGCGCTCATGTGGCCGATGTCGATGGCCGTGGCGCTGCTGGCCCCGCTGCTTGTCGTGACGATCCTCGACGAAACATGGCTCCCCGCCGCCTCTATCGTCTCGATCCTCGCGGTGTCGAAATCCATCGAGTTCTTCTCGAACCTGCTCGAACCCACCATGCTCACGACCGGCAACGCGGGCCGACAGCTCAAGATACGCAGCGCAGGGGCGGTGACGCTGATCGTGACGCTCTTGGCATTCGGGCGCTTCGGCCCGGAAGCGGCGGCCTATTGTCATCTCGCGGCAAGCGTGGTGGTCGGCACAGCCTCGCTCGTATCCACGTCCAAGGCGCTCGAAATTCCGGTGCGCGATATGGTCGTGACGTTCCTGCCCGGTGCGACCATCGCGGCGTTCACCTTTGCGATCGTGGAATGGTCGAGCGGGTTCTGGGGCGTGCTTGGATCAGATCTTGGATTGGGCGTGACGCTGGTGAAGGTCGCGGTGGTCTGGCTCATCCTCATGGCCATCTTCCTGCGCCGCCGGATCCTCGTCCTTCCCACGCCCTGACTTGTGCTGGCCGGTGAACGACCGGCGCAGGTCCATGACGGTATAGCCGCCGCCCGCGTCCATGTGGTGCATCCCCATGATCCCGTCGAGCGCATCCGGCGTGATATGACGCACCCGCCGCTCGCGGTAGCCGGTCATGGACAGCTCGGTGATCTCCATCAAGTTCAGCCCGTAGCCGTAAACGCCGTTCGAGTTGTCCTGGCTGGCCCGATATAGCCGCCCGTTCTCGACAAAGACCCGCCCACCATTGCGCGCGGTCGTCGCGTCCAGCACCACAGGGTTCAAGGGATGTGGGCGCGGGTTGGTCATCATCGGATCGTCGATGGCGAAGAGGTGCAGTTCGCTCCCGAAATCGCCGAAGCTGTCGTTGGCCACGTTGGTCATCAGCCACCATTGCCCACCATGCTCGAACACCACGGTATCCGAGGCCTCGAGCCCGTCGAACCCGACCGCTTCACGCTCCCATTCCAGCGGGAAATCCGTTGCGCGCCACAGCTCGATCCGTTTCGCCTGATGCGTCTCGGGGATCATCCAGACTTCGCCCTTCCAGCGGAAGACGAAGGGGAACGACAGGTGATGCGGCATCTGCATGACGGGGCCCAGAGGCTCCATCCGCATCCCGTCGAGCCGCCCGACGGACAGGTGGCCGTGATGGGTGGCGTAGTCGAAATCTTCGTAGAACAGAAAGGTTTCGCCCTCATGTTCCATCAGGAACGGATCGGCCCAATAGGTGTTGCCCGGCGGCAAGAGGTCGACGCCCGAAGCCGGGTCAAGCTTGGACAGCGGGCCGCGCGACAGGCGCAGAAAGAACATGCCGGGGCGCTTGCCACGCTTGGCCTCGATCCGGCGCACGACACGCATGGCGAGTTCCCATGTCAGGGCGCAGAGGTAATCGGCAAGATCGGCCCCGCGCGGAACCGGAGACATGGATGGGGCCGTGACCGGGGCGGGCAGGGTGCCATCGCGCGACACGCGCGCAAGCTCGCGCAGCATCAGGAGCACCGATTTTTCACGGGCGAAGGCTGCATTGCGCGAGGCGATGAATTTCGTGTCGAACCGGGCCGTCGCAATCGTCGCCTCGCCGTCCGACGTGAGCACGCTGAGCGCAACCTCGGTCACGGCAGCGCGGATGCGCGCCTCGGTCAGCCCGGCCGCTTCGTCATAGGTCGACAGCCGCCACAGCCCGAACCGGGCGAGATGGGCGAGGCGTGCCGCCGCGCGCGACATAGAGAAATCGACGATGACGTCGCAGCCAGCGGCCACATCTTCCGAGAACGGGGTCATTGGCCCGACATCGCCCGGCAGATCGTCCGGCGGCGGGAACATCCGCGCCTCGAACGCCAGCGCCCCGCGCCAGACCACCGGCAACGATGGCTCGGGGGAAGGGCAGGAGGTCAGGACCGCAAGTGAAAGCCGCGGATCATCTGCCAGACCACGCAGAAACCGGCGTTCGCCCGGTCCGGCGTCGCCTGTCTTCAGGATCACGCAGATTTTCAATGCGGTCATTTTCCGGTCTTCGTTTCTGCCCTGTCTCTAATTAGAAACCGAGTCTGGCAGGATTAAGGCCGATTTTCGATGTGTATTTGGGGCCTTGCGCGGCTTTAGCGCAGGCGCCCCGCCGCCAGCAGCCGGTCACCTGCACGCCGCGCGAAATCTGACGCCTTGGGCGACGGCAGGCGGTCGGCCAGACCCTGAACCTGTTTACGCAACCGCCGCGGCAGGCCGATCAGGCTCAGAGGCCGTTCGAGCGACCCCTCGGCCAACAGCCGTTCATGGGTCATGAAATCGGTCTTGTAGCGCTGATCGCCGCGCCCGAAGTCGAGTTCTCGCCGCCCCTCAGCGTCGAGTTGCTTCAGCGTTTCGAGGATCAGGATCAGGCCGGGCGAGGTCTTGCGATAGGCTTCGTCATAAGACGGGAACCACCAATGCAGCGTCTGCGCACTGCGCATCCCGAAATGGACCGCGACACAGGTGTCGCCCGCATAGAGCGATGAGGTCATACCGGCGAATGCGGGGGTGTCGGTGAACCGGATCGCTTGGACGACGTCGCGGGCCCAGTCTTGATCGAGGATGAACTTGACGCCCATCGCGTCGAGTGAGGCGCGCTTCCAGTCGAGGAACTGCGCCCATGTCGTGTCCGTGGTGTCGTTGGCGACATATCTGATCTCGCCGTGGTCACGCTCGAGCTTGCGGGTACGTCGGGCAAGCTCACGGAACGACCGGTTGTTGGCCTTGCGCTCGGCGGCCCACGTCTCGAACCCAACGGTGAGGTCGACATAGGGCGAGGCGGTCTCGCGAAAGGCATGGTCGGCAAAGGCGCCTTGTGACTTCAGCGCATGGTTGAAGTCATAGGCCTTGGCGCCGGCTGCCTTCATCATGGCGGTCATGTCCGGTTTGGTCCCGGCTGCGGCGACGACACCATGATAGTCGGAGATCGGTCCGGCGAGAGGGGCGATCCGCCCGAGACGCTGCACGTGATAGGCGAAGAATCCCTTGATGACGCCCTGTTCGTGGAGCACAGCGACGCGGGTGTCCTGCGGCCTCACCGCGCCGACGATCCGGCAGAAATCGGGGGTGAAAAACGGGCTTTGCAGATCGCGGTCCGTGGCTTGAAAGCCGCGCCAGATCGTCTCCATCGTCCCGTCGATCTCATCGGGGCGAATGATATCCACCTGCATCGCATGAGACTCCGTCGTGCCATCGACCCGATCAGGGGTCATATCGCGCAAATCTGGACGCGCATAGGCGAGGGCGGCCCGGTCGTGACCGGGATCGTGATCGAACATGGCAGCTGCACCCCTTGCATCTGCGCCCCCGCGCGCACCCTGCCACAATCCACGCAAAAGTCAACCAAACCACTGTTCATGAATGGTTTTTGCGAGTGATCCGGAGCAAATCTTGCACGTTTACGGGAACTGTTCGCGCACCGGCGACGAATGGCGCGACTCGCAACGAGTTGATTCACCAACCGGTGGGTCGAAAAAAGTGACTTGATCCGATCCGGCAAAAATGCACCTATCGCTGCATGTGCAACGACTTCACGTCGGGGAAGCGTTGATAGGTATTGCCTGAAATTGTTATACCTTGTACCTTTTGTTACAGGGAGGCATGCCAAACGCTTATTTTCATAGGCCCGCTGCAAGATAGGGCTGGAAATGAGTGGCAAGATATGTCATTCAAAATACGATTGTGGCACTATATTGCCACATCCGGTCAATGGGAGGAGAATCAATGACC
Organism: Pseudomonadota bacterium; assembly: GCA_036154315.1. Taxonomy (GTDB): domain Bacteria; phylum Pseudomonadota; class Alphaproteobacteria; order Rhodobacterales; family Rhodobacteraceae; genus Maritimibacter. Next base: position 34,139 of record JAYZLL010000091.1, read on the forward strand.
ACTCGCAAATTGCTTACGTCGCTCGCCGCCGGTGCCGCTCTGACGGCCCTGACCTCGGGTGGTGCCTTCGCTCAGGAAGTCACCCTGAAACTGCATCAGTTCCTGCCCGCGCAAGCCAACGTCCCGAAGGACGTGCTGGACGTCTGGGCCGACAATGTCGAAGAGCAGTCGGAAGGCCGCATCAAGGTCGAGCGTTATGCGTCGATGGCCCTCGGTGGCACGCCGCCGGAACTGATGGATCAGGCGATCGACGGCATCGCCGACGTCGTGTGGACCGTCGTGGGCTACACCCCGGGCCGTTTCCCGACCACCGAAGTCTTCGAACTGCCGTTCATGGTGTCGGATGCGCGTGAAGCCTCCTGCGCTTACTGGAAAATGTTCGACGAGCACATGAAGGACGGCGAATTCTCCGACCTGCACATCGTCGGCACCTGGGTTCACGGCCCCGGCATGTTCCACACCGCCGAGCCGGTCGAAACGCCCGCCGATCTGGAAGGCATGAAAATCCGCGGTGGTTCGCGCCTCGTGAACGACCTGCTGACCCGCGTCGGCGCCGAGCCGATCGGCATGCCGGTTCCGGCTATCGCCGAAGGCCTGTCCAAAGGCGTCATCGATGGCACGACTATTCCGTGGGAAGTGACCTTCGCTCTCAAAGTGCCGGAGCTCGTGACCAACCACACCGAGTTCGAAGGCCCGGCGCTCTACAACCTCACCTTCGTCCTCGCGATGAACAAAGAGGTATACGAGGGCATGTCCGACGAGAACAAAGCCGTGATCGACGCCAACTCCGGCCTCGAATTCTCGGTCTTCGCGGGCGGCACGCAGGCCGACGCTGACGGCCCGGCCCGTCAGGTCGCCGTGGACCTCGGCAACAACATCATCACCGTGTCCGAAGACGAGGCGAAAGCCGCTTGGGACCCGATCGTTCACCCGATGTACGAAGCTTGGGCGGCTTCGATGGAGAACGGCCAAGAACTGATCGACGAAGCCAACATGCTCATGGAGCAGTGCGGCGCCGATATGGCCTCGATCGACGTCTACGGTAAATAAGCCAACATGCGCGCGGCGGACGAGGGTTCGCCGCGCGTTTTCCGTCTGACCCGGACCTGAAACGGGGGATCCCATGAACAGTTTCTTCCTTGGCCTGTCGAAAGCGCTCGCGATCGTCGGCGGTATCGTTCTGAGCGTGCTCATTCTGATCGTGGTCGTGTCGATCATCGGTCGTGAGACCGGGCTCGGCGCCGTCACCGGCGATTACGAAATCGTCGAAGCCGGCATGGCCTTCGCCATCTTCGCCTTCCTGCCCTATGCCCAGATGACCGGCGCACATGCGACCGTCGACATCTTCACAAACGTGCTGAGCACCAAGGTTCAGGCGTGGCTCGTCGCGATCATCGAAGTCGTCTTCGCCATCGCGCTCATCATCATCGCGGTTCAGCTCTTCGGCGGGTTCGAAAGCAAACTGCGGACCGGGCAGACCACTCTGCTCCTGCAATTTCCCGTCTGGTGGGGCTATGCCGCTGCCTTCGCGGCGGCCGTCGTGGGCGGTGTCGTCGGCGTCTGGCACGCGATGGTCAAAGTGACCGAGGCCGCCACGGGCAAGATCATCGCCGTCGAGGGGGGCGAAGCATGACCAATATCGAGATCGGCCTGTGGTCTTTCCCGGCGCTCCTTGTCCTGATTTTCCTGCGCGTGCCGATCGGGCTCGCCATGTTCATCGCGGGGTTCGCGGGCCTTGGTCTTATCAACGGCGGCTTCGACATCGCGCTCGCCCGCCTCAAGACCGAGACTTACACGACGTTTTCGTCCTATTCGCTGTCCATCGTGCCGATGTTCCTGCTCATGGGGCATTTCGCGACGCTGGGTGGGATGAGCACCTCGCTCTTTAAAGCGGCTGAAAGCTGGCTGGGTCACCGCAAGGGCGGTGTGGCTATGGCCTCTATCGGGGCCTGCGCGGGCTTCGGCGCGATCTGCGGGTCGTCCCTTGCCACTGCGGCGACGATGGGTCGGGTCGCCCTGCCGGAACTGAAACGCTACGGCTATGCAGGTGGCTTCTCGACCGCGACGCTGGCGGCTGGTGGCACTTTGGGTATTCTGATCCCGCCGTCCGTCGTGCTCGTGATCTACGCGATCCTTGCCGAACAGAACATCGCCAAGCTTTTTGCGGCAGCCATCGTTCCGGGCCTTCTGGCCGCGGTCGGCTATATCATCGTGATCTCGATCTACGTGCGTCTGTTCCCGAAATCCGCTGGCGTGCGCCCGCCGGTCCCGATGTCCGAGCGCTTCCGCGCCATGTTCGACGTCTGGCCCGTGCTGCTCGTCTTCGGTCTCGTGGTCGGCGGCATCTACGGCGGCCTCTTCACCCCGACCGAGGGTGCGGCGGTCGGTGCGCTGGGCACGGCGATCATCGCCTTTTTCAACGGCGGTCTCACGCTTCAGTCGCTTCTGGGCTCGTTCACGGCGACGGCGCGATCCACCGCGATGATCTTTTTCATCGTGCTGGGCGCGGCCTTCTACAACGGCTTCCTCGCCGTGAGCCAGGTGCCGCAGACCGCAGCGGCGTGGGTGACCGAACAGGGCTATTCGCCCTATACGGTGCTCATCATCATCCTCGTCTTCTACCTGCTTCTGGGCTGTCTCATGGACTCGCTGTCCATGATCCTGCTCACCATTCCGATCTTCTACCCGATCATTTCGGTTCTGGACTTCGGCATGGTCGACTTCGTGTCGATGCAGCACGGAATGATCCGCGACGCCATCGCGTCCGGGGCCGCCGAGGGGGTGGCGCAGGATGTGATGGATCAGATAAACGCGCTCATGGCGGCAGGGCAGGAGGTACCCCGTCAGCTTTCGGGTGAACTGGGCGTCCGCCTGACCGAGCTGCGCGCCAATGCGCTGGGTGTCGAGTACACCGCGATCTGGTTCGGCATCCTCGTCCTGATCGTTGTCGAGACCGGTCTGATCACGCCGCCCGTCGGTATGATCCTGTTCATCATCAACGCGATGGACCGACAGACCCCGATCGTCGAGACCTACAAGGCCGTGATGTTCTTCATCACATCGGACCTGATCCGGGTGGCCCTGCTGGTCGCATTCCCGGCGATCACCCTGTTCCTGATCACTTAACCAACAACGGACGGCGCAAGCATATTGCGCCGTCTCGTTATGATAGATACAAGGCATAACGATTATACGGGGAGGTATTAATGGTTGACGACATTCTCTTGGTCGACGTGTCCGACGATGGCATCGCGACACTGACCATGAACCGTCCGGGCAAGCGCAACGCGATGTCGGACCGGTTGCTGGGCGCGCTCGACGCGTTTTTCTCGAACCCGCCCGAGGGCGTGAAGGCGGTCGTTCTGACCGGGACCGAAGGGCACTATTGCTCGGGTCTCGACCTCGCCGAACACGAACAGCGCGACGCCGAAGGCACCATGCGCCACTCGCGCGGGTGGCACGCGATCATGGACAAGATCCAGTATGGCGGCCTGCCGGTGATCTCGGCCATGTTCGGCGCGGTGATCGGCGGCGGTCTTGAACTCGCCACCTCGACCCATGTGCGCATTGCCGAACCCTCGACCATCTTCCAGCTTCCCGAAGGGCGGCGCGGCATCTTCGTGGGCGGCGGCGCATCTGTGCGCGTTGGCCGCATCCTCGGTGCCGACCGGATGATCGAGATGATGCTGACGGGCCGCAAATACGGCGCGGACGAGGGGCTGTCGCTTGGCCTCGCGCATTACTCCGTCGGCGAAGGCGAGGCGCTGGAACTCGCGCAGAAGCTTGCACGCAGCATCGCCGAGAACGCGCCACTATCGAACTACGTGATGATACAGGCGCTGTCGCGGATCGAGGATATGTCCAAAGCGGACGGCCTCTTTACCGAAAGCCTCTGCGCCGCCCTGACCCAGACCAGTCCACACGCGGTCGAGGGGTTACAGGCCTTCCTCCAGAAACGCGACCCGAGTTTCAGGTAGCGCCATGTCGGGAGGGGAGGAGACTGACACGGCCAAAAGAGTAACGGACGAGGCGCTTCGCCCGTACCTCGGCTTCAATCTGCGGCGGGCATGGAACGTGATCCATGCCGACCTCGCCGCCACGCTCGACCCATTGGGTCTGCGGATGATCACGTTCTCGGCGCTGACCGTCATCGGCGACAATCCGGGGCTCAGTCAGGCACAGCTCGCCGCCGCCCTGTCGGTGGAACGCCCGAACCTCGTCGCCGTGACCGAAGAGCTTACGACACGCGGCCTGATCTCACGCGACCGGGTGCCATCCGACCGCCGGACCTATGCCCTGCGCCTGACCACCGCGGGCGCGCGTCTGCTCGCGCAGGCGTCCGAGGCCGTCCATACCCATGAAAGACAACTTTATTCCGTGCTGAGCGAGGCCGAACTCGAGAGTTTGCGCGCCATGCTCGGCAAGATCGAATCCACCGGGACAGAGAGGAGCTGACCCATGTCGAAATACAAAGCCCATGCGACCACCATCGAAACCCGCGCCGACGGAACGATGATCTACCGCGCCGCCGATCCGCTGGACCCTGTGGTGGATCGGACCGGTGACTGGCTGCACCATTGGGCTGCTGAAGCTCCCGACCGTACTTTCCTCGCCGAGCGCTATGGCGCGGGCTGGCGCAAGGTGTCTTATGCCGAGGCGCTGGAACAGGTCCGTGGGATCGCCGCCAGCCTGCTCGCGCGCGGTCTGACCGCAGACACCCCTGTCATCGTGATCTCGGGCAACGGCGTCGACCACGGGCTCCTCGCCCTCGCGGGTCAGTATGTCGGCGTGCCGATCGTGCCGGTGGCCGAGCAATACGCGCTGATCCACGGCGCGCATGGCCGGTTGCGCCACGCGATCGAAATGACCAAACCGCGCATGGCCTATACGGTCGATGCCGACCAGTATGCCGAAGCTCTGGCGCTCGACGTGTTCGATGACATCGAAGTGGTCGCCTCGAACCCCGGCAAGAACGACAAGGCCACGCCCTTCGCGGACCTCGTCAAAGGCGATGCGAGCGTCGATGTGGATGCTGCCTTTGCCGCCACCGGTCCTGAGACCGTCGGCAAGATCCTCCTCACCTCCGGCTCGACCTCGGCACCCAAAGGTGTGCCGACCACCAACCGGATGATGACCACCAATCAGGCGCAGCTTGCCGCCGCGCTGCCCTTCGTGAAAACCCGCCCACCGGTGCTGGTCGACTGGCTGCCGTGGAACCACGTCTTCGGTGGTTCGCACAACTTCAACATGATGCTCGCCAATGGCGGCACGCTTTACATCGACGACGGCAAGCCGACGCCCGCGCTGATCTCGCGCACGGTCGAGAACCTCAAACTCGTTTCGCCGACGATCAGCTTCAACGTGCCTGTGGGCTTCGCGGGACTGGTCAAGGCGATGCAGACCGACGAGGCGCTCAAGCAAAGCTACTTCGCCGAACTCGACATGATCTTCTACGCTGGCGCCTCGCTGCCGCAGGACGTGTGGAAAGGGATCGAAGACGCGGCCCACGATGTGCGCGGCGACCTGCCGCTCATGAACTCGTCCTGGGGTCTGACCGAAACCGCGCCTGCCGCGCTCTTGCAGCATGAGCCGACCACGCGCTCCGGCATCGTCGGCGTCCCACTTCCGGGCGTCGAGGTGAAGCTGATCCCCGACGACGATATGCGCTGCGAGGTGCGCGTCAAAGGCCCGTCGATCTTCACCGGCTACCTCGACAACCCGGAAAAGACCGCCGAAGCGTTCGACGACGAAGGCTTTTTCCTTACCGGCGACGCGATGAAATTCGTGAACCCCGACAATTACGATCTGGGCCTGCAATTCGACGGGCGCATTTCGGAGGACTTCAAACTGCTCACCGGCACATGGGTGCGCGCCGGGCAGCTTCGGCTCGACATGCTCGCCTGTATCGGGCCGCTCGCTCAGGACATCGTCATCACCGGTGCCGACAAGGACGAAATCGGGATCATGATCTTCCCGAACGTCGCGGAGCTGGAGAAAGAGGGCTATTCGTTCGATTCAGACAACGGCGCGCTGATCAACGCGGCGCTGCAATCCGACATACGCCGCCGTCTGGCGACCCGTGCGGGCGAAGTCTCCGGCTCGTCCTCGCGCATCGGTCGCGCCATCGTTCTGGAAGAGCCGCCCAATATGGGCGAGGGCGAAATGACCGCCAAGGGCAACCTGAACTACCGCAAGGTGCTCGACCGCCGCAAACCGCTGCTCGACCGCCTCTACGACGACAACGACCCCGCGACGATCACCATCTGAGGCCACCGATGAAACCCTTTGCCGCCCCGCTCGACGACATCTTCTTTATCCTGAATCATGTGGTCGGCGCCGACCGCGTCGAGGACTACGACGCCGACATGTCGCGCGAGATCGCGCAGCACTTCGCGTCCTTCGCGGAGGAGGTGATCGCGCCGACGGATGAGATCGGGGACAAGGTCGGGGCCAAGCTGGTCGATGGTCGCGTGGTCCTCCCCGATGCGGTCAAGGCGATGTTCGCGCAGTATGTCGAGGGGGGCTGGCCCGGCCTGATGCTGCCCGAGGAACATGGCGGCATGGGCGTGGACGGCGTGACGGGCGGCGTGGTCCATGAAATCCTCATGGGTGCGAACCACGCCTTTCAGATGCTCGTCTCGCTCGCCGTGGGGCACAACCGGGTGTTCCAGCACTTCGGCACGGAAGAGCAAAAGGCAAAGTACCTGCCGCTGCTCGCCTCCGGCGACTACCTCGGTACGATGGCGCTGACCGAACCCGGCGCAGGCTCGGACCTCGGCCGCATCCGGTGTCGGGCGGTGCAGGACGGTGACGTCTGGCGGATCACGGGCGAAAAAATCTTCATCTCGGGCGGCGATCAGGACATGTCCAAGGGCGTGCTCCACATGGTGCTCGCGCGCACGGGTGAGATGGACAGCGGGGTCAAGGGCCTGTCCCTGTTCGCCTGCCTGTCCGACCGTGCCGATGGTTCGCGCAACGCGGTGAACGTCACCCGGATCGAGGAAAAGATGGGTCTGCACCTGCAGCCCACCTGCCAGCTTGCCTTCGACGGGGCCGAGGCGGAGCTGATTGGAGCCGAAGGGCAGGGGCTGCGCGCCATGTTCGAGGTGATGAATCACGCTCGCGTAGACGTCGCGCTGCAGGGCGTCGCGCATTCCGCCCGCGCCTATGACATCGCGTCCTCCTACGCCGCCGAGCGCGTGCAGGGCAAAGGGCCGGACGGTCCCGTGACCATCGACAAGCACGGCGACGTGCGTCGGATGCTCGACGAGATCGACGCCATCGCGATGGGCGCGCGCGCCATGACGCACCTTGCGCTCGTCACGCTGGAAAGCGGCGACAACCCGTGGCTGCTCGAGCTTCTGACCCATGTCATCAAATGGTATGCGTCCGAGCAGGGCCTGCGCGCGGCCGAGACCGGGATGCAGGTGTTGGGCGGCTACGGCTATCTTCAGGAATACCGGATCGAACAGACCTACCGCGACCTGCGGATCGCGGCGATTTATGAGGGCGCCTCAGGCATCCACGCGATGGGGGTCGCGGCCCGGCTCTTGCGGCTCGAAAACGGTGCGGCGATGAATGCCTTCGTCGATTACGTGAAAGGCATCGACGGCGGCCCCGCGCTCGACCGTGCGCTGTCCGCGTGGGAATCCGCGCGGGCGCATCTGGAAACCGGCGTCGATCCGGGCCAGATCGCCACGCCCTTCATGCGTCTGACCGCGCGCGTGCTCGAACAGGCGCTCTGGGCGCAGATGGCGGCAAACGCCGACCACCACCCGGACCCCGAGCGCATCCGCCGCGTCGCCGCCCTCGTCGCCCGCCAATCGGCGCGGACCGAGGCGGATCTGGCCGAGATGACCGCCGCCTGATCGGGGCGAACACGCGAGAAGAGCGCAATCTACAATGGGCACCGTGCTTCGGCGCGGTGCCCTTTTCGTATCTGCGTGCCCGTATGCATTAAATTGCACACCGCGATGACGGCTGTTGCCACTTGTGCAGTATTGTGCAAAATACTGCACAAGCGACTCACGAGCCATTTGCCAGGGAGGATCAGATGTCTGTCGAAGAATTCTCGACGCTTCTCGGAGGAATTGCCGCACGTCTCGACGGTATGCCGCTCGACGACGACATGGCCGATTTCCTCAACCGCGAATACCCGAAGGACGGCCCCGAATTCACCCGCCTCGCCGCGCTCTGCGCCGAGGGCGAGCGTGACGGCTGGCTGGTCCAGCGCGAAGCCGGTGGGATCAAATTCGGCCGCCCGATTAAACCCGGCGGCGCGACCGGCGCTTTCTCGGTCGATGTGGTGCGCATGAAGGACGTCAAAGGCCCGCACCACATCCACACGACGGGCGAGATTGGGGCGGTCATGCCCTTGGAAGGACAACCGAAATTCGATGCGTTCGAACCCGGCTGGTACGTTTACCCTCCGGGCTCGGACCACCATCCGACGGTGACGGGTGGGGATGCCTATGTGCTCTACCTGCTGCCCGAAGGCGCCATCGAATTCACAGGAAAGTAACCGTTCAGGGCGCAGGAGGCGCCTGACTGGGAGGATCACATGACGAACGAGAATGCTGCGGTCTATTTCGTGGATCGGCACATCGACGAGGGCCGCGCGGCCAAGGTCGCGTTTCGCGAGGCCGACGGCGACAAGCGCACGCTGACCTTCGGCGAACTGCACGATCAGGCCGGACGCTGGGCCGGTGCGCTCCACAAGCACGGGGTGCGCCGCGAAGAGCGTGTCGCGATGATCGTGCGGGACCAGACCGAGTTTCCGGTGGTCTTCTGGGGCTCGCTCAAGGCGGGCGCGATCCCGGTGCCGCTCAACACGCTTCTCTCTGCAAGTGTCTATGAGGCGATCCTGAACGACAGCCGCGCGTCGATCCTCGTGGTGTCCGAGCAGCTTTGGGAAACGGTCAAGCCCGCCGTCGACGGCAACCGCTATCTGCGCACCGTCGTGGTGATCGGCGATGCGCCGGACGGCACGGAACGCTACGACGACTTCGTCGCGGGCGCCGAGGTCGAAGAGACATGCGAAGCCTCCGCCGACGAGCTTGCCTTCTGGCTCTATTCCTCGGGTTCGACCGGCACGCCCAAGGGCGTGCGCCACGTCCACGGTTCGCTGAAAGCGACCTGCGACACCTTCGGGTCGCAAGTGCTGGGCATCCGTGAGGACGACACGGTCTATTCCGTCGCGAAGCTGTTCTTCGCCTACGGTCTCGGAAACGGCATGTCCTTCCCGCTGTCCGTCGGCGCGACCTCGATCCTGCTCGGCGGTCGTCCCACACCCGATGGCGTCTCGGCGCTTCTGGCGGAAGAGAAGCCCACCGTGTTCTGTGCCGTGCCCACGCTCTACGCCGCAATGGTCGCCGCACAAGAGAAAGCCGGGACCGAGCCGGTCCACAACGTGCGCATCTGCACCTCGGCGGGCGAGGCGCTGCCGCGCGAGATCGGCGAACGCTGGCAGCGCCTGTGGAAGGCCGAGATCGTCGATGGTGTCGGCTCGACAGAGATGCTCCACATCTTCCTGTCGAACCGTCCCGGCGACATCGTCTATGGCACCTCCGGCAAGGCGGTTCCGGGGTACGAGGTCCGTCTGGTCGACGAGCATGACGAGGATGTGGGCGAGGGCGACGTGGGCGAACTGCTCGTGCGCGGCCCCTCCTCGGCCGAGGGCTATTGGAACCGGCGCTTCAAGTCGATGGACACCTTTCAGGGCCACTGGACCCGCACGGGCGACAAATACGAACGCACGCCCGAGGGGCGCTTCGTCTACTGCGGGCGCACCGACGATATGTTCAAGGTCTCCGGCATCTGGGTCAGCCCGTTCGAGGTCGAGCAGGCGCTGATCGACCACCCTTCGGTGCTCGAAGCCGCCGTTGTGGCGCGCGAGGACGAAAAGGACCTTATCAAACCGGCGGCCTATATCGTGCTCAAAGAGGGCGTCGAAGCGCCCACGCCCGAAGCGATCAAGGATTTCGTCAAGGAAAAGATCGGGATGTGGAAATACCCCCGCTGGATCGAAGTGGTCGACGAACTGCCCAAGACCGCGACCGGCAAGATCCAGCGCTTCAAGCTGCGGGAGACGTGCTGATGCTCAATTGGAGCGACGGCTTCGTCACCGCTGGCGGCAAGCAACTGGAATACGCCGTCCACGGGCCGCAGCCCGGCGACAAGCCGGTGATCGTGATGCTGCACGAGGGTCTTGGGAGCACGGCGCTCTGGCGTGACGTGCCGGAGCGGATCGCGACAGCCACCGGCCACCCGGCGTTCGTCTTTTCGCGCGCGGGCTACGGCCAGTCCGATCTCGCCGATCTGCCGCGCCCGCTCGACTACATGACGCGCGAGGCTGTGGATGTGCTGCCCGAGGTGCTCGACCAGATCGGGGCCGAGGGCTTCATCCTGCTGGGCCATTCCGACGGCGCGACGATCTCGGCCGAATATGCCGGCCGCGTGTCCGACCCGCGTGTGCGCGGCCTGATCCTGATCGCCCCGCATTTCTTCACCGAAGAGATGGGGCTGGCCGAAATCGCCAAGGCGACCGAGGTTTACGAATCCGGTGGTCTCAAGGAAAAAATGGCCCGCTATCACAAGGACCCCGACAACACCTTCCGCGGTTGGAACGACAGCTGGCTTGCGTCGGGGTTCAAGGATTGGAACGTGGCCGAGGTCATCGACTACTGGCGTATTCCCTGCCTCGCCATTCAGGGGCGCGACGACCAGTACGGGACGCTCGCGCAGATCGAAGAGATCGAGACGCGGACCTATTCGCCCGCCGAGATCGCGATCATCGAGGGTGCCAGACACGCGCCGCATCTCGAAAAACCCGAGGAAACGCTCGCGGCCATCGTCGAGTTCTGCGCGCATCTCGACGCAATGGAAGCGGCGGAGCCCGAGGGCGTATGACCCCCGCGCCCCATATCCCGGGGCAGAACGCCCGCCCGCCCGAGGGCTCGATCGCGCCGGGCTGGGAGGAAGGGCTTGCGCAGTATCGTGCGGGCTACTTCTGGGAGGCGCATGAGGCGTGGGAGCCGGTCTGGATGCAGGCGGCCCCGAACTCGGAACACAAGGCGCTGGTGCAGGCTGCGATCCAGCTTGCCAATGGCAACCTCAAAGAGGTCATGGGCCAGCACCGCGCGGCGACCCGTATTCTGGACATCGTGCGTGATCAGCTTGCCCGAGCCGGGCAGGGTGCGCGAGTCGACTGGGCGCGAGACGAAGCCGACAAGCTCGAATCGCGCCTCAAGGATGGCGCATTATAGTGCAAAAACGTCCAAATAGGATATGCACTATATGTTAAAGTACTGAAAAATAACGAAAGAAAATTAAGCACTATAGTGCAACATGGTGTAGACTTGACGCCAACCGGGCACTATATTGCCAACCACGCGAACAAGGAGACCGAGCCGTGAGCAAGGTGATCGACTTTCAAACCGACCCGTCCAAGTACAACCACTGGAAAGTGGAATACGATGGCCCCGTCGCGACCGTGTATATGGACGTCGACGAAAACGCCGGTCTCTTCGACGGCTACAAGCTCAAGCTGAACTCTTATGACCTCGGCGTCGACATCGAGCTGTCGGACCTCGTTCAGCGCATGCGTTTCGAGCACCCGGAAGTAAAAACCGTGGTGATGAAATCCGGCAAGGAGCAGGTGTTCTGCGCTGGTGCGAACATCCGCATGCTGGGCGGCGCTGCCCACAGCCACAAGGTCAACTTCTGTAAGTTCACCAACGAAACGCGCAACACCTTCGAGGCCGCCGAGGAAGACTCGGGCCAGAAGTGGATCGCGGCCGTCAAAGGCGCCTGCGCTGGTGGTGGCTACGAGCTCGCGCTCGCCTGCAACTACATCATGCTGACCGATGACTCGACGTCGTCGGTGGCCCTCCCCGAAGTCCCGCTTCTCGCCGTTCTCCCCGGCACCGGCGGTCTGACGCGGGTGACGGACAAGCGGAAGGTGCGCCGTGACCGCGCCGACATCTTCTGCTCGATCGAAGAAGGCATCAAAGGCAAGCGCGCCGTTCAGTGGCGTCTCGTCGACGAAGCCGTGCCGAACTCCAAGTTCGATGAGACCGTGTCCGAGCGCGCCAAGGAATTCGCGGCGAATTCGAAAAAAGCGGACGTGGCGCAGGGCATCAAGCTCGGCCCGCTCAACCGCACCATCGACGACAAGGGCGTGCATTACGACCTCGTCGAAGTCGAGATCGACCGTGACGGCCGCAAAGCCACGATCACCCTCTCGGGTCCCGACGCGGATGTGCCAGCCTCCATCGAGGACGTGGTGGCGGCTGGCGATCAAGGCTACATGCTCAAACTCGCCCGCGAACTGGACGACGCGATCATGCACCTGCGCCTCAACGAGATGGAGCTTGGTCTGTGGGTGTTCCGCACGCAGGGCGACCCGGAGCAGGTCAAGGCGCATGAGGATCTGCTGCTGGCCAATGACGACAACTGGCTCGCCAACGAAATCCTCCAGTTCTGGAAGCGCGTTCTGAAGCGGATCGACGTGACCTCGCGCTCGCTGACCGCTCTGGTCGAACATGGCTCGTGCTACGCCGGTGTGCTGGCCGAAATCCTGTTCGCCGTCGACCGGTCCTACATGATGGAAGACGAGTTCGAGGGCGACAACCGCCCGATCGCCACCGTCACGCTGTCGGACTCCAACTTCGGCCGCTACCCGATGGGCAACGGCATCACCCGTCTCGAAACCCGCTTCCTGGGTGAGCCGGAAAGCGTGGAGGCCGCGAAAGCCAAGATCGGCGAAGCGCTGGAAGCCGAAGAGACCGACGAACTCGGCCTCGTCACGATGATCCTCGACGACATCGACTGGGACGACGAAATCCGCATCTTCATGGAAGAACGCGCCTCGTTCAGCCCCGACGCGATGACGGGGATGGAAGCCAACCTGCGCTTCGCTGGCCCGGAAACGATGGAAACCCGGATCTTTGGCCGCCTGACGGCCTGGCAGAACTGGATCTTCAACCGCCCGAACGCGGTCGGCAAAGAAGGCGCACTGCAGCGCTACGGCACCGGTGTGCGCGGCGACTACAACATGGAACGCGTCTAACCGAAATTGCAGGGCGGGCTATCGTGCCCGCCCAAAACTCTTAGGGAGTGACAAATGGTCGACCTTATCAACGTCAGCTACGATACGCAGATCCCGAACAACGTCGGGCTGTCTTCGGACCGCAAGGTTCTGAAAGCGCTCGAGAAATGGCACCCGGGCTACATCAACTGGTGGAACGATCTCATCCCCGAGAAATTCCAGAAGTCGATGGTCTACCTGCGCACCGCCGTGTCCGTGGACCCGAAAGGCTGGGCCAAGTTCGACTACGTCAAGATGCCGGAATACCGCTGGGGTGTTCTGCTCGCTCCCGAAGTCGAAGGCCGCACCATTCCCTGTGGTGAACACTACGGTCAGGCCGCGTGGCAGGAAGTGCCGGGCGAGTACCGCAACATGCTCAAGCGTCTGATCGTCATTCAGGGCGACACCGAGCCGGGCTCGGTCGAGCAGCAGCGCTTCCTTGGCCTCACCGCCCCGTCGCTCTACGACATGCGCAACCTGTTCCAGGTGAACGTCGAAGAGGGCCGTCACCTCTGGGCGATGGTCTACCTGCTGCAGAAGTACTTCGGTAAGGACGGTCGCGAGGAAGCCGACGATCTGCTCGTCCGCTCGTCGGGTTCGGAAGAAGCCCCGCGTATGCTGGGTGCGTTCAACGAGGAAACGCCGGACTGGCTGTCGTTCTTCATGTTCACCTACTTCACCGACCGCGACGGCAAGATGCAGCTGGAAAGCCTCGCACAGTCGGGCTTCGACCCGCTGTCGCGCACCTGCCGCTTCATGCTGACCGAAGAAGCTCACCACATGTTCGTGGGTGAAACCGGCGTGGGCCGCACCATCGAGCGCACCTGTCAGGTGATGCGCGAGAACGGCATCGACGATCCCTACGACATCGACAAGATCCGTTCGCTGGGCGTCATCGACCTGCCGACGATCCAGAAAAAGCTGAACCTGCACTACACTCTGTCGCTCGATCTGTTCGGGCAAGAGGTCTCGACCAACGCAGCGAACGCGTTCAACTACGGCATCAAGGGCCGCTTCCACGAGCACCGGATCGACGACGATCACCAGCTCAAGGACGCGACCTACACCGTGTGGGACCTCGAAGGCGACAAGGTCGTTCAGAAAGAGGTTCCGGCCCTGACGGCGATCAACATGCGTCTGCGCGATGACTACATCAAGGATGCTGCCGGTGGCGTGGGTCGCTGGAACAAGATCATCGAGAAGGCCGGTATCCAGTTCGAACTGAAGATGCCGCATGAAAGCTTCCACCGTCAGATCGGCGTGTTCTCCGGCGCGAAATTCTCGCCCGAGGGCGTGATGATCTCGACCGAGGAATACAACGCCAAGGTCAATGACTGGCTCCCCACCAAGGCCGACGGCGACTTCATCCAGTCGCTCATGGTCGCCGTGACCGAGCCGGGCAAGTTCGCCGGTTGGATCGCCCCGCCGAAAGTCGGGATCGACAACAAGCCGGGCGATTTCGAGTACGTCAAACTGCACATGGCGTAAGCTTTGAGGGCAGGGGGCTTCGGCCCCCCGCCACACCCCGAGGGAGGATACCATGCAGATCGACCGCCGCACCGCTCACGCCCCGCGCACCCGCGACGTGGCTGTTCAGGTCTCCGGGCTGAAATCCGGCTGCGTCGGATGCACCGACTGCAAGGGCCTGTGCCACGAGCTGATCGAGGCGATGCTGGTCCCTGACCTCGTCCTCAAGGGCAAGTGATCCTTTCCGCACCCGTGCGGACCCCGTAAAACAAACCGAGACGCCAGCGCGCCGGGCCCAAGCCCGACCGCCCAGCCATTCCGGAGCGACCCGACATGAACAAACCGCTCAAGCAGCACCTGATCGACCCGGAAATCTGCATCCGGTGTTACACCTGCGAAATGACCTGCCCGATCGAGGCGATCACCCACAACGACGACAACGTGGTGGTGGACGCGGACAAGTGCAACTTCTGCATGGACTGCATCCCGGTCTGCCCGACCGGCTCGATCGACGAGTGGCGCGTGGTGGCCGAGCCCTATTCGCTCGACGAACAATTCGAATGGACGGAACTCCCCGAGCAGGGCGACGTCGAACCTTCTGCCGATGGCGACGGCTCGATGGAGGCGCTGGACGAAGAGATGGCCGCGCTTCTGGCCGAGGCCCATTCCGGTGCGGGCGGCAAATCCGTCGCGCCCAAGACCGCGTCGAAGGCGACTGTGAACCTTTACAACCTCGGCAAACCGATCGAGGCGACCGTGCAGGGCAACTACCGCCTGACGGCCGAGGACAGCGACGCCGACGTGCGCCACATCATCCTCGACTTCGCGGGCCAGCCGATGCCGGTGCTCGAGGGGCAATCCATCGGGATTATCCCGCCGGGCGAAACTGCCGAAGGCAAAGCACACCTGCCGCGCCTTTATTCGGTGTCGAGCCCGCGTGACGGCGAACGCCCCGGCTACAACAACCTGTCGCTCACCGTGAAGCGCGAAGAGCACGGGATCGCGTCGAACTATGTCTGCGACCTGAAAAAGGGCGACAAGGTCCGCGTCACCGGCCCGTTCGGCTCGACCTTCCTCCTCCCCTCCGACCCGGACGCCGAACTCCTGATGATCTGCACCGGCACCGGATCGGCCCCGTTCCGCGGCTTCACCATGCGCCGTCAGCGCGAAATGCCGTCCGCGACCGAAAAGATGACCCTCGTGTTCGGCGCCCGCAAACCGCAGGAGCTTCCCTATTTCGGCCCGCTCAAAAAGGTGCCCGAGACCTTCCTGAAAAAGGTCTTTGCCTTCTCGCGTCTCGAGGACGAACCCAAGCATTACGTGCAGGACAAGCTGCGCGAGGAAAAGGAAGCGGTCGCCAAACTGCTGAAATCCGACAAGGCCTATTTCTACATCTGCGGCAAGAAAGAGATGGAGCACGGGGTTGAAGAGGCGCTGGCCGACATCGCGCGCAGCGAAGGGCTGGAGTGGAAGCCGATCCGCGACAAGATGCGCGAAGACGGGCGGTATCACGTCGAGACCTATTGAGGTCGCGCTGCGGATAAGAGACATCGGATCGGGGGCCGCGCGCCCCCGATTGTGCGAGGAGGGCCGGGATATGGCACAGCCATTCATTCACGAGATCATGGTGGCTTGGGGCGACTGCGACCCGGCCAAGATCGCCTATACGGGCCGGATCCCGAACTGGTGCCTCGACTCGATCAACGCCTTTCTGCATCACACAATCGGCGGCGGCTGGTTCATTCAGGAACTCGACCACGACATGGGCATGCCCTTTGTCTCGATGAACCTCGACTTCCGCGCCCCGGTCACGCCCCGCCACCCGCTGGAGTGTGAGGTCTATCCGAGCCGGATGGGCGAGACCTCGATCACCTTCAAAGTGCTGGGCCGGCAGGACGGCACACTCTGCTTCGAAGGCAGCTTTACCGAGGTCTTCGTGCAGGCCTCGACCTTCCGCAAACAGCCGCCGCCCGAGCGGGTGAAAAGCGTGCTCGCTCCGCTGGTGCGCGATTGAGATAAATATGCATTATATCCCGCTTGGCCGCTGAATCCCTTTGATTGGCGCCCCGCCAGCGCCTAGGATTTATGCACTATTGAACATGAGGCGGCATGGCCGAAATCACCAACTTCCGCGGCGAAGCCCGCGCCGAACAGTCCGAGACCGACCGCGTCGTCGATGAACTGATGGCGCGGGTCGGCGAACGCGTGCGCGCCGCCCGTGACCGCAAGGGCATTCCGCGCCGGGTGCTGTCGGAAAAGTCGGGCGTCAGCCCGCGTTACCTCGCGCAGCTCGAAGCGGGCGAGGGGAATATCTCCATCGGGCTTCTGCAAAAGGTGGCCTACGCACTCGACCACAAGATCGAATGGCTGGTGGGCGAAGACGATCCCTGGACCTCGGACGCGCTGCGCGTCGCCGACCTCTATCGCAGCGCCAACACCAGCGTGCAGGAGGCCGTGCTGGCCACGCTCTCGCCCGAACCCATGGCCCAACGCCGCGCCAACCGCGTCTGCCTCGTGGGCCTGCGCGGCGCGGGCAAATCCACCCTCGGGCGCCGGGCCGGGGCCGCCCTCGGCATCCCCTTCGTCGAACTCAATCGCGAGATCGAGGAACAGGCGGGCATGCCGGTGGACGAGGTCATGGCGTTTTACGGGCAGGAGGGCTACCGGCGCCTCGAAGCACAGGCCCTCAGCCGCGTGATCGCGACCCACGACACGATGATCCTCGCCGTCGCCGGTGGCATCGTGGCCGAGCCCGAGACTTACAATCGCCTGCTCAACCACTTCCACACGATCTGGGTCAAGGCGACCCCGGCCGAACACATGGCGCGGGTGCGCGAACAGGGTGACGAACGTCCGATGGCGGGCAACCCCGAGGCGATGGACCAACTCAAATCCATCCTCACCTCGCGCGAGGCGCTTTACGACAAGGCGCTCGCCCAACTCGACACCTCCGGCAAAACCGAAGACGAAAGCCTTGCCGAACTCACCGGCCTCATCCGCGACCGCGGCTTCGTTTGACAGAAACGCGCACGCGCCTCCAGAGCGCCCCCGGGTTCCTCTTCATCGTTCCATAAGTACTTCGGGGGTGCGGGGGCAGCGCCCCCGCG